>JAGIBJ010000055.1:0-27831 GCA_017744415.1 Solirubrobacteraceae bacterium
GTGTACATGCAGCTCGCGCTCGACATCGGCCCCGACAAGGTCAAGCAGGCCGCGGTCGACATGGGCATCCCCTCGCGCGTGATGCGCGGCTACCCCGCGGAGGCACTCGGCGGCTTCACCTCCGGCATCACACCCCTCGAGGCCGCCAACGCCTACGCGACCATCGCCGACGGCGGCTACCGCAACACCCCCACCGCCATCGCCAAGGTCGTCTTCCCCAAGAGCGAGGAATACCCCAACGGCAAGACCTTCGACCTCGGCCACCCGAAGCGCGCGAAGACGTTCCTCAACGGCGTCACCGGCGAAGTCACCAAGATCCTCGCCCAGAACGTCACCAGCGGCACCGGCACCCGCGCCCAGATCCAGTGCCCCGCCGCCGGCAAGACCGGCACCACCGACAACTTCCGCGACGCGTGGTTCTCCGGCTTCACCCCCCGCCTCGCCACCTCCGTCTGGGTCGGCTACCCCGACCGCCAAGTCGAGATGCGCTCCCAGTTCTTCGGCGCGTCGGTCGCTGGCGGCACCTTCCCCGCGCAGATCTGGGGTGCCTACATGAAGGTCGCCACCGCCGGCAAGCCGTGCGGCCAGTGGCGCAAGATCACCGAGCCCGTCACCGCCGCCCCGTTCAAGGGCCGCTTCGCCCGCTCCGGCGGCAGCGGCGAAGGCGACGAGACCGGCACCACGCCCGAGGCCACCACTCCCACCGGCGGCAACGGCGTCGACGGCGGCGAGGCCACCACCAAGCCGCGCGCCACCACCACCAAGCCCGCCGCCGGCACGGGCACAGGCGGGACGGGCGGCACCGGCAACGGCGGTACAGGCGACGACAACGTCGGCGGCGGCGCACTCCCGCCACCCGCCCACGAGCGCAGCCCCGACGGCTGAATCACCGCCCCGCCGGAGCCACCGTTCGCGTGAACCGAGGCGTGCACGGCACCCGCCACGCGCGCCTCAGCGGCTCCACGGTGCTACCGTGCCTTCCCGCATGGCGAAGGAAGAGAAAGTCGAGTTCGAAGGCGAGGTCGTTGAGGCCCTCCCGAACGCGATGTTCAAGGTGAAGCTCGACAACGGCCACGAGGTACTCGGGCACGTGGCGGGCAAGATGCGCCGCTTCCGCATCCGCATCCTCCCGGGCGACCGCGTCCGCGTGGAGCTCTCGCCGTACGATCTCGATCGTGCGCGCATCGTCTACCGCCACCGCTAGATCAGCGATGAGGGGCGCCTCGTGCGCCCGCTGAGCCACCCGAAAGCCTCAATGGCCCAGGGGGCCACCTACGTTTTCGTGCGGCCCATCGGGCGCACGATCCACGCCTCATCCCAGACCTAGCCGCGTAGGGTTGGCGTTGATGACACGCGGGGAGTTCGAGCTGATCGACGCGTTCCGCGCGCGGCTCCCGCTGCCCGGCTGGCGCGTTGAGGTCGGCAGCGGCGACGATGCCGCCGTGGTGCGGGCCGGTGGGTCGCGGAGCGTGATCTCGGTCGACACGACGGTCGACGGCACGCACGCACGACTGGATCTCGGCGATCGGATCGACGCGGCCCACGACTTCGGCTGGCGGGCGCTCACGACGGCGCTCTCCGATCTCGCGGCCTGCGGCGCGCCGCCCGGCGAGGCCTACGTCGCACTCACCCTGCCGCGGACGATGCCCGACGAACTGCTGCTCGCCCTCGCCGACGGACTCGCCGAGGCGGCGCGCACGTTCGGGATCGACGTCGTGGGCGGCGACGTGACGAGCGGCCCCGTCGTCGTCGCGAGCGTCACCGTCGTCGGCTGGCTCACCGAGCACGAGGCGCCGCTCACGCGCGCCGGCGCGCAGCCGGGCGACCTCATCGGCCTCACCGGTCCGATCGGCGCGGCCGGTGCAGGCCTCGCCCTCGAACTCGGCCGCGTGCGTGAGACGGCCCTTCCCGCCGAGGTCGGCGGCGAGCTCCGTGCCGCCTATCGCCGCCCAGTCCCACAGGTGGAGGCCGGGCCCGCGCTGCGCGCCGCCGGGGCGCATGCCGCAATCGACCTGAGCGACGGGCTCCTCGCCGACGCCGCGCACGTGGCGCGCGCGAGCGCGCTCGTCCTCGACCTCGACCCCGCCGCCGTGCCACTGGCGCGTGGCGTCGCCGAAACCGCGGCCGCGCTCACCGGCATCCTGGTGCCCGCCACAAGCGGCAACGGCGCCTCCGCGATGCTCGATCCCGCCGGGGCGGCCTCAGCCCAGCTCCTCTTCGCCGCCACCGCCGGCGACGACTACGAACTCCTCGTCGCCGTGCCGCCCGCGAACCGAGCTGCCGCCGAAGCCGCCGGAATCACCACGTGGATCGGCACCGCCCGAGAACCCGCACCGGGGGAGTCGCCCGGCGTCACCGGGCTGCCCGAGCCGCCCTCCGGCGCCGGCGGCCACGACCACCGCGTTTGAAACCGGGCACTCGCGCCCGAAGCGCTGGAATGGTCGTCGTCAGCGCCAGGCAGGGGCACGGAGCCTCGGCGCGGCGGCGCGGGTGTGGCGTTGGCGGCCGCCAGCCCGGACCGCGCCAACTCATCGAGAGCGGCCAGCGGCATTCGGCCGCGGGCAGCCGGCGGACATTCTCGGCCCACCCGCCGCCACGCGCCAACACCACGCCAGCGCCCCACAACGTTCTGTCGAAAGATCAGGCCCGATGCGGGGCTGATTCTTCGACAGCACGCAACCCCGCTCGCGAGGCGGCCCTCAGGCGGCGTGCGCCTGGCGGGTCGTGAGCGCTCAGCCGCCGGGAGTCGCCGACAGGGTGCCCGTCGGTCGGGCCTGCAGCACCTTGGCCCAGGGCCCCTTGGCCGGCGGGCGGTAGCGGACGAACTTGGCGAAGACGATGATGCGCTGGGCCGCCGAGTAGAGCGGGTGGCAGGCGGAGAGCACGAGGCGCTCGCGACCGATGCGCTGCAGCACCCACACGTCGGTGGGCTTCACGATGCGCTTGCGCTCCACCTCGTAGACGAAGTTGCCGTAGGGGGTGCCGACGGCGATGGTGTCGCCTCGCACGAGCTTGTCGATGTCGTGAAACGGCGCGCCGTAGGTGGTGCGATGGCCGGCGATCGCGGTGGTGCCGCCGAGCCCGGGGAGCTCGGTCGACTCGATGAGGCCCGGCCCCTTGCGCAGCGCAGCCGTGTCGGTGCCGTCGACGACGGCCTTCTTCAGCTTCAGCTTCGGGATCGAGATGCGCGCGATCGGCTCGCCGTAATCCACCCGGCGCCGCAACGAGCGGGCCAGGTAGGCGATGCGCTGGTCGCGCGTCGCGAGCGCCTGGAGCACGGCCGCCTCGCTCGCCGCCGGGCCCTCGGTGTCGAGGTCGGCGAGCTCGTCGTCGAGCTTGCCGCTCACCACCATGGAGTAGGCGGCTGACACCGGCTCCTGCCAGACGACGGTGAGCGCGGCATCGAGGATCAGCGCAACGCCGGCGATCAGCAGCGCCGTCCCGAGCGAGCGGATGAAGCGCCGGATCATCGGAGGAGGCTCCCACCCCGAGTCGCGCCACGCGCCGAGCCCGGCCCCGCACCCGTCATCGGCTGCCGCCGACGCGGTCGAGCGCCGAATCGACGGCTCCGAGCGACCCCGGGCCGGCGTAGCTGACGGGCCCGCGCACGGTCACCTCGGCGTCGCCCGGATCCACCGAGCGGCCGTGCCGCGCGAGGAGGAGCGCGCCGATGCAGCATCCCGACACCGCCGTGAACCAGAGCTGCGGGAAGAGCCCTACGTCGGAGGCGCCGAGCAGCACCGTGAACCACGACAGCGCGCTCGTGATGTCGCCCAGCGGGTAGCGCGTGAGGAGGTTCTCCATGAGCACGAGCAGCGGGAGCATGCCGACGAGCACCGCCACGAGGCTCCAGGCGCGCGGCGGCCGCATGCCGGTGTCGAGCACCACCGGCCAGAGCAGCACCGCGGGCACCATCAGCGCCGCGGCCGCTGGGTTGACGATCCACGTCGCGAGCGCGGTGAGCACCAGCACCAGCGCGAGCCCGAGCGGCGCGCCTGGCACGGAGCTGCGCAGACCCCGCAGGCCGAGCGCCAGCTGAACGAGCGGCCGCACGGCGAGGTGACCGAACGCGGCCGCGACGACGAAGATCACGAACGGCGTGATGTCGGCCGTCCACAGCCCTGGGTCGATCGGGCCACCCGGCACGTCGATCCAGCCGGCACGCGCCGATGAAGCCACCGCCGCGATGCCGAGCAGCTGCGGCAACGCGAGCAACACCGTCCACAGCACCCACCGGCCGACTCGCTGGCGTTCACGGCCGGCACGCGCGAGGCCGTCGATGACGAGCAGCGCCGGCGGTACGAGCAGCGCGAGGACGATCGCGCGCAGCGCCCACGCGGGGATCACGCCGTCGGCGGCGCGGATGCGGCCATCCGGGCCGAGGTCGATGGGGCCGGCGTTGTCGATCGCGATCACGGCGCGCAGCAGGGCGCGGCCGTCGGCCTGCATGCGCAGCTCGGTCGGCACGGCATCCGGCGGGGCGACGCGATCGCCCGTCGTCGAGAAGAGGATGGCGGGGAGACCCTCGCGGAGCAGCGGGCCCTGACCGCCCGTCGTCACCGGCGCCGCGAGCCGCACGAGCTGACCGAGCGCGCCAGCCTGAGAATCGCCGATCGACCGCTGCGTGCTGATCGCGTCCTCCAGGGTGCGGCGCAGGCGCTGCGAGGCGAACTGCGGCCCGTCGCTCAGGCTGCTCACGGGCGCGAGGTAGTCGCGGGTGCCCAGCGTCCCGAGGACGATGATCGCGCGCGGCGGATCAGACTCGGACCGGAGCCGGTCGGCGAGGGCGCGGTAGGCCGAGAGCCCGGGCGTGCCACTCACCGAGATCAGCGTGACCGGATGCTCGAGCCGCCGCTTGCCGAGCACGGCCGCCAGCTGCAGGAGCGTCGCCGTGCCCGTGAGCTCGGCGCGAGCGCCCGCATGCACGCTGTCGCGGGCAGCGACGACGTAGATCGCGCCGCGACCCGGCCCGTCGCTCGTCCCGGACACCTGCGTCGCCTGCGCCGATACCCCGCGTTCCGTGCGCACGGGAATCGTCCACGTGTCGGCGGCGAGGCCCGCATCGGTGAAGCCCGCCTCCACCTCGCCGGCGGCATCGGTGTCGGCGGGACCGCCCGTCGGGCGGGATGGATACCGCGTCAGCAGTCGGTTCAGCGTCGTGTACGCATCGCTACCGCTGAACGCATCAGGCGCTTGGAACGTGCGCAGGCCTCGCTGCCGGTCCTGGACCGAGAAGGCCGCCAGCACGAGCACGGCGAGAATCGGCAGCACAAAGATGCGCGTGAGCCGGGGGTCGATCACGCTGACAGACTATGGGTCGTGACCGGCCGACCGCGCATCTTGGTTGTCGACGACGAGCGAGCCATTCAGACGCTCCTCTCCTACCCGCTCGAGGGCGAGGGATTCGACGTCGTCCCGGCGCTCAGCGGCGAGGCCGCGCTCGAGCGGTTCGACGACACGATCGACCTCGTCCTCCTCGATGTGAGCCTCCCCGGCATCGACGGCTTCGAGGTGTGCCGGCGCCTGCGCGCGCAGTCGGCGGTGCCGATCATCATGCTCACCGCCCGCACCGACGAGATCGACACCGTGCTCGGTCTGGAGCTCGGCGCGGACGACTACGTCACCAAGCCGTTCTCGCTGCGCGAGCTCACGAGCCGCGTGCGCGCGGCACTGCGCCGCAGCGAGATGCTCCAGCGCGCCGCCCGCACCGCCGCCCCAGCACCGGGTGACCCGCCGACGGCCGAGCAGTTCATCGTCGGCGACCTCGAGCTCGACCGCGCGAGCCGCACCGTGCGGGTGCGCGGAGACGAAGTGCGACTTACCTTCTCCGAGTTCGAGATCATTTCGCTCATGGTGGCCTCGCCCGGACGCGTCTTCACGCGCGACCAGCTCCTGGAGAAGATCTGGGGCGACTCCGAGTACCGCGATCCGCGCACCGTCGACGTCCACATGCGTCATCTCCGCGAGAAGATCGAGCGCGAGCCGAGCGAGCCGGAGCTGCTGCTGACCGTGCGCGGCGTCGGCTACCAGATGGGCAAGCCCGCATGATCCGGCGCCGAGGCGAGCGCTCGCCATGACGAGCCCGCCTCCTTCGGGGGAACACGGGGAGCGAGGCGGCCGCCCGCGGCTGTGGGACCGGATCGCGCTGATCCGCTGGTTCAAGAGCTCGCTGCCTGGCCGCATCAGCGCGGTGTTCCTGCTCGCGGCGATCGTCACGGTCGCCGGGCTGCTCTACGTGACGCCGCGCCTGGAGAGTTCGCTCATCGAGCCGCGTGAGCAAAGCGTGAAGCAAACGCTCGCCCTCGGGCTGGCGGCGGCGCCGGTGCTCGCGTACGCCACCGGCGAGGGCGGGGTGCCCGCGCAGCCGACCGACTACCCCACGGTGCTCCAGAGCGTGTTCGGTTTCGGGCTCTTCCGCAACGGCCAGTCACGCGGGCTCGGGTCGTCCGCGCAGCGCGTGGTGCTCTACGAGCTCACCGGCGATCCCAAACGGCCGAGCATGCGCGACCTCAGCCCCGACGTCCAAGAGCGCGCGTCGTCGATCGCCCGGCGCGCTGCGGTGAGCCGCCGGCGCATCGAGGGCATCACCAGCGTCGGCGGCGTTCCCCGCATCGAGGCCGCGCGCCGCTTCAACATCAACGCTGCGCAGCCCGACGGCTCCTTCCGCAACTATCGCCTCGTCCTCAGCGTCTGGCAGGACGTCGACGACGTGCAGCGCACCGTCGAGATCGCCCGGCAGCGCATCATCGTGGCCGGCATCGGCGGCGCATCGATCGCCCTGATCCTCGGCGTCTGGGTGACGACCCGCCTCACCCGCCGCATCCGCGCGCTCGAAGCCGGCGCGCGCAAGGTGGCCCGCGGCGACTTCACCGCGCAGTTCCGCGGCGAAGGCTCGCTCGAACTCGCACGGCTAGCGCGGGCGCTCGACGAGATGCAGCGCCAGCTCGCCGAGCTCGAGACGGCCCGACGACGCTTCATCGCGACCGCCTCGCACGAGCTCCGCACCCCGCTCTCCACGCTCCAGGGCTTCCTCGAGCTGCTCGAAGACCAGAACCTCGACCCCGAGCGCCGGCACGAGTTCGTGATGCACGCGAGCCAGCAGGCGCAGCGCCTCTCCAAGCTCGCGAGCGACCTCCTCGACCTCTCCCGGCTCGATGTCGGCTCGGTGACGGTGAAGCGCGCGCCCGTCGACGTCGGCCTGCTGCTCGAGGGGCTGCTCACGGAGTTCCGCGTCGCCGGCGCGAACCATGCCTCCCTCCTGCGCCGGGAGATCGATCCGCGCGCCGAGACGGCGCTCGTCGACGGGGACCGCGTGCTGCAACTCCTGCGCGCGCTCGTGAACAACGCCCTCACCCATACGCCCGCCGGCACCAACATCACCGTTGGCGCGCGGCGACGCGGTAGCCGCGTGGAGTTCACCGTCGCCGACGACGGCCCGGGCATCCCTGCCGAGCTCATCCGCGACATCTTCGAGGCCTTCGTCACCTCCGACGAGACGCGCGGCTCCGGCCTCGGCCTGGCCATCGGCCGGGAGCTGGCTCGCCGCATGCAGGGCGACCTCACGGTCGCCTCGGAGCCGGGCTCCACGGTCTTCACCCTGTCGCTCCCCGCATAGGGAATCGCCGATCGATGAGGCGGGACCACCGCGAATGGTGGATCCCTTGCGCCGCACCCATCGGATAGCGTCCGCCGTCCGTCCCATGCTCCCTCCGATTCGAGTCATCGTCGGCGCGCTCGTCGCTGCGACCGCCACCACGCTCGTCGCCTGCGGCGGCGACGACCCGTTGGGCAAGCGCGACGCCGGCGCCCCGGCACCCGTGAGCCGTGAGACGACGACCGCGCAGCTCGCGAAAGCCGCGATCGACCACGCCCTGCCGAGCGTCGTGGCCGTGAGCGTGACGCGCGGCGGCTCCACCACCACCGGCACCGGCACCGTCTTCAAGCGCGGCCTGATCGTCACCGACGCCGCCCTCGTGCGCCAGCCGACGGCGCCTGCGGAGCGCGCGACGCCCAAGCCGTCGCCCAAGAGCGAGCCGGCTTCGACGACGCCGACGGGCACGACGCCGAGCGGCACCACGCCCGAGGGGACGACGCCGACGGGGACGACCCCGACCGGCACCACCCCCGTGGCCACCTCGACGCCGAAGCCGACCACGCGCCCGCTCCCGAAGTCCACCGCGCCCGCCACGATCACGGTGCGCGAGCGCTCGGGCGATGAGCACACGGCCACGCTGCAGGGCGTCGACGCGGTGAGCGGCCTCGCCGTGCTGCGCGTGAACGAGCTCGACACCGTGCCCGCCGCGAAGGCCGGCGCCGCGCCGACGCTGGGCCAGGAGCTTGCGAGCGTCGGCTACTACGTGGCCCGCCGCCCGGCCGTGCGCCCCGGCACCGTCGTCACCCTCGGCCGCTCCTCCCGCAAGAACCGCGAGAGCGAGGTGGGCCTCATCGAGGCGACCGCTCCGCTCGGGACGCAAGGCATCGGTGGGCCCCTCGTCGACGGCCGCGGTCAGGTGGTGGCCGTGATGACCCGGGCCGTCGAGCCGAACGTGCCCGGCGCCGTCGTCGGCCTGCCGTACGCATCGGTGGTGCGCATCGGGAAGGCCCTCGCCGACAGCGGGCGCGTGCGCCGCGCCTACCTCGGGCTCGACACGGTCGGGATCACGCCCACCCGCGCCGAGGAGCTCCGCCTCAGCACGTCGACGGGCGTGCTGATCCAGGGCATCGTGAAGGGCAGCCCGGCTTCGTTCTCCACGCTGCGCCCGCCGACCGGCCGCGAGTGGATCGCCGGCCGCCTCGTGCCGACGGGCTCGGACGCGATCACGCAGATCGACGGCAAGCCGATCGCCTCGCCGGAAGACATCGACGCGGTCCTCGCGACGAAGCAGCCGGGCGACCGCATCGCGCTGCGCTCGATCCGCGGCAGCCACGGCGTGACGGTGCACGTCACCCTCGGCGAGCGCTGAGCAGCACCGCCGCGCGCCATTCCCCAGCCCCCGCGTGACTGGCCGGTGAAGTCCGCGGTGCACCGCTGGCGGCCGAGCCGGCGATCCCTATGCTCCCGGGTGGCGCCGGCGCCCCGTCGCTGCCGAAGCCACCCCTGATGAGCGACGTCGACGACGAGATCCCCGAGCCCGCCGAGCGCACCGGCGACCAGCCGGTCGTGCTCGTCTCGAATCGCGGCCCGGTGAGCTACGGCGTCGATGGCTCCGCCAAACGCGGCACCGGCGGCCTCGTGACGGCGCTGATGGGTCTGGCGAGCCACCGGCAGTCGGTGTGGGTGGCGTCGTCGCTCACGGAGGGCGACCGAGCCGTGGCCGAGGAGGCCGGCTCCGCGGCGATCCAGATCGAGGCACCCACCGGCGGCGAGTTCGACGTGCGCCTCGTGAACTCCGATCCCGAGGCGTACGACGGCTTCTACAACGTCGTCGCCAACCCGATGCTGTGGTTCATCCAGCACTACCTCTGGGACCTCAGCAACGCGCCGTACATCCGCCAGGGCGAGATCGACGCGTTCGACTACGGCTACAAGCAGGTCAACAAAGACCTCGCCGATGCCGTGGTCGAGGAGTACGACCGCCACGGCGAGCCCGTCGTGATGGTGCACGACTATCACTTCTACCTCCTGCCGAAGATGGTCCGCGAGCAGCGCCCCGGCGTGTTCCTGCACCACTTCATCCACATCCCGTGGACCCAGCCGGACTCGTGGCGCGTGCTGCCCCGCCGCATCCGCGAAGAGATCTTCGACGGCATCCTCAGCAACGACATCATCGGGTTCCATACGCGCTCCTACCGCTGGAACTTCATGCAGTGCTGCCGCGACCTGATGGGGCTCGAGGTCGACTTCGACAAGGGCGTCGTGATCGCGCGCGACGGCCGCGAGGTATGGGTGCGCGCCTACCCGCTCCCGATCGACTGGCGCATGACGAAGCGGCTCGCCGCCTCTGAAGACACGAAGCACTACGAGGAGGAGCTGCTGCGCCGCCGGCGCGAGTTCCTGATCATCCGCGTCGACCGCGCCGACCTCTCCAAGAACGTGCTCCGCGGGTTTGCGGCCTTCGACCTGTTCCTCGAGCAGCACCCCGAGTTCCTCGAGCGCGTCACGTTCGTCGCGCAGCTCATCCCGTCGCGCACCGACGTGCCCGAGTACGCGGAGTACCTCGAGAAGATCGAGGCGCTCGTCGCGGTCGTCAATCACCACCACGGCACGCCCGACTGGATGCCGATCCAGCTCAAGCTCCGCGACAACCTCGAGGAGGCGCTCGCTGCCTACAAGCACTACGACGTGCTCCTCGTGAACGCGATGTTCGACGGCATGAACCTCGTCGCCAAGGAGGGCCCGCTCGTCAACACCCGCAGCGGCGTCTCGATCCTCAGCGAGAACACGGGTGCTCACGAGGTGCTCGGCGAACACGCCATCTCGGTGAACCCGTTCGACATCCAGGAGCTTGCCGACGCCTTCCACCGGGCCCTCACGATGAGCCCGTTCGAGCGTGACGTGCGCTGGAAGGGCCTCGAGCGCATCGTGCACTCGACCGACCCGGGCGAGTGGATCGACGCGCAGCTCGCCGACATCGAGCGCAAGAGCTCCGGCCAGCGGCCCGTGGCGGTGCCGCCGCCCGAGCCCGGCTAAGGGCCGAACTCCCGCTCGGCGGCGGAGCCGGCCGATGACGAGTGAGACTTCGAGGCTGGCGGGCGGCTCGCCGGGACGGCGACGGGCGCGGCCCGTCGAGGGGCGACCGGGGCGCTCGTCGGCCGCGGTTGCTGCGTCACCCGGCGCCGCGGGCGCGGCGTTCGGCGTGGCCTTGCTGTGCGACGCGGCTTCGCGGTCGCGCGCGGTGTCGGCTCGGCTTCGCCGGGGATCACCGAGGCGGCCGAACTGCCGCCCGACTTGGCGCCTGGAGCCGTCGTGGTTGGGCCCGCGTCCGCCGGGTCGTCGGGTCTGGGCATCGCGCGTGTCGCCACCGGCCGCAGTGCATCGGCCGGTACCGCCGGGCCCGAGTCACGCGGGAGGAGAAGCGCGAGCGCGACCAGCGCGGCGGCCATCAGGAGCAGCGGCTGCACCGGCGCGCGGCCCGTCGAGGGGCCGCGCTCGCGCTCGGACGGGCGCGCGAACGCCTCCGACAGGGGGCGCGAGGCAGCAGGGCGGGCGGGACGACGCGAAAGTCTCACTACCTCTAGGAGGCGCCGGACGGCGAGAATTCGCCCCCCTCGGCCGCGCCGGGTTCGCCGAGCAGCGGCTCGAACGGGGTGCCGACGGCGGCACGAAGAGGCGTGCAAGGTGTGCCTCCACGTGTCCCCCGTCGGCGGCTTGTAGCGCACCGCGCGGCGGGAACGGGTCCGAGTGCGCTAACCTGCGCCGTCGCATGGCTGCAGAAGCTCCTACCTACGACCTCGTCGCCCTCCTTGACCCGGCTGTCGACCACGACACCCGTGAGACGCTCCTCGCAGAAGTCGAGCAGCGCATCATCACCGAGGGTGAGCTCGTCGGTGCGCAGGACTGGGGCGTTCGCCAGCTCGCCTTCGAGATCGGCAAGCACAACCAGGCCTCCTACCACCTGATCCAGTTCAAGGGTCCGTCCGGCCTCATCGCCGAGATCGACCGCCAGCTGAAGATCAGCGACCCGGTCGTCCGCTTCCGCATCATCAAGAACGGCGCCAACCAGCCGGAGCCCGTCGCTCCCGGCGAGCCGGTCGCCGGCACCGCGGATCGCTCGGACCGCGAGCGGTAGACCTTCGGCACGAGTGCCGAACGGGCCGCGCAAGCCGCAGCCACACCATGCTTTGCGAAGGGCGCCCATCGGGCGCCCTTCGTCGTTGTGGCGCCCCACGACCACCGGCGACACGCGCAGAAGTGCGCAGTTTGCGACGTCTCTCGCGCGTGACGGTTCCAACTTGCACGCGAGCGTTCCTGCTGCCCGCGGCCGTCCATAGACTGGCTCTCAAGCAATCGGAGCAAGAAGCAATGGGCTTTCAGATCAACCAGGTGGTCGTCTCCGGCAACCTGACCCGCAACCCAGAGGTCCGCGCCACGCCGGGCGGCACCGTGATCACCTCGTTCAGCATCGCGCACAACGAGCGGCGCCGGAACCAGCAGAGCGGCGAGTGGGAGGACCGCGCGCACTTCTTCGACGTGACCGTGTTCGGCGGTCAGGGCGACTGGCTCAGCAAGAACGCCGCCAAGGGCGACCCGGTCACCGTGGCCGGCCAGCTGCAGTGGCGCTCCTGGGACGACCCCAACGGCAACAAGCGCTCCGCCGTCGACATCCTTGCCCGCGACGTGGTGCTCGGCCAGCGCGGCGGTGGCGGTGGCGGTGGCGGCCAGGGCGGCTACCAGCAAGGCGGCGGCTACGACCAGGGCGGGAGCTACGGCGGCCAGGGCGGCGGCAACGGCGGCTACTCGGGCGGTGGAGGCGGCCAGCGCGGCGATGGCGGCTACGGCGGCGGTGGAGGCGGCGGCGGCTACGACCGTCAGCCGGCAGCAGCGCCGCAGCAGGGTGGCTACTCGCGGCAGGGCAGCGATGTCGCTGTCGACACGAGCGACTTCGCCCCGGCCCCGCAGCGCGGCGGCAACCTGCCGGATCCCGGCGAGGACGACATCCCGTTCTAAGCCGAAGGCGGGCGGCGGCCGGCCGCTCCACGCACTTCAAAGCCCGGGTGACGCGGGCCGCGCCGACCGCGCGCGACCCGTCACCCATGCGAGGGCCCCGCCCGCCGGAATCGGCGTGCGGGGCCCTCGCCGTTTCCGCCCGCACCGGTAACGCACGACACCGGAATGCGGGCGGGAAATTGTGCCGACTCTCACGCAACATCCTGACGCGTAACGGCATCGTCCGCTGTGGCCTCCACGGGCCGCGTCCCCCAGCACTCTGCCCGCGAGATCCCCGCATGTACCAAGCCTCCCCCAAGGACGGCTCAGCACCCGTACCGCCCACGCTGCTGCTGATCAGCGGCGAGCGCGTCGGCGCGGCCCTCGTCGCCACCCACCTTCGCGCGCGCGGGCACCGCGTCCTCACGGCGGAGACGGCCGCCCAGGGAGTCGCCCGCCTCACCAACGGGCGCCACGGGATCTCCGCGATCGTGATCGTCGGGCGCGTCCGGGACGCCACGCCCGACGCCCTCCGCCGCTGGGCCGACCGCCACGGCTACGCCGACCTGCCGATCGCTGCCGTGGGCTGTGACACCGCCGCCGAGCCGGAGGAGGGCTCGGGCAAGCTCCTCTCGATCCTCGCCGACGACTGGCCGCACCGCGTCGACGAGGTCAGCGGCTGGTTCGCGAGCCGCACGGAGCTGCCCGAGCGAGCCACCGCCTCGTGAGGCGGCTGCGCCAGTCGGCCTGGGTTCAGCTCTTCGGGATCCACGCGATCTGCATCGGATCGCCGCTCCTGATCATCCTCGGCGCCGGGCCCTACTCGGACGATCTCCGGGCAGGCCTGCAGATGGTGGTCGCCACGGCGTTCGTCGTCACCAGCATCCTGATCATCGCCGAGGCGCTGATGAGCGGCCGCCGCCGCCGCGGCCCGGCGATGCACGGCGCCGGCGGGCCGGTGCGCTCGCTCACGGTGATCCTCGTCGCCTACCTGCCCAACGAGCAGGAGGTGATCCTCGAATCCACCCGCGCGCTCGTCGAGGATCTCCAACACCCCGCCGACCGTCTCCAGGTGGTGGTCGCCTACAACACGCCGGTCGACCTCCCCATCGAGAACGACCTCCACGAGCTCGCTGCCCGCCACCCGAACCTCGACGTCGTCCGGGTGGAGGGCAGCACGTCCAAGGCCGAGAACCTCGAGGTCGCGATCGACCATGCCCGCGGGCAGGTGACCGCGATCCTCGACAGCGACCACCGGCTCCAGCCCGATGCCGCAGCCCGCGCCCTGCGCTGGTTCGACGAGGGCTACGACGTGGTGCAGGGCCGCTGCGTGATCCGCGACAGCGATCGCTCGCTCCTCACCCGCATCGTCGCGATCGAGTTCGAACAGATCTACGGGCTCGCACACGCCGGCCGCTCGCTCCTCATGGACACCGCGATCTTCGGCGGCGCCAACGGCTGGTGGCGCACCGACGTGATCCGCGAGATCCGGTTCGACAAGGGCATGCTCACCGAGGACATCGACGCCTCCACCCGCTCGCTGCTCGCCGGCTACCGGCTCGTGCACGACCGCACCGTCATCTCCACCGAGCTCGCGCCCTCCGGCTGGCGCGGCTGGGTGCGTCAGCGCACCCGCTGGGCCCAGGGCTGGCTGCAGGTGACGATGCGCCACCAGCGCTCCATCTGGCGCAGCGAGCAGATGTCGTGGACGCTGAAGGGCTACTGGACGGTGCTGCTCGCGTGGCGCGAGATCTTCCCCGTCCTCTCGCTGCAGATCGTCACGCTGATCCTCAGCGACCTCTTCCTCAACGGGCGGATGGAGCTGCAGTTCGACCCGCTCGTCGCCGTGTCCGTGCTGCTCACGTTCACCTCCGGCACCGTCGCTGCACTGGTCACGTACCGGCTGTCGATGCCGACGACGCGTCAAGTCCAAGGAGCGGGGCGTTACGTCATCTTCGGCATCTTGTCGCCGGTGTACACCCAGATGCGGAACTTCGTGGCGCTGCTCGCCCTCGGCCGGGAGATGCTGGGCGACGAGCGCTGGGTGGTCACCGCACGCCGCTCGGCCACCGTTGCGGCCGCTGCGCTTACCGCGACGCTCACGATCGGCGCGGCGGGCCCGCTCACGCCCAACGCCCGCGCCCAGGACGTGCCCGTGATCCCCGCGGTGCCCGAGGCGCCTCAGCCGGAGACGAGCAGCGAGCCCACCGCGATCGAACAGGGCACGCCGACAATCAGCGGCGTGCGCACCGTCGAGCTCGTGCCGCCCGGCGCGAGCCCGGTGAGCGTGACCGCGGGCGATCCGCGCACCGCCTGGAGCGTGCGCGTTCCCGGCTGGTGGACCGCTGCGCGCGGCCGCCTCACCCTCAACCTCGCCGGCAACCGCCAGCTCGCCGCCAGCTCGCGCGTGGCCGTGAGCATCGGCGGCCGCCAGGTGGCCGCCGGCCGCGCCTGGCCCGGCGAGCGCACGATCTCCGTCGACCTCCCGGCCACCGACCTCGCCGGCAACCACGTGCTCCCGATCGAGATCTCGGCGACGCTCGCCACCACGCTCGGCCAGTGCGCGGCGCCCGACGATCCCACCGCCACCCTGCAGGTGCTCCCGGGCTCCAAGCTCGAGCTCGAGGGCGCGGTGAACGAAGACCTCGCCATCCGCGACCTGCCCGCCGCGCTCGTCGGCACCGTCGGCGACGGGCCGGCACCGGTGCTGCTGCGCTTCGCCGGCGGCGCGCCCACGCCCGCCGGCATCGCCGCCGCCGGCATCGCGGCCGGCGCGATCTCGCAGGCGCGTGGCTACCCCGGCGTGCGAGTTCGCATCGCCGGAGAGAAGGAGCGCGCGACGCTCATGATCGACGACCGCCCCGGCGCACCCCGCCTGCGGATCAGCACCCGCTCCGGGATCCCGACGCTCACCATCGGCGGCACCGGCCAGCAGCTGATCGACGCGGCGCGTGCCATCGGCGACCCTTCGACCCGCAGCGAGCACGGCAGCTCCATCACCCCTGGCAAGCTCGCCGCCACGCCCGCGCGCCTCCCGCTCCCGGCGACGATCGAGCTCGGCGGCGCCTCCGACGAGGGCCCTGGCCGCTCGGCGGCGACGGTGTTCTTCCAGCTCCCCGGCCGCTACGAGGTGCAGCGTGGCGCACAGCTCCGCGTGGTCGCCAACATCGACGCCGCAGGCCAGACGCGCACGTCGTTCAAGGTGAACGACCGCAAGATCGACACTCGCCTCGGCCGCGCGAACGGCCAGCCGGTGAGCGTCGACACCCTGCTCGCCGGCTCGGGCCCGAGCTACCTCCGCGGCGACCTCGTCCCCGGCACCAACCGCATCACGGTCGAAGCAGAATCGACCGGCACGAAGCCCCGCTGCGGCGCCCTCGGCACCGTGCGCACCGAGGTGCAGCCGACGGGCACCCTCCAGGTGCGCGTGAGCGAGCGCTCGCCGCGCAACGCCTCGCTCTCCGCCTGGCCCTACCCGCTGGATACCAAGCCGAACGCGCGCACGAGCGACGTGATCCTGCCCAAGACTCCGAGCCTCACCGAGGCCGCTGCCGTCGTGAGCGTGCTCGCCGAGGTGCGCCGGATCGACGGCGAGGTGCCGCTCCCCACCGTGCGCTTCGGCGGCGACCCCGATCCGAAACGCCCCGCGCTCGTGCTCGCCCGCTCGGGCAGCGTGCCGACGTCGCTCGGCTCCAAGGTGAAGGGCGGCACCCCTACGGGCACGCTCGCGATCGCCGACGTGGGCGGCGGCGTGGCGCAGGTGCTCGCCGTCGGCGCCGTGGCGCTGCGCCCCCTCACTGCGGGCGTGCAGCCCTCAGCGCTGAGCGCGCTCGTCACCGACGTCACGCGTAACGGCGTCACCACGCGTGTGGCCGACACGCGCGCCGCCGCCTCCGCGACGACGCCCCTGCCGGGCCGCGTGAAGTGGCCGCTCCTCGTGCTCGGCTGCTCGCTCGCCGGCATCGCCGTGCTCTCGCTGCGTGCCTCGGCGAAGAAGCGGGAGAAGCAGCTCCAGCGATGACGACGGCAAACCCGCAGGCTCCGCCGCTCGCGGCCGGAGGCGGGACCCCGCCTCCACCGCCCAGGCCGGCCGCGCGCACGGCCACGAAGCTGCCGCGCTACGAGCAGCTCGATGCGTTCCGGCTGATCGTGATCACGGTGGTGATCTTCCACACCTACCAGCACTCGCGGGGCCCCAGCGGCTTCGTGCTGCAGCTCGGCACGCTCAGCGATTCGATCGTCCGCAACCTCGACTGGCTGCTGAGCTTCTACTTCATCATGACCGGCTTCGGCGTGGCCGTTCAGCTCATGCGGGCAACGATCGCGGGCAAGTCGCTCCCGGCGCCACGCGACTTCGTGATCAAGCGCCTCGCACGGCTCGTCCCGCTGTACATCCTCGTCTTCCTGATCGTGTGGGAGATCCGCTACGCGGGCACCGAGACGCAGTGGAACGACCTGCTCTGGGGCATCACGCTGATGCAGAGCTGGAGCTCCGAACACATCTTCAGGACGATCGACCCGGCCTGGTACCTGAGCGTCGAGATCTTCTTCGTGTTCGTGCTCGCAGCCGTCGGGATCCCGCTGATGCGGCGCATCTCGAAACTGCGGGACGAGCAGGCGCGCTGGCGGGGCTGCACCGCGTTCGCCGTCGCGCTGATCCTGATCGGGCTCACCTGGAAGGGCGTCGCCGCATGGCAGGGGGTGGACTACGACGAGTGGGGCATCTGGTTCGCGCCGCCCGCGTGGGTCGACATCTGGGGCGCCGGGATGCTCTTTGGCCTCGCCGTGATGCGCTGGGACCGCCCGGACCGTTGGGCGCCGCGCGGAGTCCCGCTCCTCATGGTGCTCGCCGCACTTGCCTGGCTCTGGTTCCTGACGGTGATCTCCGACCAAGGCTGGCTCCCCCGCTTCGCCCGCTGGGACAGCTCCACGTTCGCGCTCATCGGGCTGATGGCCGCCGCCGTGATGACGCCGCCCGAGCGCCGCACGCGCAAGATCATGGGCTCGGCCCCGATCCAGCTGATCGCCGGCATCTCTTACGGCGTGTTCCTCTGGCACGCGCCGATCATGAACGCGTTCGAGCCGGCGTTCCCGCTCAACACGCCGGAGGAGTGGATCGTCTCCACGCTCGCGCTCCTCGCGATCTCGTTCCTCGTGAGCTTCTTCACGCTGCGCTGGGTGGAGCTGCCGGGGCAGGGTTTCGCGCGCATCCACCTGCCCGAGCGGCGGCGGCGCTGGGCCGACGCCCGGCCGATCCCGACCAAAGTGCGCCCTGGCGATGCCGTGCCCGCCGAGCTCGCGGCGATCCTCGGCGACGCGCTCCCAACGCCCGGCGTGGTGCTGATCGGCGGCGCCGAGAAGGAGCGCCCGCCGGGCCAGGACGACGGCATCTCCGTCGCCCTGCGCACCCTGCAGGCCGAGCGCTTCGCCATGAACGTGGCCGGCGGCGACGTCGCGGCCGTGATCGCGGAGGACCCAGAGCGCCTGCGACGTCGCCAGGCCTTCGACGAGCTGGATCTTCCCGTGCGCCCCGCCGACGGCGCCCGAATCGCCCAGAGCGTCGGCATCGGCGGCCTGCGCCAGCGCTGGGGGCCCGTGGTGCCTGCGCGCGTCGCGCTCGTGATCGACGGCGACGGCGTCGTGCGCGACGTGCTCACCGATCGCGAGGGCGCCCGCCTCGTCCGGCGCGCCGTGGACGCGGCCGCCCCGGTGGCGAGGCCAGGCCGTGGCCTCGGCGGCGGATTCGACGCCGGCGCGCGACCCGAACCCATTTGAGCACCCGTCAGCTCGACCCAAACCCTGGACGTTCTTCCAGACCGGTGTTACGGTCGACACAGAACGGAGCTCGGAGTCCCCGGTTCGTTCGCAGTCGGCCCCCCGGCCCGTCCCAACCGCGGAGTCTCCAAATGCCCCGTCCAGTGTCCCCCGGCGCCGGCTGCGCAGCACTCCCCCCGCTGCGCAGCCGCTTGCGCCTCCTGCGCCGCTTTCGCGTCCTGTTCTTCGCCGCCGCTGCGGCGCTCGCGCTCGGCGCCGCGCCTGCGTCGGCCTACCCGGGCTTCTACGAGCCACCGAACCCGCTGCCCGACGCGCCTCCCGGCACCGTCATCCGCAGCGAGTCGGTGAACTACTCGCGGTCGTGGACCAAGCCCGGCCGCGGCACCCGCATCTGGCGGATGCTCTACACGTCGGAGAACGCGCTCGGTGAGCCGATCGCCGTCAGCGGCGCCATCTACCGATCCCACCGCTTCGGGCTCGCCGACGACCGCCGCCCGCTGATCGCGTACGCGCTCGGCTCGCAGGGCACCGGCGACCGCTGCGCCCCCAGCCGCCGCATCGAGAACGGCGGCGTCCAGGACTTCCTCCTCATCAACCTGCTGCTCGACCGCGGCTACAACGTGGTCGTCAGCGACTACGAGGGCCTCGGCACCCCGGGCGACCACGCCTACGCCGTCAACCGCTCGGCCGCCTTCAGCCAGCTCGACATGATCCGCGCCGCGCGCAGCTTCGCGCCGGCGTCGATCTCCAGCAAGGCGCCCACCATGGTCTACGGCTACTCGCAGGGCGGCGGCGCGGCCGCGATGACCGCGGAGCTGCAGCCGACGTACGCCCCAGACGTGCCACTCAAGGGCGTCGTCGCCGGCGGCGTGATCGCGGATCCATTCGCGGCGGGCGAATCGCTCGACGGCGGCCAGTACGCCGGCTACGCCTTCGCGGCGGCCGTCGGGTACGACGCCACCTACTCGGAACTCCACCTCGACGACTTCCTCAACGAGCGCGGCAAGACCGAGCGCTATTCGACGATCCTCGACCTCTGCTTCGGCGACATCCTCGACAAGTACAAGGGCTTCCACATCGCCGACGTGACGACGACCAACCCGCTCGAGGCGCCCGCGTGGCGTGCACGCCTCGCCGAGAACGCGCCCGGCAAGGTGGCGCCGTCGACGCCCGTCTACATGTTCCACAGCCGCACCGACGAGGTGCTGCCGTTCGCGGCGACCGTGAAGCTGCGCCAGCAGTGGTGCGGCGAGGGCGCGAACGTCGAGTGGCACCCGTACTCCGGCCTCAAGCACTTCCAAGCGGCCATCGTGGGGGTCCCAGACGCCTTCCGCTGGATCGACGACCGTCTTCGCGGACGGCCGACGAAGAACGGCTGCCCACGCACCTGAGTGCGGCGCGCGGGCGGCTCCGCTCCGCCCGCCGTTCGGCGTGGCGCAGCGACCGCCGCACGGGCCCCGGCGCACCCTCTAGAGTGCTCCGGACCGTCCCGTGCACAGGCGCCGATTCACTCGGCGCGCACCCGTAGCGCATGAGGCGGACGACATCGCGAGCGCGTTCATGGCAGTATTCGCCGTCGGCTCGCGGCCCTGCGGGCACATTTCTCTCACCAGTTTTCTCTCAGCAAGTACCTCGTGGCAAAGCAGCGCAACAGCAAGCCCGGCAAGCGGCGTGACAAGAAGCTCGGCGGCGGCGGCCGTCGCAAGCCTTGCCCGTTCTGCAAGGACAAAATCGTCGACATCGACTACAAGGACACGACCACGCTCCAGCGTTTCGTGTCTGAGCGCGGCAAGATCCGCACTCGTCGAATCACCGGTTGCTGCCGCAAGCACCAGCGTGACGTGGCCATCGCCGTGAAGCGCTCCCGCGAGCTCTCGCTGCTGCCGTACGTCGTCGAGACCGTCCGTGAGACCCGCGCCGGCCGTGCCGAGCGCTCGGGTGGCGGCGGCGGTGGCGACCGTGGCGGCGATCGCGGCGAGCGTCAGCCCGCAGCAGCGGCTGCCGGCGCTGACGCCGGCGAGTCCAAGGAGTAACCATGGCCCAGGTCATCCTGCTCAAGGACGTCGATCAGCTCGGCAAGAAGGGCGACGTCGTCGACGTCACCAAGGGCTACCTGCGCAACTACCTCGTGCCGCGCAAGCTCGCCTCCAACGCGACCGATGCGGCCATCGCCGCCGCGCAGAAGCGGATGGACGAGGAAGAGCGCCAGAAGCGCGAGGCCGTCGAGCGTGCCCAGGAGAACGCGACCACACTCGGTCGCACCGTCCTCACGATCGAGCAGCAGGCCGGCGAAGATGGCCGCCTCTTCGGCTCGGTCACCGCGAAGGACATCGCCGACGCGATCAAGGACGCCCGAGGCATCCGCGTCGAGCCGTCCGCCGTGCTCCTCTCGGAGCCGATCAAGCAGGTCGGCACGCACCAGGTCGAGATCGAAGTGCCGGGCGGCGCCGTCGCCTCGGTGAAGACGATCGTCACCGCCGCCTAGCGACGCGCACATGATCGGGGGGGCAGTCATCGCTGCGGCGCTCACGGGCGCCGCGCTTTCCCTCGTGCCAGGCACCAACGGCTCGTTCGATGCCGTCAAGGAGCTGCCGAAGGAATGGAAGGTCGTCGAGTACGTCGCCGGCGCCAGCACCGTCACGGTGCAGCGCGGCGATGCCTACGACGGCTCGCAGTTCCTGCAGCTGAAGGCCAGCAAGCAGAACCACACGCGGGTGTTCCTGCCGGTCGACGTCGACCCGCAGACCACCTACAAGTTCACGGCACAGGTTCGCGTGCCCACCGGCAAGGACGTCCCCGCCGTGCTCATGCTCGACGGCGCGACGACCACCACCGCGTCGGTCCAGGGCGACAACAAGTGGCACAAGACCACGCTGTACATCCGTACCGGCGACAACAAGCAGGTCACTCCGGTGCTCTCGCTCGGCCGCTTCGGCGAGCTCGCCCAGGGTGAGGCCGACTTCGACGCCGTCTCGCTCGAGAAGGCCGACACCGTCCCGGACGGGGCGATCGTCGCCGACGCCGTCGGCGCCACCGGCGCTGCCGACAGCGGCAGCTCCGCCGCGCCGACCTCCACGCCGCCCGGCAAGACCCCGAGCAAGTGGCTCGTGCCGCTCGCCATCCTGCTGCTGGCGATCGTCGCCGGCTGCGCCTGGGCGCTCAAGCGTGGCGACGACAACGACCCGGCGCTGCACCCCGAGCTGAAGACCGAGGCCGACGAAGCCCCGGCTGATGACGCCCCGGCCGACACCGCGGAGCCGGCGACGGTCGCTCCTACGGCCGACAAGGCCACGCCGTCCGACGGCGATGCCGGCTAGCGAGACGCCGCCCGCGTCGCTGACGACCGACGCGATCGTCACCCCCGCGCCGGGCAAACCGACCGAGCACGTGGCCGTCATGGACGGCCTGCGCGGTCTCGCGATCGCGCTCGTGGTGCTCTTCCACTACTGGCTGCTCTCGTTCTACGTCATCCCGCTGCCGGGCACGAAGACGCACAACCTCGAGTTCATCCAGTTCGCCGGCTTCCTCGGCGTCGAGCTGTTCTTCTTCATCAGCGCGTTCTGCCTGTACTACCCGATCGCCAGCGGCAAGCAGTTCGCGGTCGGGCACTTCTTCTACCGGCGCGCGATCAAGATCATCCCGTCGTACCTGCTGGTGCTGGTGGTGTTCGCGTTCTTCGTGCCGAGCCTCTACCCGTCGACGTGGGAGCACGGCAAGTTCGCCGATCTCGGGCTGCACCTGCTGTTCCTCCACAACTTCTCAGTGCCCACGCACGGGAGCTTCAACGGGGTGCTGTGGTCGCTGGCCGTGGAGGTGCAGTTCTACCTCCTGTTCCCGTTCATCGCGTGGGTGTTCAAGCGTCGCCCGTTCATCACGTTCGCCCTGATGGTCGGCGGGGCGATCGCGTACCGCGCGTGGATCCGCGGCGGCACGGAGGACCACTTCAAGTTCTGGACCGACTTCCTGCCGTCGTTCATCGATCTCTTCGCGTTCGGCATGCTCGCCGCTTGGGTGATGGTGTGGATCCGCCAGCGCCCGAAGACCGCGGCCAAGCTGAAGCTGCCGATCACGGTCGCCGCGCTGCTCTCGTTCGTGCTGGTGCTGATCGTGTTCCGGTGGGCCTACGACGTGCGTTTCGATCGCCCCATCGCGTACTGGCAGTCGGAGAACCGCGCGTACATCGGCGCGCTGTTCATGTCGCTCGCCGTGGCCTCGGCGTTCGCGCTGCCGGCGTGGCGGGCGGTGCTGAGCAACCGGGTGCTCGTGTTCCTCTCGACGATCTCCTACAACCTCTACCTCTGGCACCAGGGCGTCGGGCTCTTCATCCGCAACGAGGGGATCTGGCCGGCCGACACCGATCCGCCAACCGACGACCCGACGTGGCGGCTCCCGTACATGCTCTTCGGGATCGTGATGTCGATCGTCGTCGCCGCCCTGATCACCTACCTCTTCGAGCGCCCGCTGCTGCGTGACGGCGTGCGCGGCACGGCGCAGCGCGTGCGGGCCCGCCTGCCCGGCGGCCACACCGACGGCGGTGACGGCACTGATGGCGGCGCCCCCGCCGAGGCCACACCGGCGGTCGCCGGTTCGTAGTCGCTCGCGCGCCCGCGACCTTCGCGCGGCCGCCCAACGTCGCCGCGCCACCGAACCCGCCATGGCAGCGGGCCGGTGGCTCGCCGCGCCTCGTAGGATCGGGTAATGGCCGACGATCTCGTCATCCGTCAGCTCACCGATCCCGCCGAGCTCGATGTGGTTGCGCCGCTCTGGAAGGCGCTTCAGGCCCACCACGTGAGCCTCGGCTCGATCGACCTGCCCGCGCGCGATCCGGAGGATTCGTGGCGGGTGCGCCGCGGGATCTACGAGCACGGACTGGCCGAGGGGGCGTGGCTCTGGGTGGCCGAGCGCGCCGGCGAGCCCGTGGGCTACGCGTTCGTGTCGCGCGCCGGCGAATGGGCGTCGTGGCAGGCAGGGCCGCTGGTCGGCCTCGAAACGCTCGTCGTCGCTCCTGGCGAGCGCGGCGCCGGGATCGGCGAGCGGCTCCTGCAGACCGCCAAGGATGGCGCGCGCAGCGAGGGTTACACCCATCTGCAGGTGGGCTACATCGAGGGCAACGTGCGCGCCGCGGCGTTTTACGAGCGCGCCGGATTTACGCCGGTGGAACGCGTGCTCGGGATGGCGCTCTGATGGCCGATTTCACCATCGCGCGCCTTGATCCGGCGGAGGTCGACCGCGCCGAGCCGCTATGGAACGCGCTGCGCGAGCACCACGAGCTCACGCTCCCCGAGCTCGGTCCGGCACGCTCGCGCGAGGAATCGTGGGGCATGCGGCGCAGCCGGTACGCCGAGTGGCTCACCGAGCCGTCGGCGTTCGCTCTCATCGCGACCACCTCCGACGGGCGCGACGTCGGCTACTGCGTCGTCACCGACCTCGGCGCCGAGACCACGTTCGCGAACGACCGCGTCGGCTGCCTGGAGACGATCGCCGTGCACCCCGATGCTCGCCGGCTCGGGGTCGGGAGCGCCCTGCTCACCGAGGCCCGCCGCCAGGCCGCTCACGAGGGGCTGCCTGAGCTCACGATCACGGTCTTCAGCGGGAATGCCAGCGCGCTCGGGTTCTACGCGCACCATGGCTTCGTGGAATACCTCAAGGTGCTCCGCGCGCCGAACCCCGCCGGCTGAGCCGCCGCGCTCCGGCGTCGCCCTCACGCCGGAGCGCGGGTATCGAGCAGGGTGCGCGCCGCCGCGCAGAGCTGCGCGCGCGTGAAGGGCTTCTCGATGAACGCGGTGAGGCCCGGCTCGTCGACCGCCCCGGCGTCGAGCACCTTGTGGCTGTACCCGCTCATGAAGAGCACCTTGAGCTGCGGCCGCGCAACGCGCAACGCCCCCGCGAGATCGGGCCCGAGCATGCCCGGCATGATCACGTCGCTCACGACGAGGTCGATGTCCGCACCCTTGGCGAGTTCCAGCGCCTCGGCGGCGTCGCCCGCGACGACGACCTCGAATCCGCCCTGACGCAGGATGCGGGCCGCCACATCTCGCATCCGCGGCTCATCTTCGACGACCAGCACCCGCTCGCCCCTGCCTGACGCGGGCGTCGGTCGCGGCGCCGCCAGCGCCTCGCTCGCGCGATCGGTGGCGGGGAGATGGAGTTCGACCGTCGTGCCCTCGCCCGGCTCGGAGTGCAGCGCGACGTGGCCGCCCGCGTCGGTGACGATGCCGTAGACGGTGGCGAGGCCCAGGCCAGTCCCCTGCGTCCGACCCTTCGTGGTGAAGAACGGCTCGAAGGCGCGCTCGATGACCTCCGGCGGCATGCCGACGCCCGTGTCTTGCACGGTGATGCGAACGTGGGGCCCGGCGGAGAGCCCGAGGTGCGATTCGGCCTGCCGGACGTCGAGATCGACGGTCGCGACCCGCACGCTGAGCCTCCCGCCGTCAGGCATGGCATCCCTCGCATTGACGGCGAGGTTCACGAGCACCTGCTCGAGCTGGCCGCGGTCGGCGAGGACCGAAGCCACAGGTTCGGTGACTCCGACCTCGAGCTCCACGCGCTCGCCGAGTGCCCGGTGCAGCAGCATCTCCAGGTCGCGTACGAGCTCTGCAGGGTCGACGACCTCCGTCTTGACCATCTCGCGGCGACTGAAGATCAGCAGCTGCCGCGTGAGAGCGGCCGCGCGTTGCGCGGCGGCCGTGATCTCGTTCAGGTCCTCGCGGGCGACGCCCTCCTCGGGGAGTTCGTCGAGCACGAGTTCTGAGAGGCTGAGAATCACGCCGAGCAGGTTGTTGAAGTCGTGCGCGATACCGCCCGCCAGCTGACCGACGCTCTCCAGGCGCCGCGCCTGCGCGAGTTCTCGCTGGAGGGATCGCTCGCGGTCGCTCTCGGAGCGTTCGCTGATGTCGCGGACGGCCGCCACGGCGATGGTGCCCTCGGCGGTCTCCAGGCTCGAGAGACTGATCTCCGCGGGGAACTCGCTGCCGTCGCGCCGGCGGCCGGCGAGCTCGAGTCCCTGCCCCATCGGGCGCGCCTTCGGGTCGGCGAGGTACGAGCGGCGGTGGGCCGCATGGCGTCCCATCACCCGCCGCGGCACGAGTTGCTCCAGCCCGACGCCGACGAGCTCCTCACGCCCATAGCCGAACAGCGCCTCGGCGCGACGATTCGCGAGCGCGATGGTGCCGTCTTCACCGACCCCGAGGATCGCATCGGGTGCGAATTCGAGCAGGCCCTCGAACGTGCGTTGCGCGCGCCGCGCGGCCGAGACGTCCCGCACGATCGTCGCCATGCCGTGATCCTCGTTGCCACGGCCGCGGACGCGCGAGATGGTCTGCACCACCTCGAGGCGCGAGCCATCCTTGTGCAGGTGGACGGCGTCGGCCTCGCGCGTCGGTTCGAGGTCCGGCGGGCCGAGCTGATCGGCCACCGCGCCCCACTGGAGCAGCGCCACCGAGCGTCCCAGCACCTCGCCCTCGGTGTAGCCGTAGAGCGCCTCGGCGGCGGGGTTCCAGCTCGTGATCGCGCCATCGCGGCGGTGACCGATGATCGCGTCGCCCGACGACTCGACGATCGCCGCGAGCCGCGCCTGCACCTGCGCGGCGGCCCGCTGCTCGGACACGTCGCGCACCGCCACGAGCGCGATCCGGTTGCCGTCGGCGTCGAGCGATGACAGCGAGATCTCGGCCGGGAACTCCGTGCCGTCGCGGCGCCGGCCGGCGAGATCGAGCCCGGCACCCATCGCGCGCCGGCGCGGATCGGCGAAGTAGCGGGCGCGGTGCAGCGGATGCCCCGAGCGCGAGACGTCGGGCACCAGCAGCTCGATCTCCTGTCCGTGCAGCTCGCCGCGCGCGAAGCCGAACAGGTCTGCGGCCTGCTGGTTCGCGAGCACGATGACGCCCGACGCGTCGACGCCGATGATGGCGTCCGGCGCAAACTCGAGCAACTGCGCGAATGTCGAGTCGTCCTCGTCAACTCCCCACGCTGACATATCGGCCTCCCCAAACCGAGCGGATACGCCACCCTAAAGGGGATCCGGGGCCTTGTGAAACTGTGCGTCGCGAGTCGTCGGGCGCACGCGGGCAGCGGCGGGGCGATCGCGCCACCCGGCCGTGCAGACCCAGCCGGACGCTGGGTCGGCACGGCCGTCGTGGCCGTCGGCTAGCTCGGAGGACCGACCGTGCAGAGGATCTTCCCGTTGCCGACACCGTGGGGCTGGATGTCGAGCAGCTCGTAGGCCGCCCATTCGACGATCCCACCGATCGAGCCCTCGTTGAAGCTCGGGGTCGCGGCCAGGTCGGGCCAACCGGGGCAGCTCGAGCTCATGGCGTTCGCATGCGTCGGATCGGAAGAGATCGGGCTGTACGGCGTGGGGTCGCCGGCGAACTTCGGGCCGTCAGCCTTCACCTGCCAGTTGGCGGCGCCGTTGATCGGTCCCGACGGGGCACCTCCTGCGCCGGGCTCGACGATGCCGTCGTTGGCCGACCACACCGTCGTGAACTCGCCGGTGCCGGGCGTCTCGTCGACGCTGTTGAGGCGGTTGATGAAGTTCGCCGGGTCAGCCGTCGGGTAGAGCTTGGTGCAGATCGAGTAGGGGATCAGGATCAAGGTGCCGGCCGCACAGTTCGCGTCCGTGGCCACCGCGGTGCCGTGGGCGGGGCCCGCGAGACCGATCCAGTCGTCGATCCAAGCGGCGCAGTTCGGGGTGTTGCCGTTGATGTTGCGGATGCAGGCTCGCGTGATCACCGTGCCGTACGAGATGCCGACGACGTCCATCTTGTCGTTCGGGCCCATCCCCCAGCTCGTGCGGAGGGCGGACAGACGGTTGTAGAACCGCGTCACGAGGGTGTCCATGCCCTGGCACTGGTCGTACTGCTGGTTGGCCGGCGTGCCGGCGTCGTTGCGCCAGACGTGCACCCGCGAAGAGGGCACCGCCGGCGGGTTGTTGACGCCCGCAGGCGTGCCGACCGGCTTCCAGTGCCAGGCGGCGAGCTGCGCGGCGGAGTTGAGCATGCCGTTGAACGACGACGAGTGACCGTCAGAGGTCTGCAGCGCGACGCCACACCCCTTGAAGCCCGGGGCGATGACCAGCGGTTCGGCGGTCAGATTCGTGGGGGCGTCGGCCAGGGCACTGGCCGGCGCGAGGACGGAGAGAACGAGCGCGGCTGTCGCAGCGGCGCGTCGCAGATTGGCGAGCAAGGGACACATTCCTTTGTGTGCGGGACGGGCTGCGAACCGGCCTTGACGGTCGCGAACCGCAACGTACGCTTGCCACTCAGAACGACGTTCGGACTTCATGGTCTACAGGCGCGCCGAGCGGCTTCACTTCGTGCCCGCGCGATGCCAGGATCGGAGTCATGCAAGACCCCACGCGAACGAGCGACCTCACCAGGGTCGCCATCCTCGATGCAGCCGAAGAGGCCCTCAAGCTCGAGCCGTTCACGCGGGTCTCGGTGGCGGCGGTCGCATACTCGGCCAATGCCTCC
>JAGIBJ010000055.1:27841-54563 GCA_017744415.1 Solirubrobacteraceae bacterium
CATACAGGCGGCCGGTGCCGCCCAGCACCAGGATGATCAGCAGCTCCGTCGGCGCGATCTATCACCACTTCGGCGACAAGGAGGGGCTGCGGGCGGCGGTGATCGAGCGCATCATGGAGCGACTCGTCGAGGGCTACCTCCGGCCGCCGTTCCTCGAAGAGCACGACAGCCCTACCCGCCGGCTCGTCGAGTCGACCCTGGCGTACGTCCGGTTCACCGAGGAGAACTACGACGATTTCGCGTTGCTCTCCTCGACCCAGCACGACCCTCGTGAGAGCGAGCATGCGCAACGGTTCTCGCGCGGCACCATCAGGTTGGTCACCTCGATCATGGGGCAGGCCATCGACATCGTGCGCGAGGGACAGGAGTCGGGCGAGATCCGCCGCGGTGATCCGGGCGGCATGGTCGTGCTCGTGTGGTCGGCGCTCTACGGGATGTGCACCCTGGTCCGACGCTACCCGGGCCCTGTGCGCGGTGCGACCGGTCAGGTGTCGTCATCCGATCTCGCCGTGCTGCTGGTGCACGCCGCCATCAGTCCCGACGTGCAGGCGACGCCGGCCTGAGGCCACGGCCTGTCGAAAGACGCCCGGCGCCGGGGCGGACTTCTTTCGACAGAACGCCCGACACGCCGCGGGCAGCGAGGCAGGCGGCGTTTCCCGCAAGGAGCGGGCTGAGCGCCGCACGACGGGCGTTCGAAGCCGGTGCCCGTGCCACACTCCGCGGGCGCCCCGCCCGTTCCGTCCGACGTGGATGAGACGCTTACCGATCCGCTCCGGCCGTACCGGCGCTCGAGTGGGTCGTCACGGGTCCCGCCACGCCAGGCCCGCTCCTTCGCTCGATGACCCAGTCCACTTTCCCCGACCAGCAGCGCGGCGGCCCTCCGGGCGGCGGCAACGGTGGTGGTGGCCCGCAGGGGCCGGGGCCGGGCGGCCCGCAGCCGCACTCGCTCGATGCCGAGCGCGCGGTGCTCGGCGCCCTGCTGCTCTCCGATCGCGCGATGTACACGCTGATCATCGAGGAGGGCCTCAAGCCCGACGACTTCTACAGCCAGCGCCACCGGCACGTGTTCCGGGCGATGCGCGCGCTCTACGACCAGGGTGAGCCGTTCGACCGTCTCACGGTGAAGGACTGGCTCGATCAGCACGGCACGCTCGGCGAAGCCGGCGGCGATGCGACGCTCGACGAGCTCAGCGGCCCGATCTCGGCCGCCGGCAACGTGCGCCAGTACGCGCGGATCGTTCGCGACCACTCGCTGATGCGCGGCCTGCTGCGCGCTACCGCAGATATCCAGATGAGCGTCGCCGAGCGCCGCGCCAAGCCGCGCGAGCTCGTCGAGTACGCCGAGCGCTCGATCCTGCAAGTCGCCCACGACGATCGCCAGAAGGACTTCCGCAGCCTCAACGACGTCCTTCAGGACGAGACCGAGAAGCTCCACAAGCTCAGCCTCGAGGGCGAGGAGATGACCGGGATCCCTACGGGGTTCACCGATCTCGACAAGGTCACCGGCGGCTTCCAGCGCGGCAACCTCGTCATCATCGCCGCCCGCCCCGCCATGGGTAAGTCGGCGTTCGTCACCAACATCGCGCAGCACGCAGCGCTCAACAACTTCGGCGTCGCGCTCTTCTCGATGGAGATGGGCGAGGGCGAGCTCGCCCAGCGCTTCCTCGCGAGCGAGGCGAAGGTGCGCGGCGACGATCTGCGCCGCGGCCGCATCGAGCAGCGCCGCTGGCCGAAGATCCTCGAGGCGAGCAACCGCCTCGCCCAGGCGCCGCTCTTCATCGACGACACCTCCGACATCTCCATCCTCGAAGTGCGCGCGAAGGCCCGTCGCCTGCACCAGCGCCACAAGCTCGACATGGTGATCGTCGACTACCTGCAGCTGATGCGCGCCGATGCCGGCGCCGACAACCGCGTGCAGGCCGTCGGTGAGATGAGCCGAGGCCTGAAGATCCTCGCCCGCGAGCTCGATCTCCCCGTGATCGCCCTCTCGCAGCTGAGCCGTCAGCTCGAGAACCGCGGCGCGTCGATCGAGTCGAAGAAACCGCAGCTCTCCGATCTCCGTGAATCGGGCCAGATCGAGCAGGACGCCGACATCGTGATGTTCCTCTTCCGCGAGGAGTACTACGACCCGGACACGGAGAACAAGGGCATGGCCGAGGTGATCATCGCCAAGCACCGAAACGGCGGCCTCGACACCGTCAAGCTCACGTTCCTCGGCGAGTACATGAAGTTCGCCAACTACCAGCCGCCGGAGCGCTACGGATGAGCTTCCGCAGACATGGGGCTAGCGTGGCTGAGCGATGAGCTGGCGCTGCCCCTACGACCGCTGCGGCGGCACCGGCTTCGTGTACGACGAAGAGCGGAACATCGCCACCGACTGCGAGTGCCGCCCGCAGATGCTGGCCGCCGCCCGCGCCGCGAAGCTCCGCGGCCGGATCCCCGAGCGCTACCGGCACGTCGACTTCGGCACGCCGCCCGTGAGCGACATGCCGCGCTCCGTCGTGCGCGTGGTCGAGCGCTACGTCGACGAACTCGATGCCCGCCTCGCCGAAGGCCGCGGCCTCTGGTTCGAAGGCCCGCACGGCACCGGCAAGACGACGCTCGGCATGCTCGTGAGCAAGCGCGCGCTCGCCGCCGGCAAGTCGGTCGCCGTGTACTCCGTGCCCCGGCTCCTCGCCGAGCTGCGCGACACGTTCGACGACGACGCCGAGATGAGCGCCACCCAGCTCATCGATCGCCTTACCGCCGTCGAGCTGCTGCACCTCGACGATCTCGGCGCCGAGCGCACCAGCCCGTGGGTGCTCGAGCAGCTGTATTCGCTCATCAATGCCCGCTATGAGGCCGAGCGCGCGATCCTCGTCACCACCAACCTCGACCGCGAGCAGCTGATCGAGCAGATCGGCGCGCGGTCGGTGAGCCGCCTCACCGAGATCTGCGACGTGATCCCGCTCTACGGCGACGACCACCGCCTCACGGCCGGGCTGCCGTCGGTGCCGCCGATGGCCGTCGGCGATTCGCCGTGGCGCGCGCCGGCCCCAGCCGCCAACCTCGCCCGTCCCGACTGGCCCACCACGGGCACCGGCGATCCCCGCGAATCGCAGGCGGAGCCCAAAGCCCCGTCGCACGCCGCGCAGCCGCCCAGCTATTGGGACCGGCGCGAGCCCTGGCCGCCCGCCGGCGAGTAGGCGCCCGGTCTGACTCCGGGCCGCGCCGCGCCCGCACGTGGCACTCCAGCAGCTCGCAACGTACCGACTACCGATGCCGTAGGCCCAGGGCGTTCTTAGCGTTGGCACCACATGCCGACGGGGAGCGTCTGATGGTCAGGCCGGGAACGAGCGACAACGCGATCCGCAGGGCGGCAGCCGCCCTCTGCGCGGTGGCGGCCGTGTCGTGCGGAGCGCTCTGGGCCGCGCCGATCGCCGGCGCCGCTGTGCCACTCCTGACCAACGGCAGCTTCGAGACGCCGGTCGTGAGCATGAGCAACGAGACGTTCTCAGCTCCAGGCAGCATCGAGGGTTGGACGATCGAGGCCGGTTCCGTGGACGTCACGGCTGATCAGCACCTCGGCGGCGCCGTGACCGCTGCCGGCGCGCAATCCGTCGACCTCTCCGGCCTCCAGCCCGGCACGATCCACCAGGATCTCCCGACGGTGGCCGGAGCCCGCTACCGCCTGTCGTTCGCCTACTCCGCCGGGCCCGGCTTCGTCTCAGCCGAGGGCTGCACGACGGACTATGCCCTCAAGCGCTTCGACGCGTCGTGGGGCGCCACCGCGCTGGGGCCGTACCAGGCCGACGCGACGGGTCATGACGGCGCCACGATGGACTGGCGGTACGCGCAGTACCTCGTTGCCGCGCCCACGTCCACCACTCGCCTGCGCTTCCACAGCCTGTCGCCCGGAGCGTGCGGCATGTACCTCGACGACGTGAGCGTGGCGGCGGCCGCGGCGAAGGAGACCGCCACCGCTCTCGGGTCCTCAGCGCCCTCCGCGCGGTGGGGTGAGCCGGTCGTGCTCACGGCGCACGTCACCACGGGCGACCCTGTGAAGCCTCCGGCCGGAGCCGTGCAGTTCCGCGTCGATGGCTCCGTGCTCGGCGCGCTGGTCTCGGTCGACGACAGCGGCGAGGCCAAGCTCACCACGTCGGCGCTGCCGCTCGGCACCCACACGATCAAGGCCGAGTTCGCGCCGACCGGTGCAGGCGTGGATCCCAGCTCGGCCGAGATCACGCAGACCGTGACGGAGGCGGATTCGAGCACCGATCTCGTGATCGAGCCGGATCAGAGCGTCGCCGGCCAGGACGTGGAGTTCACGGCCACCGTCAGCGCAGCGGCACCCGCCACCGGCACGCCGACCGGCACCGTGCAATTCACCGAGTCCGACGGGACCCCGATCGGCGAACCCGAGCCGCTCGCCGGCGGCAAGGCGACCATCGTGGCGTCGGCCGGCGCGGGAACCTACACGGTGCGAGCCCACTACGGCGGCGACGACCACTTCCGCGCAAGCGAAGACAGCGCCGTGCAGACGGTCCAGCGGGCCGCAACCAAGACGACGGTCACGAGCAGCAAGAACCCGTCGCCGGCCGGTGACGAGGTCACGTTCACGGCCACGGTCGAGACGCTCAGCCCCGGGCTCGCGACGCCGAACGCGTGGGTGTACTTCTTCGTCGACGGGAAGCCGATCTCACCGATGCTCCCGCTCGATGAGATCGACGACGGCACCGCCGAGGCCTCGGTGACGGTGGAACTGCCACACGCAGGCAGCTACGCCGTCTCCGCCTACTACGGCACCGACGCCGACACGGACAGCAGCACGTCGGCCGTGCTGTGGCAGAGCGTTTCCGCGCTCCCGGCGACGCCGACGCCGGCGCCCACGTCGCAGGTCCCACAGTCGACGCTCGTCGCCCCGGTTCCGGCGACCAGCCGCGGCGCGCTCAAGGCGATGACGGCCAAGCTGACGAAGGCCCTCGGACGCTCCGGGCGACGCGCGCTGACGACCACCAAGGAGCGGCTCACCGTCGCCGCCCCCGGCACGCTGCGTCAGCGCGTGACGCGCAGCAACGGTTCCACGGCGCTGCTGGCCTCGGGCGCCCACACCTTCGCCAGCACGGGAACCGGGGCGATCACGCTGCGCCTCACGGCCGCCGGCCGCGCCGCCCTCCGGCGCCCAGGAGACCTGCGGCTGCGCATCGAAACGAGCTTCGTTCCGGTGCAGGGGAGCCCCGTCACCGTCGCTCAGCGGGTGACCTTCAAGGCCGCCAACCGGTGACCATCGGGCCTGCTCGCAGCAACCGTTTGCAAGGGAGCACCCGTCGCGGCATCGCGGACGCCTAGAATCCAGCCCTCAATGCCAGGCATCGTGATCGTTGGCGCCCAGTGGGGCGACGAAGGCAAGGGCAAGCTCGTCGACCTCATGGCGGAGCAGGCCGACGGGGTGATCCGCTACCAGGGCGGCAACAACGCCGGCCACACGATCGTCCACGGTGAGACGGTCTACAAGTTCCACCTGATCCCGAGCGGCATCCTCTACTCGGGCAAGCCCTGCATGATCGGCAACGGCGTCGTCATCGACCCGGTCGTCCTGATCGGCGAGCTCGACGGCCTCAAGGCCCGCGGCATCGATCTCGGTGGCTTGAAGATCAGCGCCAACGCCCACCTGATCATGCCGTACCACCTGATGCTCGACACCGCCGGCGAGCAGCGCCTCGGCAAGCTTCACATCGGCACGACTCGCCGCGGCATCGGCCCCGCCTACATGGACAAGGCCGCGCGCCTCGGCATCCGCGTGCAGGACCTCCTCGACGAGAAGATCCTCAAGAAGAAGATCGCCGCCGCGCTCGCGCCGAAGAAGGCCCAGCTGCGCGCCTGGGAGAAGGACCCGGCCCTCGACCTGCAGTCGATGACCGAGGAATACCTCGCCTACGGCAACCGGATCGAGCAGTACATCACCGACACGGCGAAGCTCGTCCACACGCACCTCACCAAGGGCGACACCATCATCTTCGAGGGCGCGCAGGGCGCGATGCTCGACATCGACCACGGCACCTACCCGTTCGTCACGTCGAGCAACCCGATCGCTGGCGCGGCCTGCGTCGGTGCGGGCGTCGGCCCGACGGCCATCGACGAGGTGTGGGGCGTCGCGAAGGCGTATGCCACGCGCGTCGGTCAGGGGCCCTTCCCGACCGAGCTCGACGACGAGTTCGGCGAAGCGCTGCGGCAGGCTGGCGGCGAGTTCGGCACCACCACGGGCCGCCCGCGGCGCACCGGCTGGATGGATCTCGTCGCCCTGCGCTACGCCTCGCGGATCAACGGCTTCACCAATCTCGTGATCACCAAGCTCGACGTGCTCACCGGCCAGGGCGACCTGCAGGTGTGCACCGGCTACCGCACCGATTCGGGCGCGGAGCTCGACGACTGGCCCTACCACCAGAGCGTCGTGCACCACCTGAACCCCGTCTACACCACCCTCCCGGGCTGGGACGACGACCTCACCAAGGTGCGCTCCAAGGAGCAGCTCCCGCAGGCCGCCCGCGACTACCTCGACTTCATCGGGGAGCAGGTCGGCGTGAAGGTGAGCCTCGTCGGCGTCGGCCCGGCGCGCGACCAGATCATCGAGCTGTAGCTCACGCAGCGGGCTCGCCCCGCTACGTTGAGTCCATGGATGCCGCGCGCCTGAACCCCGCCGGGGACTTCGACTACGAAGCGCCCGGGCAGGTGTACGCGCGCGTGCGGCAACCCGATCCGCGCATTGCGGCGCGGATCCACGCAGCCCTCGGCGATGCGCGCTCCGTCGTCAACGTCGGCGCGGGCGCGGGGAGCTACGAGCCCACCGGCCTCGACGTGATCGCGATCGAGCCGTCGGCGACGATGCGCGCCCAGCGGCCGCCGCACCTCGCGCCCGCGATCGACGGCACCGCCGATACCCTGCCGCTCGGTGACGACGCCGTGGACGCCGCGATGGCGACGATCACCATCCACCAGTGGCCCGATCTCGAGGCCGGGCTGCGCGAGATGCGCCGGGTCGCTCGCGGGCCCGTCGTCATCGTCACCTTCGATCCCGCCACACTCAGCGACTTCTGGCTCGCCGACTACGCCCCGAGCGTGCTCACCGCCGAGGCCGGCCGCCAGCCCGCGCTCGATCGCGTCGCCGGTGCCCTCGGGGGCGAGGTTGTGGTCACGCCCCTCATGGTGCCGCTCGACTGCACCGACGGCTTCATCCAGGGCTTCTACGGCCGCCCCGAGCAGCTCCTGGATCCGGCGGTGCGTGCCGCGCAGTCGAGCTGGGCGTTCGGCGACCAGGACGAAGTCGCGCGCGGCGTCGCGCGGCTCGCCGCCGACCTCGAATCCGGCGCCTGGGACGAGCGCTACGGCCACCTGCGCACGCAGCCCGAGTACGAGGGCTCTCTGCGTCTCGTCGTCGCGCAGCCATGAGCGGCGGCGATCCCGCGGGGCTGCCGCTCTTCGGCTCCGTGGAACTCGCCGCCGACATCGAGCGCGCCGAGGCCGGCCTCATGGCGGCCTGCGCCGAGGTCTGCGGCCTCACGGACCACCTTGCGTTGCCGATCGGCGGGGGCTGGGCCACGTACTGCGGCGTCGATTCGCCGTTCACGAAGGTCGCCGGGCTCGGGTTCGCACCCGCACCCACCGACGCGGAGCTCGCGCGCGTCGAGGCTGAGTTCGGCGCGCGCGGGGCCGCGGTCACCATCGAGCTCGCCACGCTCGCCGGCCCCCAGCTCGGTGAGCGCCTCACCGCTCGCGGCTACCGGCTGATCGGCGTCGAGGACGTGCTCGGCGTCGCGCTCCCGGCCGCAGTGACGCAGCCCGCCAGCGTTGACGTCGCGGTCACCGACGACCTCGACGCGTGGATCGACGCTGACGTGCGCGGCACCCTCGCGGCCGACGCCGACGGCGTGCCGAACCACGACGACTTCGCGGCGGACGCGATCACGACCGCGCTGCGGGAACTCCTCGCCGCGGGCACCCAGCCCTACCTCGCCACGCGCGGCGGCGTGCCGGCCGGCGCAGGCAGCCTGCGCCTGGCGGGCCGCATCGCCCAGCTCACCGGCGCCTCGACGATTCCGGCCCACCGCCGTGAGGGCGTGCAGACGGCGTTGCTCGCCGCGCGGCTCCGCGACGCGCACGCCGCGGGGTGCGAGATCGCGGTGGTCACCACTCAGCCGGGGTCGACGTCGCAGCGCAACGTGCGTCGCGCTGGCTTCGCGCTCCTCTACTCGCGCATGATCCTCAGCCGCCCCGTCGGCGAGGCCGAGGCGCCCGCCGCCCGAGCCTGACCGCGCCCGCGCCCCAACCGCCCGCCCGGCGGGCGCACACTGGGATCGCGGGCCGGAATCCGCCTGAGCCCGCCGCCACGACCGCGATTCGCGTGGAGGCACCAATGACGCAGCAGCTCACCTTGAACGACTCCGGCGAATCGGTGCACGATCCCCGCCTGAGCGACGAGGCCAACCTCGCCCTCACCCGCGAGGTGCACGCCGTGCTCGAGGGCGACGCCATCTACGGCGGACCGACCGGCAGCACCTGGCACCCGCGCGCCGGCGCTACGCCCAAGCGGCGCCCGAAGCTCCTCGCGGCAGCCGCCGATGCTCGCATCGTCGTGGTCCCGATCGCGCTGATGCTCGTCGTCGTGGCCGTGATCGGCACGATCGGCGACACGTACGTGATGGTGGGAGTCGCCTACGCAGCCCTGATCGTCGCCGTCGCGATGGTCGCCGAGCTCATCGCGAGCATGACCCGCGAGGTCGAGCACGTGTCGCCGGAGACGCAGGCCCTGCTCGAAGCAGAAGGCATCGTCGATCCCGACCGCCTCTTCGGCGATCTGCTCGCCGAGCGGCGCGCGGCCTAACCGTCGCCCCCAGCAGCGCGTGGCGACCGGCCGGGGCGGCACCCCCGCCGGCGCGCGCCCGAAACTCTGGGCGTCGGCTTACGACTGCTTGATCGCGCTACGCGGCATCAGTGCGACGCTCCCGTGAACGGGTCGAAGTTGAGCGGATCGACGACGTGCCTCAGGGGCAACTCACGGCTGAAGCGACCGGCTTCATCCTGCACCCGCGCTCGAACCCGGTCACCAACCGGATCGTCCTCGAACGCGATGCGCAAGCCCTCTTGCTCAAGCAGATCCGCGAGCAGCGCTGCGGCCGCCATCTCCTCGCGGAGAGCGGCGATCGCCTTGGCCCGAGCAGGTTCGTCCTCCTGCTGGGCGCGAGGCGACGCGAGGCCGCCTTGGATGACCCGTAGGTACGGGTGCGCGTCGTGATCCGTCTTGGGGGTGCGTGTGGTCATCGATCCCCAGGCCCTCCGTGGCCCGGCCCTTTCAGCGTCCTGCCGATCGGGGTCTACTCCGGGTTTCGGTGTGCTGTGGCCGTTCCTTGACGCGCCTCGACGTTCGGCGAGCCGCACCCCGGACGCTTGTCCACTGACCGCCTTCGCCACCGGACGTTCGCTGAGGCGAAGAAGGATTGTCACCCGGTCGGCCGAAGCCTGGAGTGGCCAGTGTGTGGCGGCGCCGCACCGCGCTGGGAACGCGAACGCGTCGGCGGTAGTGGACGTTCGTTCGATATTTCGCGTGCAGGACTCGTGTGCGGGAGCGCACGGGCCGAAAGGGGACCCATGCCCGGATTCGTCCCCGGGCCTCCGCAATCCCAGTCCTCTCCCCCTCGGTTCCCACCATGGCCTCCACCGCAACTCGTCGCGACAGCGACGCCACGCTCCGTCTCTGGAACGAGTACAAGCGCACCGGCAACCCCGCCACGCGTGACCGTCTCGTCCTGACCTTCGCCCCGCTGGTGAAGTACATCGTGTACCGCAAGGTCCGCGAGATGCCGGCTCGTTGCGACGTCGAGGACTTCATCTCGGTGGGCCTCGAAGCCCTCATGCGCTCGATCGATCGCTTCGACCCGACCAAGGGCGCCACCCTCGAGCAGTACGCGTGGACCCGCATCCACGGCGCCGTGCTCGACGAGCTGCGCCGCAACGACTGGGCCCCGCGCTCGGTGCGCCGCTGGGAGCGCGACATCGAGAAGGCCGGCGAGGAGTTCACGGCGCTCCACGGCCGTCACCCCACCGAGGACGAGCTCTGCGAGGCGCTGCACTGCGGCAAGGCCGAACTGCGTCAGCGCACGCTCGAGATCTCCCGCAGCGACGTCACCAGCCTGAACACGCTGGTCGTCGGCGAGGAGGAGACCTCCATCGAGCGCATCGACACTCTTCCGTGCCAGGACATCCGCCTCGACCCGGAGCACCAGGCCACCGTCACCGCCGGCAAGGAGCGCTTCCGCCAGGCCTTCGCCGAGCTCAGCCAGCGCGAGCGTGAGGTGGTCGTGCTGCTCTACGTGAAGGGCATGACTCTCGCGGAGATCGGCACCATCCTCGGCGTCTCCGAGAGCCGCGTCTGCCAGATCCACACCCAGCTGAAGAAGCGCCTGCGCTCGACGCTGAACGACGACGCCGCGATGATGCAGCTGGTCGCCTAGGCGCCTGGAACCAACCTTCCCCCCCAACGACCCCGGCGATGTCCCCTGTTGCCGTAGGTGTCGAAGAGATCCAAGCAACGGCGCCAGCTCCCCTCGGCGCCGTTGCTCGTTCTGGGGCGCGATGGCTCGCTCTGGGACAAGACCACCGCTGACGGTGGGTTCCCGCGAGGCGGGCGGGCGATGTTCACTCGTCGTCCGGTTCGATCAGCGCTCTCAGGGCGGCGACGTGGGATCGCCAGGCCCGGCGGCCGGCAGGCGTGAGCGCGAGCCAGGTGGTGCGGCGGCCGGCGCTGAGGAGTTTGCGGTTCTCGACGTAGCCCGCCTCGTTGAGGGCGGCGAGGTGCTTGGAGAGCACGGAATCGCTCACCTCCAGGGCGTCGCGGATGCGGGCGAACTCGACGACATCCACCGCGGCGAGCATCGCCATCGCCTTGAGCCGTGGGGCAGCGTGGATGACGGGGTCGAGCCCCGGCTCAGGCATCGAGCCGCCCGGCGCCCGCGCGAAGCTCCCGATCAACCATGCGGATCCAGAGGCGCGCCAGCCCGTAGGCGGTGGCGGTGCCGAGGACGACGGCCGCCGCCGCGAGCTCCCACCGCTCGTAGCCGCCGGCAAGGCCTGCTCCGATCGACCAGAGCGTCGCAACGAACGTGAGCACGCCGGCGACGCGCCCGGCCCGACCCGGGCCATGGCCGTCGACCCAGAACCCGTTGGCCCGCCGGAAGCGCTGGCCGGCGATCCAGAACACGGCGAGCGCCGCGAGGAACAACGCCGCGGCCGCGACCTGGGCGCGGCGGCCATGGTGGTTCATCGCGCCGAGCGCGACAGTCGCCGCCAGCGTGACGCCCATGCCGGCCGCATAGGCAAGATCCGCGCCGGCCGGATCGACGGGCCGGTCGACGAGGGAGCGCTGCGCCGCGGCGGCCGAAACGAGCGCGTCGCGCGCCGCATGACGCGCCGGATCGGCACTTTCCATCATGGAAAGTATCGTCGACTTTCCAAATCGGAAAGTCAAGGGTAGGGGCCGAGCTGGCGCGGAACTTCGCGTCGGGTGAACCGAACTCGCGGCTCAGCGGCCGAACCGCGAGGCGCCGCGCTCGACGGTGGCGAGCGCCGGCCGTGCGGTGCCATCGGCTCGGATGAGGCCCGAGTCGTGCAGGGCGCGGCACTGCTCGGCCGTCCAGTTGTACAGGTAGAGGCGATCGACGCCGTTCGGTGCGAGCGCGGCCGCGTGACTGAACATCCGCGTGGTGCCCACCACCTGGCGCGCCTCGCTGCAGGTGCGCGATCGGTTGGAGGCGATGCCACCGCTCTCGGTGATCCAGAACCGCGCTCGCGGGCTATAGCGCCGCGCGAAGCGCGTGAGGTCGCGCGAGATGCCGGCGCCCTTCGCCAGCAGCAGCTCACCGTAGTTGTGGATCCCGATCACCTTCGCCAGCGAGCGCTTGCTGCCGAGCGCGGCGAAGAACCGCCGCAGCCAGCCGCGATAGCTGGACAGCCCGTCCGAGCGCGGTCCGCCCTGGGTGAGCACGTCGGCGGCGACGATCGTGCATCCCGCGCACGCGGCGCGGAGCTCGAGGAAGAACTTCGCAGCACGATCGGGTCGGTGGGCCGTCGGCTGCGTGCTGTGGTTGGCCTCGTTCCACGCGCCCCACGTGCGCACACCGAGCGGCCGGAAGATCGCCACCAGCCGCCGCACCTCGCGGCGGTAGGCGGCCTGTGACGGCAACGCCTCGGCCTGGCCGCCCGTCACCTGGCCGGTGATGTGCATGAGCACCTGCACCCCCGCCGCGTTCGCCGCGCGCACGAACGCGACCGCGCGCTCGCGCTGGCCGTCATCACCGGCGGCGTCCCACGGGATCGTGTAGCGCGTGATCTTCAGGCCCAGCGCCTCCCACCGCGGGTCGGCGAACATCTCCGGGTGCTGATCGCCGATCCCGAATCGCACGTCGCGCGCACCGGCCGCCGAGGCCGAGGACGTAGCGGTCAGCACCGCCGCTCCGATCAGCGTGAGCAGGGCGAACAGCAGGGCGAAGCGGGGCACGTCTCCTTCAACGCTCATCGATGACGGGAGTTGCGCGAGCAGCTGGCGCACCCACAATCGGGCGTGTATGGCGGCACGCGCCTGCGATTCGTGGGGATTCCCCGTCATCCGCGCGCCCAGTGGGACGCGGTGCAGCGGGTCTGTCGCACGATCGCCGCCGGGATCGGGACAATGGAGCGATCGTGGCCGTCGACCCAACGCAGAGCGCGACCGACACCGGTGAGCCGACCGTGCTCGCTGGGCGGTACCGCCTCGATGCGCAGGTGGGCTCCGGCGGCATGTCGACCGTGTGGCGCGCCTTCGACGAGGTGCTCGAGCGCACCGTCGCGATCAAGTCGATGCTGCGATCGGTCGCCGGCGACTCGCAGCAGCTCGAGCGCTTCCGCCGCGAGGCCCGAGCCGTCGCCCAGCTGAACCACCCACACATCGTGCAGGTGATCGATGTCGGCGAGGACCGCAAGGCCCCCTTCATCGTCTTCGAATACGTCGCCGGCGAGACGCTCAAGGCCCGCATCCGGCGGCTCTCCCGCCTCGAGGTGACGGAGGCCCTCGCTTACGCGATCGAGATCGCCCGCGCGCTCGAGGCCGCGCACGACAAGGGCATCGTGCATCGCGACGTGAAGCCGCAGAACGTGCTGATCGACGAGGACGGCCGCGCGAAGGTGACCGACTTCGGCATCGCGCGCACGCTCGAGGAGGATGGCCTCACCGCCGACGGCCGCGTGCTCGGCACCACCGACTACGTGAGCCCCGAGCAGGCGCTCGGCAAGCGCGTCGGCCCGCAGAGCGACCTCTACTCGCTGGGCATCGTGCTCTACGAGATGCTCGTGGGCGACGTCCCGTTCAAGGGCGAGAACCAGGTCGCCGTGGCGATGCGGCACGTGCGCGAGGAGATCCCGGACGTCCGCCTGCTGCGCCCCGGCGTGAGCGTGGCGCTCGCCCAGCTGCTCGACCGCCTCACCGCGAAGGATCCGGCGAAGCGGCCGGCCAGCGCCGCCGCCGCGATCGCCGACCTCGAAGACGTGCTCGCGATCGAGAGCTCGCGCAGCGGCGTGGCGCCCGGCGAGGCGACCGAGGTGCTCAAGTCGCTCCCGAAGAAGACGCGCAACCGCATCCCGCTGCGCAGCCGCTTCGGCAAGCCATCGGCCGGCCTGATCGCGCTCTTCGCACTCCTGGGCGTGATCGCGATCGTCGTCGTCACCGCGCTCACGATCAACAACGCCGAGCGCGGCACGGGCGTGAAGCGAGGCGTCACGGCGCCGGTGAAGAACGAGAAGGAGGTGTCGATCGGCCAGACGGGCGCCGAGGCCTACGACCCGTTCGGCACCGGCGACGTGACCGACGAGCACGCCGAGGAGGCGCCCAACATCGTCGACGGCAACCCCGAGACGACGTGGAGCACCGAGGGCTACCGCGCGCAGACCCTCGCCCCGAAGCCGGGCGTCGGCATCATCGTCGATGCGAAGCCGGGCGTGAAGGCCGCGTCGATCGAGATCCAGTCCGAGACGACCGGCTGGTCGGGCGCAATCTTTGCCGCACCCAACGGATCCGTGCCGAGCAAGGTGCCGGGCAACGGCTGGGTGAAGGCCGCCACCGTGACGAACGCGGGCCGCACCGTGAAGATCCCGCTCGACGGCACCGCTTCGAAGGCCTACCGATACTTCCTCGTCTGGATCACGGCGCTGCCCCCCGAGCAGGAGTCGGTGGCGCTGCGCGAGGTGGTGCTCTACCGCCTCGAAGCCAGCTGAGCCTGAGGTGTCGGCCGCTGCTCGTGGCGCCTGTGGCGGCGTCGTGAAGTGAGACGCGCGGCCCACTCGACGGGCGCCGTCCTCGGTGGAGGTGGTCCACGAGCGCCGCGCGATGACGGGAATCGGGACGTGGTGCCGGGCTTTCCTGGAAACTTCGGAGTACCGCTGCAAACTCGGGCTTGCGCGGAAGTGTGACGACGGTTACGGTACCGCTCCGTGTCACATCGGAGGTGTCCAACCATGCCCATTCCTGCAGGGCGATCCGCCACCCGCTGGAGCCGGCCGCTGGCTGCAGCCGCGGCCCTCGCGCTCGCCATTCCCGCCGGGGCCAGCGCCGCCTCGCCCGCGAGCGATCCCTTCTACCAGTACACCGGCAGCACGCCGCTGGGCGACCTCGCACCAGGCACGATCCTCAAGACGCGCACGGGGCAATACCGCGTCGCCGGCATCGCGACGCCGCTGAAGATGGTGCAGCTCGCCTACCGCACGACGAGCCAGACCGGCAAGCCGGTGCTCAACGTCACGTCGGTGATCAAGCCGCCGTGGCAGTTCGGGCCCGCAAAGCTGCTCTCGTACCAGTCGGCTTACGACTCGCTCAATCCGGCTGATCAGCCGTCGTCGCACTTTGCCGGAGGCATCACGCTCGGCGGGATGTTCAACGCCGCCGAGGCCGCCCTCACGGCCTCGTGGCTGCTGAAGGGCTACACGCTTGCGGTGCCGGATACCGAGGGCCAGCAGGCGAACTTCGCCGCCGGGCCCGAGTACGGCCGCAACACGCTTGACGGCCTGCGGGCCACGTACGCCTCGCCGGCCGTCGGCCTCCCTGCGGCCACCAAGACGGGCCTGCTCGGCTACTCCGGCGGCGCCATCGCCACCGAGTGGGCGGCGGAGCTCGCGCCGAAGTACGCGCCCGACGTGAACGCCAAGCTCATCGGTGCGGCGTTCGGCGGCGTGCTCGTCAACCCGGCCCGCAACCTGCACTACATCGACGGCTCCACGATCTGGGCGGGCGTGATGCCGATGGCGATCATCGGCGCCGCGCGGTCGTTCGAGATCGACCTCAAGCCCTACCTCACCGAGTACGGCCTGAAGGTGTACGAGCAGATGAAGGACGACTCGATCATCCAGGTGCTCGGCGCCTACTCCGGCCTGACGTGGAGCAAGCTCGCGAAGCCGGAGTACCCGTCGCCCGAGACCATCCCGGACTACGTGAAGGTCGTCAACCAGCTGATCATGGGCACGGGCGGCACGCCGACCATCCCGCTCTACATCGGCGAGGGCAACCGCGGCGACTACGAGGGCACGCCCAACAACAAGCCCGGCATCGGCGCGGGCGACGGCGTGATGGTGGCCGGCGACGTGCGTACGCTCGCCCGCCAGTACTGCGCGAAGGGCACGCAGCTGTTCTACCGCGAGTACGCGGCGAGCCACGTCGGCACGATGGTGAGCTGGCTGCCGTCGGCCCAGAGCTGGCTCGAGAACCGCTTCGACGGCCGCGGCATCCCGAACAACTGCGGGCAGATCCCGGCGGGCAACCCCCTCGATCCGGTCGTGGCGCCCTAGTCCGAAGCACCGAAGGGGCGTGTATGTCGTCCGCAGTGGCGTCTGCGGACACCACGGACGACATACACGCCGATCCGCGTTCTAGACGGTCGTGGAGAGGAGCGCGACCGCGATCACGAGCAGGACGATCGCGGGGGCGACCTCCTTCGGCGGATCGCCGGCCATCGCGTGGATCGCGACGGCGCCCACCATCACCCACAGCGCGAGCAGTGCCGCGACCTGCGTGGCGCTCTCGTTGCCCGTGAGGCCACCGACGGCGCAGGCCGCGGTCACCAGCTCGACGACGCCGACGACGGGCCGCGACCACGCCGGCACCGCCCACCGCTCGAAGTTCGCCTTCGTCGGGCCGAGGCCGAGCACCTTGGCCGAGCCGGCGAGCGCGAACGCCGCGGCGAGGATCACGAGCAGGACGTCAGTCACGCGCCGAAGCGTACGCTGCCCGACGTGACGACGTTCATCGCACCCGTCGAGCTCCGCCGCGACGGGCTGCTGCTCACGCCGCTCGGCCCTGAGCATGCGCCCGGCCTCGCTGCCGCCGCGGCCGATGGCGAGCTGTGGACGCGCCGCTACACCTCGGTGCCCGAGCCCGGCCAGGAGCTCGCGTGGATCGAGCTCGCGCTCAGCATGCGAGAGGCGGGCAGCCGGCTGGCGTTCGCGGTGATCGACGAGACGACTGGCTCGGGTTCAGGCACGGTGCTCGGCTCGACGAGCTACCACGACCTCGTCCCCGAGATCCGCCGCGCCGAGATCGGCTACACCTGGTACGCCGCGCGCACTCATCGCACGCGCGTGAACACCACCTGCAAGCTGATGCTCCTCGAGCACGCCTTCGAGGTCGAGGACTGCGGGGTCGTCGGCTGGCGCACGTCGTCGGAGAACACCATCTCCCAGACGGCCATCGCCGCGCTCGGCGCCAAGCTCGACGGCACCATCCGCCGCCACCAGCAAGCCCGCGACGGCGGCTACCGCGACACCGTCTTCTTCTCGATGCTCCCCGACGAGTGGCCGGCCGCCAAGGCCGCGCTCGAAGCCCGCCTCGCGAAGTACGCGTAGGCCCGCAGGGCGGGCGGCGCAAGCGGGCGCCCGGCGACAAACCGGCCCCACCACGGCGCATCCGTCGCCCATCAACCCAACCGGCGACACACCAGCCCCACCACGGCGCATCCGTCGCCCATCAACCGGGGGCGGTCGCATCGACCCGCCGGCGAGCGAGCCGTTAGGCGAGCGGGAGTCTGCGCGGGCGCTCGATCGCGCGGCGCAGGAGTTCTTCGAGGAGCTCGCTCCAGTCGCGGCCGCTCGCCGCCCACAATTGGGCGTAGACGCTCGTGGCGGTGAAGCCCGGGAGGGTGTTGATCTCGTTGAGGAGCACCTTCGGGCCCCCGGCGGCCTCGAGATCGACGAAGCAGTCGACGCGCGCAAGGCCGTGGCAGTCGGCGTGGGCGTAGGCCTGGAGGCAGAGCGCCTTCACCTCGGCGACGACGGGCTCGGGCAGCGGAGCGGGCGCGAGGAGACTCATGCCGCCCTCGGTGTACTTCGCCTCGTGGTCGTACCAACCGCCGGTGTTGACGACGATCTTTCCCGGCACGCTCACCTGCGTGTCGCCGGGCGGGCCGCCGAGCACCGCGCACTCCACCTCGACGCCACTCGCGGCGGCCTCGATGATCACGCGGTGGTCGAACGCCAGGCAGCGCTCGATCGCGGCGCCGAGTTCAGCCGGATCGTCGACGGGTTCCATGCCGAGCGACGAGCCGCCGCTCGCGGCCTTCACCCACCAGGGGCGGGCCAACGACTGCACCTCGGCGATGACGGCATCCGGCTCAGCCGCCCAGCGGGCTGCGCTCACGGCGACGTAGTCCACCTGCGGGATGCCCGCCGCCTTCGCGGCGTCCTTGCAGGCGATCTTGTCGAGGCTGAGCGCGCTGCTCAGGATCCCTGAGCCGACGTACGGCACGTCGAGGAGCTCGAGCAACCCCTGCACCGAACCGTCCTCACCACCCGGGCCGTGGAGGACCGGGAACACGCAGTCGGCGCCGAGCAGGCCACCGCCGGGGGTGAGCTGCACGGGTTCGCCACCGACGAGCCATCGGCCGTCGCGGCCGAGCTCCACGACCAGCACGTCATGGCCGAGCTCTGCGAGACCCTCCGCGACGCTCGTGGCGCCGCGCAGGCTCACCTCATGTTCCGGCGAACGGCCGCCACCGAGGACCGCGACCCTCACGGCGTGGTGTTCTCCGGCGTGGTGGGATCGCTCGCGTCCGGCGCCTTGCCGATGACGATCGTCACCTCGCTGGCCTTGTCGACCTGTGCGCCCGCCGCCGGATCGGAGCTGATCACCCGGCCGACCTGATCGGCGTTCGTGGTCTCCTCGGTGGTCGCGCGAACGCCGAGGCCGGCATTCTGCAAGCGTTTCGTGGCCGTGGCCTGCGAGCGGCCGATGACGTCGGGCACACTCACCTTCGAGGGCTCCGTCGCCACAGTGATCTTCACCGTGTCGCCGACGCGCGCCTTGCCGCCACCAGCGGGGTCCTGCGAGAGCACCGTGCCGGGCTCCTTGTCGTCGGACTCCTGCTCGCTCACCTGCACCCGCAGGCCGAGCTCGTCGAGCGTGGAGCGCGCCGCATCCTCCGGCTGACCCGTCACGTCCGGCACGTCGACCTCCTTCGGGCCGCTCGACACGGTGACGGTGACCACCGTCGCGCGGCTCGCGATCGAGCCACCCGGCGGCGACGTCTCGATCACGTTGCCCGACTCGACGTCCTCGCTGTCCTGGCGCTCGATCTTCGTCCGGAAGCCGGCAGTCTCGAGGCGTTCGACGGCCACTTCGCGCGTCTCGCCCTCCACCTGCGGCACCGTGGCCTGGCCGGGACCGCTACTCACGGTGAGGCGCACCTCGGCGCCCTTGTCGGCTTGGGCGCCGGCGCCGGGCTTCTGCGCGAGGACGGTGTCGATCGGCTTGTTGGACTCGCTGCGCACGATGCTCACGTCGAAGCCGTCGGCCTCGAGGCGATCCTGCGCGGTGCCGAGGCTCGCGCCGACGACGTCGGGGACGCGTACCCGCTGCGTGCTGCTCGTGAGGAGCAGCGCCACGACGACGCCGATCACGACCAGCGCGCCGAGCGCGATCACCCACGGGCGCTTGTACCAGGGCGTGACGACCGGGTCCTGCTCACCCGTCAGGGCGCGGCGGTCGCTCGTGATGCCACGCCGATCCGTGGCAGCCGCCGCATGCTCGCCGGTCGGCGGGGCGTAAACCGGCGCGATACCGCGTGCGGCATCGGCCAGCGCGGCGAGGAAGGCGTCGGCGTCGGCGAAGCGATCGCTCGGCCGCTTGGCGAGCGCGCGCAGCACCACGGCATCCAGCGCGGGCGACACCTCGGGCACGAGCGAGCGCGGCGAGCGCGGCTCGTTGTTCACGTGGGCGAGCGCGATCGAGACGGCGGAGTCGCCCTCGAACGGCGTGCGGCCCGTGAGCATCTCGTAGAGGACGACCCCGACCGAATACAGGTCGGTGCGCGGCGTGATCACCTCGCCCTGGGCCTGCTCCGGCGCGATGTAGTGCGCGGTGCCGAGGATCGAGCCGGTGGCGGTCATGTCGCTCGCGCCGCGGCGAGCGATGCCGAAATCGGTGACCTTCGGGCGGCCCTCCTCGTCGAGGAGCACGTTGTGCGGCTTGATGTCGCGGTGGATGATCCCGTCGCGGTGCGCGGCGCGCACGGCACGCAGGATCTGCTCGGTGATCGCGATCGCCTGCGCGGGCGGGATGCGGCCCTCGCTCACCAGCCGCTCCTTGAGCGACGGCCCTTCGAGCAGCTCCATGGCGATGTACCAGGTGCCGTTCCACGAACCGGTGTCGTAGACGGACACGATGCCCGGGTGCTGCAGCTGCGCAGCGGCCTTGGCCTCGCGCCGGAACCGCTCGACGAACTCCTGGTCTTCCGCGAATTGCGCGTGGAGCACCTTCACGGCCACCTTGCGGCCGAGCTGGATGTCCTCGGCGCGGTAGACCGACGCCATGCCGCCCTGGCCGATCTGGGCCTCCACCTGGTAGCGGCCGGCGATCACCGAGCCGGGACCGATCTTGGTGGTCACAGGGCGGCCTCCATCATGGCCTTGGCGATCGGAGCGGCGTTGATGCCGCCCTGCCCGCCGACGATGTCTTTCAGGACGACGGCAACGGCGACGCGCGGGTTGTCGGCCGGGGCGAACCCGATGAACCACGGATCGGTGAGATCGCGGCTCTGGTCGGTCTCGGCGGAGCCCGTCTTGCCGGCGACGCTGAGTCCCGTGAGGTTCGCTGCGGTGCCGGTTCCTTCTTGCACGACCTTCTCCATCATGCCGGTCAGGTCCGCGGCATCGCGGCGTGACATGGCTCGACCGGCACTCTTGCCGTCGCCCAGGCGCTTCACGGTGCGGCCATCCGGGTCGAGGACGCGCTCAACGGTGGCCAACCGCGGTTTGTCACCACCGCGCGCGATCGTGGCCGCGACGAACGCCATCTGCAGCGGCGTGACGAGCAGGCGCTCCTGGCCGATCGCCACGCGGGCGATGTCGACGTCGGCGTTCACCGGGATCAGCTTGCCCGTCCTGCTGTCGCGTACGCCGCTCGCGAGGAGGTGGTCCTTCGGGAAGTCGATCGGGAGCTGCTCCTCGAAGTCGAAGTCCTTCATCGCGTTCGCGATCGGGTCGGGGCCGAGGTCTTCCGCCACGCGCGCAAACGCGGTGTTGATCGAGTGCGTGAGCGAGTACGTGAGCGACTCCTTGCCGTACTGCTCGCCGCCGAAGTTGCTGAGCGGCACCGTCTCGACGATCAGCGGCGAGGAGCCGTCGATGAGCGTGTCCGGCTGATACTTGCCCGAGGCGAGCGCGGCCGCGGCCGTCACCACCTTCATCGTCGAGCCTGGCGGGAACGCCCCCTGCGTCGCCTTGTTGACCATCGGCTTGCCCGCCGCGGAGTAGCTCCGCTTGATGCCGGCGTCCGTGGCGAAGTCGTTGGGGTCGTAGTTCGGGGTCGACGCCATCGCGAGAATGCCGCCGGTGCGCGTGTCGATCGCGACCGCGGCGCCCGTGCGATCGCCGATGCCCGCCAGCGCGGCGCGCTGCACCTTCGGTTCGAGCGTGGCGACCACGTCGTTGCCGCGTTCGTTGCCGCGCAGCGCGGAGAGCAGCGTCGCGGCACTGCTCACCTTGCCGACGAGATCGTCTTGGTGGGTCTTCTCGATCCCGTCCTGGCCCGCGTTGGTGTACGAGTAGCCGACGAAGTGGGAGGCCTCCCGGGCCGCCTCGGTGTAGCGGCGCCGGTAGGTGCCGTCGTCCTGCTTGATCGAGCGCGCGAGCAGCGTGCCGTCGGCGGCGCGGATGGTGCCGCGCGGCACTCGGGCCGTCTCGAGCTGCGGCCGGCGGTTGAGCGCGTTCTGGTTGAGGTCGTCGGCCTCCACCACCGTCCAGCGGGCGGTCGCCGCGATGAGGATCGCGAAGAGGCCGAGCACGACCACGAAGATGCGCCGCACGCCCTGGTTCATCGCCAGGCACCGCCCTTCGCGCGATCGAGATCCTCACGGGCATCACGCCGCGCGCGATCCGAGACGAGCAGGAGCAGCGCGAGCAGGATGAAGTTGGCGACGATCGACGAACCACCGGATGACACGAACGGCAGCGTCACGCCCGTCAGCGGGATCACCTTCGTCACGCCGCCGACGATCACGAACACCTGCAGCGCGAACACCGTCGCGAGGCCGGCGGCGACGAGCTTGCTGAACGAGTCGTGGGCGACGATCGCGACCTTGAAGCCGCGCCACACGATGAGCAGGTAGATCAGCAGCAGGCCGACCGCGCCGATCAGCCCCACCTCGTTGACGATCAGCGCGTAGATGAAGTCGTTCTTCGCCGCCGGCAACGGATACGTGCCGCCCGTCTTCGCGGTGTAGTCGACGATCGAGCCGCCGAGCCCCTGCCCGAGCATGCCGCCGTCGGACTGCGCGAAGAGGCCCTGCGCCAACTGGTAGCTGCCGCCGGGATCCTTCTCGTAGATCGCGATGTCGAAGGGCTTCTGCCACGCCGCGACGCGGTCCTGGATGGTCGGGCGCGTTTCGTAGAGCAGGCGCGCACCGAACGCGAACATCGTGAGCCCCACGACGGGGTAGAGCAATCGGCCGGTCGCGATGAAGAGCAGCGCAAGGCCGACGCCGAAGTACATGAGCGCCGAGCCGACGTCCTGGATCACGAAGAGCATCAGCATCGTCGCGCCCCACACGGCGAGCAGCGGCAGCAGGTACTTGAGCGGCGGCAGCACGCCGAACGGCCCCTTGGCCTCCTGCACGAGCAACTGGCGGTTGTCGGCGAGGTAGCTCGCGAGGTAGAGGACGAGGCACAGCTTCGCGAGCTCCGTCGGCTGGAAGCGGATCGGGCCGAGCACGACCGAGAGGTAGGCACCGTTCTCGGGGTTGCTGATCCCGGGCAGGCGCGGCGCGAGCAGGAGCAGCACGCCGGCGAGGGCGAGCACGTTGCGGTAGTCGCGCAGCACGCGGTAGTCCTTGCGCAGCGCGAACACGGTGCCGGCGTACGCGCAGAGCCCGACGATGAACCACGTGCCCTGATCGCGCGCGAGGCTCTCGTCGATCCGGTAGAGCTCGACGAGCCCGAAGCACGCGAGCACCGCGACGAGCGGCAGCAGGTACGGATCGCCGTCGGGCAGCGCGACCGTCGTGATGACGTGCGCGACCACCACGAGGCCGAGGAACGCGGCGCCGTACAGCAGCGAGACGTTGCTGAGGTCGCCCGTGTCGTTGGCGAACACCGAGGCGAATCCGACCGCGACGAGCAGCGCCGACGGGATCAGGAGAGCGAGATCGCGGACGCGGCGGAGGATCACCGCAGCTCTTCGCGCTCCACGGCCTTGATCAGATCCTGGGAATCCTGGCCCGAGCGCAGCTGGTGGTCGTAGAGGCGCTCGCGCTCGGAGGCGCTGAGCGAAGACGTCGGCACCCCGGAGCGATAGATGGGCTTGTAGAGCCGCACACCGAAAGGCAGGTCGTACGGCACGCCCTGGTAGATCGCGACGAAGCCCTGTGAGCTGCCGACGAAGTAGGTGACGCGCGTCGCGGCCCAGCCGGCGAACGCGACGATCCCGAGCGTGATCACGACGGCGATGGTGGCGGCGAACGCGCGCGACCGGCGACGCGAGCGCTGCTTGCGCCGCCCCGGCCTGGGATCGCGCGCGGCGAGCGGCTGGGTGACGGGCCCGGCAGCCTCGGCGGCGGCGCGCACCTCGTGCGCATCGATGGTGCCGGCGCTGCCGGAGCCGGCGACGGTCGCGGCGGTGTCGAGATCCGGCACGGAGGCGCCGGTGGCTGCGAGACCGACCTGCGTCGCCTGCTCATCGGCATCCGCGGGAGCGCCGGCCACCGTCGGATCCTCGTCGTCGATCCCGCCGATGCGGAGCAGCACGACCGTGATGTTGTCGCGGCCGCCCGCGGCGTTGGCAGCAGCGATGAGCGCGCGGCCGGCCGTGTCGAGGCGCGAGCTCTCCTTGAGCAGCTCGGTGATCCGCGACTCCGGGATCATCGACGTGAGCCCGTCGGAGCAGAGCAGGACGACGTCGCCAGCCTGCAGCGCGAACTCGCGCACGTCCACCTCGACCACCGGATCGGGTCCGAGCGCGCGCGTGATGATCGAGCGCTGCGGGTGGTTGGCGGCCTCCTCGGCGGTGAGCCGGCCGCTGCGGCGCATCTCCTCGACGAGCGAGTGGTCGTCCGTCAGCCGGCGCAGGCTGCCGTCGCGCAGCAGGTAGGCGCGGCTGTCGCCCACGTGCGCGACCGTGAGGGCCTCGTCGCCGACGTGGGCCACGGTCGTCGTCGTGCCCATCCCCGAGAGGTCGGCGTCGGCGAGCTGCGCCTCGTGCACGGCCCGGTTGGCGCGGCGCACGAGCTCCACGAGTCGCGCCTTGACGATCCCGTCCTCGACGCCGAGCCCGAGGATGTCGATCGCGGTGCGCGACGCGATCTCGCCGGCCTTCGCGCCGCCCATACCGTCGGCCACCGCGTAGAGCGGGGCGCGAGCGAGCATCGCGTCTTCATTCGCCCGGCGCTGGCGGCCGGTGTCGGTGAAGGCGGCCTGTTCGACGACGCGGAGCATGGTGTTGGGTGCGGGGCTCAATCGCGGAACTCGAAGACGGTGTCGCCGATCGCGATCTGATCGCCACTGCGCAGGCTCCAGGGCCCCTCGAGGCGATCACCGTTGACGAACGTGCCGTTCGTCGAACCCAGATCCTCCAGGATCGCGACCCCCGACTGCAGCTCGATGCGCGCGTGGCGCGAGGAGGCGAAGGGATCCTCGAACGCGATCTCCACGTCGCCGCGACCGAGGGTCGTGCGCTGGGGCAGGTCGTACTCGAGGCCTGGGCGCTGGCCCTGCATGCGCCTGATGATGAGGCGCGGAGCGCCGCGCTGCGCCACCAACTCAGAGGTCGGCGCGCCGACTGCGGCGTGAAAGCCCGTGGCATCCGGCGGCGGGGGCGCCGCGACGAGCAACTGGTCGTCGCGCAGATCCCGCAGCGCGCTGCGCGCGACCCACAGGACGAAGAGGAACAGCACCGCGACGAACGCGAGCTTCAGCGCGAAAGTGACCGGCTCCAGGAGCACGGGGCTACCTCACCTCGATGGAGGCCGGCGCGTGGCCCACCTCGATCCGCGCACCCGGCGCGAGGCGGCGCGGCGCCGTGAGCGGCTGCCCGTCGACGGACGCGCCGTTCGTCGAGCCGAGATCGACGGCGTACCAGCCCTGCGGATCGCGGCGCAGCTCGACGTGCTGGCGCGACACCGACGGATCGGAGATGACCACGTCGCACTTGCGGCTGCGGCCGATCACCGCGTAGTCGCCGTGGATCTCGTGCGTCTGGCCGTCGACGATCACGAGCAGCGGCGGCGTGCGCGGAGCCTGCGGCTGGGGCGCGTGCACCGCCGGCGGCGTCTGGGCGCCACGGAGAGTGGGGTCGATCCACGGCGCGCCGAGCGGAGCGTCGGCCGGGCGCGGCTGGATGGGAGGGCGCCCGGGATGGAGGTCAGGCGGAACTGCGGCCTGCGGCGCAGCGGGCACGTGCGCCGGGCCGGGCTCGAGCTGGTCCCAGTCGTCGACGGGGTCGAGCCAGTCGTCCGCGTGCGGCACCGCGGCGTGGTGCTCCTCCTCCGGCGCGAAATCCTCGGGCTGGCCCGTGTCGCCACCGCCGAACGGATCGACGGCGTACGGATCCTCATGGGGGAGGTCGTCCTCGTAGTACGGATCGTCGGCGGCCTGCGGCTGCTGGCCGAGCTCGGGCTGCAGCGGATCGAACTCGCCCGAGTCGTCCTGCGCCGGGTGCGGCTCGATGATCGCCGGCGCCGGGGCCGGACGCGCGGCCTCAGGGGCGGGCTCGTTGCGCGGCGGCGCCTCGGCTGCGCTGATCGGCGCCGTGCGGGCCTCGATGCCGAACTCGCCGAGACGCAGCCGCTGATCGGTGCGGAACTCCACCAGCGGGCGGCGCACCAGCACCAGCCGCTCGCGGCGCGCGTGCTCGAGCAGGTAGGCGCCGAGCTCCTCGGCGATCGACGGCTCCACGCCTGCGTAGCGTGAGCGATCCTCCGGCGAGAGGTAGACGAGGTAGTCCGTCGGCGCGTACGTGCGGCTCAGCGACACGCGCTTGTTGATCTCCATCTCGCGCGCGAGCTTGCGCGCGATCTCGGTCGGACGAACCTCCGTGCGGAACACGCGGCCGACCGTGCCTTCAACCAGGCCGCTGAGCGATTGCTCGAGGTTGCGCAGAAGCGCCATCGCCGCATCGTAATTGAGTGCGCCCCCGCTGCGTGCACGCGAGGACCCTCGGAACCGGTTTCTGAGCGCCCTCGGAGCGGGGAAAATCAGCCCTGGACCGTGATCCGGCTGCGGTCTTGCTCGCGGAGGGCGGCTCGAGCGGCCACCACGACCGCTGCGGCCACGGCCGGTCCGGCCCAGAGGAGGGGCTGCGGATCGGCGAGGTGGGCGCCGGCCATGGCCCCGCCGACGGCGCCCGCCCAGAGCGCGGCGGCCGCGACGTCGACGCCGAGCGTGCGGCCGCGGACGATCACCCCCAGCAGCAGCGCGGCGACCGCCCAGATGCCGGCGAGCGGGAACGCGAACGTGGTCGCGACGGTGACGAGGTCGCCCGGCGGGGCATCGAGCCCGGGCGTGCGCGTGGCGAGGGCCGTGACCGCGGCAACGAGCCCACCGTGGAGCGCGAGACCGAGGCGCGTGAGGGTGCGCGGGGCGAGCGCGGCGAGGGCCGGCCAAGCGCCGGCACCACCGATGGCGGCAAGCCCGGCTGCGAGTCCGCCCGCGGGCCAGAGCGGCGGGCGGCCCGAGAGCAGGAGCGCGGGGGCGAGCATCGTGAGCACCGCCAGGGCAGCGGCGGTCTGGTCGACGCCCGTGAGGAGCGCCGCAGCAGTAGCGGCGATCGCGGTCCACGTGATCCGCGGCATCACGAACGCCGCAGCCGCGACCGCGATCACGGCCGGCGGAGTGGTCGTCGCCTCGCTCATCACCGCAACGGCGGCCGCGGCGCCGGCCGTGCCGAGCATCTTCAGCGGGAGCTTGGGCATGCGGCCCGGCACGGCCAGCGGCTGAGCGAGCTCGTCGGCCGGATCGTGCCGCTCGGGCCATGCCTCGACGACGGGCGCGGGCGCTGCGGCCGGGCCGAGCGCCTGGGGGGAGAGGGCGAAGTCGCCCGGGTGGCGCCCCTGCGCCGGCAGCGGCTCGGCCACCGGCACCGGCGCGGCGCCGCGGTGGCGGGTGTGGTCGGCGAGGTGCTCAGGCGAGGCGGCCGCCGCCACGCGCGTGCGCTCCGGCTCGGGGCGGCGACCCCGGCGCCCACGCCCATGGC
>JAGIBJ010000056.1 GCA_017744415.1 Solirubrobacteraceae bacterium
GCCGAAGTTCAGGTAGTCCGTGGTGTGGCCGCCGATGCCGGAGCTCGGCATCACCACGAGCGCGTCGAGGTTGCCGACGCGCTCCTTGAACTGGGAGTACACGGTCCAGCACTGGTAGTCCGCCGGGTCGTTGCCGCCGTGGAGCAGCCAGAGCGACGGGTACTTGCGATCCGGGTCGGTGCCCCAGCTCGGCGGGAGCTGGATGCGCACCGGCGCCGGACCGAGGAGCCCGGCCGACCACACCATCAGGTCGATCGTGCGGTCGTCAACGCGGCTCTCGTACATCACGTACGAGCCGTCGTCCGCCTTCGCGCCGACGTCACCCACGACGGGCACGACGCCCGGATCCGGCACGCCGAACACCTTGGTCGGCTTGATGCTGCCGCGGATCTTATTGGGAGTGCCGTAGGCGGCGCGGTTCACCTGCGCCACCTGCGCCACCGGCTGGCCCGGAGTGCGCGACGCGGGGTTCTTGATCGGTGGCGCGGGGCATGCCCCGAGGCCGAGAAAACCACAGCCGGCCATCGCCGAGGGAGCGGCGATCAGCGGGACGGACAGGGCGAGGACAACAGCGAGAAGACGGGCGCGCACCGGCGAAACGTAGCTGCGGCGGTGTCGTTCTTAAAGGTGATGTCCGACACACCGTTGCGACCCAATTACCCGGTTTTCCTGTGAATTGCTGCCTACGGGGGATGAGGGTTTGTTCAGTCTCGGCGCGTTAGGCGCACAGCCACTCACTTATTCGGCACAGCGTCAACCCTCTAGAAACGTAGAAGTTCGACGACGATGCGTTTCGCGTCTCGTCGATTTCCCCTCCGGTAACTGGGGTTCCGTTCACATTTGGCCGGGCCGGGGGCCCGGTCTCGGCCCGCGAGCTAGCTCGCGGGGTGCGGACGACCGACCGCCGAGGCACCTTTGGCGGCGGCCGATGCGGCGGGGTCCGGGGTGGGGCCCGACGACGGCTCCGGCTCGTCCTCCGGCGTCACCCGCAGGCCGAGTCGGGCGACCGACACGCCGAGGCCGACGGTGAAGAGGCCGATGCCGCCGAGCACGAGGATGATCGCCGGCAGCCAGAGCCACGCGGGCACGTCGTCGCGGCGCTCCCGCTGGAGCAACAGGAGCTCGTTCTTGAACTGCTGGGTCTCGGTACCGGGGTTGGTGTGGCCCTCGACCGGGATGGCCGGATCTGCCGGGAGCTGCACCGGTACCGCGAGCATGCGGCGGCCGAGCTGCATGCGGGTGACCGTCTTCCACGACCCGCCCACTGGGATGGGCTCCGTGGTGCGGTATTCGCCCGGACCGATCTTCTCCATCACGTTCGAGACGACACCGCCGCCCTGCCAGGAGATGGTCATGATCGACATGCCGCGCTCGGCAGCGTCGACATCGGTGAACTTCGCCGTCACGGTCACGTCGCGGATCTCACCGTCGAACGGGCCGGTGCCCGTCGCCGGGCTGACGGTCTTCACGTTCGAGAGGGTCGTCGTGACGGCTGGGCCGGAGGAGTAGTCCTGGTTGCCGGCGATGCCGGCAATCGCGACGAGGACGGCCGTGCTGCCGTAGCCGAGCCAGCGTCGCTGCGGCTCGAGGCGCAGCTCGCCGCGCAGCGACTGCGCGAGGAGGCCGCCGAGCACGCCGGCCGCCGTGGCCGCGGCGATCGAGAGCGGGATGGCGGGGAACAGGAAGTCAGGCTCCCAGGGGGTCGGCATCGCGAACTGCGACCACCAGTACTGAAACCCGAAGCCGAGCGTGCCGATACCGATACCGCTCGCGAGCGCGAAGCGGAACGTGGAGGCGCGGAGGACCGCAACCATCGCGACGCCCTCGACGATGAGGGCTTCGACGAAGAAGAGCGGCATCGACGGCATGGTCTGGCCGAAGCCCTCACCGACGATCAGGTTCACGATGAAGCGCGCGATGCAGTAGAAGAGCGCGGCCCCGAACGCGGCCCCGCGGCCACCCCAGCGACGGGCGTAGACGAGTGCGAGGCCGGTGACGGCGGCGAGGATCACGGGGCGCCACAGCATCAGGTACTGCTGGATGCCCCAGTCCCATTCGCCGGCAAGCAGCGAGCCGGCGATGAGCATCGCGGCCGGGTTCTGCACGCGCATCCATTTGCGGCGCCAGGCCTGCCCCGATGTCTTCGGCTTGCCATAGGCCCGCTCTCCCTCGACCTGCAGCATCGCGAGCGCGAGGATCGAGAGCACCGCACCGAAGATCATCATCAGGTGGGTCGGGCCCCAGAGAGTGACGTCCTGCCCGAAGAGGCGGTGCCACACGTCGTCGAGCGGGAAGCCGAGGTAGCCGATGGTCGCGCAGCTCATGAGGGCGATCGCGGCGGTCGGCGTGCGCCACGTGGTCCCGACCTTCACGGCGGTCGGGCCGACGTAGGCGTTCTTCGGCGGCAGCACGAGGGCGAGCACGCCGGCGAGGAAGAGCCCTTGGAGGCCGAAGAGGATGGGGTAATGGGCGGCATTGGCGAGCGGGCCGGGATCGCGGCCCTTGTCGACGTGCAGCGAGATGTCCCAGTACACGCCGAGGAAGGCGAGGCCGAGCGAGCCGAACCCGATCACGAGCGGGAGTGCCGCCCAGGGGGCGACGCCCTGGATGTGGCCGATCCACCGGCCGATCGTGTCGAGCAGAGTGGTGCGACCGCTGCGGTGCAGCCAGGCCAGGATCAGCACGGCACCCGTCATCGATCCGGCGATCGCCGTCCCGATGATGATCTGGGTGACGGGCGCGCCGGCGGCCGGCGGCGAGATCTGGGCAAGCGATGAGAGCACGGGCACCTGGGGGAACGGCCGATGTGTCGAGGGCCGTGGAGCCCGGTTACAGGCGCGTAACGTACAGTGCTGTCGCCCCGCATGCAACCAGCCATGGACGGTCACGCGAGCCGCATGAGAAGGTACGTCTATGAGTCGTTCGTCGCGAAGCCGCAGCCGGCCACGCATGTCGGCATCCGAGCGGCGCGAACAGCTTCTGGACGTGGCGCTCGAGATCCTCACCGAGGAGGGCGCAGCGGCGCTCTCGATCGACGCGATCGCGAAGGGCGCGGGCATCACGCGGCCGGTGGTCTACACGCAGTTCGGTGATCTCGCGGGCCTGCTGGACGCACTCGTCGACCGTGAGGAGAAGATCGTCCTCACGCAGCTCGCCAAGGCGATTCCGCTCAACGTCGGCGAGGTCGATCCGGACGACGTGATCATCAACGCGATCGAGACCTTCCTCAACGCCGTGCGCGAGCACCCGCGCACGTGGCAGATCGTGCTCACCCCGCCGCAAGGCATGCCGCGTTCGCTGCACGACAAGGTCGTCGAGCGCCGCGAGGCCGTGATCGATCAGATCACGCCCCTCATCGCGTGGGGCATCACCAAGCGTGGCGGGCCCACGGGCCTCGACTACGAGCTCTTGGCCCGCATCATCCTGGTGCTCGCCGAGGAGGCCGGGCGGCTCACGATCGCCCAGCCGGATTCGTACAGCACCGAGAAGCTCGTGACGCAGGCGCGCGTGCTCGTCGCCGCGCTCGCGGTCGACCAGCCCGCCGCGACCTAGCGCCGCTGCGCGCCTTGGCCGCCTCGCGCCTAGCGGTTGCGGCCGTACTCGTCGTGCGAGCTCACCCACTCGTCGGCGACGATCGCTGAGCCCAGCGAGAGCTCGCCGGCCACCACGGTCGCTGCCACGATCTCGGCGAACTTCAGCGCGTTGCCGGCGCCGTAGCAGCCCATCATCTCGAGGCACTCGCGCTGGCTCGGGAGGCCCGTGCCGCCGCCGTAGGTGGCGCAGATCAGCGACGGGATCGTGATCGAGTAGTAGTAGTCCCCGTTCTCGCGGAGCTCCACGTAGGCGTGCGCGGCATGCGACTCGCTCACGTTCGCCACGTCCTGGCCCGTTGCGATGAACAGCGCGGTGATGCCGTTGGCCGAGTGCGCGCCGTTGTTGGCCGAGCCCGAGAGCCAGGCGCCCACCTGGCCGGAGATCTGACGCCGGCGGTAGAGCGCCTGCGAGGAGGTGTTCATCACCTCGCGCAGCAGCTGATCCGGGATCGTGATCTCGGCGATCACGCGCCGCCCGCGCGTGTGGAGGTTGTTGATGTGCGAGTGCTTCTTGTCGGTCGCGAGGTTGGCCTCGAGGGCGTAGTCGATCTCGCCGGGGTAGTTGGCCTTGATCCACTCGCACGCCGCCCACGTCGCCTTGCCGGTCATGTTCTGGCCCGCGGCGTCGCCCGTGGTGTAGTCGAAGCGCGTGAAGCAGAAGCGGCCGGCGAGGTAGCGCTCGACCTCGATGAGCTTGCCCGTCTTCGTCGTCGTCTCAGCGGCGGCGCGCGCATCGTCCTCGTGGGCGACCAGCCAGTTCGCGAAGGCCCGGGCCTCGCGGGCGCTCTCGAAGATGAACACGGGCGCGCGCTGCATCGACTCCTTCACGACGGTCGTCTTCACGCCGCCGGCGAGCCGAACGAGCTTCATGCCGCGGTTGTAGGACGCGACGAGCGTGCCCTCGGTCGTCGCGAGCGGCACGTAGAACTCGCCCTGGGCGTGCTCGCCGTCGACCAGCAACGGCCCGGCAAGGCCCACCGGCACCTGAGCCACGCCGGTGAAATGCTCGACGTTGCCGGGCAGGACGGCGGGATCGAGACTGAACGAGCCGGTGTGCTCAAGGGTCGCGCCCGTCTGCTCGGTGACGAACGCCCGGCGGGCTGCGGCCGCCTCGCGCGTGTAGTCATCGGTGGACCGCGGGATCTTCGGGCTGCTCATCGCCGCGGAGTGTCGCGTGTCACACCACTGACGTGCAGTCAGGAATGCTGACCCAGGGCGGTCGCAGCGCCCAAAGGCCCCGCACCGCCGCCGCTGCGCTCACGTTCGGCGGCGCCCGGGCGGGCAGTGCCGGGTTGGTCATCCGACGGCGGCTGCCGGTGCGTAGCGCAGGTATGTCCCGCTTCACGCAAGGCACTCGCCGACTTCGACTTCTGTTCGCATCCACGCTCGGTGCCGCTGCCGTGTTCCCGGCGGTTGCCGCGGCTGGGCCGGTCACGCCGGTGCCAAGTCTCGACATCCAGCAGTACCTCGGGCGCTGGCAGCAGATCGCGGCGATCCCGCAGTGGTACGAGTCGCTGTGCGAGCGCAACGTGAACGCGAACTACTCGCTCACGGCCGAAGGCACGGTGCGCGTGATCAACCGCTGCTCGGGCCCGGGCAACTTCCCGATCACGCTAGAGGGCCGCGCTCGCATTCTCGATCAGACGACGAAGGCGCAGCTCCAGGTGACCTTCCTCAAGCTCGGGACGTACCTCTTCCCGGGGTCGGACCCGAACTACGTGGTGATGGGGCTCGGCACGGGCTACAGCTGGGCGGTCGTGGGCGACCCGCAGCGGACCTCGGGGTTCGTGCTCGCGCGTAACAGTGCCCTCACCGCCGACGAGAAGGCGAAGGTGCTCGCGGTGCTGGCCGCCAACGGGTTCGATCCGTCGAAGCTTCGGACGACGCCGCAGGTCGGCGGGCTGCAGGTCGCCCAGCCCTTCAACCAGTAGCTGCCCGCCTCGAGGCGTGGTTCCTCGATCCCGCATTGCCGCGGAACGACGCAGCTACGGCGTCGTCGGCACGGCCGTCGGGCGGACTTCGGGGATGTCGAAGCCGCCATCGAGGAGGGCGTCCCGGCCCTTGATGCTCGTGAGGGCATCGAGGGCCGGGTTAGCGAGGTCTCGCGAGCTGCCGTTCGCATTCACGCGGCAGGCGGCGTAGACGGTCTTCGCCTTTTCGGCGATCGGCGTCGCCTCGGCGCATTGCTCGTCACCCGCCAGCGGTGCGACCTGTTCCCTCCTGAGCACCGCGAGGTCGACGACGAGGCCACCCCGGATGTCGCCTGCGAGCTCGTCGGAGGTGCCGGTGCGGATCCGCGCCTTCGGCAACAGCGTGCGGATCGTCGGCGCGATCGCGGAGTCGGCGGCGATGCGCGGCTCGTTCGGCGTGGGTGGCGGATCGTCCTTGCGGTTGAGCAGCGTGAAGCTCACGGCGAGGATCGCGATGAACCCGATCAGGCGCAGGTTGCCGATCTGCTGGCCGGCTGAGCGGGGCTTACCCCGGTCGTCCCAGTCGCGACGGGGGCGCCGGTCATAGCGGCCACTGCCGGTCATGCCGCGCCCGCTGTCGGAGCGACGCGTCGATGCTCCCGCGCGTTCATGCGTCGAACCCGTGATCGTCGAGGATCCCTTGTGGCGACAGGGCTTCTTGGAGTCGTTGCACGTACGCGTCGTGCGAGAGGAGCTCGCAGCCGAGGCGGGCCGTGTGGTCGGTCGGGAGCTGGATGTCGCACAGGGTCGCACCCCGCTCGGCGAGCAGGTCCAGCGTGCGGGCGAGGAGCGCGTTGCCGGCGGAGGGCTGCGTGCGCCGCATCGATTCGAGCATGGCGGCGCGACCGATCACGATCCCCAGGATGCCCGCACTGAGCGTGCCGTCGGGCGCCCGAAGCTCGAACGAGTGCGCGAATCCGGCGGCGTGCAGGTTGCGGTAGAGGCTCGCGAGGCGCGGCGTGATCCACATCCCCTCGCCCGCCGGCGGCTCCGCGCAGAGCTCGAGCACGGCCGCGTAGTCGCCATCCACGTGCAGCGTGTGGCGCTCGCAGCGGCGCAGATCGCGCCGCAGCCGGCGGCTCAGCCCGGCCCGGAATGCCTCGTCGAGCGGGAACACCGCTCGCTTCGGCGCGGTGTACCAGGGGAGCGGCTCGTGCTGGAAGTCCGGGTCGTCCATCGGGAACGCCCCGGCGACATAGCGCTCGACCGCATCGATCACCTGCCGCTGCACGCGCCGATTCTACGGCCCGCGGAGCGTCAGACGTCGACCATCCAGGCCCGGTCCTCGGAGATCGGCCGGGCCCGGATGGCGAGCCGCCCAGGGGCTGGGCCCGCGGGCAGCAAAGCTCCGCAGTCGCGGGCTACGGAGCCGGCGTGGCGGTCGGCTCAGGCGTAGCGGTCGGTGCCGGCGTGGCGGTCGGTTCAGGCGTCGTCGGAGCCGGGGTCGGCGTCGGCGTCGTGCCGGCCGGGTCGTCGCCACGGAGCTTGGCCACGGCCTTGACGCAGTCGCTGAACGGCGTGCCCTTCTTGCCCTTCACGTGCTTTTTGGAGACGCCCTTGCAGGCTCGGCCGGGCGAGAGCTTCTCGTCGGTGGCGGCCTTCGCCATCGCGTTCACGCACTGGCTGAACGGCGTGCCCTTCTGGCCCTTGACGTGCTTCTTGGAGAACGCCGCGCAGTGCTTGCCGTACGCCTTCCCCTTGGCCTTGTCGGATGCCTTCGGGCCCGGCGTGGCGCTCGGGGTCGTCGCTGGCGTGGTCTCGGCGGGCGTCGTGGCGTGGGGGTTCTTGCCACCCCCGTTGCCATTGCCACCGGGGGTGGCGACAGCGAGGGCCGGGAGCGCAAGGAGCGCGGCGACGGCGGTTGCCGTCATGCGATTGCGATCGAACATCGTGGTGGTGCCTCCTGATTGGCCGGGCGCGAACGCCAGGGCAGCTGCCGGGCAGGCGCTGCATGGGTCTCACGAGCACCACGCGCCAGCCGTCGGCAAGTCAGGAACTACCCCGGAGTGTTGGCGCGCGAACGCTCATTCGTCGCCGTGCTCTTGCCGGTGCTCCCGGCTCCCTCGGCCGGGGAGTCGGGCGCGCTCTGTCCCTTGCCTGCCGAAGCATCTGCCTGCGACGCCGCCTGCGACGACTCGGTCGACCCGGTCGTGCCGCTCTGGCCGCCCGAGGCTCCTGCGGCGCCCGAGGGAGCCGCGTCGCGCTTGGGCGGGGTCGACGGCTTCGCTTTCGGGGCCGCCGACGATCGGTCGGTGCCGGTGGCATGCGAGCCCTGCGGCGTCTGAGATCCCGCGGTGCGCTTCTGCGACGACTTCGAACGCCCGCTCGACTTGGCGGCGCCCTTCGCCGCCTCGCCCGGGGACTTGCCGTTCGACGCGCCCTTCGCGCGCGCTGCGGCGCTCGTTGCGCGACCGGGGGCCTGCTCATCTGCGATCGTCGGATTGTCTGCCCGCGCCTCCGCGCCGCGCGCCGCCTTCTCTGGCGTCGTGGCATTGACGGCCCGGCTTGTAGATCGTGCGCGCCCTTTCTCGCCCGCTGGGGTCGTCGCGGTGCCCGAACGCGTCGTCGCGGGGGCGCTGCCCGGCGAGGTCACGTTGGCTGGCGCGGGGGCCGACGTCCGCGCCGCGGGGGCCGGAGCCTGCGACTGCGTCTGATCGCGGATCGCGACCCCACCTCCGGCGGCGATCCCGCCAGCGGCGAGGAGCACGGCTGCTTTGAGCCCGATGCTCGTCGCGACGGTCGAGGCTGCGGCGCCCGTGCTCGCGCTGAGGCCCATGCCGCCGCCGGTCGCCACGGCCCCGGCCGTCCCTGCCGTGGACGCGGCGGGGGTGCCGCCGAGCACTTGGGCGAGCAGTCCGGCGCCGGCCACCGCCGGCACGGCCGGCGCGAGCAGCGCCAGCTGTCGCGGCCGCTCGTCGAGGGCGGCGAGGAATGCCGTGCAAGCGGCGCAGTCGCGCACGTGCGCCCGCACTTTGCGTGCCCGGAGGCTGCGGCCGTCGTGGTCGGAGAGCGTCCGCTGGATCTCGTCGCAGCTCATGGAGCGTCCGGCCTCGCAGTCGAGGAGTGCCTTGCGCGCCTCGAAGATCGTCTGCTTGACGGCGCCGGTGCTGCATCCGAGGACCGCGGCGATCTCCTCGTGGCCCAGCCCGCTGAATTCGCGCAGGACGAGCGCCGCGCGCTGGCGCTCGGCGAGATCCTCGAGGTCGGCCTGCAGGCGCGCAAGTGCCGCGCGGTCGTCGACGCGCTGATGCAGCTGGTCCGTCGCGGGCTCATCCGCGGCCCCCAGAGGAGCGGTTTCGCGGCGGCGCCGCAGCATCGAGATCGCCTCGTTGTGCGCCACGCGGAACAGCCAGGGGCGCAGGTCGCCAGAGACGGTCCCGTCGCGCATCGCGGCGAGCGCCTTCAACATGGTCGTCTGCAGCGCGTCCTGGGCGTCCGCGTCGTGGCGCAGGATCGACCGGCAGTAGCCGTAGATCGCCTGGTGATGGCGGTCGTACTGCTGCGTGAAGGCGCGCTCGACCGCTCCCTCGTCGGCCGGGCGTCGCAGATGGAGCCGGAGCGTGCTGCTGTGCAAAGCGGTGCGGATGCCGGGTTGAGGCACGTCCCATACATCGACCACGCGCGAGCGCGACGAAAGTTAGGGACGATCGTCCGTCCGATCCTACGCGGCGCCGTTCACACCGCTTCCGGTACATTCCACGGACCGGCCGTGGCCCCGAGTGGGCTGCGAGACCCGGGCGCGTAGCTCAGTGGGAGAGCGCTCGCTTCACACGCGAGAGGTCGCAGGTTCGAAACCCGCCGCGCCCATCAGGTGAACGCCCCGCCATGCGGGGCGTTCTGCGTTTCATGGGTTGAACGCGTGCGGCTAGAACGGGCTCTTGCCGAAGCTCCCGAGCTGCAGGACGGTCATCTTCTGCCAGCTGATGGTGATCGAGTCGGAGAAGTTGCCGGCCGCGCAGTACACCTTGATCTTGTCGCCCGTCGAGAAGCTGTGGGCGACCTGGAGCGTCATCGTGGTCGACGAGGACACCCGGACGCCTGCGCTGTAGTCCGCCAGCGCTCCGGCGATGTCGGCGTCAGCGCGGTCGATGTCGCCTGCCGCATCGAGCGTGCAGGTCAGGGAGCCGGCCGCGGGAGCCGTGAGCCCGACCGTCGCCTTGTAGATCACGAGCGCTGCACCGCTGACGGGCGTGGTGATGTTGGCGATCGTCGTGAACGAGCCCGGCGCCAGGTTCACCTCCTGATCGTGGTAAAGCACCGTGGCGCGCGTGGAGCCCGATCCGGTGCCGGCGGGCCCCGCCGGGCCCTGGGGACCGGTCTCGCCCCGCGCGCCAGTGCCGCCCGCCGGGCCCTGCGGGCCTTGGGGCCCCTGCGCGCCTACCGCCCCGGGGTCGCCCTTCGGCCCAGAGATCGCGACGCCGTCGGCGAGCTTGGACTTCGTCACCGAGCCGGCTTTGAGCTGGTTCTTGCCGACGGAGTTCTTCGGCAGCGACACGGCCGCGTAGCTCGTGCCGCCGAGGGCCACGAAGAGTGCGACGTACCCGACCGCATTCCCCTGGACGTGGGACAGGAAACGGTTCATCGGCGTAGGGAATCAGCCGCGGAGGGCCGTGACCACCGTGCTCGCCCTGAGTTCGACGGTCCGTCAGCGGCGCCGGCCGTCGCCAAGGCCGAGGCGGAGCGATTCTGGGTGGCCGCCGGCAAGTGACCGACCGCGCGCGCCGTGGTGGGTGGCCGCGCCCATTACGGTCGGGCGTATGTCGAGTGAACGGTTCGAGATCCCGGCAAACGGCGCGGTGCTGGCCGCCGAGCGCTGGGCTGGGCAGGGCGCGCCCGTCGTCCTGCTCCACGCCGGCGTCGCGGATCGGCGCGTGTGGGAGGGCGTCGCGCTGCTCCTCGATGCACCCGCGATCGCCTACGACCGCCGCGGCTTCGGCGACACCCCGCCATCCGACGCCGAGTTCACCCACCTCGACGACCTCGCCGCCGTGCTCGATCGCGTCGCCGATGAGCCCGCGTGGCTTGTGGGCAATTCGATGGGCGGCGCCCTCGCGATCGATGCGGCGCTCACGTTCCCCGAGCGGCTGGCGGGGCTCGTCCTGATCGCCCCGGCGGTGAGTGGTCAGCCCGAGCCTGAGCTCGAGGACCTCGACCCGGACTCCGAACGCATCATCCGCGCGCTGATCGAGGCGATGGAGGCCGGCGACGTCGACGCCCAGCTCCGCCAGCACGCCCACCTCTGGCTCGACGGCCCCGCCCAGCCGGAACTCCGCGTCGGTGGCGCAGCCCGCACGCTCGCGCTGGCGATGAACGAGGTGATCGTGCGCCACGCGCTGCCGGAGGACTTCGGCGAGGCCGACGTCGACGCGTGGAGCCGCCTCGAGGAGATCGACCTCCCGGTCACCGTGGTCTGGGGTGACCTCGACGTGCCGTCAGGCATCGAATCCGCCCAGACCATCGCCGATCGGATCCCCGGCGCGCGCTCGCAGGTGCTTCACGGGCTCGCCCACCTGCCGTCGCTCGAGGACCCCGTCGCCGTCACCCGGGCAATCCGTGAGGCCATGGCCTGACGCCCCGCCGCCCCCGTCCGTGCGAGGCTTCGCGCCATGGCCGATCACCCCCATCGACTCGACCCGCCGATCAAGGCCGTGATCGACGCGACCAACGCCGGCAACGGGAAGGCCTTCGCGGCCGCGTTCGCGAACGACGCGACGATCAACGACTGGGGCGAGGTGCATGCGGGCCGCAACCAGATCGGCAAATGGGATCGCGAGCACAACTCGGGCACCCGCCCGAAGCTCGAGGTGACCGGCGTGAGCCGCCTCGGCGGGGAGATCCTCGTGCTCCTCCGCATCACCCGCGGCGAGGAGACCGAGACGGGCACCTGGTCGTTCCGCCTGAGCGGCAAACAGGTCGCCAGCCTCGAAATCGGCTGACTCCCGGGGCCGACGAATTCGTCATGCGTCGAACACGTGACGCCCTTGCGGTCGCCCTGCTGCTCTCGCTCGCCGGTTGCGGCGGCGGGAGCGACGCCAGTCCGGTGAGTACATCCGCGGCGCCGACGGCGCCCGCGACGAGTCCGGCCGCGACGACCCCTCAGGCCGACGCAGCGGGCAAGGCGATCGCGAAGCAACTCGCGGGCCGCAAGTTCCGCGCGACGGAGGCCGAGGGCCGCACCGTCGTCGGCGAACGCGGGCTCGAGATCGAGTTCAGCGAGGCGTCGCTGTCGGCGTACGCGGGCTGCAACCACATCGTGGGCGGGTATTACGGGATCGCAGGGGGCCGCTTCGACTGGACCGGCGATGTCTCGGTGACTTCGATGGCATGCGTCCCAGGCGCCGTGATGGAGCAGGAGGACTGGTTCCAGCGCTTCCTTGGCGATCAGCCGAAAATCACGCTGGAGGGCGGCGAGCTCCTCACGCTCGCCGGCAGCGGAGTGACCGCCAAGTTCTGGGCTCTCCCACGACCGGAGGACACCCCGAAGCTCGTCGGCACCGATTGGGTGCTGACCTCAATCAGCTCGGGCGGCACGGCTTCGAGCCTGCCGGCGGGGCTCCAGCCGCCGACGCTGCGGATCGCAGGCTCGGGGGAGGTCGCGCTCTTCACGGGCTGCAACCGCGGTCGCGGTATCGCTGCCGACCGTGGCGACACCGTCGAGTTCGGCCAGATCTCGACGACTCGCCGAGCGTGCGGCCCGCCCGCCGACACCATCGAGCGGCAGGTGCTCGGCGTCATCGACGGAGAGGTCGAGGTCGTCATCACCGGCAAGCAGCTCACGCTCACGAAGGGCCGGGAGGCGCTCGTCTGGACCGCCCGCTGACGACGGGCGGAGGGGCTCAGCGAGCCGACGGCCTGGTGCTCAGCACGTGCGCGCGGCCTGCGCGGTGGTGCCGGGGCCCACGCGGACGAGCACCTCCGTTGCGCCGGGGCAGCTGGCGAGCGTGAGGGTGCGGGCACCCGGCGCCGAGGTGACCCGCGCGCCCCTGGCGGAGACGGCGTAGTCGCCCGGGAACACGAACTCGGGCACGGCCACGGTGGTCTCCGAGCCGTCGGCGAAGCGGGCGCTCGACTGGCCGGGGCGCAGTGTGGAGAAGGTGAAGTCGAAGCGCTTGGTGCTCGGCGTGAATCGGTAGGCCGTGGGGGTGCCGCTCACGCTGGCTGGATGGATGCGCGCGGAAACCGCGAGGCGGTCCGTCTTCACGTTGTCGCCCGCCGGTGGCTTGGTGATGTCGCGGATCAGGCCGTCCTTCGGGCGATCGCGCGACGGATCGGCCGACCAGTAGGCCCACTCCTGCCAGCTGATCATGTGGCGCTCGGCGCTGCGGGCCGTCGCCTCGAACAGCTCCATGTCGTCCGCGCCCGCCCACTCGGTCATGAGGACGGTCTCGTCGTTGCGGGCGGCCTGCCCGTTGGCGTGATCGAGGACGAGATCCGCCATCTGCGAGCAGCTGCGGCGCAGGTTGTAATACATCAGCAGCCCGAGCGCGAGGTTCTCGCCGGTGTTCTGGCAATAGGTGTTGAAGGCGAACCCGGCTCGCGCGTCGCCCGTCGCGGGGTGGCTCGTCGTGACGCCGAAGTTGAACGTCAGCATCGGCGAGTACCAGACGATCCCAGCCGGATCGACGGCGCGGATCGCCTTGATCACCGTCGCGTGGAACCGCGCGAGGCGCGTGCGATCCCAGTTGGGGCAGCCGCTCATCTTCTTGAAGCAGACGTACGCCGCCGTGCCCGCGAACGGCTCGTTCATCAGGTGGTAGCCGAGGAGCTCGGGCTTGCCGCGGAAGCGTGCGGCGACGTGCGCCCACGCCTGGGCGTAGGCATCCTGCAGGCGCCGGCCATCGGGGCCGCGCTCGTTGTTCCAGAAGTGATCGTACGCGCGCTGCAGGCCATAGCTGAAGGCGTAGTTGAACGGGAAGCCCATGTGCGTGCGCGGCAGCCACTTCGCATCACCGAGCACGGTCCAGCTCGGGAAGCCCTGTCCCTGGAACTGCTCGCTGTACATGTCCTGGTGGAAGTTCAGGAGCACCGCGATGCCACGGCTCGCGAGGAGGTCGTAGGTGCGCTCGATCGAGTCGAGGTAGGCCTCGTCGTAGTGCCCGGGCTTCGGCTCGATCGCTCCCCACGTCACGCCGAGACGGACGGTGTTGAAGCCCTGGGCCCGCATGAAGTCGGCGTCGTCAGCGTCGAAGCCGGTCGCCTCGAGCGTGTACGGCGCTCGCTTGTTGACGAGGTTCCAGCCGTTGAGGATCGCCACGCGGCCTTGGTCGTCGGTGATCCAGCGGCCGGCGCGGCCGTACGCGCCCTGCGCGGCGGCGGCCGGGGCGGTGATCAGGGCAAGGAGGCAGCAGCCCCACACGGACAGGTGTGCGAGGAGTTTCCGGGACATGGACGGCGTCGATCATGTCACCCGGTAGCGGTGCGTACCACCGAGCTGCGTTCAACTTGACGGTGCGTCAGCAGATTCCGGTGCGTTGCGGGGACGGCGGCGTTCGAACGAGGTTCTTGGCCAGGCGTTCCGTTGAGTCGCGCGGTGCGGGGTACTAGGGAAGGCGCCAGTCGATGGGGTCGGCACCCTGCTCGACGAGCAGCGCGTTCGCGCGGCTGAACGGCCGCGATCCGAAGAAGCCGTTGTGCGCGGAGAGCGGGCTCGGGTGTGCCGATTCGATGCATGGCGCGCCGCCCAGCAGCGGCTTGAGGTTGCGCGCGTTGCGGCCCCAGAGGATCGCGACGAGCGGCCCACCGCGCTCGGCCAGTGCTCGGATCGCCTGCTCCGTGACGGCCTCCCAGCCCTTTCCTTGGTGGGAGTTCGGCTGGCCGGCCTGGACGGTCAAGGAACGGTTCAGCAAGAGGACGCCACGATCGGCCCACGGCGACAGGTCGCCGTTCTCGGGGCCAGGGAGGTCGAGGTCGCGCATGTACTCGGTGAAGATGTTCGCGAGGCTCCGCGGCACCGGGCGCACGTCCGGGGCGACCGAGAACGAGAGGCCGACGGCGTGGCCGGGCGTGGGGTAGGGGTCCTGGCCGACGATCAGCACGCGGACGGCATCGAGCGGGCGCTCGAACGCGCGCAGCACGTGTGGTCCGGCGGGCAGGAACGGTCGCCCGGCAGCCTGTTCGGCGCGCAGGAACCGGCCGAGTTCAGCGATCTGGTCCTCGACCGGCGCAAGCGCGCGCGCCCAGCTCGGATCGATCGTCTCGCTCAGCGGGCGCGTCGCCATGGGCGAGAGGATTCCAGGTGCGCCGGAGGCTGGCCGATTGCGAGTATGTCGGGGCGCATACCCTTGCCCCAGATTTCCGTACCTCGCGCTCCGGATCGTGTCCATTGCAGGGGTAACGATCATTTTCCTGGTGCTTCGTTCAGTCTCGCTCGCGGGTGCGTGCATTGATGCCTAAAATGCCGCGCATGTCCCCTGTCGCCGCCACGGCCCGCAAGGTCGTACGCCGAGCGTTGCCGCGTCCGCGCGGGGTGCGAGGCGCCGTCGTCGTCACCGGAGCCTCGAGCGGCATCGGCGAGGCCACCGCCCTTCATCTGGCCAGCCTCGGCTACCGCGTTCTCGCCGGAGTTCGCAGCACCGAAGACTTCGAGCGCCTGCGCAAGGCGGCGCCGGGCATCGAGCCGATCATGCTCGACGTCACCGACGACAACCAGATCAACTCGCTCGTCGAGCTGATCGATCGCACCGAGCCCGGCGGCCTCCACGGCCTGGTGAACAACGCCGGCGTCGGCGTGATGTCTCCGATCGAAGCGCTCCAGCGCGAGCAGTGGCAGTGGGTGCTCGGCGTGAACGTCATCGGCATGGCGACGCTCACCACCGCGCTGCTCCCGAGCCTCATCCGTGGCCGCGGGCGCGTGATCGGCATCGGCAGCGGCGCCGGACGCATGGCCTTCCCGCTCTTCGCGCCCTACGCGACCTCGAAGTTCGCCCTCGAGGCGTTCACCGACACGCTGCGCCGCGAGGTCGGTCCGCACGGCGTGAAGGTCGTCAACGTGCAGCCCGGCATCATCGCGACGCCGATGTACGACAAGGGTCTTCCGGAGGCCTACGCGCTTCGCGACCGTCTCGATCCCACCGTGGCCGAGCGTTACCGGCGCCTGCTCGACTCTGCGCTCGGCTCGGCCGAGGAGGCGACCACCACCGGTCGCCCGCCGATCGAGGTGGCCGAGGCCGTCGCGCGAGCGCTCGCCGATCGCTGGCCGAAGACGCGCTACGTCGTGGGCTGGGATGCGCGCACCGCAGTGATCTGCGCGCGCATCCTCCCGGACCGTGTCGCCGACATGATCATCTCGCGACTCACGCGCGACTAAGTCCGACGCCCGACGAGATGCGTGAGCCCGTGGCGCGCTGTCATGGGGCAGATCACCGTGTCCGGTATGGCTTTGGTCGGCGACAGCTGACGACCGCTCAACTACGGTGGTCCTGGCTTCCGCCTCGGGGGGACGATCGGTACGTTCTCTGTGTGTCCCCTAGCACGCAAGTGCGCCAGCGTGATGTCCCCGCGCTGGCTCGCCGCCGGTTCCTCCGAGCGGCAAGCGCCCTTTCCATGGCGGTGCTCGGTGCAGCGCTGGCCCTCGCCCCGTCCCAGGCGGGGGCCGCGCCGCGCCTCGAGACGATCGACCTGCCCAGCCTCAAGGGCAACGTCGATCTCGCGCAGTCGCGCCTGAACCGCCCGGCGTCCAAGCTGCAGGCCAACGTGGTGCTCCCGGACGGCTACGACGCCGATCCGAACAAGCGCTGGCCCGTCTTCTACCTCCTCGCCGGCGTCGGCGACAACAAGGACGCGTGGGCGGATCCGAAGAAGGGCAACGTCCTCCCGGCGCTCAAGAACTTCCCCGGCATCGTCGTGATGCCGGAGTCCGGTCGCGGCTACTTCGTCGACTGGTGGCGTGGCGGCTCGCGCATCGGGTCGAGCTGGCAGAGCTACTACCTCGACGAGGTGTTCCCCGCGATCGAGTCGAAGTACCGCATCGCCCCGGGCCGCTCGAACCATGCCATCGGTGGCATCTCGATGGGCGGCTACGGCGGGATGAACTTCTCCGCGGCGCTGCCGTCGTACTTCGGCAACGCGATCTCGATCTCCGGCCTCCTCAACGGGCAGGCGCCGTCGACCGTCAACGTGATGCCGCTCGACATCGGCTCCCCGTTCACGCGCATCTGGGGCCGCCCGACCGGTCCCTACGCCACGGTGCACAACCCGGTGAAGCTCGGCCCCGAGCTCAAGCACACGCGCGTCTACGTCTACACCGGCAACGGCACCGTCGTCGCCAAGTACGGGTTCAACTTCTCGGCCTGGACCTCCGGCGCCGTCGTCGAGCAGGAGGTGCGCAACCAGACCATGCGGTTCGCCAACAACCTCCGTGCCGCGGGCGGCAGCGTCACCTACTCCACGCACACCGGCGTGCACGACTGGCCCTACTGGCGTGCGGAGTTCAAGGACCTCCTGAAGTACAACGTGTTCGGCGCTGCGCCGATCGCGGAGACGGCCCAGGCCACCGACTGGACGTACGACACGATGGCCGGCCATGGCAACGCCTGGGGCCTCGGCTTCAAGTTCGACAAGCTCCCGATGAACATCGTGACCTTCACCCGATCCGGCCAGCAGCTCACCGCGACCGGTACCGGCACGGTGACGATCAGTCCGGGCGCCGCCGACGCGGATGCCAGCGGCAACGGCTCGAAGCCCGAGTGCGCGTTCACGGCCACCGTGCCGTTCACGCGCACGCTGCCCGCCGGCTGCTGAGCGCGCCCGAAGGCAGCGCGACGACGTCCAGGGCCTAGTCGCCCTGGTCGATGCCGCACGCCTGGCGGAACCGGTCGATCTGCTCGGCCGGGGTGAGACGTGAGCCGATCGCGGCGGTCGCCTCGGTGATCTTGCGCTGGCCGAGGGCCATGATGTCCTTGTCGCGGCGATCGGCGCCCACGGCCACGACGTCGTAGGCGGCCGAGAGGTCCTGGTAGGTCTTCACGCGCGCATCGTCGGTGGTGAACTCGGCGCGGCACGCCGGGTCGCTGGTCGCCACCTTCACGGCGTCGTCGACATCCTGGAGGGTGGCGAGGAGCGTGTCGTTGGCGGCCTTCGCACGGTCGAGGGCGCGCACGCACTGCGAGCTCGGGGTGGCGCAGCGAGCCGGGATGAGCGCTCCGAGTTTCACCGTGACCGCCGTCGGCGCGCACGACGAGTGCACGGCCTGGAGGAACGTGGAGCTCTGGTCGAGCTGGGCACACGCCTCGTAGAGCTTCGTCGCCTGGGCGCCGGCGCGCGCCGCCGGCGCCGTGACGGCGGTGATGCGCTGCGTCCACGCGCGGTCGAGCCCTTGGATCTGCGCGTCGTTGAGGCTGCCCTTGAAGGCCGGATCGGTGCCGCCACAGCCTGCGGCGAGCACGGCGATGGCGCAAGCCGACGTGACCACGCTGCCGCGGGCGGCGCGCCGGAAGAGGGGGAACTGCGTACGCATCCGCAGGCCGCATCCTCGCGGATTTCCCCGCTCTCTGCATCGTCGAGGCATGCGGGCCGCCGACCCTCAGGCGATCGCGGCGCCCTTGCGTCGGTTGCACGGGCCGCAGAGCAGCTGGAGGTTGGCGGCCGTCGACGCACCCCCGAGTGCGATCGGGATCACGTGGTCGTACTGCAGGTCGAAGTCGGTGCCGCACTCCACGCACCGCCCGCCGTCGCGCTCCCACACGGCGAGGCGCACGTCGCGCGGGATCGGCCTGCGCCCGTCGGGCGGAGCGGTGGGCTCGGCCTGGCGGGCACGGGCGGCGTGCGCGCGCTCGAGCCGGCGCGCCTCACGGTCGGCCCGCTCGGCGAGCAGCGCGGCCACATCGTCGGCCGAGAGCTCGGCGTGCCCGCTCACCACCACGCCGCCCGACATCCACCACGTGCGGGCGCCGTCGGTGAGGACGGCGACCGGCCGCGACTCCTGCTCGGTGAGAAGCCGCCGCAGCGCGCGCCCCGACAGCTCGGCATCGCCCTCGAGGGTGCCCGTCCGGAACACCCAGCGGCGCCGCAGGCCGTGGCCGACGGGCTCGAAGGCCGCCTGCTCGACGATCCGCAGCATCCGGCCGATGCAACCAGCCCCGCCGGATGCACTGCAGGATCCGTTGCGGCGTCAGTGCTCGCTCGTGCCGGACTCGGCGTGCGCGTGGGCGCTGAGCGCCTGCTGCGAGAGCCGATGGTGCTCGGCGCGTGGGATCGGGGCGCGGCCGGCCGGCTGGAGCGCCGGCGCCACGTTCGGGAGGCTCCGCAGCTCGCGGTGCTTGGGCACGTCGGCGGTGACGACCACCCGCTCGCCCTCGTGCGTCAGCTCGAGTTCCTCGCCTTCGAGCAGCGTGTAGGTCACCCCGCTCTGGCGGATCTCCACGCGCAGGCTCGTGCCACGCACGTGCAGCTTGAACGCGAGGCGGTCGAGCGCCGGCGGCAGGCGCGGCGAGAAGCTCAGCTCGCCCTCGTGGTCGCGCATGCCGCCGAAGCCCGCGACGGCCGTGAGCCAGGCACCGGCCATCGATGCGACGTGCAGGCCATCGGTGGTGTTGCCGGCGAGATCCTCGAAGTCGATGAGCGCCGTCTCGGCGAAGTAGTCGTAGGCCAGCTCGAGGTGGCCGACCTCCGCCGCGATGATCGCCTGCACCGTCGCGGAGAGCGAGGAGTCGCGCACCGTGATGGCCTCGTAGTAGGCGAAGTTGCGCTCCTTCTCCTCGGGCGTGAAGTGGTCGCCACAGAGGTACAGCGCGAGGACGAGATCCGCCTGCTTGATCACCTGCGTGCGGTAGAGCTCGAAGTACGGGTGGTGCAGCATCAGCGGGTAGTGATCCGCCGGCGTGGCCTCGAAGTCCCACACCTCATGGTGCGTGAAGTTGCTCGCCTGCTGGTAGATCTGCAGGTGGTCGTCGAACGGGATCAGCATGTGATCTGCCGCCGTGAGCCACGCCGTCACCTCGTCATGGGAGACGTCGAGCAGCGCCGCGAGATCCGGATGACGCTCGACGGCCGCCGCCGCCCAGCGCAGGTTCCGCTGCGCCATCAGGTTGGTGAAGGTGTTGTTGTCAGCGATGGCCGAGTACTCGTCGGGCCCGGTGACGCCGTCGATCCGGAAGTCGCCCTCGTGATCGTGGTGCCCGAGCGACTGCCACATGCGGGCCGTCTCGACGAGCAGCTCGAGGCCGATCTCGCGCTCGAACTCGGCGTCGCCCGTCATCGTCCGGTAGCGCTCGGCCGCCGCCGCGATGTCGGCGGCGAGGTGGAACGCGGCGGTGCCGGCCGGCCAATAGCCCGAGCATTCCTCGCCGCTGATCGTGCGCCACGGGAACGCCGCGCCCTTCAGCCCCAGCTCCTGGGCGCGCGTGCGAGCGCGATCAAGCGTGGAATGGCGCCAGCGGATCGCGTCGCCAGCCGCCTTCGGCACCGTGTACGTGAGCACCGGGAGGATGTACGTCTCCGAGTCCCAGAAGGCATGGCCGTCATAGCCCGGGCCCGTGAGGCCCTTCGCGCCGATCCCGCGCCGCTCCGCGCGGGCGGCCGCCTGGAGCGTCTGGAACTGCGCGAACCGTACGGCGCGCTGCAGCTCATCGTCGCCGTCGATCTCGATGTCGGCGTGGCTCCAGTAGTCGTCGAGGTAGGCGCGCTGATCGGCGACGAGCTCGTCCCACCCGGTCGAGCGGGCGGCGGCGAGGGCCGCGATCACCTGGTCGCGCACCGACGGCATCGAGCGCCGGCTCGACCACCCATAGGCGAGGTACTTGGTGAGCCGCATCGTCTCGCCGGCCTTCAGCTCGGTGGCCGCGGTGAGGCGCGCGATGTCGCCCCAGGCCTCGATCGACGTGTCGATCCGGCCGGGCGAGCCCAGCTCGTGATCCATGCCGGCCGCCATCCGCAGCCCACTCGCGCGAAGCCGGTGCACGAGCACCCCGCGATAGTCGTAACAAGAGTGCTCCTCTCCGACGAGCGGGGCCGCCAGCGCCGCCGCGGCACGCGGATCCTTGCTCTGCGCCGGCATCGGCTCGTTGGTGACGAGCTCCGACTGCAACACCACCTGGGCGCCCTCGCTGACCGGCTCGACCTCGAAGCAGATTGCGGCGACCGCGCGCTGCACGAACGACACGAGGCGCGTGGTGCGAACGATCACGGTCTGCCCCGCGGGGGAGGTCCACTCGACCTCGCGGCGCAGCAGCCCCGCGCGCAGATCGAGCTCGCGCGTGTGGCGGATCACCGTGCCGTAACGCAGGTCGAACGGCTCGTCGTCCACCAGCAGGCGGATGACCTTGCCGTTCGTGACGTTGACGATCGTCTGGCCGTCCTCGGGATAGCCGTAACCCGCCTCGGCGTGTGGCAGCGGGCGCGTTTCGTAGAAGCCGTTGAGGTAGGTGCCGGGGATCCCGTGCGGCTCGCCCTCGTCGAGGTTCGCTCGCATGCCGATGTGGCCGTTCGCGAGGGCGAACAGCGACTCGCTGCGGCCCAGCACGGCCTCGTCCCAGCGCTCCTCACGCAGCGACCAGGGCGTGCCCCCGTAGATGGGCTCGTCGGCGAGGCTGTGCAGCGAAGTCGGATTCACGCGCGGGCGTCCTGGATCTGAAGGCGGGTTGGGCGGAGCGAGTGGTGGGCTGGGCAGAGCCTAGGGTGCCGGGCGGAGGCTACCCGGGCGTTGCAGCCGGATCGAGCAGGTCGGCGAGGTCGTCGACCACGATCGTCGCGCCGGCCTCCCGCAGCGCCTCGGGCTGACCGCCGCGGTCGACGCCGACCACCATCGCGAAGTGCCCGGCCGCGCCCGACCGCACACCGCTGATCGCATCCTCGAAGACGGCCGAGGTGTCGGGCGTCGCGCCGAGGCGCTCGGCTGCCACGAGGAACATGTCCGGCGCGGGCTTGCCGGTGATGCCCTCGTCGGCAGCGACCTTGCCGTCGATCCGCACCGTGATGAACTCGCTCAGCCCCGCCGCCGCGAGCACCGCTTCGGCATTCGCGCTGCTCGACACGACCGCGATCCCAAAGCCCGCGTCGCGTGCCGCGTGGAGGTACTCGACCGAGCCGGCGTACGCCTCGACGCCCTTGGTTCGGATGATCTCCTGCACCGCGATGTTCTTGCGATCACCCAGTCCGCGAATCGTCTCGTCGGCCGCGGTGTCGTCGGCGGTGCCTTCAGGCGGATGCAGGCCACGGCTCGCGAGGAAATCGCGCACGCCGTCGTAACGCGGCTTCCCGTCGACGTATTGGTGGTAGTCGGCCTTCGTGTCGAACGGGCGCGCGTCGACGCCCGGTTCGCCGTCGTGCTCGGCGAGCACCCCATCGAACATCTCCTTCCACGCGGCGGCGTGCACATCGGCCGTCTTGGTCAACACGCCATCGAGGTCGAAGAGGAGGGCGGTGATCCCGTCGCGCAGTCCCAGCACGGACCGCAGGCTAGATCAAACCGCCCGGCTTGTCGCGTGCATTCGCGGCACGTTCTCCGGCCCGCCGCTGGCCCACCGTCGATACCCCGCCGAGCCACGGCGCACCGCCTACCCCTCCGGCGGTACGCTGCGCGAGGTCGGTGGCGGCGTTGATGGCGTCGGCACCTTGCGACGTCGGTCCGCCAACCAGGTCAGGTCCGAGAGGAAGCAGCCTCCCGCGGTCGCCAACGGGCGCGAGGAACTCCGAGCCGGAGTCGCCACCGACCGCTTTTGGCGCCTCCGGCGCCGCGGCTTGGGCGCCTGCGCCGCCGCGGCTTGGGCGCCTGCGCCGCCGCGGCCTAGGCGCCTTCGGCGCGGGACACCGAGGCGGAGTGGCGCTGGCTGCTGGTTTGCGCGTGCGCCCTCCTTACGCGGGCCGCCAGTCTGCGCCCGCCTGGAACGGGCCGGCATTGTCGACCTCGCTGTCGTGCTCGAAGCGCCCGTCGTCGGCGCAGGCCCAGACCAGGCACTCCCGGTTCGCAACCGCCAGCGGTTGCGAATTCCTGTCGGAATCCTCGATCTCGCAACCCGCTGCGGTTGCGGATCCCCAGTGGCTCCGGTGGGAGGCCGAACCCCATGCGAGTACGGCACGCACGAGAAGGTCTCGGCCGGGCTCGCCGGTGCTGGACGTGCCCGGTCGATGCTCGCCCACGTTGGACGCGCCTGGTCGATGCTTGTCCACGTTGGACGTGCCTGGCTGATGCTTGTCCAGGTTGGACACGCCTCGTTGGACGCGCCTCGTTGGGGCTCGCCAAGGTGAGGACGCCCATCGGGGCTCACCCGGGTTGACCGTTCTCGATCCGCACCCGTCAGCGGTTGCGAATCGGCGACAGATCCGGCTATTTCGCAACCTCTCGCGGTTGCGAATCGCCAACGGGCCCGGCCGACACCCGTGGACCACGTGCTTGCGCTGACGACGCCTGCTTCGACGCGACGCGACACTGCCTGCGACCGGCAGCCCTGGGAACCGCGGCGCCGCGGGCTTCTACGGGCAGCGGGAGTAGACGTGCCAGTGGGCGCTGCGGCCCACCAGCTCCCAGCCCTTCGGAGGCGGCGGGATCGCACGATCGCGGTCGCGGCTGTCGAGGATGAAGGCCTTGGCGGCCTTGTGTGAGCTCGGCAGGAGGTAAGTGCCGTAGGCGGGGACGCCGTGATCCTGGGTGGTGACGACGCTCGCGGCCGGCTTGCCCGTCCACATGGCGACGAGGGGCACCGGGCGGCGGTTGGGCACGGCGATCGGGCCGCACGAGGCGCTCTTGACCAGGATCCGGGCCTCGTCGATCGCGCCCTGTTGATCGGAGAGGGAGGCGTGAAGGCGCGTGAGCCGATCGAGCTGGGCCGGGGCAAGGAGCGAGGACCCGAGGAGCAGCAGCGCGGCGCCCGCCGCCCAGAGACGGCCGATCGGGATCGACGGCTCCGAGCGCCAGCCCGAGAGCGCATAGCCGTAGGCCAGGCAGCCCGCGGCGCCGAACGGCAAGAGGTAGCGGACGATCACCGGCAGCCCGCCGAGCGCCACGAAGGCAAACGCGACCGCGGCAACGAGCGTGGCCGCTGCCACGAGCTCCGAGCCTCGCGGGCGGCGCCGCAGCAGGAGCGCAGCGCCAGCGATTGCTCCGGCGAGCACGTCGACCCGCAGGATCTCGCCGATGCGCCTCGGCGCGATCTCGACGAGCCCGCTCACGCCCGTCGGGCGCTCGAGCCGCTCGGCCCCCGCACGGGTGCCGCTGAACGAGAAGAACGGATCCCCCGTCAGGAGGAGATCGGTGACTGCCCACAGCAGCGGCGCGGCGACGGCGAGGAGCACGAGGCTCGCGGACGGGCGCCGCCAGCGGCCCTCCTCGCGCGAGAGCCAGGCGAGGTAGGCGAGGGAGAGCAACCAGGCCTCTGGGCGCAGGAGCCCGGCGAGCGTGAGCAGCACCAGCACCGGTGCGCCGCGGCGACGCTCCGAGAGCTCCAGGCCCACGGCCGCGAGCAGCAGCGCGAGGTACGGAAGATCGATGTAGGCCCGCAGGCCATACGAGAGCACCGGCTCGCGCGTGAGGAGCAGGACGGCGGCGAGCGCGCCGGCCGCCACCCCGAGCGAGCGCTGGCCGACGACCCACAGCAGCACGCCGCACGCGACCGTCGCGAAGTAGCCGACGAACGCCACGAAGGCGAGCCCGCCGGCCGAGCCGCCGCCGGCCAACGGGGCCGCGATCACGCCAAGGAGCGTGAGCAGCGGATGCGGCGTCGGCGCGCCGGCGACCGTGAACTCCGGCGCCTGCCCGTGGAGCAGCTGGTCGCCCCAGAGGATTGCGTAGAGCGTGTCGTAGTTGACGACGACGACCGCCCCGAACAGCAGCCAGAGCGCGCTGGCAGCCATGAGGCTGCACAGGGGGACGGCGCGGCGGGCGGGCACGCGCGGACCCTACCGGGCGGCGCCCCACGCTTTGCCCGATCTGCGCGCAGGCCCCGGTGGCTAACCGCCGCCGACAGCGCGCCCGAGCCAGATGGCGAGGAGCCCCACGCCGAGGCTGCCGGCGACGTTCCACGCCGCCGCTCGCCCGGCACCCTCGCCGGCGAAGCGGTCGGTCTCGAACATCCACGTCGAAAACGTCGTGTAGCCGCCCAGCAGCCCAGTGCCGAGGATCAGCGTCAGGTCGCGTGCCGGCGCGAGGCCGGTCAGCAAACCGAGGACGAACGCGCCGGTGACGTTCACCACGAACGTCCCGCGGGCGATCGGTGCGCCGAACCGCCCGACCACCGCCCGGCCGACGAGCAGGCGCAGGAGGGCGCCGAGTCCGCCGCCGGCGGCCACCGCGAGCGTGGTGGCAGCGCTCATCGGCCCGCTCCCGCCGCGAGCCGGCCTGCCCACCGCGCCAGCAGCAGCCCGGCGCCGACACTCGCGACCACGTAGCCGAACGCCAGCGCGCTGTGGCCGGCGTCGAGCATCTGGAGCACCTCGAGCTGGAACGTCGAGAAGGTGGTCAGGCCGCCGCAGAGGCCCGTGCCCAGGAGGCCATGCCGGTGCGGCCGGCCCGCGGTACGCACCACCACCCAGCCGAGGACGGCCGCGCCGGCAAGGTTCACGACGAACGTCGCCCACGGCCACGCCGCGGGATCGTGCGCCCAGTGGGTCGCGAGCTCGGTGCGCAGCAGCGTGCCGAGGGCGCCGCCGATCACGACGGCGAGCGCGAGTCGCGGATCGAGCGGAGGCAGTGCCCGGGCCGCCGCCCGTTCGGGTTCGTCCGCCTGGCCTGCCATCAGGCGGCGAGCCTACTGGCCGCCAACCCCTGCGGGCGGTAGCTTGCTGGCGTGATGTCGCTGCGCTACCTCCCCGCCATAGCGGTGCCCGTCGCCCTGGGGGTCGCCGCCTGCGGCACCGGAGCGGTGCCGCCCGACGACCTCGAGAAGTCGGTCGCGGCCGAGCTGAAGACCAAGATCGGCGTGTCGCCCAAGAAGGTCGACTGCCCGGAGGGCCTCGACGCCGAGACGGGCGCGAAGGCGACCTGCGTGCTCACGGCGCCCAACGGCGACCGCTACGACATCGAGCTCACCGCGACCGACGTGAAGGGGAGCGACGTGAACTTCACCTTCAAGGTCGGCGACACCGCCAAGTAACCGGGCCGCCAACCGGTTCGTTCCCGCAACGACCAGCCGATCTCGCGGAGCGGGGTTCCCCTCCGCCGCACCCCATCTAGACTGCGGTGCTCGTGTCCGCGCCTTCCCTCTACCGCCGCCACCGCCCGCGCACGTTCGACGACGTCGTCGGCCAGGACCACGTGGTCCGCACCCTTCGCAATGCCGTCGAGCAGGGCAAGGTGCACCACGCCTACCTGTTCGTCGGATCTCGCGGCACGGGCAAGACGTCGCTCTCGAAGATCCTCGCCGCCTGCCTCGACTGCGAGCACGGCCCGACGGTCAACCCCTGCGGCGAGTGCGAGAGCTGTCTCGCGATCCAGCGCGCCACCTCGCTCGACGTCGTCGAGATGGATGCCGCGTCGAACAACTCCGTCGACGACGTCCGTGAGCTGCGCGAGCGCGTCGCAACGGCGCCGACCGGCGGCCGCTGGCGCGTCTACATCCTCGACGAGGCGCACATGCTCACCACGCAGGCGTGGAACGCGCTCCTGAAGACGCTCGAGGAGCCGCCGCCGCAGACCGTCTTCGTGCTCGCGACGACCGAGGCCCACAAGGTGCCGGCGACCGTCGTCGACCGCTGCCACCGCTTCGATTTCACCCGCCCGACCGGCGAGCAGATCTCGCGCGTCCTCGGGCGCGTCGCCCAGAAGGAAGGCCTCACGATGGGGGAGGGCGCAGTTGCGCTCGTCGCTCGCAACGCCAATGGCTCCTTCCGCGATGCACTCGGCACGCTCGAGCAGCTGGTCACGTACGCCGGCACGACGGTCACCGAGGAGGACGCGGTCACGGTGCTCGGGATCGGCGACGACGCGCAGGTGTTCGCCGCCGTCGACGCCGTGATCGACGGCAGTGCCCCGAACGCGCTGCGCGTGGTGCAGGACGTCGCCTCGCACGGCCGCGACCTCGGGTCCTACGCCCGCGAGATCGAGCGTCACGCGCGCGACCTGCTCGTCTGCTGCATCCTCGGCGGCGTCCCCCCGGAGGTGCGACTCACCGCCGACCGCGACCGGCTCCTCGACGAGCAGGCCCAGCGCATCGGCCGCGACCAGGCGACCCGCCTGCTCGAGCTGCTCGCCGAGGCCATGACGGCCGCCCGCGACGGCGCCGACCAGCGCGCGATGCTCGAGCTCGCGCTCGTGAAGGCCGCCGACCCCAACGTCGATCCCGCTCTGCGCGCGCTCCAGGCCCGCCTCGCGCGTCTCGAGGAGCAGCTCGCCGGTGGCCCCGCTCCGGCCCCGGCCCAGGCTCCGGCCGCGCCGCAGGCCGCCGAGCCCAGCGCCGCGCCGGCTCCGGAGCCGCCTGCGCCCGTCGACGAACCGGACTTCCGCGAGCCGCCCGCCGCGCCCGAGTTCGTACCGCCGCAGCTGCGCGAGGTACCGCCGCCGCAGCGGCCGGCTGGGCCGGTGGTCGTCGAGCACGCCACGCCCGACCTCCACGCCGTTCCAACGCCCCAGGTGCCGCCGGCCGTCGCGCCCGACGCAGCGGTGCCGCCAGCGCCCGCCGAGGCGGCTCCGCCTGCCGCACCGGCGCCGGGGGCGCCCGTCGGCGGCGTGACCACCCTCTCCGAGCTCGTGAACGTCTGGGACGCCGTCCTCGACAACCTCGCCGGCCGCGACCACCTGTGCGCCGTCGCGCTCGAACGCGCTCGCCCCGTGGCGATCGAGGACATGGAACTCACCATCGCCTTCCCGACCGACGCCGCCTTCTACCGCGGCACCGCCGATCGCGAGGAGCGCCGCCTCGCGCTGCGCGAGGCCCTCAAGGAGGTGACCGGCTCGCCGCTCACGCTCCGCTTCGAGCTCCGCGACCTCACCGACGCCGCCCCGTCCCAGACCGCGCCGCCGGCATCGGCCCCTGTCGCCCAACCGGCACCCGTACCCGACGCCACTCACCAGCACTCGCCCGCACCCGCGAACGGCGGCTACGCACCGCCGGCCCCGGCGCCGGTTGAAGCACCGCCCGCCGCGCCGACCCACACTGCCCCCACGCCTCCGCCGATGCCGCCGACCGGTCACGAGCCGATCCTGCGCCGCGGGAGCGACGTCGCCATGGACGAGACCGCGGTCGTCGCCCACCTCGTCACCGAGATGGGTGCTGAAGAACTCGGCGACGGCACCGACCCCGAGCCCGCCTAAGACCCGCAGCGATCAGGAGGCCGCCATGCCGCAGCCGAACATGAACCAGATGCTCCAGAAGGTTCAGAAGATGCAGGCGGACATGGCCGCCGCCCAGGAGGCCTTGAGGCACGAGGTGATCGACGTCTCCGCGGGCGGCGGCACCGTGAAGATCCAGATCACCGGCGAGCTCGTCGTCAAGCGCATCGAGGTGTCGCCCGACGCCATCGACCCCGAGGATCCCGAGCTCCTCGGCGAGGTGCTCACCGCCGCCGTCAACCAGGCGATCGTGCAGGCCCAGGAGATCGCCGCCAAGAAGATGGAAGCCGCATCCGGAGACCTCGGCGCCATGGGCAAGAACCTCGGCTTGCCCTTCTGAGCGGATCTCGCTTGCATCTTCCGTTCGAGCGAATCCGGCCCGTGCGGATGCACTTGGCCGGCTCCACCCGAACGAAATCTGCGGCGCGATCTCTCGCTCAGTAGCGTTCCGCTGGTGTTCGCCCCGCCGATCCAGCGGCTCGTCGCCGAGTTCGCCAAGCTCCCCGGGGTCGGTCAGCGGACGGCTCAGCGGCTCGCCCTGCACGTCCTGCGTGGCACCGATGAGGATGCGCGCGCGCTGGCGACGGCAATCTCCGAGGTGAAGGCGCAGATTCGGCCGTGCGAGGTGTGCTTCAACCTCACCGACACCCCGGTCTGCCGAATCTGCAGCGATGCGCGGCGTGATCCGACCGTGATCTGCGTCGTCGAGGATGCCGCCGACGTCGTCTCGCTCGAGCGCACCCACGAGTTCCACGGCCGCTACCACGTGCTCGGCGGCGCGCTCTCGCCGCTCGACGGTGTCGACCCCGATGATCTCCACCTGCCCGAGCTCTACCGGCGCCTCCGTGGCGGCGAGGTGCGCGAGCTCATCGTGGCCACCAATCCGACTACGTCGGGCGAGGCCACCGCGCTGCACCTCGCGCGCGAGCTGCGCAGCGTCGCCCCCCAGGTGAGGGTGACGCGACTCGCCGCCGGGCTCTCCGTCGGCGCCGACCTCGAATACACCGACGAGGTCACGCTCGGACGAGCCCTCCTCGGCCGCCGGGAGCTTTGACCGATGGCACCGGCCGTCGCCCGCCAGCGGCTGCTGGCGCTCCTCGTCGGCCTTGCCTGCGTCGCCCTGCTCTCCGTGCTCGTCGAGCGGCGCGCCGGAGACGACGGCTCCGGCGAGGCGCAGCTCACCGCCTCCGCGACGCTCGTCGGCAACCCCGCGACGCGCCTGGTGCCCGCCTCCACCGAGTACGGCGCACCGACCGTGCGCCCGCTGCCGCCCGAGAGCCGCATCGTCGGCTTCGCCGGCGCGCCGCAGAGCCCGGAGCTGGGCATCCTCGGCGACATCGGCCTGGAGCGCGGCGCCGACCGCCTCGCCATCCAGTCGCGGCCCTACCAGCGCAAGACGCGCCCCGTCACGCGCATCTTCGACCTGATCGCGACGGTCGCCGACGCGCACGAGGGTCGCAGCGGCCTCTACCGCACCCGTCAGAAGCCGGCGACGATCGAGCGCTGGCTGCGCGCCGCCCGCCGCAACGACGCGCTCCTCATGCTCGACATCCAGCCGGGCGGCTCGAACTTCGTCGACGAGACGCGCGCGCTCTACCGCTGGCTCAAGGAGCCCGACGTGCACCTCGCCCTTGATCCTGAGTGGCGGATGCGGCCCGGCGTCGCCCCCGGCAGCGAGATCGGCTACGTCTCCCACGGCGAGCTGCAGGTCACCCTCGACCGCGTCGCCGGACTCATCAAGCGCGCGCAGCTGCCGCCGAAACTCGTCGTCGTGCACCGCTTCACCGACGGCATGATCAAGGACCTCGCGAAGGTGAAGGTGCCCAAGGGCATCATTGGCGTGATCTCGATCGACGGCGTCGGCGTGAAGGCCGAGAAGATCGCGACCTACAAGCGCATCGCGCCGCACCTCCCAAAGCCCTGGCGCCCGGGCTTCAAGCTGTTCTTCCAGGAGGACGCCGCAGCCGGCGGCCTCATGAGCGGCAAGCAGGTGATGGCGCTTCAGCCGCGCCCGAGCGTCGTGCTCTACGAGTAGTCGGCGCAATGCGGCTCGCGGGAGACGCACTGGCCGCGTCGGACCACTAGCCTGTCGGGGGCTGTGCCCGAGACCGTCGTCATGAAGTTCGGGGGCACCTCGGTCGCCGATGCCGAGCGCCTCACCCGTGCTGCCCGCCGCATCGTCGCGCGCGCGGAGGAGGGCAAGGGCGTTGTCGTCGTGCTCAGCGCTCGCGGCAAGGAGACCGACCGCCTCATCGCCGACGCGTTCGAGATCAGCGAGAACCCCGATCCGCGCGAGATGGACATGCTCCTCTCCACGGGCGAGCGCATCAGCTGCGCGCTCTGCGCGATGGCCATCCGCGACCTCGGCCACGAGGCGATCTCGCTCTCGGGCTCGCAGGCGGGCATCGTCACCGACACCGTCCACACGAAGGCGCGCATCGTCGACGTGAAGGCGCACCGCATCCAGGATGCGCTCGACCAGGGCAAGATCGTTCTCGTCGCGGGCTTCCAGGGCGTGAGCACTGCGAAGGACGTCACCACCCTCGGCCGCGGTGGTTCGGATACCACCGCCGTCGCGCTCGCGGCCGCCGTCGGCGCCGAGGTGTGCGAGATCTACACCGATGTGCCCGGCGTGTTCAGCGCCGATCCGCGCATCGTCCCGGGAGCCCAGAAGCTCGACGTCGTCTCGTTCGAGGAGGTCCTCGAGATGGCCGCCTCCGGCGCCGGCGTCCTGCAGCTGCGCTCCGTCGAATACGCCCGTAACCACGGGGTCACCATCCACTGCCGCTCGAGCTTCGACGATTCGACCGGTACCTACGTCGTCCCGGAGGAGGACACCATGGAACAGCCCATGATCACCGCGGTGTCGCACTCCACGGGAGAGGCACGCATCACTCTGCTCGGGGTGCCCGACAGCCCCGGCGCTGCCGGCCGCATCGCCACGACGCTGGCCGACGCGAACATCAACGTCGACATGATCATCCAGAACGAGCCGATCGCCGACGGCGAGCCGGCCGACATGTCGTTCACGATCCCGGCCGACGACGTGCGCCTCGCCAAGGAGTCGCTCGAGCCGCTCAAGACCGAGCTGAACCTCCGCGGCATCGTCGCCGACGAGGAGGTCGGCAAGGTGAGCGTGATCGGCGCGGGCATGCGCAGCCACCCGGGCGTCGCCGCGAAGGTGTTCACCGTCCTCGGTGAGAACGCGATCAACATCGAGATGATCTCCACCTCGACGATCCGCATCAGCGTCGTCATCCCGAAGGAGCAGGTGCCGGACGCCGTCCGCGCGCTGCACACCGCCTTCGAGCTCGACGGCGACGACACCATCCTCGCCGAGCAGCCGTTCTCCGAGAAGGGAGCCTGAGGCATGCGCGTCGCTGTCGTCGGCGCGACCGGTGCGGTCGGCCAACTCCTCCTCAAGACCCTCGAGCGCCGTGGCTTCGCGGCCTCCGAGATCGTCCCGTTCGCGAGCGAGCGCTCCGCAGGCAAGGAACTTCCCGGTTACGGCGTGATCCAGCCGCTCACCGACGAAACCGTGCAGGGCTTCGACATCGCCCTCTTCTCCGCCGGCGGCTCGACGAGCAAAGCCTGGGCCGAGAAGTTCGTCGCGGGCGGCGCCACCGTCGTCGACAACTCGAGCGCCTGGCGCAAGGACGAGCGCGTGCCGCTCGTCGTCTCCGAGGTCAACCCGGAGGCCATCGCGCTCGCCACCAGCGCCGAGGGCCGCGGGATCGTCTCCAACCCGAACTGCACCACGATGGTGATCATGCTGCCGCTCAAGGCGCTGCACGATCGCTTCGGCCTCGTGTCGATGGTCGCCACCAGCTATCAGGCAGCCGGCGGCGCCGGCCAGTCCGGCATCGACGAACTCGCCCAGCAGGTGCCGGTCGTCGGCGCCGACGTCGAGCAGCTCGTCCACGAGGGCGCTGCCGCCGCCGGCAAGGTCACCCCCAGCACCTTCGTGAAGACGCTTGCCTACAACGTGGTGCCGATGCTCGGCACCGTCGGTGAGAAGGGCTACACCGACGAGGAGCTGAAGATGCGCGACGAGTCGCGCAAGATCCTCGGCATCCCCGAGCTCACCGTCTCCCCGACGTGCGTCCGCGTGCCCGTGATGGTGGGCCACTCGATCGAGGTGCGCGCCACCTTCGAGAACGAGGTCACCCGCGACGAGGCGATCGCCGTGCTCGACGCCTTCCCGAACCTCACGGTGCAGGACGTGCCCACGCCGCTCGAGGCCGCCGGCCTCGACGAGACGTTCGTCGGCCGCGTCCGCGAAGACCTCTCCGACCCCAAGAGCCTCAACCTCTTCGTCGTCGGCGACAACCTCCTCAAGGGTGCCGCCCTCAACACCGTGCAGCTCGCCGAGCTCGTCGCGTCCGCTCGCGTCTGAGCGGCGCTCGCTTTTGCATCTCGCGTCTGCGCGGATCCGGCCCGGCCTAGCGGCCTAAACCGGCTCCGCCCATAGGGGATCTGCGGCGCGATCGCTCGCTCAGTTCCAGGCCGTCCGCGCTAGAGGTGCGGGCAGTAGATTCGGGCGCCGTCGGTGACGCGGTCGAGGAGCTGGGAGATCGCCTTCGTGCCGACCTCGTAGGCGTGCAGCCGCGCCGTCTGCGTGGCCTCGCGCCGGCGGCGGGCATCGGCCTGGCCGTCGCTTGACGCCGCCCGGATCTCGCGGCGGCTGGTGCGGATGCGGGCCTTGAGCACCTCGCGGCGGTGGCGGATCAGGCGCAGGTCGTCGCGGCGATCTCTGATCGCGGCCTTCGCGGCGAGGCACTCGCGGGACTCGGCCACGTCGAGCACCTGCGTGCTCACCGCCTCAGGCTCGGGGTCGTCGGCCTCGCGGATCTGCGTGCAGAGCATCCAGCTGCCCACAGCGAGGAACGGGAACCGCACCCGGAGGCGATCGGTCGCGCCGCCCTCGGTGACGGCCGCCTCGATGCGCACGGGTCGCTCGGGCGAGCGGCGCCCGGGCCGCAGCGCGCGGCAGCGGTCAGCGTCGGTGGGCGGCGGAGTCGTCGCCGGTGTGGTGCCGCTCTGCTCGGTCGTCGGCGTCTCCTCGCGCGGGACGGCCAGCAGGAGCAGCTGGCGCTTCGGGCCCGCGGTCACGCTCGTCGCGCGCAGGGCGAACCGGGCGCCGGCGCGCACCCGGGTGCGGCGGCTCACCTCGAGCGTGGCCGGCGCAGGCTCCACGCGCATGGGGCGATCGAACCGCGCGACCACGCGCCCGTCGCCGGCGCCCGAGCTGGCGAGCAGCCAGCCGCAGATGCGGACGGGCCCCGAGGCCGACGTCGTGAAGATCTGCGTGGTGCCGATCGTGCGCCCGAGGTGCTGCTCGGGATCCTTGCGATCCAGGAGTACGCGGCGGGGCGCGTCGTCGGGTGGATCGGTGGGGCAGGCCGCCGTAGGGTCGTTCGTGCGGAGGGTGGTGCGTACCGCGGCATGGCCGTCGACGCCGCCGTCGAGCCGCAGCGCGAACGGCCGCTCCTCGGTCGCCTGGCGTGGGACGCGCCACTGCACGTCGGCTTGGGTCGCGCCGCCGATGGCGCGAGGGCCACGACCGACGACGAGGTAAGCCGCGAAGCCAGCGGCGAGCAGCGCGAGCAGCCCGAGGCCGAGGAGCGCCGGGCGCCGCGCGGGGTGTCGCGATCGGGCGTCCATTCACCCACATCATCGGCGTTCGGGGGTGGTCGCTGCAGACACCTGTCGCGCCCGACCCTCGCATCGCGCCGCGGCGTAGCGCACGGCGGTCCGCCGTCGTGCGAGCATGCCGCGCATGGAGGACTGGCTCGAGATCAACCGCCTGAACTGGGACGAGCGGGCCGATGCCCATGCCGCGTCGCCCGATTACGCCGTCGAGCGGTTTGTCGCCGATCCCGCCTACCTCTCCGAGGTGGTGCGGTTCGACCTCCCGCGGCTCGGCGACGTGACCGGGCTGCGCGGCGTGCACCTGCAGTGCCACATCGGGACCGACACCCTCTCGCTGCATCGGCTCGGCGCGCGGATGACGGGCCTCGACTTCTCCGCGCCGGCGATCGCGCAGGCTCGGGCGCTGGCTGAGCGCACCGGTGCCGACATCGACTACGTGCAGGCCGAGTTCAGCCGTGCCCTCGAGGTGCTCGAGCCCGGCTCGTTCGACCTCGTCTTCACCGGCATTGGCGCACTGTGCTGGCTCCCGAGCGCCGAGGAGTGGGCGACCATCGTGGCGGCGCTGCTGAAGCCCGGCGGACGGCTGTTCATCCGCGAGGGGCACCCGATCCTCTGGGCGCTCAACGACACGCGTAGCGACGGGCTGCTCGTCATCGACTACCCGTACTTCGAGCAGCCCGAGCCGCTGATGTTCGAGGAGGAGGGCAGCTACGTCGAGACCGAGGGCGGCTTCGCCCACAATCGCTCGGCCTACTTCCCGCACGGCCTCGGCGAGATCGTCACCGCCGTGCTCGGCGCCGGCATGGAGCTGACGATGCTCGTCGAGCACGACTCCGTGCCGTGGAACCCGCTCGAGCAGCACGACACCGAGCGGGTGGGGGAGAGCGAGTGGCGCGTGCGCGATCGGCCCGAGCGCATCCCGGCGAGCTACACGCTTCAGGCCGTCAAGCGCTGAGGCATACGGCTCACGGCGCCGCGGTCGCGGCGCGCCGCAGCGCCTCGGCCACGGCATCGATGGCCGCGTCCGACGGCGTCGTCGTCGGTGCGCGCACGAGCAACAGGCGCCGCCGCTCGCGGGGACCATCGACGACGCGCAGCGCCTGCACGCCTGGGGGAAGTGCCGGCAGCAGGACACCGGGGATGGTGGTGATCGCGGCCCCCGAGGCGACGAACCGCAGCTTCGTGAGCCAGTCGCGGGCGACGTAGGCGAGATCCGGCGTGCCTGCGAGACCAGGCCACACACCGAGCAGGCGCTCCTCGCCCTCCGAACGGGCAGCGATCCAGCGTTCGCCGACGAGCTCCTCGACCCGCACGGTCCGTCGGCCCGCCAGGCGATGTCCGGCGCCGACGGCAAGCATCAGCTCGCGTTCGGAGAGCACCTCGGGCACGAGCGCCGGCTCACGAGCATCGACCGGCCCGAACGGCGGGGTGGAGGCGACGAGGGCGAGATCGATCGCTCCGGCGCGCAGAGCTCTGAGCGTCACCGCCGTCGTTCCCTCCCGGAGGGTCGTCGTCAGGCCGGGATGCTCCAAGGCGACCGTCGCGAGCGCTTGCGGCACGATGCCGGCGGCGGCGCTGCCGAAGGCGCCGATGCGAACCGGCGCCGCCCGCCGCTGGCCGAGCACCTCGAGCTCACGGGCGGCAGCGTCGAGTGCGGCCAGGGCGACGCCCGCGTGGCCTAGGAGCACCTCACCGGCCTCGGTGAGCTGCGCGCCGACGCGCTCGCGTCGGAACAGCGTGCGCCCGGCGGCGCGCTCCATGGCCGCCACCCGCCGCGAGATCGCCGACTGCGTGTAGCCGAGCTCAGCTGCGGCGCCGGTGAACGAGCCGCGCTGGGCGACGGCGCGCAGGATCCGGAGGTCGGCAGTATCGAGGTCGGCCATTCCTGCTGGGCATGATAGCCATGCGAAATGGTCGATTCAGGCATGGCCGGGTTGCGTACGTTCCGAGCATGACCAACACGCGAACTGCCCTCGTCACCGGCGCGAACCAGGGCCTCGGGCGCGAGCTCGTCGCCGAGCTCAGCCGTCGCTTCGATCCCGGCGACCGGATCCTCCTCACTGGGCGCGATCGGGGGCGGGTCGAGCGCGCAGCGCAGGAGCTTGCGGTCGGCGCCCGCGCGCAGATCGAGCCGCACGTCCTCGACGTCCGCGATTCGGCTGCGATCACGGCGCTTGCGGAGGCGCTCGGCACCGTCGATCTCGTGATCTCGAACGCCGGCGCGCGCATGACGCCGGGCGTGGCCAACGCCGAGCAGATTGACGACCTCGTCGCCACCAACGACCTCGCGACGATCCGGATCCTCCGCGCATTCGGCCCGCGGCTCGTCCCCGGCGGCGCGCTGCTCGTCGTCGCGAGCGGCCTCGGCACACTCGCCCACCTGCCCGCGCCGATACGCGCGCGGTACGACGAGGCGCCGTCGCTGGGGGCGCTGGAGGCCGTGATCGAGGACTGGCGTGCGGCCGTTCGCGACGGGCGCGACGGGGCCGAGGGCTGGCCCGAGTGGATCAACCTGCCGTCGAAGGCGGCCCAAGTGGCCGCCGTCCGGATCTTCGCGCGGGATCGCCGCGCCGGTGACCTAGGGCGCGGCACGCTCATTGCGTCAGTCTGTCCCGGCCTCATCGACACCGATGCCTCGCGCCCGTGGTTCGACGACATGAGCGAGGCGTGGACGCCCGCGCAGGGCGCACAGCCCATCGTCGACCTCGCACTGGGCGACCGCGCCCCTGGCGCGTACGGCGAGCTCGTGCAGCGCGGCACGATCCTGCCATGGCACCCCGACCGCGACGAGGCGCGGCCGCTCGCCGCGACGATTGCATGACGGCGTCGACCGCCGGGTCGCTGGCCTGCGATGAGTTCGTCGTCCCCTGCCTCGACGGTGCGGCCATGCCGGCGTATGCGGCGTGGCCCTGGGACGCCGCCCAGTTGCCGGTCGCGGTCGTGTTCGGCGAGCTCTTCGGCCTCAACGCCGTGCAGCGGGAGACCGCCGACTCCGTGGCGAAGATGGGATACGTCGCGATCGCTCCGAGCCTGCTGCACCGGCGGGCCGGTGGCGGGCCCATCGCCGAGGATGCCGAGGGGCGCGAGCGAGCACTCGCCGTCGCCAGCGAACTGACGCGTCTGGAGGTTGCCTCCGATGCGCGCGACGCGCTGGGTGTGGCCTGGGATCTCCCGGCCGCCGACGCCACGGCTCCCGCCATTGCCGTGGGCGTGTCGTTCGGCGGCCATGCGGCACTCGTGTCGTCGGCACTGCTCGGACTGCGGGCGTGCGCGGCGCTCTACGCCGGGTGGGTGGCCGGCACCGAGATCGCGCTGAGCCGGCCGGCGGCGACCGCTGAATTCGCCGCGCCGCTGCTCGCCGCCGCGGGAACGCGCACCTTGCTGCTCACCGGCCAGGCAGATCCGATGGTGCCCGCGGTCGATCTCGATCGCACGGTCGCGGCGCTCACAGCGGCTGGTGCGGCGGTCGAACGCTACGACTATCCCGGGGTCGGGCACCGCTTCGCGGCGGTCGGCAAGCCGGGCTACGACGACGCTGCCGCTGCGGACGCTTGGGCGCGCGTCGAGGCGTTCCTGGCCGGTGTGTGAAGGCGGCTGAGATGCCGGCCCATCACCGTGCCGGGGCGGCGCAGTACTTCTTCGTGTCCTTCTTCATGCGCGCGATGCTGTCGCTGAGGAGGCCTGCGCCGGTGCGGTACTGCCGGTAGGTGCGTTCCTGGACCTTGATCGAGGCGTTCGCCTTCGCGTAGGGCGCGCGGGCTCGGGCGATGCGGCGGGCCTCGGTGCGGCGCACGCTGGCGAGGCGCTTGCGGGCGCTCCGCTTACCGGCCGCCGACTTGGCGCGGCGCACCGCCCGCTGGGCGCTGGCGATCCGGCGATTGCTCGCCCGCTTGGCTTTGGAGTACCGGGCTCGCACGGGCGCAAGCTTCTTGCGGGCTGCCGAGAGGCGCTTCTGGGCGGCGTCGCGGCGGCTGCGGATCACGTCGAGGTCCTTGCGGCGCTGAGTGATGGCCGTCTGGGTGTTCACGCACTTCAGCGACTCCGTCACCGTCATGACACGTGCCGCATTGCCCTCGGGAATGCGATCAGCGGCCTCGACGACCTGGATGCACAGCAGGTAGGGGCCGGCAGTCTTGGTGCGGTAGCGCAGGCGCAGGTTCTTCGTGAAGTTGCCGCTGCCGATGCCCACGACCGACTGCAGCGGGCGCTTGCCGGAGGCGGCTTTGCGCATCGTTTCGCACTGCTGGTCCTTGTCGGGCTCGGCCATGATCAGCAGCCGGCGACCGCTGCCGGCCGTCGTGCCGGTCACCTTCACGGAGAAGTAGTCGCCGCTGCGTGCCGCCTCGGGCATCTCGGCATTGATGGTCGCGGCGCGGTTGCCGACCGAGATCGCATGGTCGATCCGCGCGAGCGTCGAGGCCTCGCTGGTTGCCGGGCTCGCGAGCACCCATCCGCAGAGGTGGTAGGAGCCGCTGCTCTTCGGCGTGACCGTGAGCTGCTGGCTCACGAGCCCGCCGAGCGGCGTAGGCGACGTCGGGGCGGGCGTGGCGGTGGCGGCCGGCGTCGGGCCGGGGCTCGGCGTCGCGTCGGGCGTCGCCGTGGGCGAAGCGTTCGGCTCGGGCGCCATGTCGCCGCTCAGCGGGAGTGGCGAGGGTGAGGCGCTCGGCGCGGCCGGATCGGCGGTGACGGTCAGCGCCTGACCGACGGCGATCTGCCGCGGGTAGAGCGGGGAGGCCGGGCACGCGGTGGCAGCGTCCAGCAACGCGACGTGCGCCGTGGCTTGCCCGTCGATCTCGCCGCTGAGGCCGAGCGTGAACTTCTGGTCCTCCAGCGTCGTCGCCGGCGGAGTCCAGGCGATGCGGGCCGCGGTGGCGGGGGTGTTGAGCGACCGGGCCGTCGGCGTGGTGCCGTCCGCGATCGCGACCGCCGCGCCGGACGGCACGAGCGCGGCCGTCATCACGAGCATGCTGCGCACCACCGCTCGGCGCGGCGCGCGGAGGCGGGAAAAGCGCAAGCTGTCGAACACGGAGGGCACCGTACCGAGTGGTCGGCAGCGCGCCGGGAATCCTGGTGCAGACGGGCGCGTTCGCCCTGGCGCGTCCGCGGTGCTGCGGGCGGGTGCCGGCGCGCGACACGCCGGCTCGCCCCCGTTCGGGCGCTACTTGCCCGATCGCTGGATCTCGTCACCCCACGCGAGCTTCGCGCCCTCGTGGCCCGCTTTGATGACAGCTCCCAAGGAAGCGAGGCCGATCAGCGCGAGCACGACCGCGGCTGCCGTCTGCAGGCCGCCCTTGAGACGCTCGTAGAACATCGCCATCCCGATCAGCAGCAGCGCGAAGACGATCGAGAGGTTGCGGAACAGCTCGGCAGCCTCTTGGTGATCCGGCAGTCCGGCCGGAGGGCCGTCGACGAGGTGCGAGGCGAGCCACTCGCCGCTCTCGGCCGCCAGGATCGCGGCGACGGCGGTGATCACGCCGAGTATCGCGAGCGGCCGGATCAGCACCGGGCGCCAGCGCGGGTTGAGGAGCCCGAGCGAGAGCAGGCCCAAGATCGGCCCGAACACGATCGGCAGGTGCACGATCAGCGGGTGGAGCGGCAGGCCATCGATCGTCTCGGGCATGGACTTCTTCTCTGGTGGGATTCTCGCGGCCGGCTGCCGCTTCCGGACGAGTTCGTCATCCGTCAGCGTCCACCCTGCCAGGCGCGGGTAAGTGGAACGTAAAGAGCCCGGCCAGATCTGACGAAGGTCGCCCAGCGCCGCCGCCCGGAGCCGCCGTCACACCACCGCGCCGCCCGCGAAGCTCCAACATCCCCCGGCTCTGTGGGCGCGGGGATGTTGGAGGTTTCCGCACGAGCGTCGAAAGCTCCAACATCGCTCGGCTCTGCGGGCGTGGGGATTGGAACCGATCGTCGACACGGTCGGAACCCGAATCGAGCCGCGCAGGCGGATCGTCGCGGGCCGCCCCGTGTGGTCGACGTTCAAGAGCGTGCAGACGATGCGCGTCCGGCGGGAGTCGGGAACGTTCACGTCGATCTCGTGCTCCGTGACCTTCAACAGGCCAGCGTGTTCGGCGCTGGTTCGAGCACCGATCACGCTCCCCGGCTTGCCGAGCAACGTGCCCACCCACCGCACGTGCTCGCGAGTCAATGCGTCGGCTCCGACGACGTAAACGCCCGGCGCCGCGCGGTTCATCGCCCCCTGCTCGAGCAGCGTGCCGATGCGGTCGTCGTCGAACCCCGCGCCCTTGAGAGCACGGGCGTTGACGCAACGTCCCGTCGACGCGGCCAATCGGAAGAGCTCGTGAAGGCCAGCATGCTTGCGTGACATCGCCGCAAGCCTGGAGCGCCAAGACGCACGAGTGGCGTCGCGACTGCGTCAAAAGCGCGCAGTGCCTGTGACAGGACTGACACCGCCGCGCGCCAAGCTCCAACGTCCCCACGCGTTCACGGCCGGGGCATGTTGGAGCTTGCCTCGCCGATGTTGCAAGGTCCAACAATCCTCGGCTCTCTCGGCCGGGGGATGTTGGAGCTTCGCCGCCGGGCGGCGGGCGGGCTTCGGGCTCGAACGAATGAGGGCCGCGCCTTGCGGCACGGCCCTCGTATCGGTGGCGCCGGCTCGTGGCCCGCGCTGGCGTATCGGTGGTGCCGGCTAGGCCGGGACGCTTGCGACGACCGTCTCGGTCCAGTCGATGAGCTTGGTCGGGCGCACGACGTGCTTGTTCAGGCCGAGCTCCTTGGCGCTGAAGCCGAGAGCGAGGCCGACGAGCTGCGGGAGGTGCAGCACGGGCATGTCGAGGTCGAAGTTGCCGACGGCCTTCTTCGCGACCGGCTGCTGCATGTCGAGGTTGAGGTGGCAGAGCGGGCACGGCGTGACGAGCGCGTCGGCACCGGCGTTCTGGCCGTCGGTGAGATGCGTGCCGGCCTGCTTGAGCGAGGCTTCCTTGTTCATCGTGATGATCGGGAAGCCGCAGCACTTGTGCGAGCCGGCGTAGTCGATGACCGTGCCGCCGAGAGCCTCGATGACCTTCGGGAGGTAGGTGTCGCGCGGGTTGTCCTCGTCGATGCCGAGGCGATCGACGGGGCGCACGATGTAGCAGCCGTAGAACGGGCCGACCTTGAGGTCGGTGAGGGGCTTCACCACGAGCGACTTGAGGACGTCGAGGCCGATGTCCTCCACGAGCACCCACAGGAAGTTCTTGTTGACGATGCCCTTGTCGTACGAGAGACCGAACTGGGCCAGCGTGTGGTTGACCGTGTGGCGGTACTCGGCGTTCGCGTCGAGACGCTCCTGCGACTCACTCTGCGCGCCCTGGCAGGTCGAGCAGATGTTCATCATGAACTCCGCCTGATCGACCTTCTGGGCCAGTGCGAACGTGCGGCCGTTGAGCGTGTCGGTGAGCTCCTGGTTGTGCTCGGCGAGCACGCCGGCGCCGGTGCAGGAGCCGCGGTCGAGCTGGACGAGGTTGAGCCCGAGCTTCGGGGCGACGAGCGCCATGGCGCCGTGGAGCTCCGGGGTGAAGCCGCGGCTCACGCAGCCGGGCCAGTAGGCGACGGTGCGGGTGGTCATGCCGTGGCCCCTGCTTTCTCGTTCGGGTTGTCGGGGATGGCTTCGGACGTGGTCGGGTCGCCGTCCTCGTCGTACCCCGTGATGTAGAGGTTCAGCTCCAGGCGCTCTTCGCGACCCTTCACGTCCTTGTAGATCTTCTTCACCTCAGCCAGCGACTCGCTGTCGAGCTTGTGCGGGAAGAGCGTCTGCGAGATCTTCACCTTGCCGCGCAGGACCGCCTTGGCGAGGAACGGCAGCGACTGGAACACCTGCTCGCCGCTCTTCGGCGACAGCTTGCCGCCGGTGAGGCCGTTGCCGCCGTAGGAGCGCGGCACCACGTCGGCCTCAGAGAGGAGGCCGTACTTCTGGAGGAGCACCACGAACGCCTCCTCGTGGCGCTCGCCGTTGTTCACGTCCTCGATGTGGTGGTCCTGGCCCGCGATGCGGCGCAGGCGCATGATCTGGTTCATCGGGGCGACGCCCTTCGGGCAGGCCTCGATGCACTTGAAGCAGTGGGTGCAGGTGTAGAGGCCGTGCGGATCGTCAGCGAGATCCTTCAGGCGCTGCTCGTGCTGCACGTCGCGCGGATCGCCGACGAAGCGGTAGGCCTTCGCGAGCGCCGCCGGACCGATGAAGTCGGGGTCGACCTCCATCGCGAGGCAGTCGCCGACGCACGAACCGCACTGGATGCAGGCCATCGGCTGGGTGACGTCGACCATCGACTCGCGCGGAACGATGTGCTCGCGCTCGGGCAGGTCGCCGGAGAGCAGCCACGGGGTGACCCGGTTGACCTTCTTCCAGTGGACGGCGTCCATGTCGACGATCAGGTCCTTGATCACCGGCATGTTGCCGAGCGGCTGGATCTCGATCGTCCCGTCCTTGCTCCGGCTCATCGCCTCGGAGAGGTGGGTGTGGCAGGCCAGGCCGGCCTTGCCGTTGATCGTCATGCCGCACGAGCCGCAGATGGCCGCGCGGCAGGAGCAGCGCACGCCGATCGACGAGTCGAAGCGGTCCTTCACCTGCAGGATGCCCTCGAGCACCGAGCGGTGGGGTTCGAGATCGACGGTGTAGCGATCCCAGTACGGCGCCGCGCCCGTCTCCGGGTTGTAGCGGCGGATGCGAAGGGTGAACTCAGGCATGTGACTGCTCCTTCCGTGCCCTAGTAGGACCGGACCTCGGGCTCCCACTTGGTGAACGTGATCGGAGCCTCGCCGAGCACGGGCCCGGAGTCGCTCTCGGTGAAGGTGAAGTGCTTGAGGAACTTCTCGTCGTCGCGATCGGGGAAGTCGGCACGCGACTGCGCCCCGCGCGACTCCTTGCGCTCGATCGCGCCGAGGACGATCGTCTCGGCCGTCTTCATCATGTACTCGAGCTCGAGCGCGCCGAGGACGTCCTGGTTGAAGATCGTGCCCTTGTCGTCGATGGCGGCCGTCTTGGCCTCCTCCTTGAGACGACGCACGATCTCGAGCTGCTCCTGGAGGTTCTCCTCCGTGCGGTAGACCGCGCAGTTCTTGTTCATGGTCGTGCCGAGCTCGTCCTTGATCTCGGAGATGCGGCGACCGGTGCGCTCGCGGCTGATGATCTTCTCGAGCTTCTTGCGGTCGACCTCGAGGCGCGACGTGGGGGCCTGCGGCATCGGGATGTCGCTGGCGCGGGCCGCGGCGTGGGCGCCGGAGCGCTTGCCGAAGATGAGCGTGTCGAGCAGCGAGTTCGCACCGAGGCGGTTGCCGCCGTGGACGGAGACGCAGGCGACCTCGCCGGCCGCGTAGAGGCCCGGCACGTTCGGCACCTGGCCATCGACGTTCGTGCGGACGCCGCCCATGATGTAGTGCTGACCCGGGCGGATCAGGATCGGCTCCTTGGTGATGTCGACACCGGAGAAGTCCTTGCCGATGTTCACGATCTCGCGGAGCGCCTCGTGCACGCGCTTCTTCGGGACGACGGTGATGTCGAGGTAGATGCCGTCCTTGTTCGGGCCGGCGCCACGTCCCTCGTTGATCTCCGTCTGCTCGGCGCGCGAGACGACGTCGCGCGAGGCGAGCTCGAGCTTGTTCGGCGCGTACTTGCTCATGAAGCGCTCGCCGTTGCCGTTGATCAGGTGCGCACCCTCACCACGGGCGCCCTCGGTGATGAGGAAGCCGTTGGAGACCAGGCAGGTCGGGTGGTACTGGATCATCTCCATGTCCATCAGCTCAGCGCCGATGTCATACGCCTGGGCCATGCCGTCGGCCGTACAGATGAGCGCGTTCGTCGTCGGCTTGAAGATCTGGCCGGCGCCGCCGTTGGCGAGGATGGTGCTCTTCGCGTTGAAGACCTCCATCTGGCCGGTGCGGATGTCGCGGGCGATGCAGCCGCCGCAGGAGCCGTCCTCGTTGAGGATCAGCGACGTGGAGAACCACTCCTCGTACTTGTCGATCTGGTCGCTGTACTTGGTGAGCTGCTCGTAGAGGACGTGCAGGATCGCCTGGCCGGTGATGTCGGCGACGTAGAAGGTGCGCTTGGCCGAGGCGCCGCCGAACGCGCGGGCATCCATCTGGCCCGTCTCGTCGCGGTGGAAGGTGACGCCGATGTGCTCGAGGTGGAGCACCTCGCCGGGCGCCTCACGGCACATGACCTCGATGGCGTCCTGGTCGCCGAGGAAGTCGGAGCCCTTGACGGTGTCGTAGGCGTGGCTCTCCCACGAGTCCGTGACCTTGACGGCGGCGTTGATGCCACCGGCGGCAGCGACCGAGTGCGAGCGGACCGGATGGACCTTGGACAGGATCGCGACGGAGGCGCCGGCCTGGGCCGCCTCGAGGGCTGCTCGCTGGCCGGCGAGCCCGGCGCCGATGATCAGGACGTCATGAGAAGGCATTCAGGCGAAATCCAGAGGCTCGGGTGCCCGCGAACCATATACGTCGCAAGGGGCTCCACGAGGTCACCCTAGGGGCACGATCGGCCCGGTTTCTCCGACGGATTTAGTCGGATAAGCGGCTCCTGAAACCCGATGCTTTTGATCGGAGAATCGCGTATTCGGCCGCCCTTACGGGCGTTCTGCGCGCGTCACTCCGTCGAGGCACGGAGTCACCGACGGTGCGGCGCGTGCGGGGAGCGGCGCACCGAATCGCGTCAGCGGTCGCTCAGCGCCCGCGCGCCGCGGAGATCACCGCGTCGCGGATGCTCGCGCCGGTCACGACACCGAGCGGATGGCCGTCGGAGGCGAGCACCAGAAGTGGCCCGCCATCGCGGAGGCGTGCGTCGGCGGCGACGGTCCGAAGGGGTGTGTCGCTGCTGATCGTGCGGTCGCCGACGTCGTCGGCGAGCTCGCTCAGGGTGAGCGCGGGCTGCCCCTTGGCGAGCGCCTCGTCCATCGCGGCGGCCGAGACGAGCGCCGGTCCCTCCTCGGCGCGGCGCACGACGACCCACGTGCCCGGCGGGCCGCCGTTGTCGGTGGCGTCGAGCACGGTGTGGTGACCCTCGACCGCCCCGATCGCCGAACTCGCGATCGTGCCAACGGTCACCTTGTCGAGCCGCTCCTGGCGCTCGGCGACATCGAGGCTTCCACGCGCCGCCAGCGACACGAGCCAGCCGAGCAGGGCGAGGGAGATGCCGTCGGCCGAGTCGGTGGAGAAGGCGAGCAGCGCGGTACCGCCGGCGATGAGTGCGAGGCCGATGAGCAGGCCGGCGCGGGCGGCCATCTTGGTCGCCTTGTGCGGATCGCCGGTGAGGCGCCAGGCGATGGCGCGGGCGATCACTCCGCCGTCGAGCGGATAGGCGGGGAGGAGGTTGAGCAGCAGGACGGCGCCGTTGAGCATTCCGATGAGCACGGCGATCGCCGTCGCCGGATCGGTCTCCTCGCCGCGCGCGGCCGCCGAGAAGCCGGAACTGTCGATCAGCGCGACGCCGCCGAGCAGCGCGGCCGCCAGGACGAACGTGACGAAGGGGCCGGCCGCGGCGATGCGCAGCTGCTCGCCCGGCGTGCGCGGCGACTCGGTGAGCCGGGCGAATCCGCCGAACATCCACAGTTCGATGCCCTCGACCTTGAGGCCCGAGCGCTGGGCGACGAACGCATGGCCAAGTTCGTGGGCGATCACCGAGGCGAAGAACAGCAGCACCGTGAGCGCTCCGAGGAGCACCGACGCGGTCTGGCCGACATCGGTGATGTCGACGAGGTGGTTGCCCGTGAACCACGTGAGCACGAAGACGACGAACAGCCAGGAGCCACTCGCGGTGATCGGGATCCCGCGCACCGAACCGAAGGAGAGCCGTCCGAACACTGCCCCCATCGTGACAGCCTTTGCTGGGGGTTTGCGAGGTCCGCGCGCGGCCGCACGCGCGCACGCGGGAGAAGGCGCTCGTCGCGCTAGCGCCGGCGGTCGCGGAACGTCTCGGCGACGGGCCCCATCGCGACCCGTCGCGCGCGCAGCGCCACGTGCAGCTCGAATCGCCGCTTCGGATCGTCGAGCAGCGGGCCGAGCAGCTCGCGCAGGCGGCCGAGCCGGTAGCGGACGGTCTGCACGTGGATCCCGAGCTCGTGGGCGGCGGTGCCGTGGTTGCCGCCGGCGTCGAGCACGGCCTCGAGCGTCTGCAGGAGGCGCATGCGGCTGCCGTCGGATTCGGCCCGCAGCGGGGCGATGAGGCGATCGGCGAGCTCGGAGAGCGGTTCGGCGGCCTGCGCGAGGCCGATGGCCGCGAGGTGGTCGTCCCATCGCCAGGGGCCGGGGCCGATGCCGCCGCGCACGCCGAGGGCGAGCGTTTCCCGGGCGCCGCGCAGCGAGCGGGCGGCGCTGGCGAGCGGTACCGCCGGACCGAGGGCCGCGGGGCTCTCGACCCGCGAGAGGGCGAGCTCGAGGCGCGAGCTGCGGCCGGGGCCGTCGGGGTCGGGCCAGAGGACGACGAGCTCGTCGCCTTCGCCGGCCGCCGTGAGGGCGTCGCCACCGAAGCTCCGGGCCAGGGCCCGCAGCTCACCGCCGGAGGTGGAGATCGCGCGCACGCGCTCGGGCAGGAGCCACCCGACGGCCGACGCGGTGCGCCGCACCATGGCCGTATCGGGCGCTGGGCCGGTGAGGGCGGTGAGGAGCAGGCTGCGCAGGCGCTCCTGTTCGGATGCCGCAGCGGCCTGCGACTCCGTGTAGCCGGCGACCGACTCGGCGGCGAGCTCGTCGACGAACGCGAAGGTGGATTCGGCGAAGGCCGTCACCTGCTCGGTCGTCAGCTGCTCCGTCGCGATCAGGGTCGCGAACGTGCGCCACGAGTGGCGGGCTCCGATCCGGTAGGCCATCTGGAGCGCGTCGAGCGTGCGGCCCGCCTCGTGCTCGTTGCGGCCGAGGCCGCGCACGATCGCGCGCAGCTGCGGATCTGGCCCGCGCGGCTCGCCGATCAGCTGCAGGAACACGTGGAGCGATTGCTCCACGCCCTGGCGGATCCCGGTCCAGAATCGCTCTGATCGCCGGCCCGTGTATTGCGGCACGTTCGTGGAGATCTCGGTGACCAAGAGTTCCGCGAGCGCGGGAACCGCGGGTTCCAGGCGCGTGGCCAGGCGAGGCGGGAGCACCGACCAGGGGTAGATGGGGAACGCCGGGCTCGTTGCCGCGCCAGGCTGCTCGTCCCCGGGGACGGGGGGCTGCTCTTGGGACACGATGCGATCGTGGCAGATTGCGCACTCGGTGACAAGATCGGAATTCTTTATCACCGAGCGAGTAACGGCCTCGGAAATCGCGGTGACCAATGGGCAAGAAATGCGGAAATACTGCGCCTACGGTGTGCCAATGGCCACGCAAGTCAGTCCCCCTGCTCCCCCGCCCGTCCGAGAGATGACGAATCGCGACAAGTACGCGAACCTCTTCATCGTCGTTTCTTATCCGGTACTCATCATTATCATCGCGGCGCTCTCCTGGGGCCCCGGCTTCCTTGACTGGACCGATGTCGCGATTTTCGCCGTGATGTACCTGTGGTCCGGGTTCGGCGTCACGGTCGGCTACCACCGTCTCCTCACCCATGGCTCGTTCGAGACCAAGCCGTGGCTCCGCTACACGTTCGCCATCGCCGGCTCGATGGGCGTGCAGGGCGCGGTGATCCACTGGGTCGCCGACCACCGCAAGCACCACGCCTTCTCCGACAAGGAGGGCGATCCGCACAGCCCGTACACCGAGGAGGGTGGCGCGCTCAAGGGGCTGTGGCACGCGCACGTCGGCTGGCTCTGGCAGTACCACGCCACCTCCGACTACAAGCGGTACGCGCGCGATCTCTACGAAGACAAGACGATGCTGCGGATCCACAAGCTGTTCCCGGTGTTGCTGCTCCTCACGTTCGCGATCCCGTTCGCGCTCGGGCTCCTCTTCACCGGCACCCTGAATGGCGGCCTCACGGCACTGTTCTGGGGCGGCCTGGTGCGCGTCACGCTCCAGCAGCACGCGACGTGGGCGGTCAACTCGGCATGCCACTTCTTCGGTAAGCAGCGCTTCGCCACCGACGACCACGCCACCAACGTCTGGTGGGTCGCCATTCCGTCGCTGGGCGAGGGCTGGCACCACAACCACCACACGTTCCCGCGCTCGGCTGAGCACGGCCTGAAGAAGGGCGAGATCGACGCCTCTGCCGCCCTCATCCGTCTCCTCGAGAAGACGGGCCTCGCCTGGAACGTCGTCCGGATTGCTCCGGAGCGCCAGGAGGCCAAGCTGCTCTCCAACCAGGCTCCGAAGGCCGCATAGCGCCACCCACTCCGCATCGGCCTGTGGGCGGGCGGTTTCACGAACCGCCCGCCTCGTCCCCGCGACGGCCCGGTTCCGCCCACGGCGGAGTCGGGCCGTCGGCGTTCGCGGCACCCCCGGGCACACGTTTGGCGTCGGGACCGTACGCGCCGCGAGCTTTGGGTGTCAGGCGCGCCGGCCGGTGGCAGGGGCGCGCTCTGGCCTGACCATCCGAGCTCGGACTAGGATCGTGCGTGGCACTGCACCGCCGACCCAAGATCTAGGAGCCAGTTTCCATGGCGCACCGCGTGACGTTCATCCCCGGCGACGGCTCCGGCCCGGAGCTCACGGAGGCGACGCGGCGAGTGCTGGAGGCGACGGGGGTCGCGTTCGACTGGGATGTCCACGAGGCCGGTCTCGACGAATACGAGCGCTCGGGCTCGCCGTTCCCGGAGGCGACGCTGAACTCGCTCAAGGAGAACGGCGTCGGCATCAAGGGTCCGACCACGACGCCGGTCGGTAGCGGCTTCCGCTCGATCAACGTGCTCCTGCGCAAGGAGCTCGACCTCTACGCGTGCGTGCGCCCGTGCAAGTCCTACGAAGGCGTGCGCACGCGCTTCCCAGAGACCGATCTCGTGATCTTCCGCGAGAACACCGAGGACGTCTACGCCGGCATCGAGTTCGAGAAGGACTCCGAGGGCGCGGGCGAACTCATCGACCTCATCGAGCGGACTCAGGGCGCGAGGATCCGCGACCACTCGGGGATCTCGATCAAGCCGATCAGCGTGTTCTGCTCGGAGCGGATCGTGCGCGCCGCGTTCGAGTACGCGCGCGAGCACGGCCGGCGCAAGGTGCACGCCTGTCACAAGGCCAACATCATGAAGTTCTCCGACGGCGTGTTTCTCGAGGTCGCGCGCCAGGTCGCGGCCGAGTATCCCGACATCGAGTTCGCCGACATCATCGTCGACAACCTCTGCAACCAGCTCGTGAGCTGGCCGGGCGAGTACGACGTGCTCGTGCTCCCGAACCTCTACGGCGACCTGATCTCGGATCTCGGCGCCGGCCTCATCGGCGGGCTGGGCGTCGCGCCGGGCGCCAACATCGGCACCCACGCGGCCGTCTTCGAGGCGACGCACGGCTCCGCGCCGGGTCTCGCGGGCCTCAACAAGCTCAACCCGACCGCGGTGATGCTTTCCGGCGTGCTCATGCTGCGCCACCTCGGCGAGGCCGCCGCTGCCGACCGGATGGAGGGCGCCATCGCCAGCGTGATCGCTGAGGGCGAGCGGGTGACCTACGACCTGAAGCCGACGAAGGACGACCCCACCGCCGTCGGGACCAGCGAGTTCGCAGATGCCGTGATCGAGGTGCTCGGTACGGCCTGAGGCCCGCGAACGCTGCGCGCGGTTGGTAGTGCCTCGATCTCAAGCTTAGGCTGAGGGTCGCCGATTCGTCGCGTTCTCGGTACTTTGCAGTGGTGGTCGTCCCCCGCCACATCGTCCCCGCGACCCTGCTCGCCGTGCCGCTGCTCGCGCTTGCGATGGCCCCTGCCGCCGCGACGTCAGCGACGAGCAAGGCAAAGGCGAAATCCACGAGGAACTATGTGATGCCGTGCCTCAAGGACGACGGCATCACCGTTCAATACTCCGCGAAGCCCAGGCGCTGCGTGACGAGCGAGCTCATGACGCAGGAGCGCTCGCTCGTGCTCGTCACGAGCATCAAGTGGAGCACCTGGACTGCGTCCCGCGGAAAGGGCGTCGGCAAGGTGGACGGCGACGGCTACAAGGGCAAGGTGGTCGTCACGGCCACCAAGCCGAAGCGCTGCAGCGCCCGCCGAGTGATCTTCACGCGCGTCACCGTCGCGATCAGGCTCGACGATGGCCTCGGCACCGTCGGCGCGGTGGACGCGACCTGCCCCGAGTAGGGCGGTCCCCGTAGGCGCTCGGGCAGCGCGATCCCTCTACCGTGTCGGTCATGCTCGGCACTCAGGAGAGCCCGCTTCGGGTCGCGATCATCGGCGCCGGTCCGTCCGGCTTCTACGCCGCAGGGCACCTGCTCAAGAACAAACAGCACCCCGAGCTCGCCGTCGAGGTCGATCTCTTCGACAAGCTCCCGACGCCCTTCGGGCTGGTTCGTGCCGGGGTCGCTCCGGACCACCCGAAGATCAAGTCGGTCACGCGCGTGTTCGAGAAGACGGCCGCCGACCCACGGTTCCGCTTCTTCGGCGGCGTCGAACTCGGCAAGCACGTCACCCGCGAGGAGCTACTGCAGCACTACCACGCGGTGATCTACACGTTCGGCACCAGCACCGACCGCCGCCTCTGGATCGACGGCGAGGAGCTGCCCGGCTCAGGCTCCGCGACCGATTTCGTCGCCTGGTACAACGGCCACCCAGATGCCGCCGACCTCGAGTTCGACCTCTCCGCAGCGCGTGCGGTGGTCGTCGGCAACGGCAACGTGGCGATCGATGTCGCCCGCATGCTGCTGCTCCCGCGCGAAGAGCTCGCCGGCACCGACACCGCCGACCATGCGATCGACGCGATCGACGCTGCGGGCGTGACGGAGGTGCAGATCCTTGGCCGGCGCGGCCCTGCACAGGCGGCGTTCACGAACCCCGAGCTCCTCGAGCTCGGCGAGATGACCGACACCGACGTGATCGTCGACCCGGCCGACCTCGAGCTCGACGAGCACAGCCTCGCCGCGCTCGACCAGACGGGCGAGGCGACGGCGCGCAAGAACGTCGACATCCTCCGCGAATACGCCGCTCGCCCCACGACGGGCGCGAGCAAGCGGATCGTGTTGCGCTTCTTCGTGAGCCCGGTGCGGATCGAGGGCGACGACAAGGTCGAGCGGATCGTTCTCGAGCGCAACGAGCTCGTCGCCGACGGCGGCGCGCTGCGCGCGAAGGGCACCGGCGAGGAGGAGGTGCTCGAGACCGGGCTCGTCTTCCGCGCCGTTGGCTACCGCGGCGAGCCGCTGGCCGGCATCCCGTTCGACGAGCGGCGCGCACTGATCCGCAACGAGGACGGCCGCGTGCTCGACGACGCCGGCTCGCACCTGCACGGCGAATACACGGCGGGGTGGATCAAGCGCGGCCCGAGCGGCGTGATCGGCACCAACAAGAAATGCGCCCACGACACCGTCGATGGCCTGCTGCACGACCTCACCGCCAAGCGCATGAACGCGCCGAAGGATCCGAGTCGCGACGGCATCGACGCGCTGCTCCACGAGCGCGTCACCGAGCTCGTCGAGTGGCAGGGCTGGCAGGCGATCGATGCCGCCGAGGTGGCCGCAGGCGAGCCGCAGGGCCGCCCGCGCGTGAAGCTCGTCACCTACGACGGCCTGAACGAGGCCGCCCGCGGCGCGGGAACCACCGCGTAAGGACCCGGGTCGGCGGCGCGGGGCTCAGGCGGGGCCTCGCGCCTCGTGAGTCCGTAGTCTCCGGCCGGTGCAGCCGGCCGTCGTCCGTGAGGTCCTTCGATGAGTGCCGGGCTCGCCGCGCTGCTCGACGACGTCGCCGTCCTGGCGAAGGCGGCAGCTGCGTCGCTGGATGATGTCGCCGCGGGCGCCAGCAAGGCGAGCGTGAAGGCCGCCGGCGTGATCGTCGACGACACGGCCGTCACACCCCGCTACGTGCACGGGTTCACCGCCGAGCGCGAGGTACCAGTGATCAAGCGGATCGCCAAGGGCTCGCTGCGCAACAAGTTGCTGATCATCTTGCCGGCCGTGCTGCTCTTCAGCGAGCTGCTGCCCGGGCTCCTCACGCCGCTGCTGATGATCGGCGGCGCCTACCTGTGCTTCGAGGGAGCAGAGAAGCTGTGGGAGGCCGTCGGCCCCGGCCACGGTCACGACGCCGCCGCCATCACCGAGCCACCGGACGAGGAGCAGCTCGTCGCCAGCGCCGTGCGCACCGACTTCATCCTTTCGGCCGAGATCATGGTCATCGCCCTCAATGAGGTGGCCGACCGCTCGCTCGTCACGCGCGCCGCGAGCCTGATCCTCGTGGCGTTCGCGATCACCGCCGGCGTGTACGGCGTCGTCGCGCTGATCGTGAAGATGGACGACGCCGGACTCAGCCTCGCCGAGCGCGGCAAGGGTGTCGCCGCGAGCTTCGGCCGCGGACTCGTGCAGGCCATGCCGATCGTCCTCTCCGTGCTCTCGACCGTCGGCATCGCCGCGATGCTCTGGGTCGGCGGCCACATCCTCCTCGTCGGGCTCGACGAGCTCGGCGTGCACTGGTTCTACGAGAAGGTGCACCACCTCGAGGAGGAGGTGCACCACGCGACCGGCAGCCTCGGCGGCCTCCTCGGGTGGCTCACGAACACGGCGATCTCCGCGGTGATCGGCGTGATCGTCGGTGCCGTGATCGTGGCGGCGCTGCACCTGCGCGGCGGCAGCCACGGCGAGCCGGCCCACTGACCGTACGACAGGCGCCCGAGACCGTCCAAGCGCGTCGCGTTGGTGCGACTTCGCGCGCCGGGGCGGGTTTCACGCCGCATGCGATCCGCTCTGTCGTCCATAGCTGTCACGGCTGCCATCCTCGCCGTGCCAGTCGGCGCTCCGGCGGCGGCCGCCTTGCCGAAGGTCAAGGAATCGATGCTCGCGCGCGCCAGCGCCACCGTCGAGATTTCGAACGTGCGGGCGACGCGCGAATACGTGGCCTGGCTTGAGCGCGGCAAGCGCGGTGCACGGGTGGCTGTGAAGTCGGGCGACCGCATCCGGCGCTCCGGCTGGCAGCGCAAGATCAACCAGCTGCGGCTGCACCGGGGCGTCGACGCGCGAACGGGCGAGGTCGCCGTACGGGTCGAACTCGGCCTGTGTCGCGCGACCGGGCGCTGCTCGCTGCGGAGCACGCTGAGTCCGCGCACGCTCCGGCGTTCGCCGATCCGGTGGGCAGCCGAGCCCGAGCAGAGCAACCTCTGGTCTGGCGCGCCGCCCGCGGCCGCCTACTGGTACGGCGACGGAATGGGGGCCATCGTCGACGGCACAACGCAGCTCACCTACCGCGACACCCCCGAAGACCCTCCGGCGCGGGGCGGTGACCTGGACTATGTGGCGGGGATGCGACCCACGGGCTGCGACGTGCGATTCGTCGAGCAGCCCGGGGTGATCCCGGTGCTCCACGACTGCGGCAACATGTCGGTCTACCTGCGCAACGAGTTGCTCGCGGTCCGCGCCGACATCCCGTCGCAGACGACGGACGACCACTACTCGACCCATCGCCGGCTCGACGTGCTCGACCTCCGCGCACCTGCCGCCGGCTGGCGGCGCGTGGGATCCGAAAGCTACGGCAAGGGCGGCACGATGGGAACGCAGTCGATCTGTCTGCTCGATGACGGCATTGCCGTGCTCTCGGGCACGACGGAGACGTACAGCCCTTCGCCCGCCGGCACTTGGCGGCTCGCCGTGATCCCGCTGCGCGACGGCGGCGCCTCGTGGCAGGCAGCGACGCCACAGCTCGTCGAGGCCGAGTACGGGAGCCTCACCTGCACGGCCCGAGACATCTACGCAGTCACCACGAAGACCCGCAAGCTCGTGCGCCTCGTGCGCCCGAAAGGCGCGCCCGCCGCGGGTTCCATCGTCGACTGATCCACGACGACCCCGATGGGCATCGCGCCCGTAACGCCGCCGCGGGCTCCGGCGCGATAGCGTGGCCAGCGCTCTCCGAGTTGCAGTCAGTCAGAAGGATCCCCATGGCGAAGATCAAGGTGCAGAACCCGATCGTCGAGCTCGACGGCGATGAGATGACCCGCATCATCTGGTCGTTCATCAAGGAGCAGCTGATCCTTCCGTACCTCGATGTCGACCTGAAGTACTACGACCTCGGGATGGAGTCGCGCGACGCCACCGACGACCAGATCACGGTCGACGCCGCGAACGCCATCAAGCAGTACGGCGTCGGCGTGAAGTGCGCCACCATCACGCCGGATGAGGCGCGCGTCGAGGAGTTCGGCCTCAAGGAGATGTACCGCTCCCCGAACGGCACGATCCGCAACATCCTCGGCGGCGTGATCTTCCGCGAGCCGATCGTCATCAGCAACGTGCCGCGCCTTGTGCCCGGCTGGACGAAGCCGATCATCATCGGCCGCCACGCCTTCGGCGACCAATACCGCGCCACCGACTACGTCGTCCCCGGCCCCGGCAAGCTCACCCTCACCTTCACGCCGGAAGACGGCGGCGACCCGGTCGAGCTGCCCGTGCACGACTTCCCGGGCGGCGGCGTCGCGATGGCGATGTACAACCACGACGACTCGATCCGCGACTTCGCGCGCGCCTCGATGCGGTACGGCCTCGATCGTGGCGTGCCGGTGTACCTCAGCACCAAGAACACGATCATGAAGAAGTACGACGGCCGCTTCAAAGACCTCTTCCAGGAGGTGTTCGACAACGAGTTCGCGAGCGACTTCGCCGCCGCCGGCATCACCTACGAGCATCGCCTGATCGACGACATGGTCGCCGCGGCGCTGAAGTGGGAGGGCGGCTACGTCTGGGCCTGCAAGAACTACGACGGCGACGTCCAGTCCGACACCGGGCAGTCAAGAAACTTGAAGCCCCGGCTTTCCGCAGCGGCTGATAGTTCCCGCGCAACT
>JAGIBJ010000057.1 GCA_017744415.1 Solirubrobacteraceae bacterium
CACCACGACTATCGGTGCACCTTCATGACTCACCCATCTGATCAGCCCGTTCCGCTCCCGCCGCCCGGGCCGCTCGATCCTTCCATCCGCAAGGAGAAGCTCGCGGCTCAGCTGCGAACGGAGATCGCCACCGGCGCTCGAGTCGAGTCCCAGAACGACTTCGACGCCGTCGTCGTTCGCGGCAAGGAGGTCAATCACGTCCTCCACGCCATCCTCACGATCTTCACGTGCCTCGTGTGGGGCATCGCGTGGGCGATCATCGCGGCCACGGGCGGTCTGAAGCGCAAGCTCGTCGGCGTCGATGAGTTCGGGCACGTCACGGTGCAGACGCTCTGACATGGCGACCGCGGGCCGGATCGCCGCCGTGGCCGCCGCGCTCCGCGCGGGGACGCAGTGCGATTCCGACCACGTGCTGCGCTGGCGACTCACCGGTCACCCCGTGGGATCGCTCTGCCCGGTCCGGAAGATCGTCGGCGTTCGGTGCCCAGGGTGCGGCATGACACGCGCGGCCGGGCTCGCCGCCCAGGGCGAGTTCGCGGCCGCGACCCGGATGAACCCAGCCATCTGGCTGGTCCTGGTCGCCGTCTGCACGTTCCGCTGACGCGCGCTCGGCCGCTGTGCGGCTGGAGCGTTCGTCCGGCGCCTGCGCGCGCGTGCGCGCCGGCTCAGGCGGGCAGGGCGCGGTCGAGCCGCGACAGGATCCGCAGCAGTGCGGACGGTGCGCCGGTCACGCCGGGATCGTCGGAGGCCACGGCCGTCGACGATTCGTACTGGACGGCGAAGGCGACCGTTCCTCCCGCGACCGGAATCACGCCGAGCTGCTGGGCGGTGAAGTCGTCGGTGGCGGCCCCGCCCCATCCGCCCTTGTAGGCGACGCCGCGGTGGCGCGTGAACGCCTGCCCGGCCCCCCAGTTCGCGGGTGCGGTGAGTTCAGACGCATCGCCGAGTTCCCGACTGCGGAGCTTCGGCCGTTTCATCTGGCTGAGCGTGTGCCGGCCGGCGTCGCCGAACGTCCCGATGGCCAGAGCATGAGCGAGCGCGACGGCGTCGTTCAGCGTCCACGTCGCCGTGCCCAGCAACGGCGTCACCCCGAGCGGGTCATCGAGGCCCGCCTTCGTCCGGAGGTAGGCGATGCAAGGTTCGACGGCGCGGCCGGTCTGCGTACTCAGCCGGAACTTGCGAGCGCCGGCGGTGGAGGCGACCTGCTCGATCGACCGGCGGAACGCGGCCTCGCCACCGAGCTGCTCGATGAGCGCACGGATCACGTAGCGCTGGCGGCAGTTCTCGGAGCGTCTGAGCGCTCCCGTGAGCGCTTCGCGCAGCTCGAGGTTCGGCGGGCGCGCAGCCGACCACGCCATCAGCGACGTCAAGGCCTTCGCGGTGCTCCACATGCGAATCCGGTGGTTGATGCCTCGCCCGAGCACGATCGGTTCGTTCCAACCGGTCCTCCAGATGGCGAGCCTGGCGACGTCGCGACTCGGGCGGAGATCGAGCGCCGGCGAGATCGCGTCGAACAACGCACGCTGCTCGTCGATGTCTGGTTGGGTCTGCGGAGTGACCGAGCGGACCTCGTTCGCGCTTGCGCTCGTGGTCGTCGCAGCCTCTGGGCTCTGCTCGACGACGGCCGAGGTCTGGGGGTTCTGGCCGCATGCCGCGGCGCTGACGCTGAGGAACGCAGCCGTCAGGGCGATGACGCCGAGCCGGCGTGGCGCGTTCAGCATCCGACGCCGAGGAGCTGCGTGTAGCGAGGTTTCCACAGCGCCGCCCGCTGTGGCGTCGTCGAGTAGCCGGGGTCGTACCGCCACTCGCCGGCTTCGGCTCGCACCCAGGTCACGCCTTCCCAGGCGGAGCATTTGGCGCCACTCCAGCCCCATCCGCTCACGCGGATCGTGGCGACGTGGGTCGCCGGGTCGTACTCGCGGACGGTCACTGAGCCGTCGCTCGTGTCCAGGTACGGGGTCACCGTCTCCTGGTTGCGCTGCCAGCCGTCAAAGCCCGTCTCGGCGCGGTACTTGTTCTGTTTCCGGGTCGAGAGCAGGTCCCAGGCTGCTTGGTAGTCGCCTGCGACGATGTCGTCGTAGTGCTGCGTGATGACGGCGAGGATGTCGTCCGCCATGACGGATTGATCCGTCACGTCCAGCGCGCCGACGTCCGGGTCAGAGCTTGACGGACCCAACGAGCCGGTGGCACCGTCGTCCGCCTCGGTCGACGAGTCCGTGTCGTCCAGGCCGACGTTCGGGGCGTCGGTGCCCAGAGGCTCGTCGTCGTTCGGGACGTCGGCCTCGATACTGCCGCCGTTGCTCACGCGCGCACCGCCGTCGTCGTCCTTCATGAGGACCACGGCGGCCGCCGCGCCACCCGCGGCCAGCACCACGAGGAGCGGTATCACCACGAACGGCCACTTCCGGCGCTTCCGGACGGGAGCGGTCGGAGGCGCGGCGTACGAGCCGGATGCAGGTGAGGCCGACGGCGGGACGGAGCCGTACGCCGGGGGAGGGGCCGTCCGCCAGTCTTGCACCGGCGCCGTGAAGAGGGCGGTCGGATCTTCGGAGCGCTCGTCGCTCTCTTCGGTTGGAAGATCTTGCTCGAGGCCGGTGTCGAACTCGGGCACCAGCGCCGCGACCTCCAGCGGTGCTTCCGGCTCGGTCTGCGCCCCCTGGTCGGGGGCACTCGGGCGGAGCGAGAGCACGGCGTCGTCCTCGACACCTGAGCGTTCGAGCAGGTCATCCGGTGCCAGCGTCGTGCCGTTGTCCGTGACGAGTTCCCAGGACGCTTCGCTCCCGTCGCCCACCCCCAGCTGCCCCGCGATTCGCGAGGCGAGGGAGCCGATCTCCCGATCGCCAGGGACTTCGATCGGAATGCGGTCGCCCGACGGCGTGAGGATCGTGAGGTTCATTGCGGTCGCGCTTTCGGTGCGTGGCTCGTCTGATGACACCGCCGGGCTGGGCCGTCGCATGTAACACCATCACCAGCACGTCGACGACCCGAGTGAATTCAAATTCTGCTGCCGGTTTCCGCGCGGCGAGCGCTCTGACTGACCCGTAGCATCGCCGCATGCGTCGCCTCCTGCGCACTAGGACCTTCCGTGCGCTCGTGCTGCTCACGACTGTGGCGTTCGCCGGCGTCGGCGGTTGGTACGCACGTGGGTGGGCGACTGACGCCGGCTACGGCAAGATCACCAGGGACTTCCGCGTCGTCTACCTTGACCGGCCTGAAGCCGGACGGATGCCGAGCGTCTCCGGCCTGACCGAGGCGGACGCGCGACAAGCCGTGCTCGACGCCGGAGGCGATCCGGCGAAGATCACGAGCGCGTCCAAGCCTCGAGCAGGGACGACCGGGCTCGTCGTCACGCAGGACCCGGCCCCGGGCGCGGTCCTCAAGGGGCACGCCGTCCGCCTCGAACTGTCCACGACCGCGCAGATGCCGGCCCTCAAGGGCGATGGGCTCGACGACGCGCGGAAGGCGCTCGCGGCACTCGGCGCCGATGTCACCACGGAGTACGTCTACGACGCCGCGGCGACCGAGCGCACGGTGACGGCGAGCGAGCCGCCGGCAGGCGCGACGATGAGTGGAGCAGTGAAGCTCACCGTCGCCGAACCGCCCGCCAGCATCTACCTGTCGGCGCTGACTCCGGATGGCTCGCCGTCCAACTGCGAGGTAGAAGAGGACGACGACACGGACGTGCACCGTGTGACGTGTGATGCGGCCAGCGACTCGAAGAGCACCATCATCTGGTCATTCCCTGGTGCGATCGCAAACGTCGAGGCTCAGATGTCTGCGACGGGCGGAGCGCTGCGTTGCACCTTGGCGGCCGACGGCAAGACCCTGGGCTCGTTCAGTCCAGGCGCCTCGGCTGAGCCGCTGCGCGTCGCGCTTCCTGGAGTCACAGGTCTCGCGCTCACATGCAACGGCGATGCGGGCACCGTCACGCTCGACAAGATCCGGATCTCGGGCGCGGCCTCGGTGATCGACCAACTCGAGGTCGGCGGGTGAGCCGCCTGTTCGCGGCGGGCGACGTTCGCTCCCGACGCGCGACGGCCTCGTTCCTCGTCGTGTCGATGCTGAGCGTGGCGGCGTTCGCCACGGTCGCGCGCACGGCGAGCGCGGCGACCGATCACGCGCCGCCGATCGAGATCGTCATGGACCGTTCCGGATCGATGGATGATCAAGACGGGAGCGGCTCAGGCTCACGGACCAAGATCGAGGGTGCGAAGGTCGCGCTGCTGTCGTTCCTGCGAGAGTCGGACGCGGATACGGAGATCGGACTCCGCGCCTACCCGGCCGGCAATGGCGGGTGTGACTCCGGCCGCTTGCGTGTTGCGATCGCGCCACCGAACTCCGAGGCGCTCCAGGCGCTGTCTGCCGATATCCGCTCGCTTACTGCCGATGGCGATACGCCAACCGCCGAGGCGTTGACCGCTGCTGCGGCTGACCTTGAGCGCAAGGGCGACGGCGGCACGATCATCCTCGTCTCCGACGGAGAATCCACCTGCGAAGACCCCTGCGAGGCTGCGCGCGACATCAGCTCCTCGAGCATGATCGACATTCAGGCGATCACGGTCGGGTTCCGCATCTCGGATGAGGGCAAGAAGGAGCTTCAGTGCATCGCCGACGCCCTCGGCGGCAAGTACGTGGACGTCGACGACAACGACCAGCTCCGGCAGACGATCGACGATGTCTCCTCGCCTCGTCTGGAGCTCGGACCCCTGCGCTACGACCGCACGACTCTTGCCGATTCGGCGAAGGGCGTGACGGTTACCACCACGGTGGCGAACGTCGGCGGGCAGCCCGCGACGAACGCCAGCGTCGGTCTCCGCTTCGACCGCAATGGCGGTGCGGTCACCCGCCCGCTCGTTCGTCTCGGCAATCTCGAGCCGGGAGCTCCGCCGCGCGAGGTGAGCTGGACGTTCCGTCCGGGAGCGTTGGCTGGCGAGACGCTCTCGACCAGCAACTACATGGTCAAGTTCTCCGTAGTGTTGCGGGCCGCGAACGTCCGCAGCGACTCGGTGCTGCACGGCACCACGATGGTGAACCAGGTCCCCGCGTTGGCGGACGCGGGTCCGCTCCTCAAGGAACGCGGCCGGCGACTGGCGATCGTGGGCGACTCCTACTCGGCGGGCGAGGGCGCCGGCAGCTACACCGAGCCGACCGCCGAGGAGGCGAAGCGGGGGCAGAGCGAGGCGGTCAGGAAGTGCCATCGCAGTCCGAAGACGTACCTCATCGCACGCACAGCGACGCCGATCGGGCATCTGCGCGCGTGCTCCGGCGCCGTGACCCAAGACGTGGTCGGACCGCCGGAGGCGCTTCAGCAGCGCCTGCCCGCGCAGACGGCCCAGCTCAAGGACCTGGTGGCCAAGGATCGGATTGATGCGGTGGTGATGACGGTCGGCGGCAACGACGACGACTTCGGCTCGGTGGCGCGCTCGTGCCTTATGGCGCTCAGTGGCTGCAACGACACGATTTACACGACGTGGTGGGGCGGCTTCGCTTTCAATCCGAAGAGCGCCATCTCGAGGTCGGAGTTCGAGCAGAAGACGATCCGCAACGACATCGTCACGCGGAACATCGCCGACACCTACCGCTATCTCAACCGTCAGCTCAACGCCCCGGCGGCGGTGCGCGCCCGTGGCGGCGTCGCTCCCATCATCGTGCTCGGCTACCCGCAGATCACGCCCCTCTCGGCGCGTTCATGCGGGTCGATGCTCAGCCTGCTCAGCGCCGATGAGATGCGCTTCCTCACCTCGTTCGTGGCCGGCGTCGACAACCAGCTCGAAAGCGCCGTGCGTGACGCGCGCAAGGGCGTCGGCGACGACGAGCCCGTGCCGGTCTACTACGTACCCGACACGGAGACGTCGTTCCTGCCCGAGCACACGCTCTGCGACCAGACGCCCTACGCACGCAACCTCATGAGCTTCGGGTTCCCTCGCACCGACGAGAAACTCGCGATCGTCAAGACCACGCTCGACGTGCTCGGACTCGCAGCCACGAAGACTCCAGTGAGTGCGCTCAGGGTGATCGCCGACGCTGGCGACGCAAAGAAGGCGCTGGCCTCTGGCGCCCAGGAGATGGCGCATCCAAACGCCTCGGGTTATCTCGCCGAGACGAACACCGTGCTCCGCTGGTCGGCAAGCAAGGCGGGTCTCGCTGCGAACGCCGATCTGAAGACGGTTCCGGCCTCGGCCGGGCCGCGCAACGAGATCCCGATCTCACCGATCTCCATCTCGGGGGGCTCGAGCACGGGGCTCACCCTCCAAGCGGGCCAGTGGTATTCCTTGCAGGGCGGCGACGGGTTCGCCCCGGGTGCGCCCGTCCAGCTCGAGGTGCACTCGACGCCGACGCTCCTGACCACCGCGACGGCTGATGCCAGCGGGCGGGTCCCCGACACGCCGGTGCGCATCCCGTCGGGGCTGAAGCCGGGAGCGCACGAACTCGTGCTCGTTGGCGTCGATCCCGCGGGCGAACGTCACACCGCGACGCTCGCCTTTAGAGTGCCGGGCTTCCCCTTGCCGATCGGTCTCGCTGTCGCACTCGCACTTGGGCTGCTGGTGCTCCTGTTGCTCGCCGGGGCGGCCGTCGCCGGGTGGGTTGGTCGTCGCAAGCGGCGACCGGCTGACGGCGACTCGCCAGGAGCATGATCGGAGGACCGGCCCGGGCATAGGCCACGCCGAGCGACGTGTCGTGGGCAGCGCGGGCCGCGGGCGTCCCCCGACGTGCGGCCCGCGCCCACGACGCGGCTCAGGGAGCCGCTTCGCCAGCATTCCGAGTCGCGGCGTGTCGGTCTATCCGGAGTTCCTCGGAGCGCCTCCGGGAAACCACGCAGACGCGGACCGGGCCTGGGCGCCAGGCAGAGCTCGCGTCTCCGTGCAAACCCTGAGGGGCTCCGAGCAAGTCCCGATGGCGCGCGGCTCGTGCATCCGCGACGCTGCGGAGCATGATCACCTGGCTTCGCAAATCCGCGCTCGTCCTCGCGGTCGTCACGCTCGGCGTCGCCACCGCGCCAGTGCGGGCCGACGACGCCAGCACGACCGCGATCCTGCGTGAGTGCGCCGACACCGGCGTGATCGGCGAGGGCCACACGGCCGCCGAGCTGCGCGAGGCCTCCGCGAACATGCCGGCGGACGCGGCCGAGTACTCGCCGTGCGGCGAGCAGATCGGCCTCGCGCTCGCCCGCCTCCTGGCCACGCCGACGCCCACCGCCGAGGCGATCACGCGCGGGCTTGCGCCCAAGGGCAGCCGCGTACGCCCGGACGAGCTCGCCGCCGCGCTCCAGCGGGCCGTGGAAGATGGGGCGAACATCTCCGCCGACCTCCGCGACGGCGCGGACGCGACCGCGGCGGACGAGGCGGGGATCGGCGCCGACGTCGCGGTCGTCGGCGCGGCGAGGGCCACCGAGCCGCAGCTGGGCGATCCGGCGGCGAAGGCGTTCGGCAACGCGGTCGCCGGTGCAACCGTGCTCGCCTCGCTCCTGGCGCTCGCTCGACCTGCCATGCTGCGGCGCCGCAGGCTCCACGACTCGTGACCGCACCCGACGCACCGGCCTTCGCCCGGCCGCCCCGCGGCGACGGCCGCCTGCTCGCTGGCGTCGCCGCCGGTCTCGCCGCCCGTTGGGGGCTTTCGCCCGTGCTCGTGCGCGCGGCGTTCGTCGTCGCCACGCTCGCCTACGGCGCCGGTGCCTTGCTCTACGCCGCGCTCGCGCTCACGATGCCCGTCCGCGGGGCCAGTGCCCAGCGTGTCGCGCGGTCGGCCGAGCTCGGCCGAACGTTGCTCGTCGCACTCCGAGTCGCGGGCGCCGCACTCGCGCTGCTTGCCCTCGCCGGTCTCGCCGCGGGTCTTGCGCTCTTCGGCCTCGGCGTCGTCGCGCTGCTGCTCGCCTGCGCGTGCGTGATCACGCTCGTCGTCCGGCCAGGGCTGCGCGCCGCACCGCTCGGTGCGGCGGCCGTCGCGCTCACCCTCCCGGCCGCCGGGGTGGCACTCGCCGACACGGAGATCGCGCCGCAGGCCGGAGCGAAGACGGTCGAGCTGCGCACGCCGAGCGATGTCGACCCGGCCGGCTACCGCGCCGGCACCGGTCCGCTGCTCGTCGATCTGCGCCGGTTCGCCGCCCCGGCCGGCTCGATCACGACGGTCCGAGCCCGGGCCGACCTCCGCAGCCTGGTGGTCGCCCTGCCTCGCAACCGCTGCTTCTCACTCGTCGTCGACCAGACCCTCGATCGGCGCTGGCCGGCCGAGCTCCTTGATCGCCGCCGTCCCGCGGTGCTGCACCTCGGTGCGCCCGCGCGCTTCCCGCTGCCGCAAGAGCGCAGGCTCGCGAAGGCCGGCGCACCGCCGAGTCTCGTCGCCTACGGCCGCCCGATCATGGGTGGCTCGGTGCGGTGGAGGCAGACCGCGGCCGACCACGACGCGCCGGTGCTCCACCTCGTCCTCACCACCGGGCGCTCCCAGGCGATCGTGCGCGACTACCCCGCCGCGGCACACCCGCTCGACGACCCATGGTGGCCGTGGCCGCACGTGCTCGGCGCGCCGCGATTCGGCATTCCGAAGGGCACCAAAGCCATGGAGTCGGTGCCGGACGACCCCTATGTACCGACGATCCTCGGCAACATCGACCGGCTGGAGCGCCGGCCGATGGGCCGGCAGCTGGCGCTCACGGATGCGATCACCTCGGCGATGAGCGGGGTGTGGGAACACGTCGACGGGCGCCGACGTCGTGCCCTGCAGCAGTACACGCGCCAGGAACTCCTCCTGCGCCGGGCCGCCCGCGAGCCGCTCGCGTACCGCGACCGCTTCCTCGGGCGCTGCATGCGGCCGAGCGTGAAGCGGCGCACCATCGTGCCCGTGCAGATTCCGAGCACCAATGCGGCGGCGAACATGCTCGCGGCGCGGTGGTCGGTCGTCTGGGAGCGCTGGCCGACCGACCGCCACCTGCGGCCCGCCGCGGCCTCCAACCCCAAGACGTCGATCGACCCGGTCGAGATCGCGACGGCTCGCCCGTGACGCGCGCCGAGCCAGCTGTCGAGAGCGGCGTCGCGGATCGCACGCTCTGGATCGTCGCCGCGAATCTCGGCATCGTCGCGCTGGCGTGCGCGCAGAGCCTGAGCGGGGGCGCGCGCCTGCCGGTCGTCCTCGCGCTCGGTGTGCTCGCGATGGCGCTCGTCGTGCTGCTCGCGGCGCGGTCGGGTGCGCGCGCCGCGCGGTCGGGTGCGCTCGCGCGGCTCCTCGCCGGCGGGCTCGTGGCGGCGGCTGCGCTCGTCGTCCTGGTGCTCGGCCGCGAAGCGGTCGGCTGGCGGCCCGTGGTGCTGGCGGCGACTGCGTTCGCCGGGCTCGCCCTCGTGCTGCGGTGGGTGGTGGCCGCCGTCGAGGCGGCCGATGCCGACGACGTGCCGTGGCAGCAGCTCGCTGCTGGCGCGCCCCCTTCGGCCGAGCCACGGCTCCGCCACGCCGCCGGCGCAGCCCTCGGCGCGCTGCTGCTGCTGCTCGCCGCGGTCGGCGCGGCGAGATACGCCTTCGATCGCACCGACGGCGGCCTGCCCGCGGCGGGCTTCGTCGGCGGCGTGGTGATCGTCGCCGCGCTGATGGCGCTCGTGGCCGGTCCGCTGGCCTTCGTCGCGCGGCTCCGGGCGCGGCAGGCGTGGGCCGAGCGCGAACGCGGGCGCCAGCGCCAGGAGGTGGCGGCGCACCTCCACGACGAGGTGCTCCAGACGCTGGCGCTCATCCAGCGCAGCGTCGAGGATCCGAAGCGCGTGCATCACCTCGCGCGCCAGCAGGAGCGCGGGCTCCGCGCGTGGCTGGCCGGGCGCGACACGCCCGCGGAGGACTCGGTCGCGGCCGCACTGCGCGCGGTCGCCGCCGAGGTCGAGGACGAGACCAGCGGCGCCGCGTCGATCGAGGTGATCGTCGTGGGCGATGCCGCGCTCACCGGCGGCGGCGAGGCACTGGCACAGGCCGCCCGTGAAACGCTGCGCAATGCGGCGCGGCACGCCGGAGGGCTCGTTCGCGTGGTCATCGATCCCGATGCCGACCGCGGTGAGCTCGTGGTGTTCATCCGCGACGACGGCCCCGGGTTTGCGGTCGATGCCGTGCCGGCGGAGCGCCGCGGCGTGCGAGACGCGATCATCGGTCGGATGGAGCACGCGGGCGGCAGCGCCAGCATCGACAGCGGCCCCGATGGCACCGAAGTGACCCTGCGCGTCCCGCTCGGAGGCGCACGATGACCGACGCGGCGGCCGGCCGCCCGTCCGTCGTGCTGATCGACGATCACGCGCTGTTCCGCTCGGGCGTGCGCGCGGAGCTCGCCGACCGCGTCGAGGTGCTCGGCGAGGCCGAGGACGTCGACGGGGCCGTGCGGCTCGTGCTTGCCCGAGCACCCGAGGTCGTCCTGCTCGACGTCCACCTGCCGGGCGGGGGCGGCGTCGCGGTGGTCGAGCAGGTGCTGGCCCAGCGACCGCAGCAGGCCTTCCTTGCGCTCACGGTGTCTGATGCACCGGAGGACGTGATCGCGCTCGTGCGCGCCGGCGCCCGTGGCTACGTCGAGAAGACGATCCAGCCCGCCGCGCTCGTCGACGCGATCGTGCAGGTGCGCGCCGGTGAGCCGGTCTTCGGGCCGCGGCTCGCCGGTTTCGTGCTCGCCGCGTTCTCGGGCACGCAGGCGGCGGCCCCGGCCGATCCCGAGGTCGACCAGCTCACCCCACGCGAGCGTGAGGTGCTGCAGCTCATCGCGCGCGGCTACCGCTACAAGCAGATCGCCCAACGTCTCGGGATCAGCCCGCGCACCGTCGAGAGCCACACCTCAGCAGTGCTCCGCAAGCTCCAGCTCACCAGCCGACACGAGCTCAGTCGCTGGGCCACACGCCGCGGCCTCGACTAGATCGCGGCGCCCGCGACGCGCGGCATGGTCAGGCGGAGCTCTCCCCGATGATCCGCCCCGCGTCGACCGCTCGAGGCGGCGGCCACGCGGTTAGCTTCGCGGTGGGCGCGTGTCAGAGCGGCCGCGCCGAGGAAGGACGAGATGACGCATCAGCCGACCGTGGCCGTGCTCGGCGCCGGCGGGATCATGGGATTCGCGATGGCCCGCAACCTCGCGCGCGCCGGCCACCCCGTGCGGGCGTGGAACCGGTCGACCGAGAAGGCGCAGCCGCTTGCCGACGACGGCGCGGTGCTCGCGAGCAGCCCGGCCGAGGCCGCGCACGGCGCCGACGTCGTCGTCACGATGCTCGCGGATGCCGAGGCCACCGAGGCGGTTGCGTTCGGCGACGACGGAGCCTTCGCGGAGCACACCGCCGGCGGCGTGACGAGCCCGCCGGTCTGGCTCCAAATGGGCACACTCGGGGCGCACGGCACGGCGGTCTGCATGGAGGAGGCGGCCCGTCGCGACCTCCCGTTCCTCGACGCGCCGGTCGTCGGCACCAAGCAGCCCGCGATCGACGGCAAGCTCACGATCCTCGCGTCGGGCGACCGCGCGCTCGAGCCCGCCGTCGCGCCGCTCTTGGACGTCATCGGGGCGAAGACGATCTGGGTCGGAGGCGCCGGTGCCGGCACCCAGCTCAAGCTCGTCGTCAACAGCTGGGTGCTCTCGATCATCGAGTCGGTCGCTGAGACGGCCGCGCTCGCCGAAGGCGTCGGGATCGAACTCCAGACGTTCCTCGACGTCGTCGCCGGAGGCCCGCTCGATCTGCCCTACCTCCAGCTGAAGGGCGGCATGATCGCGGACGGCGACTTCTCGGCCTCGTTCCCCCTGGCGGGCGCCGCAAAGGACGCCCGCCTCATCGTCGAGCTCGGCGAGCGCCACGGTCTCGAACTCCCGCTGCATCGCACGCTCCGCGAGCGGCTCGCCGAGGCCGTCGACGACCACGGCGCCAAGGACGCGATCGCCACCTACCTCACGAGCCGCCCCGCCTGAACGCTCTGCGATCCCGCGGGACCCGCTGGCGCTGAGCCGCTCTCGCGATCCCGCGGGACCCGCATGTGGATGCCGCGGGGACCCGCTGGCGTTAGTGGGCGACGGCCGGCTCAGCGTTCGGCGCCGCGCCGTGGGTGAGCCGGCCGCCGGGGAGCAGGAGGCTCGTGGCGACGGCGCCGAACAGGAAGATGCCGGCGGCCCAGGTGAACGCGCTGGTGTAGCCGTGGATCGCGGCCGTGGCGAGCACCTCGGGCGAGCGCGCGGTTGCCGCGGCGAGGGAGTCGGTCATCGCCGACGCGGCGATCGTGCTCAGCGCCGCGGTGCCGATCGACCCGCCCACCTGCTGGCTCGTGTTCACCATCGCGGAGGCGACGCCGGCGTGCATCGGCGCGATGCCGTGCGTGCCCGTCTGGAAGGCCGGCACGAAGACGCAGCCCATGCCGATGCCCTGCAGGATCAGAAAGGGCAGCACGCCCCCGACGTAGCTCGAGTCGACCGAGAGCGTGGTGAAGCCGAGCATCGCGGCGGCCGCGAAGAGCATGCCCGTGCGGACGATCACGCGCGGCCCGAAGTTCGGCAGGAGCCTGCGGGTGACGATCTGCGCCGTGGCGATGATCGCGGCCGTCATCGGCAGGAACCCGGCGCCCGTCTCCAGCGGCGAGAACCCGAGGTTCTGCTGCATGAAGTACGTGAGGAACAGGAACCCGGCGAACATGCCCGAGCCCGCGACGAGCATCGCGAGGTAGGCACCGCCGCGGGCGCGATTCAGCAGCACGCTGAGGGGCAGGAGCGGGTGCGCGGCCACGCGCTGGCGGGCGAGGAAGCCGCCGAGCAGCACGATGGCCGCGACGAACGAACCGACCGCGGCGGTGCTGCCCCACCCGTCGACCTCGGCCCGCGAGAAGCCGAAGACGACGAAGAACAGCCCGCTCGAGGCGAGGACCGTGCCCGGTACGTCGATGCCCGGGCGCTGCGCCGGACGGCCCGAGGCCAGCAGGCGCGTGGCCGCGATCGCGGTGGGCACGGCGAACGCGATGTTCACGTAGAGGCACCAGCGCCAGCTCGCCCACTCGGTGAGCATGCCGCCGAGCAGCAGGCCGATCGCGGCGCCACCGCCGGCGATCGCGCTGAAGATGCCGAACGCGTGGGCGCGCTCGCCGGGCTCGGTGAACGTGGTGGTGAGGATCGAGAGCGCGGCTGGTGCCAGGAGCGCCCCGAACAGGCCTTGGGCGGCGCGGGCCCCGATCAGCATCTCGACGCTGGTCGCGGCGCCGCCGACGGCCGAGGCCGTCGCGAAGCCGAGGAGGCCGGTGATGAACACCTGCTTGCGGCCGAACAGGTCGCCGAGGCGGCCGCCGAGCAGGAGGAGGCTGCCGAACGCCAGCGCGTAGGCCGTCACGATCCACTGGCGGCTCGCATCGGAGAAGTCGAGCGCGGCCTGGGCGCTCGGGAGGGCGACGTTCACGATCGTGATGTCGAGCACCACCATCAACTGCGCGACGCCGATCATCGCGAGCACCCGGTTGTGCCGGCGGTGCTCCTCGGGCGACTTGGTCGGGGCGGGCGGGCCGCTCGCGGCGGCGCCCTGTGGGCTGGTCTGGGTCGACATGGTCGTGCTCCTTGCGTGGCCGATGGTCATCTGCCGGTGCAGACGACGAGCCGGGTGATCAGATGCAGAAGCGGAGGCGGAGATCCGTTCTCCGTTTCTGCGCTTGCGGGCAAGGTAGCACCAACCGGAGGGAATGTCTCCACTTCAATCGCGCCAAGTGGAGGTTCTGCCTCCGATTTCGGTGACGTCCACCTCTACGATGGGGTGGTGACCGACGCCGCCTCCCCCGGATCGACGAGCAACGACGACCTCGTCGCAGCGGCCGAGCGGCCGCTGCGGGCGGATGCCGAGCGCAACCGCCGCAAGATCATCGAGGCCGCGCGCGAGCTCTTCGCCGAACGTGGCCTCACGACACTGGACGAGGTGGCCGAGCGCGCCGGTGTGGGAGTGGGCACCGTCTACCGGCGCTTTCCCAGCCGAGACGACCTCATCGATGCGCTCTACGTCGAGGCGATGGAGCAGCTCGTCGCCATCGGCTCGGCGGCCGTCGAGCTCTCGGAGACCGATCCGTGGGGCGCAATCGAGTACTTCCTGACGAACTACCTCGAGATGCACGCAGGCGACCGCTCACTCTCGAGCGTCGTCCTCACCGACGCGCATGGCCGCGGGCGCCTCGAGATCGGCAAGTCGAAGATGGCTCCGATGGGAGCGACGGTCGTGGCTCGCGCCAAGGCCGCCGGCGTCGTCCGCGACGACTTCGCGCCTACCGAGTTGCCGATGAGCGTGATCATGCTCGTGTCGGTGATGAACGCGACGCGTGACGTGGCCCCCGGGATCTGGCGCCGCTACCTCGCCTACCTGCTCGATTCGTTCCGGCCCGAGGCGGCGCGCGGCCCCCTGCCGCACGCTCCGCTGGAGTTCGACCAGGTGCCCCTCGCGATGCGAGCGGCGTTCTCCGGGCGCTAGCTGCGTGATTCGACGTCGCCGCAGAACCACTCATCTCGGTGGTCACCCGAGCAGCAGCCAGCCGCCGGCCACCAGCGCGCCGACGGTGACGAGGAGGAAGCCCGCGATCCAGCACATCGCCGGAAGCGGCGTGAGCGTGGCGAGCACGTCGGCATCCGAGCCGCGCTGGCCTCGGCGATGCCGCCCCCAGAGTTCGAACACCGGGCGCGGCGCGGCGATGAGCAGGAACCAGGCGCCCGCATAGGCGACGAGCGACTGCACCTCGTCGCTCGCCCACCACGAGATCGAGCCGAGCGCGGCACCCGAGCCGAGCACGACGAGCAGGCCCCAAGCGTTGCGGATCTGCAGCAGCAGCGCGAGGAGCACGACGGCGAGCCAGAGCGCGGCCATCGCGTGCTCGCCCGCGAGCAACAGCGCCGCGGCCAGGCCGAGGAGCGCCGGGCCGGTGTAGCCCGCGGCCGTGGTCACGATCAGTCCCAGGCCGCTCGCGGCCCCGTGCGAGCGGGCGCGCCCCGAGGTGTCGGCGTGCAGGGTGATGCCGCGTTGTCGACGGCCCGTCAACGCTGCGGCCAGGCCGTGCGACCCCTCGTGGGCCATCGTCACGAGGTGGCGGGCGTGGGGCCACGTGACGCGCGAGGCGACGATCAGGAGCGCGAGGGCGGCGAGGCCGTAGATCCAAGCGGGATCCGGCGCCTGCTGGCGTCCGGTGACGTCGTCCCAGATACGCGTGAGCACGTCGGCAGCCGTCCCGAGAGGCACCGCCCGAGCGTACGGCGGCGCCCGGCGCGGCAGCTCCGGTCGGGTGCGGAGGGGGCAGGTGCGTCCGCCTCGCGTGCGTGTGCGCACGCGCGGGCACCGCCGGCTTGCCCCGCTCCCGTACGATTCGGCGCATGAGCACGCCTGAAGCCGGCACCGGAGAGCGCCTGACCATCGCGCCGATCGTCGGCGCCGACGATCCTCGCCACTTCACCGACTCGGGCATCGAGATCCAGCCGCTCTACACGTCGGCCGATCTGCCGAGCGATCTCGACGAGCGCACCGGCGAGCCGGGCGACTTTCCCTACACCCGCGGCGTGCACCGCGAGATGTACCGCTCGCAGCTGTGGACGATGCGCCAGTACGCGGGCTACGCGTCGGCGAAGGAGTCCAACGAGCGCTACCGCTACCTGCTGAGCAAGGGCTCGACCGGCCTCTCGATCGCCTTCGACCTCCCCACCCAGCTCGGCCTGGATTCCGACGATCCGCGGTGCCTCGGCGAGGTCGGCCGCACCGGCGTCGCGATCGACACGATCGACGACATGCGTACCGCGTTCGATCAGATCCCGCTCGACTCGGTGTCGACGTCGATGACGATCAACGCGCCCGCCACCGTGCTGCTGATGCTCTACCAGCTCGTCGGTGAGGAGCAGGGCGTCGACTCGACCAAGCTGCGCGGCACGGTCCAGAACGACATCCTCAAGGAGTACATCGCTCGCGGGAACTACATCTACCCGCCCGAGCACTCCATGCGGCTCACGACGGATCTCTTCGCGTACTGCAAGGAGTTCGTGCCGAAGTGGAACACGGTCTCGATCTCCGGCTACCACTTCCGTGAGAAGGGCGCCTCGGCCGTGCAGGAGGTCGCGTTCACGCTGAGCTCCGGCATCGCGTACGCGCAGGCCGCCGTCGACGCCGGCCTCGAGATCGACTCGTTCGCGCCGCGCCTGGCCTTCTTCTTCAACGGCCACAACAACGTGTTCCAGGAGGTCGCGAAGTTCCGGGCGGCCCGCCGGATGTGGGCGAAGATCATGAAGGAGCGCTTCGGGGCGCAGGATCCGAAGTCGATGAAGCTGCGCTTCCACACGCAGACGGGCGGCGTCACCCTCACCGCCCAGCAGCCGCTGAACAACGTCGTGCGCGTCGCGCTGCAGGGCTTCGCCGCAGTGTGTGGCGGCACGCAGTCGCTCCACACCAACGGCTTCGACGAGGCCCTCGCGCTGCCCACCGAAGAGGCCGCGAAGATCGCCCTCCGCACGCAGCAGATCATCGGCTACGAGAGCGGCGCCACCGACACCGTCGACCCGTTCGCCGGCTCCTACTTCGTCGAGCACCTCACCGACGACATCGAGCAGCGCGCCTGGGAGCTCATCGCCAAGGTCGACGAGATCGGCGGCTCCACGAAGGCCATCGAGTTCATCACCAACGAGATCGACGAGAGCGCCTGGGGCTACCAGGAGCGCTACCGCACCGAGCAGGACATCGTCGTCGGCGTGAACAAGTTCGTGGAGGAGGAGCTCGACGTTCCCGCCCTCCTGCGCGTCGACCCCGAATCCGAGCGCGCACAGGTCGCCCGCCTCAAGGAGTTCAAGGCCAACCGCGACCAGGCCAAGGTCGACCAGCGCCTCGAGGAACTCCGCAACGCCGCGAAGGGCACCGACAACCTCGTCCCCTTCATCCGCGAAGCCCTCCGCGACCGCGCCTCCATGGGCGAGGTCTGCGGCGCGATGAAGGACGTGTTCGGCCCCTACAAGCCGGCGTTCTAGGAGCGCCCCGGCGCCGGCGGCCGCCCGTGCCCGTTCTGGCATGCGCTTTTACCCGTAGTAGGTAGAAACGCATGCCAGAACGCCGCTGGGGCGGCGCAGAGCTACGCGGCAGCGATGCGACGGGCCGCAATCCAGAGTTCGATCTGGTCGATGCATGCGTCGACATCCCGCCATACCTCGACGTCGGCGAACCGCCTGGTCTCGATACCGATCGTCGCGAGCAGAGCGGCGCGCGCGATGTCCTCGGCTTGCCGAGCCGGACTGTCATGGCCGCCTCCATCGCATTCGACGGCAAGCAGCGCCTCGGGAAAGTAGACATCCGGCCACGCGGTGCGCCGACCGACCGCCACCGGCGCGTTGATGACCGCCGCGACACCCCGTCGGACCAGGCCCGCGACGAGGTGGCGTTCGGCGCGGCTCAGGAGCTTGTGGTCTTCGCCGACGATCGGGTGCCGCGCCATCAGTTCGCGGATGGCCCGTGAACCGGTGATGCCCTTACCCAACGCCTCCTCCACTTGCCGCTGATTCAGGAGCCCACGGAAATCGGCCTCGCGCCAGGCTGCGTTCAGGTCTTTCCACGACTCGTCGGCCGCGAGCATCACCAGGCAGTCAGGTACCGACGCGACGGCCACGCCGTTCACGTGCTCGGCCGGTTGTCGCCGCCGGCGTGGAACGAACTCGATCACGGCGAGTCCACCTCCGGACGACACCGGCAGGCGTACCTGGAGCCGTTGGCGCATCGCGAGATGACTGCGTCGGACCGAAACCGTCACGTGCGTCGGGCGGGCATCGAGCAGCCCGCGCCATTCGAGGCCGGTGCGTCCGTCGAGCCGCGCCGAGCCGCCCCCTCGCAGCGCCGCCGCGTTGGCCAAGGCGATCGGCGTGATCGGGCCGGGACCGACGATCGACACCTTCGGGACGACGAGAGTGAGCGCCGCCCGGTCCCGGAGCGACTGGGCGCGCCGGCCAGAGACGGCCGAGTTGCGAAGCGCGTCGACCGACACGCAGCCTCCGTGCTCCGCGCCGAGGGCGGCAAGGGTCGCGAGGATCGGGTCGATGGCATCGGGCATGGCCCGAGGTTGCGGATCCACCTGCGCCGAAACAGCACCACTTCGCAACAATTCGCGCGGCCGGCGCCTTCTGGCATGCGTTTCTACCCGCTACGGGTAAAAACGCATGCCAGAACGAGCGCTGGGGCGCGGCGGAGCGCGGCGCGTGTGGTCCGCGCTGGCGATGGCTTCGGGCTTGTGGCCACGCTCATGGCAGCGGTCCGCTACCTTCGGGCGCATGTCCCAAGCTGCGATCGACATCAAACTGCCGGAGGGGTGGGAGGCCGTCGAGAAGCCGCTCGCTGGGGCGTCGCTCCAGGCCTACGAGCCGCCCGGTCCGGGCTTTCGCAGCAGTCTGACGGTGCACGCGTTCGTTCCGGCGGAGGTGAGCGACACGCCGCCGGAGATCGACGGCTTGCATGCCGCGCAGGTGACCGACATGGTCAACGCGCTGCCGTCCGCCCACGACCTCGAGAACACCGAGACCACCGTGAAGGGTCTGCGCACGAAGGTGTCGGTCGTCGGCTTCCGACAGGACGAGTACACGGTGCTCGCGCGCATCTGGACGATCCAGGCGTTCAACGGCGTGATCCAGGTCGCCGGCCTCTGCGACGCGCAGCGCGTCACGGCCGTCGGCCCGCTGATCAACGCGGCCGTCGAGAGCCTCACGATCAACGTCGATCCCGACTTCGTGGATCCTGAGCGCCCGTAAGGCAAGCCCCCTCCCGGGACGCCTTGAGCGCAAGGCACCGCCCCAATACGATCGGCTGACGGGCCCGCGCCGCTGCGCTCTCAAGTAGCGAGGCCGGACACTCCCGACGCGACGCCACCCATCAGCGCCTCCGATCCCCGCCACGGCCACGACGGCCCCGCCTCGCCGCGCGACTGGCGGGGGCACGTGATCGTCTGCGGGCTCCACGACGTGGCCCTGCGCACCGTCGAGCAGCTCTACCTCGCCGGCATCCGCGTGGTGGTCGTCGACGATGAGCCGGAGCCGCGGCTCGTCGCCGCCGTGCAGGCGTGGGGAATCCCGTACATCGCGCGCAGCGCCCTGCTCGCCGATCCCGTCGAGGAGGCGGGGCTCGCCGGCGCGGCCGCCGTGATCTGCGCCGAGTCGAGCGACCTCGGCACGCTCGAGACGGCCCTGCAGGTGCGCTCCCTGCGCCCCGACGTGCGGCTCGTCGTCCACCTCGACAACCCGGCGGTCGGTGGCGCCGTCGAGGGCATCACCGGTGAGGGCAGCGTGCTCGACGTCGCCGGGCTCTTCGCGCCGTCCGTCGTCGATGCCTGTCTCGGCCGCACTGCGCACGACCTCGAACTCGAGGGTCAGCATTTTCTCGTGGCGGAGCTCGGCGTCGAGCGCGACGGCTCCCTGCGCGAGCTCTTCGGCGATCTCGCCCCGATGGGCATCCTCTCGCCGCAGGAGGAGCTGCTCGCCGCGTGTCCGGGCCGCGACGCCACCGTCGGCGTGGGCGACCGCGTCACGCTCCTCGGTACGCCGCTCGACTTCGCCGAGGCGGGCCTGCACCCCGCCGACCTCGACAGCTCGATCGGCGACGGCCCTACGCGCAGCCGGTGGCGTCGCCTGCGACTCGCGCTGCAGGACGCCGCCGACTACTTCGATGCCCCGGTGCGCGCGACGCTGTGGGTCGGGCTCGTCGTCGCGCTGATCTCGACCGTCATCCTGCGCGAGTTCTACGTCGACCTCGACGCGCCGAGCCGCCACATGACGTGGATCGAGGCCTTCTACTTCACGATCGAGACCTCCGCGACCGTCGGCTTCGGCGACTTCTCCTTTGCCCGGCAGACGCCTGCCCTGCAGACGTTCGCGGTCTGCCTGATCATCGCCGGCACGGCCGTCGTGAGCCTGCTGTTCGCGTTCGTCACCAACAGCCTCGTCTCACGCCGCATCGAGGCCTCGCTCGGGCGCGCGCGTGTGCGCGGCACCGAGGGGCACGTGATCCTCGTCGGGCTCGGCGCGGTGGGCATGCGCGTGCTCGAGGGCCTGCGCGACCGCGGCCGCGAGGTGGTCGTGATCGAGCGCGACGAAGACAACCGCTATGCCAGCCAGGCCCGTCTGCTCGGCGTGCGCGTGATCATCGGCGACGCCACGCTGGCCCGCACGCTCGAGGCCGCGAACATCGAGACGGCCGCGGCCGTCGCCGTCGTCACCAGCAACGACATGACCAACATCGAGACGGGCCTCGCCGTGCGCGACGGCCTCGGCCCGCGGTGGGAGGAGGTGCCGGTGATCCTGCGCGTGTTCGACACCTCGCTCGGCCACCGCCTCGAGGAGACGTTCGACTTCCGCCACGTCTGGTCGACGGCCGCGATCGCCGCGCCGTGGTTCGTGGGCGCCGCCATCGGCATGGGCGTGCTCGCCACCTTCTACGTCGGCCGCCAGCCGTTCCTCGTCGCCCGGCTCGCGGTGCGCGACGGCGGCGGGCTCGCAGGCGTCGAGATGCGCGGCCTCTCCGCCAACGTGCGCGTGCTCGCCCTGCGCCGCGCCGGCGACGCCGACCAGCTCGAATACCCGCCCCGCCGTGACACCCGCTTCGCCGCCGGAGATCTCGCCTACCTCGCCGGCCCCTACGAGGAGCTCATGCAGGTGCTCCGCGCCGAGCAGGGCGCGATCTCGGTCTGAGTCGGCGGGCGGCGCAGTCGCGCTCCCGGCTGAGGTTCCCCGCGCGGGATCAGCCGAGCACTTCGAGCAGCGCGGCGATGTCGTCGACGCTCGGCGCCGGGCGTCCCTCCCGCAGCACCGCCAGCATCAGGCCGTCCATGAGCATCAGGCCGGCGGCGAGCCGCTGCACGCCGGTGTCGCCGCGACCGCGGGCGAACGGCAAGCCGGCCCTGCCGATCCCTGCGAGCTGTTCGGCGACGAGCGGCTGGAGCTCTGGCTCATGCGAGGCGGCCATGAAGAGCTCGATCCGGGCGATCGATCGCACCCGTGCCTCGCCCGACAGCCAGCTCGCCACGAGCTCAGCGACGGCGCGCCGCAGCGACGAGGGCGACGTGCCGCCCTGCACCGAGGCCGCAGCCGTTGCCACGTCTGCGGCGTCGAGCTCGTAGAGCCGTTCCAGCGCGAGGCGCAGGAAGTCGACGCGTCGACGGCAGTAGTACGACGTCGACCCGCGCGAGAGCCCGGCGGTGTCGTCGATGCGGTGGTGCGTGAGGGCGCGAATGCCTTCTTCACCAATGATCCGCAGGGCGCTGTCGGCGAGCAGCGTGCGGCGGGCATCCATTGACGGCCACCCTACCGGCGTGGTATTCCTCTGCAGGTGCAGAGGCCGAGGGAGACAGGGACACACAGAGCTCGCTCGGGCAAGCGCGTCCGCGGCGCCGAGGTGGCGCCGCCGTCGCCCGCCCGGCCCGCCGCAGACCGCGGCGCGCCGGTGGGCGATTCGCCGCTGCGCCGACCCCACCCACGCCGCCGCTTTCTAATGGCCGGCCTGGGTGGGGGTGCGGCGCTGGCGCTCGGTGGCGGAGCGAGCGCGGCGAGTGCTGCGACCACGTGCGAGGCGCGCTACCTGCACTACCGCGCCGTCGATGAGGCCAAGCCGTACGCGAAGTACATGAAGCCGCACGTCGATCCGCCGCAGCCGCACGTCGCAGCGGCCGCGTCGTCACCGCCGCTGCCGACCGAGCAGGTGCCGGCCCGGGGAACGCTCGGCGCCGACCTCATGCGCGCCGGCTACTCGCCGGTCGAGACCGGCTACGGCCGCAACGCCGCGGGCGAGGTGTGGGTGGCCTGTCTCACCGACATGCCAGGCGTGCAGCCCGAGATATGGGACTGGTGGTTCGGCTGGCACAGCAAGGAGAGCGCCCGCTACAAGCTGTGGCACCCCGATGCCCACGCCTACGCCGCGCTGCGCAACGCCACCGCCGACACGCCCGGCCTCACCGACCGACAGCGATACCGCGGCAACGTGTCGTACGTCGACGAGTACATCGGCGCGAGCCTCGATCAGCTCGCGATCAACTTCACCGATCCGGCCAAGTTCGGCATCGATGAGCGCCGCATCGACGGCACGGTGATCGCCGGCTACGTCGGGAGCGCCTACCTGCCGGTGAACATCGGTCTCGTCGTCCATGCCGTCCGCCGCACGCCCACCGGCAGCGAGATGCGCAGCCGCTTCTACCTCAACGTGCCGGGGCTCCGCGCCCCCGATCTGCAGGCCGTCAGCTGCGCGATCAGTCGCGGGCTCGTGCCGCCGAGCGCCGTGGTCTTCCCGACGCGCTACGGCGCCCAGCTCCTGCGGCACTGCGGCGAGGAGATGAACCACCTCGCCGGGTTCCTGCCCGAGCTCTACGGCGAGTTCGGGCACCAGGCCTGATCAGGGCCCGGACGTATCGTTCGCGCGGCGCTGAACGGCGACATGCGCGCACGCTCCGCACCGGTTGATCACGCGCGCGCCGGCTACTTCACGCGCTGGGCCGCGACGCGCACCATGTTGGTCGTCGCGTCGACGAACGTAAGCGCCACCTGCGTGCCGTTCGACGTGAGCTGACTGGTGTTGAGCCCGCCTTCGATCCGGCCGACGGGATTGCCGGCGGGCGCCTTGACGAGGCTCGCGCCCTCGTCGTCGATCTGCGCGGCCTTCCAGCGCGCCTTGGTGCCGGTGCCCTGGATCCAGACGGCGAACGCGGTGCTGCCGGTGCGCACCACGCGCAGGCTGTGCGAGTCCTTGCTCGTGGTGAAGGCGCCGCGCTCCTCCACGTCACCGGCGTCGTCGACGAGCGCCCACTTCGCCTGGCCGAAGAGGTTCTCGGCGCGGGCGGTGCTCTGCTGGATCCACGTGACGACGGCGCCACCGCCGGCCCGGCCGGCGACGTCGACATCGAGCGCGCGGCGATCCGGCACGCCGCCGATCTCGACGGTCTCCTCGATGCGGTCGCCCTCGCCGAGCGCGACGACCGGGATGCCACGCTGGGCGATCGGGGCCGTCTGCTGCACGTCGAGGCCGGCGACCGCGATCGCGCTGCCGACGGTGTCGACGGCGCCCGCGCCGAAGCGGTCGGCGCCGAGGATCGAGTAGCGGGTCGGTGTCTTGCCGAGGCGCAGCAGCGCTGGCACCGACTTCGCGGCCTTGCCGTCCTTCGCCTTCGTGGTCTCGCGGCGGCCGGTGGAGACGGCGTAGCCGTCGCCGCCGAGCGCCCAGTTGCTGCCATCGGCGCCGTGCGCGAAGTCGCCGGTCTCCACGCCCTCGAGCGCCTTGCCGATCGCGACCGGCTGGCCCGGGGCGGTGGTGAAGCCGAACGCGGCGGCGGTCGGGAGGCCGGCCGCGGCGGTGGTCGGCGTGAAGGAGCTTGTCGCGGCGACGAGGAAGCCACTCTTGAGACCGAAGGCGGCGGGTGCGTTCACGTACGGGCCCGAGCCGGTGGTACGGAAGAGCCAGTTGCCGCCGTCCTTCGGGCGCGTCGCCGTCCAGCTGATCGCGGGCGACCCGGCGCTCTGCCCGGTGACGATCACGTTGCCGGCGGTGTCACGCGCGACGTCGGCGACGAGGCTGCCCTTCGTCGGGCTCGTGAGCGGGCCGACCGTGCCGCCCGCGGTGAAGTCACGGCTCAGGATCGAGCCGTCACCGGCCTGATTCCACGCGACCGTGCCCCGGCCGCTGTTGGTGAGGCCGACGCGCGGGACCAGCCCCTTCTGCACGTTCGCGGGCGCAGGGCCGAGATCGAGCGGCGCGAGCCAGTACTTACCGGCGGTGGCGGTGGCGGTGGCCGCCGACGCCGGGCTGGCGGCGGCGAGCGTCAGGGTACCGGTGACGAGCGTCGCCACGAGGGCGCTGAAGACGGGACGCGGACGCGAGCAGGGGGCGTTGCCGGGCAGGAGCCTCATGACCTCAGTGAACACGCCCCGGGCGGAAAGTTGCGCAGGTTCCGTTTCGTGGCGCAGCCCGCCCTGCATGGCGGCGCGCTGGCCGCGGGCCGATCGACCCGCGATGATGCCGCGCATGGATGAACCCCTGGTCGATCCCGAACTCGAAGCCGATGAGCGCACCGCGTTCCGAGGGGTCGTCGACGGGGAGGAGGTTGGCGAGGGCGAGCTCATCCTCAGTTCTGAGGACGCGCGCACGTTCACGCAGGTCGCTCGCGGCGCCGCCTACGGCCGCCTCGAGGGCGAAGTGACCGCGCGGTTCCGTCGCCGTGGCGGCGCGCTCCTCGCCGAGTCGCAGTCGATCGAGCTGCGCCACAAAGGCAAGGTGGTCTTCACCGAGGAGAAGAGCTTCCGCGACGTGCAGGTGCCCCAACTTGGCGGTGAGGTGGCGGCATATCCGCGGACGATGGTGCCCGCTGGCGGCCTCGCCGTCGCGCTTCGGCTCCTCCCCTGGGCACCCAAGGTGAAGTTCGCCACGCCCGTCTGGCTCACCGCCATCGTGCACTGGCCGCTCGACCTCCGCACGGAGGCCAAGGAGAAGATCTCCACGCCCGCCGGCTCCTTCGAGGCCTACCGAGTGCGCATCCGCCCGAGCCTCGTCGACGTCGCCCAGTCGCTCGACGAGCTCTCCGCCAACGTCATCCCGCCCGTCACCGCGCATGTCGCCGTCGACTCGGGCCGCCTGCTGCGCGTCGACTTCCCCACGGGCGCCGGCAAGAGCGACCCCAAGGGATACATCGAGGCGACCGAGCTCGGCTAAAGCCTCGCCGGGCCCCCCGCGCCAGCGACGGTCACCGCGCCCATGGGCGTGAGCGGGACATAACCGTTGCCCGGACCCCTGTTACGTCCCGCTCAGGCGCCGCGTCGACCGCCGGCCTGGGCGTGAGCGGGACATAACCGTTGCCCGTACCCCTGTTACGTCCCGCTCAGGCGCCGGGTGTCAGCTGCGCGCGCCCTTGGCTGACTTCGCCGGTGGACACGGGTCGACCGTGACGGCCCAGCACTCAATTGCAACGACACTGACGCGTCTTCGTTCCAACACGCGCGCCGACGCACAAGGGGCGGACACGCCGTCGTTCAATCGAGCGATGACCCCCGAGCAGCGCCGGTTCGTCGACCAACTCCTGGAGTCCCAGCAAGGGGTGCTCGCCACGTGGCAGCTCACCGAGGAGAACTGGGGCGACGAGACGATCCGCTGGCTCGTCCGCAACTGGCGGGTCATGCATCTCGGCGTGTACCTCAGTGGCCACGCGCCGCCGACGCTCTGGCAGCGCTGTTGCGCGGCGACTCTCACCGAGCCAGGCACCCTGCTCGCCAGATGGAGCGCGGCCGCGCTCGCAGGACTCCGCACCCTTCCGGACGACGAGCCGATGCATGTTGTCCGGCACGGGTCAGGCGGAAGGCGCCAGTACGGGAAACGGAAGGGGCGAATCGACGCGCTCCACGTCAGATACTCGGAGACGCTCGGCGCGGATGAGACGGAGCGACAGGGTGTGGCGACCACCAAGGTCGCGCGGACGCTCCGCGATCTCTTCATCGACTGCGGCGCACTCAAGTCCGACCGGCTGTTTCGCGACGCCATCCGGCTGAAGCTCGTCACGCGCGACGAGCTCCGCGACTTCGCGCGGGAGCATCGAGGCGAGCGTGGGGTCGGGCGCATGCGCGAACTCCTCAGCCTCTATTCCGAGATCCCGATCGAGCGCACTCGCAGCGACGCAGAGGTCGAAGGGCTCGTCGTCCTCCGGGACGCCGGAGAGAAGCTGCCGCTCGTCAACTTCGAAGTCGCCGGCTTCGAGGGAGACTTCGTCGATCTCGAGCGGCGAACGATCTTCGAGCTCGACGGTCCGCAGTACCACCAGTTCCCGGAGCGTGATCGAGCGCGAGATCAGGCGTGGGAGGAGGCCGGATTCACCGTCCGTCGCCGCCCGACCGACGACGCTTACGCAGCGCCGGACGCCCTGGTTGACGACTACCGGGGTCTGAGCGGGACATAACTGGGCCGCCAGCCCCAGTTATGTCCCGCTCAGGCCGGTGGCTGGCCCGGACCCCTCGCTGGCGCGAGTGGTCATCGCCCGCCAACCACCTGACGCCTGCTCACCCCGTGCCCAAGCGCACCTGTCCAATCCCCGCCTGCCCGGTACGATTCGCGATCCCATGGCCCGCCAGACTCCGCCCAGCACGCTCGAAGAGAAGCTCGCGCAGCTCGAGGAGCTGCGTGCCGAGGCTCGCACCGTCGACCCCGCCAAGCTCGAGAAGCGCCACGCGCAGGGCCGGTACACGGCGCGCGAGCGCATCGAGAAGCTCCTCGACGAAGGCAGCTTCCAGGAGCTCGACATGTTCGTGCGCCACCGCACGACCGATTTCGACATGGCGAAGAACCGCCCGCTCAGCGACGGCGTCGTCACCGGCCACGGCACCATCGACGGCCGCCGCGTCTGCGTCTTCTCGCAGGACTTCACCAACTTCGGCGGCTCGCTCGGCGAGGTCATGGCCGAGAAGATGTGCAAGGTGATGGACCTCGCCGCCAAGATCGGCGCGCCCGTCATCGGCATCAACGACTCGGGCGGCGCCCGCATCCAGGAAGGCGTCGTCTCCCTCGCGGGCTACGGCGATGTGTTCCTCCGCAACGTCCGCAGCTCGGGCGTGATCCCGCAGATCTCGCTGATCATGGGCCCGTGCGCCGGCGGTGCCGTCTACTCGCCCGCCATCACCGACTTCATCGGGATGGTGAAGAACACGAGCCACATGTTCATCACCGGCCCCGAGGTCATCAAGACCGTCACCGGTGAGGTCGTCGAGTTCGAGGAGCTCGGCGGCGCGATGGCGCACAACCAGAAGTCGGGCGTCGCCCACTTCGCCTGGGAAGACGAGGACCACGCCCTCGAAGAGACCCGCTACCTCTTCAGCTTCCTCCCGAGCAACAACCTCGAGCGCGCTCCGTACGTCCCCACCTCGGACGACCCGAACCGCGAGACGCCCGAGCTCATCGACATCGTCCCGGACAACCCCAACAAGCCGTACGACATGCGCGAGGTGATCCGCGTCGCCGTCGACGACGAGGAGTTCCTCGAGGTCCACGAGCACTTCGCCACGAACGTGGTCGTCGGCTTCGCCCGTCTCAACGGTCACGCCGTCGGCGTCGTCGGCAACCAGCCGATGAGCATGGCCGGCGTCCTCGACATCGACGGGTCCGAGAAGGCCGCCCGCTTCGTCCGCACCTGCGACGCCTTCAACATCCCGCTCGTCACCTTCTGCGACGTGCCCGGCTTCCTCCCCGGCACCACCCAGGAGTGGGACGGCATCATCCGCCGCGGCGCCAAGCTCCTCTACGCCTTCGCCGAGGCCACGGTCCCGAAGATCACGATCATCACCCGCAAGGCCTACGGCGGCGCCTACGACGTCATGGCCTCCAAGCACCTCGGCGCCGACATGAACTTCGCGTGGCCCACCGCCGAAGTCGCCGTCATGGGTCCCGAGGGCGCGGTGAACATCATCTACCGCAACGACCTCAAGAACTCGCCCACGCCCGAAGAGCGCCGCCAGAAGCTCATGGACGACTACAAGGCCCGGTTCGCCAACCCGTACTCCGCAGCCGAGCGCGGCTACCTCGACGACGTCATCGAGCCGTCCGAGACCCGCCAGCGCCTCTGCGTCGCCCTCGAGGCCCTGCTCACCAAGCACGAGCCGGGCCCGAAGCGCAAGCACGGCAACATCCCGCTGTAGGCGGGCGCGCGGCGCAAAACCCGCGCAAGCGCGATCAGCTGCTGATCCTTGGAACGGCGCGTGCACAGCACGCGCCGTTCTTCGTTTCGGGGTGGCGGCGTGTGTTGCCGCCTTGCGTCGGCTGGGTGCCTTGGTCGGTGGCCGGCATTGCTGGTTCGGGCGGAGGCGCTGGCGGCTGCCTTGCGCGGGCGGGTTCTTGGCTGGCGGTCGGCCTGGCCGCGAGGCCGCCGTGGTGGCGAATTTGATGGCGGGCTGCTGCGAAGTCCGTGGTGTTGGCGGGTTTGATGGCGGCGTGCCGCGAAGCCTCGACGCTCGAGCCTACGCAGCCACCGGCAAGCAATCGACGCGTCGGGCCACTCCGTTGCGTGCGAGGATCTCCGGCGTGAGTGGAGCGGGACGAGCCGCGTTGCTGATCGTGGTCGTCGTGATCGCGGGCGCGATCGCCTGGGCGGGCAGCGGCACTGACGATGCCGCGAGCCTCGCCCATCACGCGTACGCGGGAACCGTCGTCAGCGATCCAGCGACGGTGCCGAACGCGAACGACCTGACCCTGCGATTCTCGCGCACCCAGCTCACGATCAGCGGCGGCTGCAACACCACGTCGGGCGCCTATGCCGTCACGGACGGGCGGCTGCGATTCACGGGCAAGGCGATCACCACCGCGATGGGCTGCGCCGACAAGCCGGACGCATGGATCAACGGGTTGCTCGAGGGGCCAGGTGGCCAGGTGGTGCAGAGCGACGACGGCAAGACGGTCAAGCTCAGTCGCGGCGGCCGATCGGCCACCTTCGGTCTCATGGGCGTGCGCGGCGGCCCCGCGCCGCTCGAAGGGCCGCAATGGCGGGCCGTATGGCTCCTCGGCGCTCAGCAAGGCAGCCTTGTCGACATCGAAGGCCCGGCGGTGAAGCCCGGCTTCCGGATCGAGGGCGACCGCGCGACGATCTTCACGGGCTGCAACAGCGGCACCGCCCCGGCGACCGTCGGGCTGAGGGCGGTGAGCTTTGGTGCGTTCACGCCCACGACGACTGCGCCCTGCGACGGACCGGCCGCTGACGTCGACCGCATCGTGCGCGCTACCTTCACCGGGCGCGTCGCCTTCTCGTTCGGGAACGTCCACAGCGTCACGCTCGCCAAGCGGCCCGGAGTTGGGCTCAGCTTTGTAGTGGACGGTTGCAGGTGCCCCCCGGCCACGGAGACTCGGTTACCCTCCGGAAGACGGCGCAGCGCCTGCCTGCAGGAGTTACTTGCCCGAGCCGCCCTGGGCTCGGTACCGTTCGTCGTCTGTGACGCGCGCCACGCAAGTGGTGTTCGTCTTCCGTCCCACAGCTGCACAATCGAACTTGCCGTCCCTCGGAATCCGCCTGCGCGCCGCCAGCCTGGCGCTCTGCACCGCCCTTCTCGCAAGCCTCGCGGCCGGGCCCGCGCCTGCGTCGGCGGCCGGCGTCGAGCTGAAGACGGCGATCGCCACCGGCCTCCAGACGGCTACCCGCTACGGCGCCAAGCCCCTCGACGGCTCGGCCGCCGGGCAGAACCCCTACTGCACCGCCGAGCCGAAGTCGCTGTTCTACGGCTCGCAGAACTTCCTGCCGGCGAACGGTCTGGTTTCGTTCGGTGCGGGGATGCCCGCCGGCTACGACGGCTCGAACGGCTCCGGCTACACCCCGCCGAACCTCCCGAGTGCCAGCGACATGAAGCCCGCGCTCGGCGCCGGTACGCACTCCGACTTCTGCGTCGGCTTCACGCTCACGCCCAACGCCGACCCCGCGATCATCCGCTCGCAGGCCAAGCCCGGCGCGTCCCGCCTCCAGGCAACCCCGCCCTACCCCGACGTGCCCGAGACGCGCGTCGCCCAGGGCACCAACACGCCCGTCGACGGCGACGACATGAGCGGCATCGTGATCGACCTGCCTTCCGGCTACGTCGGCACGCTCGCCTCGGTGCCGACCTGCAGCACGGGCCGCGGCGCGTTCGGGGCCGGCGACTGGCTCGTCGCCAACTGCCCGGCCGCCAGCCAGATCGGCGACGTCTACGTCCGCATCCACAGCCTCATCGCGCGGTCGTTCCGCAGCCACGTCGTGAGCTCTGGCAGCGTGATCTACAACCTCAACCACACGCCCGACGAGATCGGCGTGCTGGGGGTCCAGGTGCAGCCGTTCTCCGGCGTCGCACCCGTCAAGTTCCTCGTGCGGCTCACGCTCAGCCCCGACGGCTCAGGTCGCATCCGCACCATCGTCGAGCGCGCCCCGCGCGAGGTGTACGGCGAGGATGACGTCGCCGCACAGGGCGACAACTGGCACGGCACCAGCGAAACGCTCCAGGCCGGCGACCTGCGCATCGGCCAGCCACAGCCCGACGCCGATCCCTACCCGCTCTACATCGAGTCGGTCGGTTTCCGGATCTGGGGCTCGAAGCAGGACCACCCGACGATGCCCGCCGACTTCGGCGAGCTGCCCACGCAATGTGCGTCCGATGTGTCGGCGCACCTGTCGATCACGACGTACGACGAGCAGCAGTCGACGCTCGATTCCCCGCCGATCCGCATGAACGAGTGCGACAAGCTCGACTTCCGCCCGGCGCTCGACATCTCCACCACGGAGCGTCAGCCTGGCGCCCCCACCGGCGTCACGGTCGGCGTCGACCTCGGTCAGAACGCCAGCGGGAGCGAGCGCGTGACCTCGCTGCTGAAGGACGCGATCATCCGCCTCCCGCAGGGCCTCGAGCTCGGCGCGCAGGTCGCGAGCGTGGAAGGCGGCCTGCGCCTCTGCCGCGCCGACGAGTTCAACGTGGCCGACCAGCTCGAGCCGACGTCCTGCAAGGACGGCTCGGCAGTCGGGACCGTGACCATCACGTCGCCGCTCATCGACTACCCGTTCGTTGGCACGGTGTTCCTCGGCGAGCAGCGGGCCGTCGGCGATCTCCCCGATCTCTACGTGGAGGCGTCGCCCGAGGGTGCCGTCGCCGCCGACGCGCCGCGCATCAAGCTGGTCGCGAAGGTGTCGGCCGATCCCGTCACCGGCCAGATCACGACCGCGTTCCTCAACAACCCGCAGCTGCGCTTCAGCCGGATCCAGTTCAACTTCCCCTCCGGCCCGACGTCGTTCTTCACCACGCCGCCGCAATGCGGCACCTACGTCGGCGACTCCACCTTCGTGCCCTCCTCCGGCCAGGCCAACGAGGATGCACGTTCGGCGATCACGATCGATCAGAACTGCGACGTGCCGTTCGCGCCGAGCGTGAGCGTGAGCAGCGCGAGCACGCAGGCCGGCGCCCGCTCGCAGACGCGCATCACCATCGACCGCCCCGATCGCGGTCAGTGGCTCTCGCACCTCAACGTGTCGCTGCCGACCGGCCTCCTGGCCGACATGACCATCCCCACGGAGTGCCCTTCGGCGCAGGTTGACGCCGGCACCTGTCCGCAGTCCTCGCGCCTGGGCACGGTCACCGCGCTCGCCGGCGCGGGTGACAAGCCGTGGAACCTCGCGGGCGCGATGTACCTCACGAGCCGCTTCGACGGCGACGTGGCGGGCACCGCGATCGTCGTGCGGGCCGCCGTCGGCGACCTCGACCTCGGCGACGTGATCGTGCGCGGCCGCATCAAGCTGCGGCCCACCGACGCCGGCCTCGTGTTCGACGCTGACATCCCGACGCGCTTCAAGGGCGTGGCTCTCCAGCTGCGCCGGGTCGTGGTCGACATGGACCGCTCGAACCTCATGCTCAACCCGACCGCGTGTGGGCCCGTGCCGTGGGGCGCCTCGATCACCGCCGACACCGGAGCCGTCGCGGGCATTTCCGGCTCGATGACCTTCACCGACTGCGACAAGCTGCCGTTCAACCCAACGCTGAAGGCCACCATCACCGGCGACAACAAGCCGGGCGGCCACCCCGGGATGTACGTGCGGCTCGATTCGCCCGTCGGCGACTCCGCGCTCAAGTCGGCTGCCGTGACGCTCCCCGAAGGCGTCTCCGTCGACCTCGACAACATCAAGACCGTCTGCAGCCGCGCCGACTTCGACGCCGTGCGCTGCCCGGCGAACACGCGCGTCGGCACCGTGACCGCCTACGTCTCGATCACGAACGAGCCCGTGACCGGCGACATCTTCCTCATCAGAGTCGACGGCAAGAAGCTCCCCGGACTCGGCCTGAACTTCACGGGCCGCTACGCGCAGCGCGTGGTGTCGACCACCGAGACCGACAAGGACCAGCGCCTCCTTGTCACCTTCCCGAACATCCCCGATCTCCCGCTTCGCCAGCTGGTCGTGCAGGTCGACTCCAACAAGCGCTCACCGCTGCAGCTGCCCAAGACGGCCTGCGCTAGCGGCACCAACTGGAGTGGCGCGTTCGTCGGCCAGGGCGGTCAGAAGGCGAAAGCCGAGACGGGCCTGCAGTGCGCCGGCAAGGTGAACATCAAGCTCACCGATCGCGGCGGCGTGAGCTTGCGCCTCTTCGACTTCGGCGGCCGCAAGCTGCGCGCGATGAAGGTCACGCTGCCGCAAGGCTGGCTCCTCGACCGCAAGCTCGCGACGCGCCGCAAGGACCTCATGTGGGTGCGCGTGACCGGTGGCAGCGCGAAGCTGTCCGTCACCGATCACTCACTGATCGTCACGGCCAAGGGCAAGACGGTCTCGACGATCCGCCTGAAGCTCAGCGGCGCCGCGATCCGGCCCGTCACGCGCGCCGCGAAGAAGGCCAAGCGGGCCCGCCCGCGCATCCGGCTCGTGTTCACGGATGGTGCCGTGCAACTCCAGAAGCCGGCCATCACCGTCCGCAAGTAGACGTTCAGTCGAGTGCGGGCGCGCCCATCGTGCGCCAAGCCACTGGACGTTCGTATGAGGAACGGCACGTCCCGGGAAGGGAGCGTCCAGAGTGGAGGAGAAATCTGTGTTACAGATCACAGACACCCTTCAGAGGATCGCTCCATGAACCACCTGCTCCGAGCGCGACTGCTTCGCGCGCTCGTCATGAGCGTCGGCCTGCTCGCCGCGCTCATCCTCCCGTCGGTCGCGCAGGCCGACATCCCGATCGCCAAGTTCAAGGCCGGGCCCGTCGCCCCCTTCAACCTGGTCTCCGGCCTCCCCGTCACCTCGACGGCCCCGGCCGATCCCACGCAGAACGACGTCGGCTGCATGCACGTCAACCCGGCAGGCCCCGCGCTGACCACGGGCGTCGCGGGCCAGAGCACCGACTACTGCGTCACCTTCAACGCCACGCCTGGCGACGCGATCACGGGCGAAGACATCAACAACACGCTCGTGCAGCTGCCCGTCGGCAGCCAGGCCGACATCGACCTCGCCAGCAAGTGCACGGTCGAGCAGTTCGCGCGTGAGGCGATCACGCCCAACACGTGCCCCGGTACCTCGCAGGTCGGCACCGCCCTCGCGCAGCTCCAGGCACCAAACGCCCCGAATCCGGCCGTCGATCGCCAGACGCTGCAAGCGCCGGGCCGCATCTACGCGCTCACCACCCCGGACGGCAAGGCGGCACTCCTCGGCGTCGCGCTGATCTCGTCGGCGCCCACGCCGCTGGCGCCCTCGACCCCGGTGACGGAGTCGAAGTTCCTGATCACGGTCAGCCAGCTCGGCGATCCGAAGGTCGGCCTGCAGAACCAGACCGACACGCTTGCGAAGGTGATCGGCGGCTCGACCCCGATCGCGATCCAGGCCACCTCGCTCCGCTTCTGGGGCTCGGCCGCCGCGCACCCGCACGTGACGAACCCGTTCGCGCCCACCGCTCCGGTGACGATGGCGTCGAACTTCTTCCGCGTCGGCAGCACGTGCGTCACCGATCAGACGGCGTCGCTCACGATCAACCCGTACACCGACACCGCTGGCACGGCCGGCTCGAAGCCGACCACGGCCACCACGACGTACAAGCTCACCGGCTGTGACGGCCTGGCGTTCGCGCCGACGTTCTCGGCCGGCCTGAGTGGCGAGACCACGCCGGGCGGCCATCCGCAGCTCGACGTGAAGATCGGCGTGCCCGCTGGCGGCGACGACCTCGGCGGCACGACGATCACGCTGCCCTCGGGCCTCGCGACTGACCTCACCCGCATCCAGACGGCCTGCCCGCAGGCCGACTTCCAGGCCGGTCGCTGCAACGCAGCGGCCGTGATCGGCTCCGCCAAGGCGACGCTCACCGGCATCAACGCCGACGTCGTCAGCGGCGAGGTGATCATGGTGAAGGTCGACGGGAAGCAGCTGCCGGGCATCGGCATCAACTTCCAGGGCCGCCTGCCGCTTCGCACCTTCGGCGTGAGCCAGGTCGACGGCTCGGGCCGACTGCAGAACGTGTTCTCCGATCTGCCGTCGCTGCCGGTGCGCACCCTCGACATCACGCTCGCGGGCGGTACGAGGGGCATCCTGCAGATGGACCCGTCCGGCAAGTGCACGGCGTCGGCGTACGACGCCACCGTCTCAAGCCAGAACGGCAAGAGTGCCGCGTTCTCGACGCCGACCACGTGCGATGCCCAGTACGTCACCGAGCTGACGAACTCGACCAAGACGCGTCCGGTGCTCCGCATCGGTGGCGCCGCGCCCACGGGCAAGAAGGTCAAGAGCGTCCGCATCGGCCTGCCAAAGGGCTTGAAGTTCGACGGCCCCTCGCTGAAGAAGTCGAGCAAGGTGACCTACGCCGAGAACGGGTTCGACGCCGGCGTCGACCGCTCGAAGATCCGCGCGGTGAAGCTCGGATCGAAAGCGAAGTTCACGCTCGACGGCAGCGGGAGCAACGGCTACTCGGTGCTCCTGCACACCAACGTGGTGCGTGCGAGCTCCTCGTTCGCCAAGAGCACCAAGACCGTCTACATCGAGTTCCGCGTGGTCTACTCCGACGGCACCAAGGTCACCAAGTACGTCGCGCTGACGCGCGCCGGCTGATCCCACGACGCCGGCCCGCGCCGGTGTCACCCGAACGACCTACGGGGTCGGCGTTCGCCTCGCGGTGGACGCCGGCCCCGTCGCCGTTTTTCGATGTAAGCCAGATTTCCTGTGCGACCAGGTCTGACCGGCTCGTTCCGACGTCCATTGCCCGGGTAACCGGCGAAACCGCAACATGTGACAGGCGTATCGTGTCTTGGATCACGGATGGGCCTCGCGCGCCCCCACCTGGAGAACGATGAACACCTACCTGCCTCGCCCCCGCAGCATCGCTGCGGTCCCGCTTGCCGCCCTGCTCGCAGTGCTCGCAGCCATGCTCCTCGCCGTCGCCCCGGCAGGAGCTGCGCCGGCCAAGATCAGCAAGGTGTTCGGTGGTCCGGTCGCCTCCAGCAACGACTGCTCCCCGGACGGCACCGCCAACAAGACCGACGCCTCGGAGTTCACCGACTTCTGCGTCGCCTTCCGTGCGACGAACGACGAGGGCCCGGCGGGCGTCGACCTCAAGAGCCAGGTGGTCGACACGCCGCAGGGCTTCGCCGGTATCGCCGACGCCTTCCCTCAGTGCACCGACGCGCAGTTCGCGAAGTCGTCCGAGAACGACGCAGGCTGCGCCGGCAACACGCAGATGGGTCAGGTGACGGCTGCCATCCGCGCGCGCCTCTCCGACGGCACCGCTGCCAACCCGCTCGTCACCGTGCCGCTCGGCAGCGCCTACGACGGCAGCACCAAGACCGTCTCGCTCACGCCCACCGGCGCCGTCTACAACCTCACCCACAGCGAGAACGAGGTGGCGCGCCTCGGCATCGATCTGCGGCCGGTCGCCGCCGGCTTCATCGATCAGCCGAACGTGAAGATCATCGTGCGCGTCACGCTGCGTCCGAGCCCCGACGTCGGCCTCCGCTCGATCATCGACGACATGCCGAACTCGGCGCACGTGAAGGTGTCGATCCCGCCGCTCGTGAACGTCGATGAGGTCGACCCTCTCGCGGTCGACGACTTCAACCTCCTGTTCTGGGGCCCGCAGCGCGGCTCGATGCCGCGCGGCTTCGCCTTCATGGGCGCGGATTGCTCGAACACGCAGGAGACGAAGATCAACGCGACCGCCTACAACGGCTCGACCACGAGCGGCGCGTCGAAGACCTACAAGCTCACCGACTGCGACGACCCAAAGATCCAGTTCAAGCCCGGCGTCGCGTTCAGCACGGCGGAGAACCGGCCCGACGTGACGACCGAGACCACCGTGCGGGTCACGTTCGGCGACTCGGATGACGCCGGCTACCAGGTGGCCGGCCCGAAGAAGACCGTCGTGGTGCTTCCCGGCGGCCTCAGCTTCTCCGGCCAGATCGCCAGCGGCGCGAACGGGCTCCCGCTCTGCACCCCCGAGCAGTACGGCCAGTACCGCGCGGAGGCGAGCAATTGCCCGGCGGCCACCGCCGTCGGCACGGTCTCCTTCAAGAGCCCGGTGCAGACGCGTCTGCTCACCGGCAACGTCTACCTCGGCTCGCAGCCCGCCGCCGGCGAACTTCCGGACATCTACATCGAGGCGCAGGAGGGCCCGGCCGCCGATGCACCGCGCGTGAAACTCGTCGGCAAGCTCACGGTCGACGACCAGAACCGCATCGTCACCACGCTCGACGACCTCCCCGAGGTGCCCGTCACCGAGTTCAAGCTCACGTTCCGCGGCGGCGATCAGGCCGCCGTGGTTACCCCGCCGACGTGCGGCACGACGCAGGGTGCGCTCGCGGCCTACGCGTTCAACAAGCCCGGATCGGCGAGCAATAAGACGGCCGACTACAAGGTCGACAGCGACTGCGATGCCGTGGGCGCCAAGAGCGCCGCGCTCGCCTTCGTTGGTGCCAACCCGAATGCGGGCCAGTACGGCGCCTTCACGACGACGATCAACCGGCCGGATCGCAGCGCGCGGCTGAGCCGCGCCGTCGTGAACCTGCCGCCCGGTGAGGTCGCGAACCTGAAGGGCGTGCCCGAGTGCCTGCAGGCCGATGCCGCGCAGAGCAAGTGCCCGGCCAGCTCGCTCGTCGGCACCGTCACGAGCCTCGCCGGCGTCGGGCCGGCGCCGTACCGCGCGACGGGCCAGGTCTACCTCACCAACCGTTCCGAGGGCGCGGCTGCCGGTGTGTCCCTCCACGTGCCCGTGAAGTTCGGCGAGGTGTACCTCGGCGATCTCAACGTGCCCGGCCGCATCGAGATCCGCGAAGACCTCGGTCTGCGCTTCAGCGCTGACATTCCCGAGCGCTTCAAGGGCATCCCGCTCAACATCCGCGAGTTCTCAGTGAGCCTTGACCGCAAGGACTTCGGGCTCAACCCGACGAGCTGCGCGCCGCTCTCGACCACCTCGCAGGTGACGTCCGGCGGCACCGTGCTCGACCTCACCGCGGGCTACCAGGTGAGTGCGTGCGACAAGCTGAGGTTCGAGCCGAAGCTCGACGCCGCGGTGCTCGGCCAGACCGGCAACAAGGGCCGCCCGACGATCCAGGTGCGCATCGAGAACCCGGCTCTCACCGGCAACCTCAAGCAGACCACCGTCACGCTGCCGAAGGGCGTCGGCGTGGATCTCACGCAGATCCCGCGCTCGTGCCCGCAGGAGACGTTCGCCGCCGGAGCCTGCCCTGACAACGCCCGCATCGGCACGCTCGACGGCTCCCTCTCGATCGCCGACGACAAGCTCGGCGGCTACATGTACCTGCTCAAGCCCGTCAAGGGCAAGGTGCTCCCGGGCGTGGGCCTGCAGTTCACGGGTCGTTTCGCCGGCCGGGTGGTCGGCAGCACGGCCGTCGACCCGAAGACCGGCCAGCTCGTCACCGACTTCCCGACGGTGCCCGACCTGCCGCTCACGACGCTCCAGATCAACATCGCTGGCGGCACCGGCGGCCCTGTGATCGCGACGGAGGAGCTGTGCAAGACGAGCAGCGTGCAGTTCAACGGCGCGTTCGCTGCGCACTCCGGACAGACGGCAACGCGCACGGTGAAGACGAAGTGCGGCCAGCCGCTCGCGGCCAACAGCGCGAAGATCAGTGGCCGCGTCAGCAATCTCCGCAAGGGCAAGCCGGTCCTGCGCATGGCCGTCACGGCGCCGACGAAGATCACGAAGATCGAGTTCACGCTCCCGAGCGGCTGGGCGCTCGCGTCGCAGAAGAAGGGCCGCAAGGCATCCACCTACATCAAGGTCGACCGCCTCTCCGTGAAGAAGTCCGCGACCGTCAAGCGCCTCAGCGCGCGGAAGGTGCGGATCACGATGCCCAAGGGTGGATCCACCAAGTTCCACTTCCTCTCGCGCACCGGGACGATCTCGGTGAAGAGCTCCAAGGCCCGCAAGACGAAGTCCAAGCTCACGTTCAGCGCGAAGGTCACGGCCGAAGGCCAGACCTACACCGTGCCGTTCAAGTTCACGCCACGCTGATCCCTGACATAGGGTGCGACGTGTCCGCTGCGCCGCGCCCTCCATCGACCATCGGAGTCCGATGTCTCTGTCCCGCTCGCGGGCGACCCACCCGTGGGCCGTCGCGCTCACGTCCGCCGTCCTGATCCTCCTCGCGCTCGTCCTCCCGGCCAGCGGGCGCGCGGCGGTCCCGATCACCGGCTTCTACGCCGGTCCGGTCACGGCCGACTCCGACTGCTACTACACGGGCCAGCTGATGACCGCCTCCACCCAGGCGGGCAGCCGCCCGGACTACTGCGTGGCGTTCGCGCTCGATACGCCCGCCGATGACGACCTCAAGGGCCAGGTGGTCGACACGCCTCTCGGCTTCGCCGGCGACACGACCGGCCGGCCGCAATGCACGGCGGCCCAGTTTGGTGCGGACAACTCCAACAACGTCACGTGCCCGGCCGCGGCCCAGATCGGTGACGCCTACACCGACCTCACGGTCGACACGAACGCCGGCACCGACCTCGAGCTCGAGGGCGTGCCCGGCCGGGCGTTCAACCTCGTGCCGGGTGACGACGAGCTCGCGCTGATCGGTCTCGTGCTCGATCCCCCCACCCAGCCGCACGTGAAGATCCTTATCCGGATCACGCTGCGCCCGGCCCCGGACGTCGGCCTGCGCGCCGTGATCGACGACATCCCGCGCGAGGTCTGCCTCACCTACGCGAGCGTGTTCGCCTGCGACCACGCGATCGCGCTGCACACCTTCGCGCTGCGCTTCTGGGGCTCGAACGTCGACCATCCCTCGATGCCGGCGCCGTTCGCATTGCTCGGCTCGGACTGCACGAGCCCGCAGGTGACCAAGCTCTCCGCCACCTCCTACGCCGGTGGCACCGCGAGCGCCGACGCCAGCTACCAGCTCACCGAGTGCGACCGCACCCCGTTCGCGCCGACGCTGTCGGTGACGACCGCCGAGCCGCGCGCGGACGTGCCGACCGAGGCGACGATGAAGGTCGGGTTCGGCGCGGGCACGCCGACGAACATCGCGTCGCCGCCGAAGACGACCGTCGTCACGCTGCCGGCCGGGCTCACGCTCGCCGCGCAGGTGGCGAGCGGTGCCGACGGCCTGCCCGTATGCTCGTCGGCGGACTTCGGCCCGACGACCACGGCTGCTGCGACGTGCCCTGCGGCTTCCGCCATCGGCACCGTGTCGATCAAGTCGCCGCTGGTCGATCGCACGCTCACCGGCAAGGCCTACGTGGGGCAGCAGCCTGCGGCCGGGTCGCTGCCGCGTCTCTACCTCGAGGCCGCCGTCTCGGCATCGGCCGACGCGCCGCGCGTGAAGCTCGTGGGGACGCTCAGCACCGACGACCAGCATCGCCTCGTCGCCACGCTCGACGACCTCCCGCAGGTGCCAACGTCCGAAGTGGCGATCACTTTCCGCGGCGGCAACAACGCGCCGCTCGTCACGCCGACCACGTGCGGCACGTGGGACGGCTCGATCGCCGGCACGCCATGGAACGGCAACGCGGCCGTGACGGCCTCGGCGCCCTACTCGATCGCCGAGGACTGTGGGCTCTTGTACACCTTCGGCGGCTCGGTGGCGTTCGGCAGCACCACGCCCACGGCGCTCGGCACGGGCACGTTCGTCACGAGCCTCTCGCGCCCCGATCGCTCGCAGCGCTGGCGTCGGGTGTCGGTCGATCTGCCGTCGGGTCAGGTGGCCAACCTCAAGGGCGTGCCGGAGTGCTCGCAGGAGGCTGCGCTCGCGGGCACCTGCGACGAGTCGACGCGCGTCGGTTCCGTCACCGCACTCTCGGGCGTCGGTCCTGAGCCGTACAAGATCACCGGCGCGGCCTACCTCACGGCGCGCCCGGCGGGCGCCGTCGCTGGCCTCGCGATCCATACGGCCGTGAAGATCGGCGACATCGACCTCGGCTCGCTCGACGTGCTCGCGCGCATCGAGATCCGCGAAGACCTCGGGCTGCGGATCGTCGCCGACGTGCCGCTCACGTTCAAGGGGCTCCCGCTCGATCTGCGTGGGCTCGATGTGGCGCTCGATCGCCCAGGCTTCCCGCTCAACCCGTCGTCGTGCGAACCGCTCTCCGGCTCGGCCACGTTCTACGGCGAGCAGAGCGGCCAGGCGCAGGGCTTCGGCGCCTACCAGGTGAGTGGGTGCGGAGCGATCCCGTTCGCACCGACCCTCGACGCCGCCGTCACCGGCGAGACGAAGAGCAAGGGCCGCCCGACGATCACGATGCAGATCAGCAACGCGGCCGGCTCGGCGGCGCTGAAATCGACCGCGGTCACCCTGCCGCTCGGCGTGGGCGTCGACCTCGTCCAGATCCCGCGCGCCTGCCCGCAAGACACGTTCCGCGCCGGTGGATGCCCCGAGAACGCCCGCATCGGCACGCTCGGCGGCAACCTCTCGATCGCCGACGAGGCCCTCACCGGTTACGTCTACCTGCTCAAGCCAGCTGCGGGCAGCGTGCTGCCGGGGCTCGGCCTGCAGTTCGAGGGTCGGTTCGCCGGGCGCGTGGTGGGCAGCAACGCGGTCGACAGCAAGAGCGGCCGGATCGTCGCACGCTTCCCGTCGATCCCGGATCTGCCGCTCACGAGCCTGCGCATCCAGATCAACGGCGGTACCGGGGGCCCGCTGATCGCCACCGACGAGCTGTGCACCTCTGCGGTGGCCGTCGACGCCAGCTTCGGCGGCCAGAACGGCGCGTCGGTGGTGCGCAACCAGAGCACCGTCTGCGGCGCTGCGCTCGGCTCCCGGATCCCCAAGTTCAGCGTCGCGATGAGCGGCCTGCGCAAGGGCAGGCCGTCGCTGCGCCTCAAGACCGGCGCCGGCGTCACCCGCGCCATCTCGCGCGTGGATCTCACGCTCCCGAGCGGCTGGAGCCTGCGCTCCCAGAAGGGCATCTCGGATTCGCGCTACGCAAAGCTCTCCAAGCTCTCGGCGAAGGGTTCGACCGACGTGAAGCGCCTCTCCTCGCGCAAGCTGCGCCTCACCATGCCGAGCGCCGGCAGCACGTCGTTCTACCTCCTCACCCGCTCGCGCACGATCAGCGTGAGCAAGAGCGCCGACCGCAAGACGAAGGACAACGTCGTCGTCACGGCCCGGATCACGTTCAAGGACGGCGGCACCGTGAGCGTGCCCGTGGCGGTGAAGCCGAAGTAGCCGGTCGACGCGTTAGCCCGCGGCCACGGCCGTCGCCAGCGCGGCGGCCAGATCGCCGCGGGGCGCGACGCTCACGCTGCTGAGCCCGAGCCAGCCCGCCATGCGGGCGAGCTCGGCCGCCAGCGCCTCGGGGAGCTCCGGCGGGGCGCCGGGCTCGGCGTGGGCCGCTTGCACGAGCAGGCGGCCGCCAGCGCGGTCGGCTTTGAGATCCACGCGCGCGACGAGCTCGTCGCCGAGCAGGAACGGCAGCACGTAGTAGCCGTGCAGGCGCTTGGGCTCGGGGACGTACAGCTCGATGCGGAAGCGGAAGCCGAAGACACGCTCGGTGCGGGGGCGCTCCCAGATGAGGGAGTCGAACGGGCCGATGAGGGCGCGGGCGTCGATCGCGCGGGGGATGCGGGCGCCGGGTGAGAGGAAGGCCGGCTTGTCCCAGCCGTCGACTTCGATCGGGAGCAGGTCGCCGGCCTCCACCAGCTCCGGGATCCGCAGCTTCGCGTCGGCAGCCGGGAGGCGGTGGTATTCGCGTAGGTCGAGGGCGGTGGCGACGCCGAGGGCGCGGGCGGCGATGCGCAGGAGCTCGCGCTGCGCCTCTTCGGCCGACGGCGCGGGGGCGGCGAAGACGGCCCGCGGAAGCACGCGCTCGGGCAGGTCGTAGCGGCGCTCGAATCGCACGCGCCGAGCGCTCGTGAGGCGCCCGCTCCAGAAGAGGTACTCGACGCCGCGTTTCACGTCGCTCCAGTCCCACCACGTGCCCTTTGGCCCTCGGGGAGCGTCGAGGTGGCCGAGCTGGGACGCGGCGAGCGGCCCGCGGTCGGCGATCTCCGCGACGATCGCGTCAAGCAGTTCCGGGCGATCCTCAGCGATGCGGCGCATGCCGCCCCAGGCATCGCCGTGGGCGCGATCCATGCGCCACTGGAGGAGTGGCCAGCGCTCCACCGGCAGCAGCGAGGCCTCGTGCCCCCAGTACTCGAACAGCCGCCGCGGGGCGTAGGCGGAGAGGCGATCGAGGATCGTCGTGTCGTACGGCCCCAGGCGGCTGAACGCGGGGAGGTAGTGCGCGCGCTGGAGCACGTTCACCGAGTCGATCTGCAGCAGCCCGACCCGATCGAGCACCCGCGAGCGCAGCGCCCGGGCGTCGGGCGCACGGCCGGCGGCGAGCGGCGGCTGGCCGAATCCCTGGGCCGCCAGCGCGATGCGCCGCGCCTGCGCGGCCGAGATCCGCTCGCGTCGGGCCGCCATGCCCGCCACGCTAGCGCGCTCGCGGTCGCGGCCGGGACGCGCTCCTGACAGGACGTTGGCGGGAATCGTCCGCCGATCTGCGCCAGTCCGGTGCGTTGATCGGTGGTTCGACCTTCGGTACCGTGTCAGTGGTCACAGCGCGCACCTGTCCCACCGCGCGCACCGTCCGGAGTCCCCATGATCGGTACCGTCCCCCGCCGTCGTCCGCGGCACCAGGGCCGTCGCGCGTTCGCGATGGCGCACGGCGCTCTTGCGACGGTGATCGCTGCCGCGATGCTGGCCGTGCTCGCGCCAGCGGCGGCGCAGGCCGGGAACCCGATCACGCGCCTCGCCGCCGGCCCGATCGCCGCGACCACGCACTGCAACCCCAACCTCACCGCGGAGCAGTACGTCACCACCGCCGGTGCCCGCACCGACTACTGCATGGCGTACTACATGGACGGCGGCAACCCGGAGACGGGCGACGACACCTACAAGACGACCGTCGACAACCCCGAGGGCTTCCTCGCCACCTCAGACACGTCGCCGCAGTGCAAGCTCGTCGACTTCGCCCCCGAGCGCGCCGACGCCGCCCGCTGCGATCCGAGCATGCAGACCGGCAGCGGTGAGGCACGCGTGCGCGTGGTGGTCGCCGGCCTGACGATCCAGCAGACCGTCCCCGTGAAGATGTGGAATCTCGAGCACGCGCCGGATGCCGTCGCGGGCGTCGGCCTGGAGCTCGCCCCGAACCTCGGCGGCATCGACCTCGACCACACCAAGCTCGTCAGCTACACCAACCTGCGCCCCAACCCGAACGTCGGCCTGCGCACGACGATCGAGGGGATGCCCCGCACCACGACGATCGCCGGCATCAAGGCGCCGATCGCGATCGACGGCTTCTTCCTGCGGTTCTGGGGCAGCAAGACGGATCACCCGACGCTCCCGCAGAGCTTCGCCCTGCTCGGCTCGGACTGCACGAAGGACCAGGTCACGACGCTCACGACGACGAGCTACAGCGGCGACACCCAGTCGGCCTCCGCCAAGTACCGCCTGACCGACTGCGCCAACGTGCCCTTCGGCATCAAGGCCACCGTCGAGACCACCGAGCGCCGCCCCGACGTGCCGACCGGCACGAAGGTGACCGTCAGCGTTGATCAAAACTTCGAGCCGCGCGTCACCAGCAACCTGAAGTCGACCACGCTCACGATGCCGGCGGGCCTCGAGCTCGGCGCGCAGGTGGCCAGCGGCGATCCCTTGGAGCTTTGTACCGACGAGCAGTTCAAGTGGGATTCGACGGAGCCCGTCGGTTGCCCCGCCGGCTCGCGCGTCGCCGACGTGGACATCGTCTCCCCGCTGCAGGCCAATCCGTTCAAGGGCGCCGGCTACCTCGGCGTGCAGAAGGCCCCGGGAGACCTCCCCCAGGTGTTCATCGTCGGCGAGTTCAACAGCTCCCCGGGCGCCCCGCGCGTGAAGCTCAAGGGCCAGCTCGCGATCGACGACCAGGGCCGCCTCACGACGACGCTCTCCGATCTGCCGCAGGTGCTGTTCGAGAAGTTCAGCCTCACGTTCCGCGGTGGCGATCACGCGCCGATGCAGACGCCCCGCCAGTGCGGCACCACCGAGGGCCAGCTCGTCGCGACGCCGAGCAACGGCAACGCGCCGGTGATCCAGGCGCTTCCGCTCACGATCGACCAGGACTGCATCGATCCGAACGCGTTCAGCCCGACGATGTCGATCACCTCGAGCAATCCGGTGGCCGGCGGCCGCGGCGTGACCACGGTGAAGGTGGAGCGGCCCGACCGCCAGGCGCGCTTCTCGAAGATGGTCGTGAACCTGCCCCAGGGCATCCTCTCCGACCTCAAGCTCGCGACCGAGTGCCCGCAGGCCGACGGCGATGCCGGCAATTGCCCCGCCTCGAGCCGCATCGGCACGATGACCGCCCTCTCCGGCGTCGGCCCGGCGCCCTACACCGTGAAGGGCGATGTGTACCTCCGCGAGCGCGATCCCGGCTCCGTCGCGAGCCTGCTGATCAGCGCGCCCGTGCGCTTCGGGCCCGTCGACCTCGGCCGCCTCAATCTCCCCGCGCGCATCGAGCTGCGCCCGGAGGACCTCGGCCTGCGCCTCTACTCCGACGTCCCGCAGCGCTTCAAGGGCTTGCCCCTGAGCCTGCGCTCCTTCCAAGTCGATCTCGACCGTCCCGACTTCGCGATGAACCCGACGAACTGCGACCCGCTCTCCTCGTCGTCGCTGTTCACGTCCGACACCGGCGCGACGGCGAACGTCGCCGGCAGCTTCCAGGTGAGCGGCTGCGAAGCGCTCGGCTTCGACCCCAAGCTCGCGTTCAAGCTCAGCGGTCAGATGGGCGACGGCGACAAGCCCGGCATCGACGTCACCGTCTCGCTGCCTGGGACGCGTGGCTCGAACATCAAGACGACCTCGGTGCTGATGCCGCCCGGACTGTCGGCGGATCTCAAGCAGGTGCCGCGCGCCTGCCCGCAGGCCAACTGGGACGCCGGAACCTGCGCCCCCACCGCCGTGATCGGCACCGTCGAAGGCCGCCTCGCGATCACCGACGAGCAGCTCACCGGCACGCTCAGCATGGTGAAGATCGAGGGCCGCACGCTGCCGTCGATCGGCATGCAGTTCACCGGCCGCTTCGCGAGCAAGCTCCTCGGCGGGATCGCGATCGACAAGGCGACGGGCCAACTCGTCACGCAGTTCCAGAACGTCCCCGACGTGCCGCTCGTCGAGCTCGCGCTCCACCTCGGCGGCGGCCCCGACGCTCCGCTCTTCTCCACCGCCGACCTCTGCCAGCAGACGCCGAAGATGGTCGGCACGTTCCTCGGCCAGTCCGGCGCGACCGCCACCCGCACGGTCACGGCGCCCTGCTCGGCCGCCTACGCCACCTACGCCAGGCCCCGCATCACCAAGAAGGGCTCGCTGCGCAACGGGCTCACGCTCAAGGTCTCGCCGCCTGCCGCGCAGAAGCTCAGCGTCGTGCGGGTCGCGATCCCGAACGGCGTGAGCGTGAAGGGCTCGGCCCGCACGAAGGCCCGCCTCATCAAGGGCACCAAGCTCCGCCTCATCGGCACGCGCACGATCGGCGCGAGCGTGCCGAGCGCCGGCGCCAGCAGTAGCACCGTGAAGCTGCCGAAGGGCACCTTCTCCTTCACGCGCACCGCGCTCAAGAAGAAGAAGCTCGTCGTCAGCGTCCGCCTTGGCTACACCGGCGGCGGTCGCGACGTCGTCCCCCTCACGGTCTGGCGCTAGCGAGCCACGCGAGAGACTTCACCGCCGGCAACATCCGGCGGCCTACTGCGCGCCCCATCGTCCCGGCTTCGGGGCGCCAGACGAGGGAAGGCGGGCGTGATCAGGAAGGGGTCGCGCCCGCGCCCTCACCCGGGCGCCGGAAGCGTGGTGCACACCGCAACGCCCTTCGGTGGAACATCCGTACAAGATGTTGCCGCGGGGGTTGATCATTACGTCAATCGGTGTAACGTTCATTGCTGCAACCAACGTTCGATCGCAGGACAGGATGATCGGCCAGCGGTTGCGGCGTCCCTCTCTCGGGCCGGGCACGGGTTTGTTCGTGCCCGGTGCCCGCGTTCTCCCTCCATGCCGATCGAACCCCCGCGCCGCGCACCCGACCCGAGAGCGGTTCGTACTCGCGCTGCCGTGCTCGGCGCTGCGGTCGATCTCTTCACCGAGCACGGCATCGGCGCGACGAGCATGGCGACGATCGCCAAGCGCGCCGGCGTCGGACTGAGCTCGATCTACCTCCACTTCGCGAGCAAGGAAGCGCTCGTCGACGCGATCGTCGGCGACGCGCTGATGCGTCATGAGACGGCGTTCTCGCGCGCCGAGGGCTTCGGGCCGCTGGCCGAACTGCAGGCGTTCGGCGAGGCGTTCGTCGCATTCGCGGCCGCCGAGCCAGCCGCGGCACGTGCGATCAGCGTCTACGGCACCGAGCCCGATCGCGAGTCGGGCACCGCGGCGCAGGGCTTCCTTGACGGTGCCGTCGATCGCGTCGAAGCGGTCGTGCGCGAGCTCATCGCGGAGGATCGTCTCGGTGCCTCGGATCGTCCGGCCGCTACCGCGCTGATGGTCGCGGTGATCCTTGGCTTGGGCGACCAGGTGAGCCGCACCGACGGTCTCGGCATCCACGTGGATGTCGCGCAGGCCGCGCTGGGGCTCGTCGCGCGGTCGCCGAGCGCGCGCGGCAGCTAGTCGCCGGCGCGGCGGTTTCGATGCGCCCGAGCGAGGTCGGCCGCCCGGCCGGCTAGCTGGCTTGAGCCTGCTCGCGCAGCTCTTCGCCGAACACGCGCTCGATCTCCGAGGCGATCGCGGCGGGCAGCATCTGCACGAAGACCTGACTGGCGAGCGGACGAATTCGCTCGATGGTGGACGAGATCCGGGGCCAGTCCTCCTCGGGCCGGCCGGCTTCGTCGAACGGAAGCCACACTTCGTCGCGCACCAGGTCGACGAACACCTGCGCGGCGTCGTGGCATGCGGTGTGCACGTGCTGGGCGATGCGTAGGGTCGGGGCGAGCGGGATCCCGTAGCTCATCACCTCGGCGGCGGTGTCGAGCAGCGCCGGGTTGGGCAGGCCGAGGGTCCCGTCGGCGTGGGGGATGATCGCGCCGATCGAGGTCGCGATCTGGAAGGACTCCTCGTCGAAGCTGCCGAAGCGCTCGGTCAGCTCGGCAACGGTGGTGGAGTGGTTCTCGGTCTGCTCGAGCCCGGCGAGCACGGTGCGGCGTAGCGCGAGGATGCGCCCCGCCGTTTCGCCGCGGGTGGTGAGCAGCCGTTCGACGAGCCGGAGCGGCAGGCCCTCGTCTTGGAGTTCCTTGATCAGCTCGAGCCGCTCGACGTGCTCATCGTCGTAATAGCCCGTGCGCCCCCGCATCGTCGGACCCGGAAGCAGCCCGCGGGTCTGGTGGCTGCGGACGTTGCGCGCCGTCATGCCCACGGCGCGTGCGAGCTCGTCGATCGTCAGTTCAGCCACGGCGGGATCGTATCCCGCAAGCGCCGGGGCACCCGCGTCCGCCTAAGACCCCGTCATCCAGTTGGCCTGAGCTGTGGACGGATCGGTCGCGGATTGCGGGATCTGTCCACACGTCGGATCCGCCGGCGGTGGCTAGGCTCGGGCTATGTGCGGGCGTTACCGGACGAAGGCCGACAGCCAGGAGGACTTCACCCAGCGCTGGGGTGCGTGGGGCAAGTCGATCGCGGGCTCGATGGGCCAGATCGAGCTGCGCCCGACGGATCCGATCGCGATCGTGATGGAGCGTGACGGCGAGCGCCGTGCGGAAGCCGTGCGCTGGGGCTTTCAGCCGCCGAACTCCAAGCGTCCGCTCATCAACGCCCGCGACGACAAGCTCCTCACGCAGGGTCTCTGGAAGCGGTCACTGGCCGAGCCGCGGGGCCGCATCCTCATTCCGTCGGACGGATGGTACGAGTGGCTCTCCGCCGAGGATCCGAAGGTGAAGAAGCAGCCGTTCCTCCACACCGTCGACGGCGGCGCCGAGTTCGCATTCGCGGGGTTGCTCGGCTACGCGATCGTGAAGGGTGAGAGGGTGCCCGCGGCGACGATCATCACGACGAGTTCCGCCGGCGCGGCCGCGCGCATCCACGACCGCATGCCGGTCGTCCTACCTGACGCTGAGTCGGAGGAGCTGTGGCTACGCGGCGAGGATCCAGAGGCCCTCGTCGAAGAACTCTGCGTGCCGCTGGCTGGCAACCGCGTCACCGTTGAGCCGATCGAGCTGCCCTCGAACCCGAGCGCGTCGAAGCCGAAGAAGGCTGCGCCGGCGCAGCCGACGCTGCTCGACTGAGGGGTAGGCGCCGGGGTCGCCGCCGGCCGCCAGCACTGCTCCGCCCTTGTTAATGACGCGCTGGCGCGTCGGCGGTCGCGGAAGGCCCGGGTCGGCGGCGCGCGGTTGGCGCCGCGGAGGCTCAGCCCCAGGTGCGGTGGCCCCACGCCGTGAGGCGGTGGAGGCTCTTGTCGGTGCTCGTGTAGAGCGCCTCGCGGGCCCAGTTGCCGAACTGATCCGCGACGGGGCCGCCCGCGCCACCGGCCTGCGAGGCGCGGTGGTGGTGGAGGGCGATCGCCGTGGCGATCGCCTCGGCCTCGGCGGCCGTCAGCGGAGCGTCAGTCGACTTGCCCATGGGCGCCACAGGCTACCGGGCCGGATGACCCGGCGCACGCTGGCCGGGCTCGGGCTGAGCGCCGCTCAGCGACGCCGCGGAAACGACGAGGCCCGGAACGGTTGGGCCGTAGGAGGGCCCAACCGTTCCGGGCCTGCAGCCAAGGGCTGGGCCACGAGGCCTCAGTCGTTGAAGAAGCGGCCTTCCTTGACCTCGGGGACCACGCCGGTGCGGACGCAGAAGTCGCCGAAGTGCTCGCCCTCGTTGCGGCCCTTGGCGAAGGCGCCGAGGGTCTCGTCGAGGGTGGCGAGGATCTTCTCCTCGCCCACGTTCTCGTGGAGCATCTTGTTCAGACGCTCCCCGTGGAACCCGGCGCCGAGGTAGAGGTTGTACTTGCCGGGCGCGCGCCCCGTGAGCGCGATCTCGGCGATGTACGGGCGGGCGCAGCCGTTCGGGCAGCCCGTCGATCGGATCGTGATCGGCTCGTCGAGCAGCTCGTACTTGCCGAGGAGATCCTCGATCTTGGTGATCAGCTCGGGGAGGTAGCGCTCGCTCTCGGCCATCGCGAGGGCGCAGGTCGGCAGGGCCACGCAGGCCATGGAGTTTGCGCGCAGCTGGCTGCTGATCTGGGTCGGCGCGACGTTGTGCGCCTCGAGGATCGCGTCGACCTTCGCGCGGTCGGCCGGCTTCACGTCGGAGAGGATCAGCGACTGGTTCGGCGTCATGCGGAACACGCAGAGCTCGGCTTTCGCGATCTCGCGCAGCGCCGTCATCAGCCTGCGGTCGCCCGCGTCGATGATGCGGCCGTTCTCGATCCAGAGGGTGCAGTGCTCGAGCTTGTCGTCGCCCGTCACCCAGCCGAACGCGTCGCCGTTGCTGTCGAACTCGTACGGTTTGACCGGGCCGAGCTCGAAGCCCAGGCGATCCTCGATCGCGGCCTTGATCCAGTCGACGCCCTTGTCGTCGACGGTGTACTTGAAGCGCGAGTGGGCCCGCACGTCGCGGGCGCCGTAGTCACGCTGCACGCCCATCACCGCGTCGAGCGTCGGGACGAGCTGATCGACGGTGATGAAGCCGATCACGTCGGCGAGGCGCGGGTAGGTCTCGGGGGCGCGATCGGTGCGGCCCATGCCGCCGCCGATCGTCACGTTGAAGCCGACGAGCTTCCCGCCGCTCGCGATGGCGATGAAGCCGAGGTCCTGCGAGTAGATGTCGATGTCGTTGCTCGGCGGGACCGCGAAGCCGATCTTGAACTTGCGCGGCATGTACTGCCGGCCGTAGAACGGCTCGTGGTCGTCGCCCCGCGGCTCGCTGGGCTTCTCGCCGAACCACACCTCTTCGTAGGCGCTCGTCTTGTGGATGACGTGGTCGCTGGTGAGGGCGGCCTGCTCGTACACCTGCTTGTGAAGCGTGCTCAGCCCCGGGTGCACGCCACTCATCACGGTGCGCGCCACATCGCCGCAGGCGGCTTTGGAATCCAGGCCCACCTCGCGCAGGCCGACCATCACGTCGCGGAGCGCGTCCTTGCTCAGGTAGTGGTACTGGAAGGTCTGACGCGTCGTGAGGCGCACGGTGTTGCCGCCGTGCAGACGCCCCAGCTCGTCGATCTTCAGCCACTGCTCCGGGGTGCACACGCCTCCGGGGAGGCGGGCGCGCAGCATGAACGTGTAGAGCGGCTCGAGCTTCTGCTTGCGACGCTCGTCGCGGAAGTCCCGGTGATCCTGCATGTAGATCCCGTGGAACTTCATGAGCTTGTTGTTGCCCTCGTCCACGGCCGCCGTGATCTCGTCGATCAGGTCGAGCTCGATCGTGCCCTTGAGATAGTCCGAGCCGACCTTCAGCGCCTCCTCGGGCGCGAGCTTCTCGAGCGGCTGGGAGATGTCGCGGCTGCGATCGGTGTTGTGCAGATCGATCTTCAGGCCCGTCTTGGGTGTGGTCGCCATCGTCAGGGACTCCCTAGTAGACGTCGAGCTTGTAGCGGTGCTCGCGCTTGAGCTCCGCGAGATATTCCTCGGCAGCCTCGGCATCCACGCCGCGCTGCTCGCTCACGATGTCGCGGAGCGTGGCGTGCACGTCGGGGGCCATCGCGTTGGCATCGCCGCAGACGTAGAACACGGCGCCCTCCTCGAGCCAGCCGTACACGTCGGCGCCCTGCTTGCGGATCTTGTCCTGCACGTAGGTGCGCGGCGTGCGATCACGTGAGAAGGCGACGTCGAAGCGGTTGAGGGTGCCGTTCTTCAGCCAGTCCTGCCACTCGACCTGGTAGAGGAAGTCGCTGCGGAAGTGCCGCTCGCCGAAGAAGAGCCAGCTCTCGCCGGAGGCATCGCGCGCCTCGCGCTCCTGCAGGAACGCACGGTACGGCGCGACGCCCGTGCCGGCTCCGACCATGATGATCTTCTGGTCGTCGGCCGGGAGACGGAAGTGGTCGTTCTCGGAGATGTAGACGGGCACCGTGTCCTCGTCCGTGCGCTTGCCGAGGTAGCCGGAGGCCACGCCGATGCGCTCGCGCAGATAGAGGCGGTACTGCACCGTGCTCACGGTGAGGTGAGCCTCGTCCGGGGCGGCCGCGAGGCTCGACGCGATCGAGTAGAGGCGCGGCTGCAGCGGGCGCAGGCCGGCGAGCAGCTGCTCCGCGGTGACGCCCCGCACCGGGAACTTTCGCGCGAAGTCGATCGGGTGGTGGAGCTCGAGGAAGTCGGTGCGGGCCTTCGCGCTGCCCTCGCTCAGCGCGAGGAGGTTCTTCGAGCCGCTGAGCTCCGCCCACTGCGTGAGGAACCGCGGGGTGGAGGCCGTGATCTCGTAGGTGTGGGTGAGCGCCTCGCGTAGGCTCACGTCGCCGGCCTTCAGCGAGACGGTTTCGTCACCGCTGAGCCCCAGCGTGCCGAGGAGCGATTCGACGACGACCGGGTCGTTCTCGGCGACGATGCCGAGCGCGTCGCCCGGCTCGTACGTGAGCCCCGAGCCTTCGAGGGAGAGCTCGAGGTGACGCGTCTCCTTCGTCGAGCCGCGGCCCGTGAGGATCACGTTCTCGAGGATCGCGGCCGGGAACGGATTGCGCTTGGAGTAGGCCGACGGCGCGCCGGGCGCAGCTGGCGCCGCGCCGTTGACGGCTGTCGGAGCCACTGCGGTCGGCGCCGCCTCGGGCGTGAGCTTGTCGGCGACGGTCGCGATCCAGGCGTCGGCATCGTCCTCGTAGTCGACATCGCAATCGACCCGATCCGCGATCCGCTCCGCGCCGAGCGCCTCGAAGCGCGCGTCGAGGATCTTGCCCGCCTGGCAGTAGTGCTCGTAGGTGGAGTCGCCGAGCGCGAGCACGGCGAAGCGCACGCCCTCGAGCTTCGGTGCGCGCTTGCCCTCGATGAACTCGAAGAAGTCGAGCGCGGCCGGCGGCGGCTCGCCCTCACCGTGCGTGGCGGCGATGAGGAGCACGTCCTGCTCGTCCTTGAGGCCGCGCGTCTTGTAGTCGGAGAGGTCGGCGACCTTCGTCTCGACGCCCTTCGCGCCCACGGCGGCCGCCAGCATCCCGGCGAGCTCCTTGGAGTTGCCGGTATCGGTCGCGTAGAGGATGGTCGCGGTGCGGCTCGCGACGGCCGCCGGGGCCGCGGCGAGGGCGGCGGCGCCGTTGCCGTTGCCATTCCCGTTGCCGTTCGTCGCGCCCGGAAGGGTGGGCGGCACGAGCGAGTTGCGGCCCGCCAGGTAGCCGGTCACCCAGATCGCCTGCTCGCGATCGAGCGTGCTCGCGAGCTTGCTCACCTGCTCCCACTGCTCGGTCGTGAGGATCGAGGCTTCTACTGACACGTGGGCTTACCGAAGAGAGAGTTCGAGGGGTGA
>JAGIBJ010000058.1 GCA_017744415.1 Solirubrobacteraceae bacterium
CGTCGGCGCTGGATCCCGAGCTCGTCGGCGAGGTGCTCGACGTGATGCGCAGCCTCGCGCAGGAGGGCATGACGATGGTCGTCGTCACCCACGAGATGGGCTTCGCGCGCGAGGTCGGCGACACGGTGGTGTTCATGGATGGCGGCGTGGTCGTCGAATCCGGTGATCCCAAAGCGGTGATCGCCAACCCCAAGCACGAGCGCACGAAGGCCTTCCTCAGCAAGGTGCTCTGAGCGCGCCGCGCGGTGTCCGGTCGGGCGGTGCGCCCAGCTGAACGGGTCACCCCAGAGTGACGTTCGCGGCCGGTAGCGGGACGCGGGGCTCGGTTCTCACCAGCCGCCGCGGGGGCCGTACGGCTGCGGCTTGCGCCCGGGTTGACGAGCTGACACAACGTGCGGGTCCCTGCGGTGCGCTCGATGCGCCCGTCGCCTGTCCGCGAAAGGCACCCCATGTCCGCCCTGTCCTCCGCACTGCGCCGGGTCGCCCTCGTCGGCGCCGCCACCCTCGCCACCACGCTCGTTCCCGCCGGCGTGGCCGGTGCCGTCACGAAGGGGCCTGATCCGTCGGCCGCCGAGGTGGCCAAGGTCACCGGCAGCTACGCGGTCACCGAGACGAAGGTCGACGACGCCGCCTCGACGAAGTTCGGTCCGGCGACGGTCTACGCACCCAAGGGCGCGCCCGGTGAGACGTTCGGCGCGATCGCCATCTCGCCCGGGTTCCTCGCCGAGCAGTGGACGCTCACGTGGCTCGCGCAGCGCCTCTCCAGCTTCGGGTTCGTGACGATCGTCTTCACGCCGAACAGCATCTTCGACCAGCCCGATGCCCGCAGCCGCGCGCTCCTCGACGCACTCGAGTACCTCAAGACGCAGAGCACGGCCAAGGCACTCATCGATCCGAGCCGCCTCGGAGTGCTCGGCCACTCGATGGGCGGCGGCGGAGCCCTCGAGGCCGCGAGCCGCGATCTCACCCTGAAGGCGGCCGTCGCGCTGCTGCCCTGGGACCTCACGAAGAACTTCAGCGGCGTCCGCACGCCCACGCTGGTCATCGGGGCCAAGCCCGACTTCATCGCGCCGGTGGCCTCGCACGCCAAGCCGTTCTACGCCTCGCTCTCCACGTCGCTGCCCCGGGCCTACCTCGAGCTCAACATCGGGCATGCGCAGCCCGCGCTCGTGCCGACGACCGAGGTGTCCCGCGCGGCGGTGAACTGGTTCAAGCGCTTCCTCGACGACGACCCGCGCTACACGAAGACGCTCTGCCCGGCGGTCGCCGGCGTGAACGCGTCGACGGTCACCGCTTACCAGAGCTCCTGCGGCCAGGGTCCGCTGAGCTAGCCCGGAGCAACGTGCGCCTTTCGCCGGCCGGCCGAGGTGGCCGCACCTGGGCGATCCGCGCGGCAGGGGAGTTGGGGGGCCGCGCGGATCGGGTGCTTCCCAGGTCCGGTGTCGAGGCTCCGTAGGTCCGCTGGTCCGGGGGAACGGACCGGCGGGCATGCCTCGACGGAAAGTCGCTTCGCAGCCGGCCGGGGGCGCCGGGAGCTGGCGCAGCCGAACCTAACGCCGACGCGCCTTCCGGGCAAGCGAAACGGTTCGTCGCGGGGCGGTCAACTTCAGGCGCAGGGTGCGGCGTCGCCCAACTCCGACGTCTGCCCGTAGCCGAATGCGGCGCGCATCTCGTCGCCGGTCGCGAAGCTCCAGCCGGCCTGCTCGAGCTCGTACTGCTCGCGCTCGGTGAGGACGACGACGAATGCCTCCTGGCCGAGGTCGGCGTCCGGCCCCCACAGCGCGAAGTGCTTCCCGGATGCCTTGATCACCGGGTTGATGCCGCCCGTCAGCACGCAGAGGTCGTAGAAGTCGCCCTGCGGCTGCGCCTGCACGGTGTGACGCTGGCCGGCGAGGTCGAAGCTGATCTCGACCGGATCGTTCTCGCCGGACCATCGCTCGCGCACGTTGCTCGGCTTGAACGCGCCGCGCGAGATCCGAGCCCACTCCTGGAACACGAGCGCGTACGACTCGTTGCCCTCCAGCACGTCGGCCTCGATGTCTTGGAACCACACGCGGTCACGGTCGTTGCGGAGCAGCTCGAGCTCGTCGTACCGCGTGGCGATCTTCAACGGCTTGCCCCAGTCGCGGCGGTAGGTGCGCTCCGCGACCGCGGCCACGTCGGTCGGGTCCTGCCCGGCAAAGAACCCGAGCTGCTGGTCGTCGCGCACCGCTTCGAGCACCGACCGCGGCTTCACCTTCTCGGCGCTCGGCGCCTCGTCGGGCAGCCCCTCGCGGTTCTCGGCGAGCTGCGCCTCGAGGGCCGAGAGATCGTCCTGCCCGTCGCTGGCGGCGCGGCCGCTCTCTCCTGATCCGCAGGCGGCCAGGCCGATCGCTGCCATCAACGGGATCAACAACCTCAGCGCACGCGACACGCGCCGAGCCTTGCAGATCCGGGGCGTGAGGCGGAGGGACCGGGATTCGAACCCGGGGTGACGGGGTTACCGCCACGCTGGTTTTCAAGACCAGTGCAATCAACCACTCTGCCATCCCTCCGGGGTCGCGGCGGTCGCGCGGCCACCATGCAACCACAGCGAGCCGCACGGCGCTGCCAAGCGGTTCGCGTCGGGGGTCGAGGGGCGCGGTGATGGGCGTCCGGCTGCGGCGCTGCGCGCCTCCGGCTCGCCGTTTAGACTCACGAAGTCCTTGGAGAGGTGGCCGAGTGGCTGAAGGCGCCCGCCTGCTAAGTGGGTATTGGGTTCATAGCCCAATCGGGGGTTCGAATCCCCTCCTCTCCTCTGGCTCCGACGGCGACGCTCACGCGTCGCCGTCGCTCGTTCTGGAGCCGTCGCCCACCCCGTCGCGTCGGCGATTTCCGTGATGCGGATGCCCTCAAGCCTGTCGTTGTGACGGGTTCCGTGGCGCTAGGGGCGGTGCGGTCTCATCGCGCCCTGGCGCTACGTGCAGCGCGTCCACGCCCGGCAGCTCGGTCTGCCGGGCGGCCGGCGCACCGCCGCGCCAGCGCGCCTTCGCGTACATCGTCTGGCCCACCTGGATGCGCCGCTCGGCGAAACCGGCCTCGCAGTAGGCGAGGTAGAGCTGCCACATGCGGCGGAACTCCTCGTCGTAGCCGAGCTCCTCGAGACGCTGCGCGCGGTCGAGGAGATTCGACCGCCACGCCGCAAGCGTGCGCGCGTAGTGCCAGGTGAGGTCTTGGTGGTCGACGATCTGGAGCTCGTTGCGGCCGGCGTGGCGCGCGAGCACGGCGGGTGATGGCAGGCAGCCGTTCGGGAAGATCCGCGTGCGAATGAAGCTTCGCGACGCCTTCTCCACGGGAAACGCGCGGTCGGTCATCGTGATCGCCTGCAGCAGCATGCGGCCGTCGTCGGTGAGGCGCTCGGCGCACGTGCGCATGAAGAGGTTGAAGTCGCGCCAGCCGACGGCCTCGATCATCTCGAGCGACACGAGCGCCGTGTACTTGCCGTCGAGGAGCCGGTAGTCGCGGTTCAGCACGGTGACGCGATCGTCGAGGTCCGCCGCGCGCACCCGCTCGGTGGCGTAGGCGTGTTGCTCGTCGGAGATCGTCGTGGTCGTCACCCGGCAGCCGGTCGTCGCAGCGGCGTGCACGGCGAAGCCGCCCCAGCCGGTGCCGATCTCGAGCACGTGGTCGTCGGGACCGAGGCCGAGCTTCGCGCAGACGAGCTCGAGCTTCGCGAGCGACGCCTCGTGCAGCGATGAGCGCTCGCCCTCGAAGTAGCCGGCGCTGTACATCATGGTCTCGTCGAGCATCTCGGCGAAGAAGTCGTTGCCGAGGTCGTAGTGCGCGTGGATGTCGTCGCGCGAGGCGGCGATCCCGGCCGACGTACCCGCCGCCCGCAGGCGCTGGAACGGCTCGCGGAGGGGCGTGGCCCAGCGGCGAGCGGTGTCGAGCGGGCGCATGTTGGCGGCGCCGATCCGGAACACGCCGACGAGATCGTCGGCATCCCACCAGCCGGCGGCATAGGCGTCGGCCAGCGGCAGGCTGCCGCCGAGGAGCGCGCGCCACGCTCGCGGATCACGGATGCGCACGGTCGCCTGCGGCCCATCTCCCCGCCCGAGATCCCGGCGGCGGTGGCCGGGTTCGAGCACGGTGATCCGCCCGTGACGGATCCGTGAGAGAACCGAGAGCGCGAGCGTACGCGCCGCGAGGTCGGGGGCCGTCATGCGCCTCCTCCGGTGAGGGTGTGTCTGGGGTGGATCGCCGCGCCGCGCGTCTTGAGCGCGATGGCGTGGCCGTAGATCAGGGCAAGGATTCGCAGCGTGCCCGCCGGGTGACGGCGGAGCATGCCGCGTAGGCTGGCGGGGGTGAGCGGCTCGCGCTCGAGCCGGAGGGCGGCGGCCAGCTCGGTGTGGCCGTCGTCTGCAGCCTCGTTGACGATCGCGACCGTGAGTCGCTCGCCGGGGGCGCTCACCGTCCAGCGGTAACGCTGCGCCATCGGCTGGAACGGGCTCACGCGCATCGTCTTCACGTGCTCACCGCTGAGGCCGCCCCCGGCGATGGGGCGCGCGCCCGGCGCGCGGAGCACGTAGGCGCGCCGCTCCCGCCACGGCGTGCTGGTCACCTCGGCGACGACGGCATCCAGCGCGCCGGCGTCGTCGCGGAGGTAATAGAAGGTGACCGGGTTGAAGCAGGCGCCCGCGATGCGCGGGTGCGTGAGGATGCCGATCGCACCCGTCGGCGCGGGGCGGCCAGACTGCTCGGTCACCGTGGCGCGCAGCGCCGCGCGCAGGCCGTCGAAGTCGGACGTGCGGCCGTGGAGATCCTGCGGGCGGATCCGCACGAGCCCAGGGCGCCGGCGCACGAGCCGGCCGCCGAGCACCCGCGGGAGCTCGTCGAGATCGACGTAGAGAAGCGAGAGCGGATGCGTGAAATCCGCGGGCGCGTCGGGACGCTTGCGCTGGTGTCGCACGGTGCCGCGGTAGACGGCCGCCGGGAGCACCGGCGGGGCGGTGGTGGCCGCGTCGGGGTCTGGCGCCGTGGCCGTCATGACGCGCCGCCCGTCGGCACCGCGGCACCGAACGCGTCGGCCACGCGGTGCGCGCTCCACACGCCGTCCTCGTGGAAGCCCCAGCGCCAGTATGCGCCCGCGTAGTGGATCCGGTCGGCGCCGCTGATCTCAGCATGCCGCCGCTGCGCGGCGACGCCCGCCGTGCTGAACACCGGGTGCGAGAACGAGAAGCGTGCGTCGATCAGCGCCGCGTCGATGTCTTCCGTGCGGTTGAGCGTCACGAGGATCTCGCGCCTCGTCGGCAGGCCCTGCAGGCGCTTCAGGTCGTAGGTGACCGTGGGCAGTGGCTTCGCCGGCTCCGTGAGGTGCGCGTTCCAGCTGGCGCGGGCGGCGGCGCGGCGCGGGAGGAGGGAGGCGTCGCCGTGGAGCACCACCTCGGAGGGGAGGTAGGCGATCGCGCCGAGCACCTCGCGCTCGGCCGGCGTCGGCTCGGCGAGCATCGAGAGGGCCTGGTCGGAGTGGCACGCGAGCACGGCCTCGTCGAAGCGCTCCCCGCGGGCCGCGCCGGCGACGGTGATCTCCACCCCGCCGCCCTCGAGCCGTGCCACGCGGGCGACGGGCGAGCTCACGCGCACGTCGAGCCCGCGGGTGATCGCGCGTACGTAGCGCGCCGAGCTCCCCGCGACCGTGTGCCAGGTGGGGCGGCCGACGAGCGAGAGCATCCCGTGGTTGGCGAAGAACTGCAGCAGGAAGCGTGCCGGGAAGTCCCACATCTGCGCCGGATCCGCCGACCACACCGCCGTGGCCTGGGGCACGATCAGCCGGTCGATGAAGTGCCGCGAGAAGCGCTGCGCCTCGAGCCACGCCGCGAGGGTCGGATCGTCATCAGAGGCGAGCAGACGCTTGCCCTCGCGCGAGAAGCGCACGTACTCGCCGACCATCTTCAGGAACTGCCGGTCGACGAGGTGGCGGCGGTTGGCGAACAGCGCGCCGAGCCCGTGGCCGGCGTATTCGAAGTCGGCGCCGTCGCTCACCGAGAAGCTCATGTCGCTCACGCGCCCGCGCACGCCGAGGCGGTCGATCAGCGCCTCGAAATGCGGATAGTTGCGGTCGTTGAAGACCATGAAGCCCACGTCGGCCGGCACCGTGCCGCCCTCGGGGATCGCGACATCGACGCTGCATGCGTGGCCGCCGGGGCGATCCTCGGCCTCGAACACCACCACCTGGTGCCCGGCGAGCCGGAGCAGGTCGGCGCTGACGAGTCCGGCGACGCCGCCGCCGACCACGGCCACCCGTCGCGGCGCACCGTCACGGACCGCGGGCGGGGTGGACTGCGAGGTGCTGATCGTCATCGTCTTTGAGGCACTACGCGCGAAACGGCACGTGTGGACCATTCGACTTTCGCAACCTCCGCCACCGACGAGATGAACGTTGCTGAACATCGCCGGGCGCCGGGTACGATCGGCGCGTGTCGCTTCAGGACCAGCGCCGCGCCTACCGCAGGGGCGCACTCGACGATGCGATCGCCCAGGCCGATCCGCTGCGCACGCTCGCCGATTGGATCGACGAGGCGCGCGCCGCCGGCGACCCCGAGCCGACCGCGATGGCGCTCGCGACCGTCGACCCCGACGGCCAGCCGAGCGTGCGGTACGTGCTCTGCAAGGGCGTCACCGACGACGGCCTCGAGTTCTTCACCAATCTCGCCAGCCGCAAGGGGCTCGCGCTCGCCCACGAGCCCCGGGCAGCGGTCACGTTTTGGTTCGCCGGCCTCGAGCGCTCGGTGCGGATCACGGGGACGACCCGGCAGCTCGAGCGTGCGCGGGTCGACGACTACTTCGCGAGCCGCCCGCGCGGGAGCCGCCTCGGGGCCTTCGCCTCCCGCCAGAGCCAGCCGATCGCGAGTCGCTCCGAGCTCGAGGCGCAGGGTGCCGCCGCCGAGGCCGCACACCCCGAGCCCGGCCCGGAGCGCGCACCCGCCGAGTGGGGTGGCTACGCGCTGATCGCCGGCGAAGTCGAGCTCTGGCAGGGGCGCGACGACCGTCTCCACGACCGCTTCCGGTTCACTCGCAACGGCGCCGGCTGGACGGCGCAGCGCCTCCAGCCGTGACGGGCTTCCTGCGCCGGGTCGATCCCGGGCCCCTGATTCGCAGCGCGCCGATCGCCCTGCCGCAGATCCTTGCGCTGCTCGCGATCATCGTGCTCAGCGCGCCGGAGGGCGGCTACCCGCTCGAGCAGTGGGGACCGGCGGCCGTGCTCACCGAGCTGCTGCTCGTCGTCGCGCTCATCACGCTGCCGCGCCGCGCCCGCCCGCCGCTCTCGCGCCTCGCGATCGCCGGGATCGCGGGCTACGCCATCTGGAGCGGCGTGTCGATCGCGTGGTCGCTCGACCAGGGCGCCGCCGCCACGGCCACCACGCGCACGGCGATGCTCGCCGCCACCTTCGCGCTCTTCGCGCGCTGGCGCCACACGCCGCGCAGCGCCCTCACCGTGCTCGCGATCACGACGATCGGGCTCGGCATCGTCACCTGGGGGACGGTGTTCAACCTGCTCGGCGTCAAGGACATCGACCCGTGGTTCTTCTACGACCGCCTCCTGGAGCCGGTCGGCTACGTGAACGCCGGCGCCGCGTTCTGGGGGATCGCCGCGTTCCTCGGGGTCGGGCTCGTGGGCGGCAACGTCGCCCCGCCGCTGCGCATCGCCGGCGCCGCCGTCGCGGTCCCCGCCGCCGCGCTCTCGTTCCTCTGCCTCAGCCGCGGTGGCCTGCTCGCCGATGCGGCCGTCGTCGTGCTGATCCTCGCGCTGCTCCCGGGCCGCGCCCGCAACGCCACGGCGCTCGCCGTCGTCGGCTTGCCGCTCTTGCTCGCCGTGCCGTCGCTGCTCGACGTCGGCGATGCCGCGCGTCTGGATCCCAATGCCGCTGCCACCGTCCACCGCGCGATGGGGTGGACCATCGGCGCGACCCTGCTCGCGATGTTCTTCGCGGCGGGCTGGGCGCTGATCGAGCATCGGGTCCCCGCGCCCGATCCGCGCCGCGACCGCGTCGCCCGCGCCGGCGGTATCGCCCTCGCGGTGGTCGGCGCGATCGTGGCACTCGCGTTCCTCGCCAACGTCGGGCCGGTCACGCGCGACCGCGCCGCTGACGCCATCGACTCGATCAAGAGCACGAGCTACCAGCCCGTCGGTGCCGGTGAGAACCGCCTCACCGCGGGTCTCTCCTCCGGACGCTGGCAGTTCTGGAGCGTCGGCTGGGACCAGTTCGTGCGCGAGCCGCTGCACGGCGTCGGCGCCGACAACTTCCGCCAGGACTTCCTCCTCATCGGCAAGGGCGGCGAGAACCCGGCCTACCCGCACTCGATCGAGATCCGCACGCTCGGCCAGCTGGGCCTCGTCGGCGCCGTGCTGCTGCTCGCCTGGATCGTGCCCGTGCTCATCGCCGTCCGCCGGCTCGCCGCGGGGCGCGACCCCGCCGGCCGAGCCGTCGCCGTCGCCGCTGGCGGCGCCTTCGCCCTGTGGCTGATCCACGGGTCCGTCGACTGGCTCCTCGAGTACGCCGGCATGAGCGCGATCGTCGCCGCCGTCGCCGGCCTCGTGGTCTCCAGCGCGCCCGACCTGCCCTCGCGCAGCCGTGCCGTTCCACGCGAGGGCGCGCTCTTCGGGAGCCTCGTGCGCTGGCCCGCGATCGCCGTGCTGCTGCTCGCCGTCACCTGGACCTCCGCGCAGTGGGCCTCGGAGCGTACGCGCGCCGCCGCCGTCTCGATCGCGCCCGATCAGCCGCAGCGCGCCATCGAGAAGGCCGAGCAGGCGCGCTCGCTGGATCCGTTCAGCGACGACCCCGACCGCCTCATCGGCCAGCTCGCCATCCAGACCGGTGACTACGCGAAGGCCCGCTCGGCCTACCTCGACGCGTTCCAGCGCAACCGCGGCGCACTCACGCCACGCATCTGGCTCGGCGTGATCGCCTCGGCCCAGGGCAACCGCAAGGAGGCGCGCACCTGGCTCAAGCGGGCCATCCGCGTGGCCCCGCGCGACGGGCTCTCCAAGGCGCTCCTGGATCGCGTCACCGCCTTCGAGCAGCTCGATCCCAAGCTCGTCCTCAACGAGCTGCTGGAGCGCCGTCGAGCACTCGTCAACGACCCCGATCCGGCCCCGAACACCTCGGGCTGAGGGCCGATCGGCGATGCGCCGCCGGTGTGCACCTGCTCCATACCGGATCGCCCTCGTTTTGCGGCCGATCCGCCGGTAATGTGGGCGACCTGAGCGGCGCCGTTCACCGGAGCGCTAGACAAGAGCTCCTCGCACCAGCTCACGGCTCACGTCCACCACCACCCGTGCCCGACGACCGTTCCAACGATCCTGTGCGCCGCCGAGGCGCCATTCCGACCACCGTACGCCCAGCGCGGCCCGCCCGCCGCGTGCATCGTCCTGCGCCCGTCGCCCGCACGCTGCCGCCGCGCCAGGGGCCCGCTTCGCGCGTGCCGCTGATGGTCACCGCGGACCTGCTCGCGCTCACGATCGCGGCGGCCGCAGCCTTCGATCTGGTGATCCCGCCGCATGCGATCGAGGACTTCGCCACCCTCGCGTTCCCGTTCGTCGGCATCGTCCTCCTCGGCATCCGGCGGGCCTACCGCTGGAGCCCGCGCGACGCCGCCCTCGACCACGTCCTGCCGATCATCGGCGGGCTCGGCGTCGCCACGCTCATCTGTCTCGGCCTCGCCGACCTCGGCGGCAACGAGCCCGCGCCGCGCCCCTGGCTCGGTGTCTGGATCCTCGGCTCACTGCTCGTCGTCGCCCAGCGCGCCGTGCTCGGCCTCTACCACCGCGCCCGCCTGCTCCGTGGCGCCGGCCAGCGCCCGACACTGATCGTCGGCGCCGGCGCGATCGGCGCCCGCCTCGCTCGTCGCCTCGCCGGTGCGCCCGACTACGGCCTCAGCCCGATCGGCTTCCTCGACGACCGCCCGCTGCCGGAGGACGAGGTGGGCGGGCGCCCCGCGCCGCTCCTCGGTGGTCTCGAGGATCTCGACCGGGTGATCGCCGAGCACCACGTCGAGCAGGTCGTCGTCGCGTTCTCGTCAGCACCCGATCGCGCCGTCGTCGAGCTCGTCCGCCGCTGCGAGGAGATGGGTGTCGAAGTCGCGCTCGTCCCGCGCCTCTTCGACCTCTGGAACCACCGCGCCGCGTACGACCCGATCGGCGGCCTCCCCGTCCTGCACATGCGCGGCACCGACCTGCGCGGTTGGCAGTTCGCCGTCAAGGCGGTCCTCGATCGCACCGTCGCCGCGCTCGCGCTCCTCGTGCTCCTCCCGGTCCTCGCACTCATCGCTCTCGGCGTCCGCATCAGCAGTCCCGGCCCCGTGCTCTTCCGCCAGCGGCGCGTCGGTCTCGACGGCACCGAGTTCGACCTCCTCAAGTTCCGCTCGATGCGGATGCCCACCGCCGAGGAGCTCGCCGCCACCGAAGACCGCGGCGCGATGGCCCCCGGCGGCGTCGAAGGCGTCGACCGCCGCACCAAGCTCGGCGCGTTCATGCGCCGCAGCAGTCTCGACGAGCTCCCGCAGCTCATCAACGTGCTCCGCGGCGAGATGAGCATGGTCGGCCCGCGCCCCGAACGCCCCGAGTTCGTCGACCGGTTCCGGTTCGTCCTCGACCGCTACGACGAGCGTCACCGCGTGAAGTCCGGCATCACCGGTTGGGCACAGATTCACGGCCTCCGCGGCCGCACCTCGCTCGCCGACCGCATCGAGATGGACAACTTCTACATCGAGCACTTCTCCCTCGCGCTCGATCTGCGCATCATCGTCCGCACCCTCGTGGTCGTCTTCCGCGCCGCCGAGTAGCGCGCCGGCCCGCGCGCTGCGGCGCCGGCGAGGTGGCCCGCCCGCGTTGGTGCCACGGCTTCCGGTGGTGAGGGGCTCGAGTTGGTGCTCGTTCCGCAGCGAGGGCGGAGAGGCGCTGGTGGCTGGACTTGGCTCAGTGGGTGGCCGTCGACGGCGGCCGGTCTGCGTGGCGTCTGTCGCCCGTCGGCGTTGTCGACTTCGCGCGGCGTGCTCGAAACGGGCGTCGTCGGCGCGTGTACGCGCTTGAGGGAGCCGCCTCGACGTCGCGAGCCCGCTGCGGTGATCCCCCAACGCGCAGCACCCTGGTGGGGTGCTGCGCGTCGGGGGATCAGCCGTTGGCGCGGATTGTGTACCCGCAGGTGTGACATCGCCCGGGTCTTCGTCCGCTCCGGGCATGGGAAGTCCAACGCACAACCACCCCGGAGGGGGTTCTTCGTTGGGCTTCCCATGCCCGGCGACCTGAGCACGATCTGTCGACGCGGCTTGCCCGGGCGGCCGCCGGCGCTGGCACGCCTCGCCAACGAGCTCGGTGCGGCCTCCGCCCTCGCCGCAGACGACCACCGACCCAGACACACCTCGTCAGCTAGCTCAAGCCGTGGCCCCTCTCTTGGACGCCAGCCAGCTCACGCCGTGGCTCCGAGCGCGGCGTCTCCAGTACGCTCGCTCGCGTGAAGATGAAGCCCATCTGGCTCTGGAGCCAGGTGATCATCGTCATCGGCATCTTCGCCGGGATGATCATCGCCGCCACCAAGCTCTGGTAACCCGCCGCGCTGGTACTTCGGCGCCCGCCCGCAGCGCCGCGGGCTCGCACGCAGCACGCACGCCACGTTCCCCTCGGAGCCGGTGAGAGATATACGATGCGCGCGTGAGTTCGTTCAAGACCATCGTCGTTGGTACCGACGGCTCGGGCACCGCCACCGAGGCCGTCCGTCAGGCCACCGAGCTCGCCGCCGCAACTGGCGCGCGCCTCGAGCTCGTCTCCGCCTATGAGCCCGTCTCCGGAGTGCGTCTCCGTCAGGAAGCCGCCCAGGCACCGGACGACGTGCAGTGGATGGTGAATCCCCGCGAAGACGTCGACGCCACCCTCCAGCAGACGGCCGACGACATCCGCGCCCAAGGCGTCGACGTCACCATCTGGGCCCGCCAGGGCGACCCGGCCGACGCCATCCTCGACGTCGCCGAGGAGCAGGCCGCCGACCTCATCGTCGTGGGCAACCGCGGCATGACCGGCGCCAAGCGCTTCCTGCTCGGCTCCGTCCCGAACAAGATCAGCCACCACGCTCCCTGCAGCGTCCTGATCATCCGCACCACCTAAGCGAGAGATCACGCAGCAGATTTCGTTTGCGTGGAGCCGACCAAGTGCACCCGCACGGGTCGGATTCGCGCGGACGGAAGATGCACGTGAGATCCGCTTAGGGCCTACCCCCGCTCGCAACGGCGGCAGACCTGCGGCGCGATGGACGCCTCAGGAACATCTGGGGGAAACCCTCAACTGGCGCGGCCAGCAGCCGATGCCTGTGGCATGGATGCTGGACGCCCCGTATCGCCTGCTCCCGGCTACGGCGCCGCGCCCGCTCCGGGCTGGCTGCCGTACGACCAGGCGCGCGGGACGATGGTCGGCGGGCCCGACGCCGCAGAGGCGCAGGCCGCACCGGTGACCGAGGTGTTCGGTGCGGCGCACGAGCTCGTCACGCTCGTCAATTCGCGCTACGCCGCCATCGCGCTGGAGACCGACGAGGAGGACCGCGCCATGGCGATCCTCGACGACGTCGGCTGGCAGCTGCGTCTCCCCGTCTTCGACTGGACCATGACCCGCGGGCTCGTGCGACGCGGCGGCGGCGACGAGCACCCGATGTACCAGACCGCCGACGCGGCGGCCGCCCTCGCCGGCATCCACGAGATGCGCACCGAGGCGATCTACGTGATGCGCGACCTGCGCAGTCAGCTCGGCAACACGGGCGTGGTGCGCGCCCTGCGCGACGTGCTCGACGAGTTCCAGGCATCCACCCGGCGCTCCACGATCATCCTGCTCGGCTCCGAGCCCGGTCTACCCGCCGCGCTACGCGAGCGCGTCCCCACCTACCCGCTCGGCCTCCCCAGCGACGAGGAGTACCGCGCCACGCTCGGCGTCGTCGCGCAAGCCCTCACCCTGCAGCGCTCCGCCGACGTCGCGCTCACGCCGCTCGACCACCTCGAGGTCGTCGCCGCCCTGCGCGGCCTCACGCTCGCCCAGGCGCGGCAGGTGCTGCAGCACGTCGCCACCGTGGACCGCCGCCTCGACCTCGACGACCTCCCGCGCATCGCGGCGCTCAAGGCCCGCGCCCTCAGCGACGGCGGCGTGCTCGAATACTTCCCGCCGAGCGACGACACCGCCCAGCTCGGCGGCTTTGAGCGCCTACGGGCCTGGCTCGATCGTGCCCGCGTCGGCTTCAGCGCCGAGGCAAAGGCCATGAACCTCCCCGCGCCGAAGGGCATCCTGCTCACCGGCGTGCAGGGCTGCGGCAAATCGCTCGCCGCCAAGGTGATCGCCCGCGAATGGGGGATGCCGCTCGTGAAGCTCGACGCCGGCCGGATCTACGACAAGTACGTCGGCGAGAGCGAAAAGAACCTGCGCCGCGCCCTCGCCGTCGCCGAATCGCTCTCACCCGCCGTGCTCTGGATCGACGAGATCGAGAAGGCCCTCTCGCAGGGCAGCGCCGACAGCAACGACGGCGGCGTCTCCCAGCGCATCCTCGGCACCCTCCTCACCTGGATGAGCGAGCGCACCGAGGGCGTCTTCCTCGTCGCCACCGCCAACGACATCTTCGGCCTCCCGCCAGAGCTGCTCCGCAAGGGCCGCTTCGACGAGCTCTTCTTCGTCGACCTCCCCAGCCCCGCCGAGCGCGATGCGATCCTGCGCATCCACCTCCAGCTGCGCCGCCAAGACCCGGCCGCCCTCAGCCTCCGCGGCATCGTCGACGCCACGAACGGCTTCAGTGGATCCGAGCTCGAGCAGGTCGTCGTTGGCACGCTCCTCGGCGCCCTGCAGCGCCGCGTGCCCGCCGACACCACCGCCTACATCGCCGAAGCGCAGGCCACCGTGCCACTCTCGCGCAGCCGCGCCGAAGACATCGCCCGCCTCCGGCAGCTCGCCACCGGTCGATTCGTCCCCGTCAGCGCGTAGCCCGGCCGGAGCCGCACACGCCCCGCGGGGCAGCGCCGGGCCATCCGGCAGACCACGCTGAGGCGCCGTCAGTCAACGCGAGTGATCCGTCACACGACGATCGATCGCCGTGGAACATGGCCCATGGTAGACGGTGCGTATCGTATATTCGTCCGGTGCGTCAGCCGCCGCAATCCGACCTTCTTCCGGCCGAACGGGACGCCGTGGCCACAGGGCCGTATGGTCGAGGCGCCATGACGCTCAGTCACACCCACCTGATCCACCGGCGAGGGCGCCGGGGCTCCGGGAAGCTGATGGTCACCGTGTTCGTCGCGGCGAGCCGGCTCGTGCCGACGCTCGATCGCGAAAAAGAGCGCGACGCCATCATCACCGACCCTTACGAACGCTGAGCGTCCCGCTCAGTTACGAGTTCAAGACTTCGCGGTACGCGTCGGCGATGCGGTCGGCCATCGTGCCGAGCGTGAAGTGCTCCGCGTGACGCGCGCGTGAGGCGTCGGCCATGCGCTGGCGGCGCGAGGGATCCTTGGTGAGTTCGAGCACGGCTTTCGCGAGCGCCTGCGGATCGGCGGGCGGTACGAGCAGGCCGGTCTCGTCCTCGACGGTGCCGGGCGTGCGATCGAGGTCGCCGCGGCGGGCCGCACGGCCGTACCCGTCGACCACCGCTTCGCGGGTGCCGCCGACGTCGGTCGCCACCTGGGGCGCGCCGCAGGCCATCGCCTCGAGCACGCCGATCGGGAACGCCTCCCACGACGACGGCAGCACGTAGACGTCGAGCGCCGCGAGCGACGGGAACGCGGGCGGCACGAACGGGAAGAAGTCGAAGCGCGGCTCGCCATGCAGGCCGAGCTGGGTGGCGCGCGCGCGGAGCTCCTCGTTGAGCGGGCCGTTGCCGATGATCGCGACGCGGGCGCGCGGGTCGGCGGCGAGGATCGCGGGCGCCGCGTCGATCAGCACGTCGATGCGCTTCTGCTCACGCAGCACCGCGACCGAGCCGACGAGCACGCCGTCCTCGCCGCGGAACGCCTCGAGCTCCGGCGACGGCTCGGTGCCCGGAGGCATCCGCTTGCTGCCGTTGTGGATCACGCGCATCCGGCGGTCGTTGATGCCGATGTTCAGGCCCTCGTGGCGTTCGTCGTCGCACACGCAGAGGATCCGCGAGGTGACGGGCGCGAGGGCGCGCTCCACGTTCGTCGCGAAGATCCGCCGCGGCGTGCCGAAGTCGCCGATGAACGGGAAGCAGTGCGGGCTATACACGACGGCCGGCGAGCTGCGGCCGGCGAGGACCGCCCGCGCGAGCACGCCGGCCTTCGCGGAGTGCGCGTGCACCAAGTCGTACCTGCCGCGGTGCACGAGTGCCGCGAGCTGCCGCGCCGTGCGGGCGTCGGCCTTCGGATCGCCGTAGCCGCGACGGTAGTCGAGCCGGTGGATCGGGATCGACCCGTCGAGCTGGCCGTAGACGAACTCGCCATCCAGCGGGCCCGCGAGCTCCACCTCGAACCCCCGCGACGGCAGCTCCCGCGCGAGCTGCAGCACATGCTCGGCCACCCCGCCGTCCGGCGGCTCGAACGTCAGCAGGATCTTCGGCACGCGCCAGATCGTAGAGCGACCACCCAGCGCCGCTCGACACATCTCGTGCGGCACCCCTCAAATCCCGAGGGGACCCGCTGTGCGATGCCGAGGGGACCCGCCGTGCCCACCTACTCGCCGGGCGGCACCAGCAGCGCGGCGAGGTCTTCGCGGGCGAAGACGTCGGCGAGGATGCCCTGGATCACGGCGAAGAGGTCGGCGTCGGGGGCGACGGCGGCCGAGAAGCCGGAGAGGTAGAGGAGGTTCTTGAAGAAGAGGACGAGATCCTTGGGCAGCGTGACGCCGGCGGCGCCGAGGATGCGCAACAGGCTGCCGAGCACCTGGCCGAGGCGCTCGAAGGTGATGGCGCCGGCATCGCGGGCGTCGATCGCCTCGAGCTCGATCTGGAGCCGCGCGATGAGGCGGGCGAGGTCGACGTCGTCGCTGACCGCGCCGAACGTGCGCATCGCCTCCATCATCACGCGCGCATCGGAGCCGGCGAACCCGACGAGGAAGCGCACGAGCCCGGCACGCTGCTCGGCGTCGAGGCGGCCGGTGATGCCGAGGTCGACGAGCGAGAACCCGCCGCGCTCGTCGATGAGGACGTTGCCGGCGTGCATGTCGCCGTGGAACACGCCGTGCACGAGGGTCGCCTCGATCACGCTCTGCACGCCCACGCGCAGCAGCTCGGCACCACGCTCGCCCCCGGCGGCCTCGGGCGGCAGCTTGGCGTACGACACGCCGGGGAGCAGCTCCATCACGAGCACGCGCTCGGTGACCATGCCGGGGATCGGGCGCGGCGCGCGCACGTGCTCGGCACCGAGCGACTCGAGCACCGCGGTGGCCTCGACGAGGTTCGCGGCCTCCATCCGGAAGTCGAGCTCCTCGAGGACGAGTTCCGCGAAGAGCTCGACGAAGCCCTCGAGGTTGGCCGACTCGATCTCCGGGCGCAGGCGCGGCGCGGCGGCGGCGACGAGCGCGAGCGATTCGATGTCTTTGCGAAGTCGCCGGCCGAGACGCGGTCGGCGCACTTTGATCACGACCTCGGTGCCATCGTTCAGGCGGCCGCGGTGCACCTGCCCGATCGACCCGGCGGCGAGCGGGAGGCGCTCCATCGAGCGGATGCGGTCGGCGTCTTCACCGAGCTCGCGGTAGACGATCTCCTCGGCCTTGCCAGGGCGCAGTGACGGCGCCTCGTCGCGGCACCAATGGAACGCGCGCACCCACTCGTCGGGCAGCAGGCCGTCGCCCGTGGCGATGAACTGGCCGAGCTTGATGTAGGCCGGGCCGCCGGCGCGGACGACTTTCTGCGCGCGCTCGATCATGGCTCCGCCACCGCGAATCGGCGGGCCGATCGGCGTGCCGAGCGCCTCGGCAGCTGCGCTGAGGAGGACGAGCGGCGCCTCGGGGGCGGCGGCGGTGGCCACTCGCCAGGCCGAGCCCGCAAGCCCGGAGATGGTGTCGTGCCACACGCGCGGGGTGGCGAGGTCGCGAGCCTCGCGCTGGATCTCGCGCCGCCGCTGCACGGCATCACGCTGCCAGCGCGCGGCCTCGGCGGGGAGGCCGTCGATCTCGGCGAGTCGCGTCGAGCGCTGCACCAGCAGGTCGAGGCGGGGGAGGGGCGGGATCGAAGGCGTGGCGGGCATCGCGGGGCTGGGACTCAGCATGATGGCCCTCCTGAGGAGGAGCAGGCGCCGGCGTCGACGAACGGTGGCGTCGGCCCCGAGCCAGAGGTTACAGTTACGTAACCGTAGCAACGTCGAGGGTCCCCGCGGCCGATGGAAGACTAGGAACGGCCCTCTGAGACGAGGTGCACACACCTCTATGGAGACCCAACCGTCACGTATCGATCGCGCGCTGCTCAAGCGCTGGGTCGACGCCATCGTCGCAAGCCGGTTCCTGATCGGCGATCCGGACGAGCCTGGCGAGCGCGTCACGCTGCGCGTCCGCGCGATGACGGTCATCGTCGCGGCCGCCTCCAACGCGATCGGGGCGGGTGTCGTCATCGTCTTCGCGTTGCTCGTGCTGCCAAAGCCGGACAGCTATGACCGTGGCACCGTCGCCGCCGTCAACCTCGGGCTCGCCGCCGGCTACGTCCTGCTCGCCCTCGGAGTCGGGATCACGATCGGCCGGCGCCGCGTGGAGAGCGGGCCGCTCGGCACGCGAGCGTGGCTGCTCGCCGGCCGGCAGCCCACGCCCGAGGAACGCGCCCGGCTGCTGCGGGCGCCCGGCTCGATCATGCTGCTGCAGCTCTGGCTCTGGGGGGTCGCCACCGTCCTCTTCACGGCGGTGAACTTTGCGTTCGCTCCGCTGCTGGCATTGGGCGTCGGGCTGACGGTGGCGCTGGGCGGCGTCACCACGTCGACGGCCGCCTACCTCGCGACCGAGCTGGCGTTGCGGCCGGTGATGCGGCGCGCCCTCGCCGCCGGCGCGGTCGATCGTCATGGCGTGCCCGGGGTGACCGCCCGCTGGATCCTTGCATGGGCGCTCGGGACGGCCGTGCCGGTGCTCGGCCTGATGATGGTCGGCATCACGGCGCTCACCGATGCGCCGATGACGAAGGAGCGTCTCGCGGTGACGGCGATCGTGCTCTGCGCATTCGCGCTCGTGTTCGGCGCGGTCGTCATCCTGCTCGCGGCCTACGCGACGGTGCATCCGCTCGCGTCCATCCGCCGCGGGCTCGCGCGCGTGGAGAAGGGCGACTACGACGTCGAGCTGCCCGTGTGGGACTCGACCGAGATCGGTGAACTCCAGGGCGGTTTCAACGCCATGGTCGAGGGACTCCGGGAACGCGAGCGCGTGCGCGACCTGTTCGGTCGGCAGGTCGGCACCGAGGTTGCCGCGCACGCGATCGCCGGCGGAATCCGCCTCGGCGGCGAGCTGCGCACGGTCGCCGTGCTCTTCGTCGATCTCGTCGGATCCACCACGCTCGCCTCCAACATGCGCCCCGAAGAGGTCGTCCGCCTGCTCAACCGCTTCCTCGCCGTGGTCGTCGAGGAGGTCGAGGAGTCGGGCGGGTTCATCAACAAGTTCGAGGGTGACGCGGCGCTCGCGGTGTGGGGTGCGCCGGCAGAGCTCGCCGACCCGGCCGATGCCGCGCTGCGCGCCGCCCGCGTGATGCACGAGCGGCTCTCGGTCGAGGTGCCGGAGCTCACCGCTGCGATCGGCGTGGCCTACGGCGAGGCGGTCGCCGGCCACATCGGCACGGAGCAGCGTTTCGAGTACACCGTCATCGGCGACCCGGTGAACGAGGCGGCCCGTCTCTGCGACCTCGCCAAGACCCAGCCCGATCTCACGCTGGCCTCGGGCGCCTGCCTCGACGCCACGACCGGTGATGAGCGCACCCACTGGCAGGCCGACGGTGCCACCGTGCTGCGCGGCCGCAGCCAGGCGACTCAGCTGCGGATCCTGGTGCCGAGCGCGTAAATGGGCGCAGGGCTTGGGCCGGACTCGCGTCGTGTGACGGCGCGAGTACGGCCCAACAACCGGGCCCGGCCCTTCGGATTGGATTCGGGGGCCCCTGACTCGCCGATCACCAACGCGGGTACGACGCGAATGCCGGCCGTGGCACCAACTCGAGCCCGCCCGCCGCGGACTTCGGTCCATGGCAAATCCAGGCCTCGGGCCGACGATTCGCCCCGCCGTGCCAACTGGGCGCCGGACGAAAGCCGCTCGCAGCGGAGAGCGTCCAGCTACCCATCGGAGCGCGATGTGTGAGGGGTGGCGGACACATGCGTCCGATTTCCCGGTTCTCATTCCGGGTTCCGACGACCGCGCTTCAAGACTTTGGACCAGGCGCCGAGCATCGGGGAGAACGTCCTGAGCGCTGCAGAACGACGCCAAATGCGCGAGGATGCGGAGACTGAAGCCCATGTCTGCACCACACCGGCCCAGCGGCCGGCACACCTCCGATTCCACGGCGACCCCCAACGCCGCGGCACGCCCGATGCACGCCGTGTCTCACCGCTCCTCCGTCGCCACCGTTCTCTCCGTCATCGGGGCTCGCCCCGAGATCATCCAGGCAACGCCCGTGAGCGAGGCGCTGCGCAAGCACTGCCGCGAGATCCTCGTCCACACGGGCCAGCACTACGACGAGAAGATGAGCGGCGCGCAGATCGCCGCCACCAAGCTCCCCGAGCCGGACGTGAACCTCGGCGTCGGCAGCTCCTCACCGGAGGAACAGGTGCGCGTGGGCACCGAGCGCATGATCGAGCTGATCAACGAACGCCGCCCCGACGTGATCCTCGTCCGCGGCGACACCAGCGCGACGCTCGCCGGCGCCCTTGCGGCCGAGCGCACCGGTGTGCCGCTCGTGCACGTCGAGGCCGGCCTGCGCAGCCACCGCCACGACATGCCCGAGGAGTACAACCGCGTCGAGACCGACAAGCGCTCCGATCTGCTCCTCGCGCCCGTGCCCGGCGCCGTGAAGAACCTCCAGGCCGAGCGCGTGCATGGCGAGATCTTCATGACCGGCGACCCGCTCTGCGACATCCTCGAAGGGCTGCGCGACCAGGTGCTGCCGGCCGGCGGGGACGACTACCTCCTCGCCACCGTGCACCGCAACTACAACACGGACGACAAGGACCGCCTGCAGGGCGTGCTCGACTGCCTCGCCCGGAGCCCGTGGACCGTGCGCTGGCCGCTGCACCCTCGCACGGCGGCCGCGATCGACAAGTTCGGCCTAGCGCTCCCCGAGAACGTCGAGGTGCTCGAGCCCGTCACCTACACGCAGATGCTCAGCCTCGAGCGCGGCGCCCAGGCGATCGCGACCGACAGCGGCGGCGTGCAGCGCGAGGCCTACCTCTGGGGCGTCCCCTGCATCACGCTCCGAGAGGAGACCGAGTGGACCGACACCGTCGACCAGGGCTGGAACACGCTCGTCGGGGTCGACGACGCCAAGTTCCAGGCTGCGCTCGACGCGCCACGCCCCGATTCGCGGCCGGCGATCTTCGGCGACGGGCACGCCAGCGAACGCATTGCCGAGCACACGATCGCGCTCGCGCGTAAGGTCAACACGGCGGGTCCGACCGACCTGCCGAACGAGGATTGGGTGGCATGACCGATCTGCGCATCGGCATCGTCGGTCTCGGCCGCATGGGCGAGTACCACTTCAACGTGTGGAGCCGTCTCGACGGCGCGCGCGTGATCGCCATCGCCGAGCCCGACCTCGAGCGCTTCCAGACCGTCACCGGCCCGGCGCAGCGCGAGATCGACCGTCACGCCGATTGGCACGACCTCATCGCCCGCGGCGACATCGACGCGATCTCCATCGTCGCGCCCAGCTCCCTGCACGGCGAAATCGCGACCGCCGCGCTCGCCGCCGGGATCCACTGCCTCGTCGAGAAGCCGATCGCCACCACGGTGCCCGACGCCGTCGCGATGACGGCGGCGGCCGAGCGCGCCGGCAAGATCCTCACCGTCGGGCACGTCGAGCGGTTCAACCCGGCCGCCCGCAAGCTCCGCCAGCTGCTCGCCGACGGCGCACTGGGGCGCGTCTACCGCGTGCACGCGACGCGCGTCGGCCCGCTGCCCACCCGCATCATGGATGCGGGCGTCGCCCTGGATCTCGCGACGCACGACCTCGACCTCATGGAGTGGCTCACCGGCGAGTCGATCACCGAGATCACCGCCGCAAGCTCGCAGTTCGCGCACTCCCACCACGAAGACATCGTCCAAGGCATGATCCGCTTCGGCGACCACGGTCCGCACGGCCTGCTCGACGTGAACTGGCTCACCCCCGAGAAGCGGCGCGAGCTCGTCGTGATCGGCGAGGAGGGCCTGCTGCGCGCCAGCTGGGTCACGCAAGACCTCTTCCTCGTCCGCTCCGGCGGCATCGCCGTCGGCTGGGACCAACTCGCCCAGCTGCGCGGTGACGCCGAGGGCGAGATGATCCGCTTCGCGATCAACAAGGAGGAGCCGCTCCGCGCCGAGCTCGCGGCCTTCCGCGATGCGATCGTCGAAGGCGGCCCCGCTCCCGTCCCGGCCCTTGCCGGCGCCCGCGCGCTCGCGAACGCTCTCGCCCTGCGCGAGAGCGCTGCACAACGTCGACCCATGCGTCCGTCCCTCGAGACGCCAGACCCGGTACCTGCCTAGCCCCTGGGCGCCTCGCCACGGGACCAGCCATCTCATGATCCGTTTCGTCATCCCGGCCTACAACGAAGAGGCCAACATCGCCCGGCTCTTCGCCGATCTCGCTCCGCGCGCCAAGGCCCTCGGCGCGCGCGTGATCATCGTGGAGGACGGCTCGACCGACCGCACCATCGAGGAGATCGAAGCCCACCGCGGCGACATGGACCTCCGCGTCGTGCGCCATCCGCGCAACCTCGGCCTCGGCACCGCCATCAACACCGGCCTGCGCGCCGCACTGCAGGAGGCGGGCGACGACGAGCCGATCGTCACGCTCGAAGCCGACTGCACCAGCGACCTCGACGACCTCCCGCGCATGATCGAGCTCTTCGACCAGGGCTTCGACATCGTCCTCGCCTCGGTCTACGCGCCGGGCGGCAAGATCGTCGGCGTCGATGGCTGGCGCCTGTGGGCGAGCAAGTCGGTGTCGGGTGCGTTCCGGATCGCCGGAGGCCTGCGCGACATCCACACCCTCAGCTCGCTCTACCGCGTGTATCGCGCCGGCACCCTTCGCAGGGCGGCTGAGACGTACGGCTACCTCCTCGTGCGCGAGCCGGGTTTCGCCGCCAACGTCGAGCTGCTGCTCAAGCTGCACAACGCCGGGGCGAGCCTCGCCGAGGTGCCGACGGTCAACGACTGGACCAAGCGCGAGGGCGTCAGCAAGATGCAGCTCGGCCCGACGGTGCGCGCCTACGGTCGCCTGATGGCCGCGCACATGGTCGGCCGGATCCAGCCGCCGCCGATCTCGCCGCTCTCCGACGAGAGCCCGATCGAGCAGGCACTGGCCGCCGGTGCGCCCGGGGCGGTCACCGACCTGGACGACATCAGCGCCCCGGACGACGCTCCGACTCCCGCCGATCCTACGTCCGAGTCACGGGCGGCCTGACGCATGGCGCGCATCGCCGTCGTCGGTGGCGGCATCCTCGGCGCCACCCTCACGCTCCGCCTGGCCCAGCAGGGCCATGACGTGCAGCTGCTCGAGCGTGGTGCGGCCCTCGGTGGCCTCGCCGATCGCACCCAGCTGGCCGGCTACGACATCGATCGCTTCTACCACGTGATCGTGCCGTCGGACGCGCGCATGCACGCGCTGGTCGACGAGCTCGGCCTCACCGACGAGATGAGCAATGCGCCCGTCGGCGTGGGCTTCTTCTCCGGCGGCAAGATGTACCCGTTCAACGGCATCGGCGACTTCTTGAAGTTCCCGCCGCTGAAGTTCACCGACCGTCTCCGTCTCGCACGGTTCGTCGTGGCCTGCCAGCTGCGTTCGCAGTACGCCGACCTCGAAGACAAGCCTCTGCTCGAGTGGCTGCGCAAGATGAGCGGCAAGCGCGTGGTCGACAAGATCTGGCGGCCGCTGCTCGACTCCCGCTTCGACGGCCACCACGAGGAGCTCCCCGCCACCTACCTGTGGAGCCGCACGCGCCGCATGCGCTCGGCGCGCTCCGGCAAGGGCGGCGCCGAGGAGTTCGGCGCGCTGCGCGGCGGCCATCAGCGCCTCATCGAGGCTGCCGCCAAGGCGGCCGAGGAGTCCGGCGCGATCGTGCGTACCGGCGTGCCGGTCACGGGGCTGCTGATGGAGGGCGGCAACGTCGCGGGCGTCACCACCGAGGACGGCGACGAGCGCTACGACCTCGTCATCCCCACCCTGCAGCCGCCCGCGCTGAAGTTCCTGCTGCCCGCCGAGCTGCAGCCCTTGCTCGGCGCCTACCCGCAGCGGTTCCTCGGTGTCGTCTGCCTGATCCTGCTCGTGAAGGAGTCGCTCACCGAGCACTACTCGGTGAACATCGTCGACCCGACCCCGATCACCACGATCGTCGAGACGAGCCACGTGGTCGGCACCGATCACACCGGTGGCAACCGCCTCGTGTACGTGCCGCGCTACTGCGATCCGAAATCGGAGACGTTCGGCCTCACCGACCAAGAGGTGTACGACCGCTTCACGGAGATGGTCGCCAAGCTCTCGCCCGCGTTCCGCCATGAAGACGTGCTCGGGTGGACCGTGCAGCGCGCGCCCACCGTCGAACCGGTGCACGCCAAGGGCGTCGCCCCGCGCGAGGCGCCGATCTTCCCGTCGTACGAGGATGGTCGCCCGATCAGGGGTCTCGCGCTCGCTTCCGCCAGCCAGATCTACCCGCGACTGCTCAACGGTGAGTCGGTCGTGCAGCTGGCCGAGGAGGTCGCCGTCGAGGTCGACGGCATCCTCGCCACCGATCCCGCGCGGCTCGTCGCCACGCCGTCGCCTGCCGGGGGCGCCGCGTGACGAGCGCCGCTCCGGCGAGCGCGCCCGAGGCGCCCACCCGCGCCGCACGCGCCGGCGCCCTGATGGCACTCTCGACGCTGGCGATGGCCGGCGCTTCGGCCATCCAGGCCGTGCTCTACCTCGGCGAGTACGGCGCCACGGCCCGCACCGATGCCTTCTTCGCCGCCTTCGCCGTCTACCAGGTGGTGGGCGTGTTCACGCAGGCCACCCGAGTGAGTTCGGTGCCGCTGCTCGTCGGCGACCGCGCGATCGGGATGCTCCGGTTCTTCGGCGCGATGGCCGTCGTGGCGCTGCCGATCGTGATCGCCTGCGGGCCGCTGGCCGGGCCTGTTTCCAGTCTGCTCGCGCCGAGCGCCACGGGCGATGCGCACGATCTCGCCACCACGGCGCTGCGCGTCCTCGGTCTCGCGATGATCCTCCAGCTCGGAGCCGCCGGGGCCGCCACGCTGCTCGGCATGCGCGACCGCTTCGAGAGCGTCGCTGCCGCCTACGCTGTGGGCGCGTTCGCTGGGCTCGTCACCTTCCTGCTGGTGCGCACCCACGGTGAGCTCGCGCTGGCGTGGTCGATGCTCGCGATGGCGGTCGTCACGGCCGGCTGGTCGGCTTGGTCGCTGGCGCGCGTGCGACGTGAGGAGGTGGCGTCCGGGGTCGGTGGCGGCGGGCTCGCCGCGATCGGCGATCACAAGAACCGGTTCGTCGTGCAGTGCATCCAGACGGCTGGCGATCTCCTCGGCCGGTCGGTCGTCTACTTCGTGATCAACGCGTTCTTCCTCGTGACGCTCGCGGTCGTCGGCCGCGAGGGCGGGGCGGGCGCGACCACCGTGCTCTCCTACGCCTATCTGCTGGCCAGCTACCTCGTCGCGGGCACCAGCACCGCCGTCGGCATCAGCCGCGCGCCCGACATGGTCCGCGGGGCTCAGGACGAGTGGGACACGGTCGTTGCCGACACCGTGCCGCACGGCTACCGCTACGCCGCCTTCGTGAGCGCGCCGATCCTGGCCGCGGGCATCGTGGCCGCGACGCCGGTCGTCGACGCGCTGCTGCCGTCGGCCCTCGGCGATGCGCAGACGGCCTCGCTGGCCCGCGCGATCGGCCTCCTCGGGCCGTGGCTCGCCGCCGCGCTGCTCCTCAATTTCGCGATCCCCGGCCTCTTCGCGATCGGCCGCTCGCGCACCGTCAACCTGCTCGCGCCCGTCGCGCTCGCCGTGCACCTCGCGGTCACGGTGCTGGCGGCACAGGTCGCTGGCGTCGACCTGGTGATCGCGGCGATGGTCGTCGCACCGCTCTCGCTCTTCACCGTGCTCGTCGTGATCGGCACCGGCGCGCAGCTCGGGGCGGTGACGCGCGAGATCGTCCTCGACACCGTGCGTGCCGCCGGGCTCGCCGCCGTGGCGTTCGCGGCCGGCCTCGGCGTGTCGACGGGCATCGGTCTCGACGGGATCCCGCAGGCTGCGGTGACGCTCATCGTCGGCGGCGCGCTCTACGCCGGCGGGCTGTTCCTCGTTGCTCCGCGCGTGGTGCAGGTGCTGCTCGGCGCCGGCCGCGGCGGATCGGCCGAGAGCACCCCGACGTCTGATGACTGAGCCCGCCGCGCCGGGCGAGGACGAGCTCTTCAACCCCGAGCTCGCGACGCCCGCTTGGCGCCGGCGACTGAAGGCCAGCGACACGGGGCGGCTCGCGGCGATGCTCTACCGCCGTCGGCGCGTGCCGGCGCAGCTGCTCCGCGCGCCCGGCGGGCTGCGTGGCAAGCCGCTGCCGGCGCCGGACCCGGCTGCGCGCCGACGCGTGCGGTGCGTGGTGTGGGTGCCCGCCGGGCCGGGCGCGCTCGACGGCGTGCTTGCGGCCTGGGAGAGCGTGCAGGCCTCGTCGCCGGGTGAGGTCGCGTTGCTGGTCACCGACGACTGGTCGCCCGACGCCCACGCCGACGCGATCACGGCCCACATCCCCGAGGCGCTCGTGGTGCGGCCGCGGTTCCCGAGCGGCGGCCCGCCGCGGCTGTGGCCCGTCACCGCGCTCGCGGTGGCGACGGCGCTGCGCCACTTCGACTTCGACCTGCTCGTGAAGTTCGACGCGGATGCCCTCGTCACCGGCCCGGGCGTGGTCGATGCGCTCGTGTCGGCGATCGCCAGCGCGCAGTCCGATGCGGTGGCGGTCGGGGCCGAGGATGCCGGCACGCCCGCCGCTGCGCTGGCTTCGGCGGTGCCCGTCGGGATCGGCGGTGCGTTTATCACTCGCCCGGATGGCGCCGAGGAGACCGACCGCGACTACCACCGGCGTGTGCTCGACGGCGAGGTGCCGCACGACGACCAGCTCGCCGCCTGGGAGCGCGCGGCGCGCGAGAGCGGCTGGCCGCCCGGCGCGATCGTGCAGGGCAGCTGCGTCGTGATGACGCGCGCCTACTGTGCGGCACTCGCCGACGCCGGCGCGCTCACCTACCGCCAGCGCCTGCGCACGATCGTCTCGGAGGATCTGCTCCTCACCATGCTCGCCTACGCGCTCGGGTTTCGGGCTGCCTCGTTCGGCGGTCCCCGCGGGCCGCTCGCGATCGCCAACAAGCACCTTCCGCTCCCGCTCGACGAGCTCGTCGACCCCGAGTCGCCCTGGCTCGTCGCGCACTCGACGCGCGTCGGCCTCGACGGCGAGTCCGAAAACGAGGTGCGTCGACGCGCCTCGCTGGCGCGTGAGCGCTGGCCGCAGCCGACCGCCGCACGCTGACCCCAGAATCCGGCGCGACGGTCGGGGGACATCGAGCGCCGTCGCTGACGCGCGCTCAGAACCTCTCTTACCGCCCGCCAATTCGGCGAAAAAGCCCGTGCTGCTTTCCGGTGCAGTGGCTTGGACCAACCAACCAGCCAGGGCCGTACGGACGATTCTCCATAAATCGATTGACGACCGATCTCAGCGGGTCTACCTTGCTCGCCAGATGACCGGTTCGGAGCTCGCAAGGCTCCGGTTCACCCCCCGGACATCGCTCCCCCACCCATGCTCAAAGCGCTTAAGACACCCGCTCTGCGGTGGATCGTCGGCATCTACGCCGCCGAGTTCCTGCTCGAGTTCGCGAGCAGCGTGGCGCTCATGGTGCTCGTCTACGACGTCACCGATTCGCCGATCGCCGCCTCGCTGATGCTCGTCGCCAAGCAGGTCGCTCCGGGGGCGCTCGCGGCGACGCTGGGCCGTCTTCTCGAGCACGTCGACGTCCGCACCGGGCTCATCGTCGCCTACGCCCTCCGGAGCGTGGTGTTCGCGCTGCTCGCCGCCATGGGCGCCGGCCCCGCGCTCTACGTGCTCGCCTTCGTCGCAGGTGTCGCCGGCATGACCTCGCGGGTCTTCATCCGCACCTCGGTCGTCCGTGCCACCTCCGGCCATGAGTTCCGCGAGATCAGCGCCGTGCAGAACGTCGTCTTCGGCACGATCGCGCTGCTCGGGCCGGCGGTCGGTGCCGTTGCCGCAGGCGTCGCCGGGCCGACAGCGTCGATCGCAGGCTGGGCGGGCCTCGCGTTCCTCCTGGCTCTAGCCGCGCTCACGATGCCGGCGGCGCTCCGCCACACGTCACTCGCTGAGGACGACCTCGCCTCCGAGGAGGCCGAGGCCCCGGTCGCCGAGCTTTCGCCGCTCCGTGCTCCGCTCTGGAGCCTGCTCGCGCTCGGTGCGGTGGTCGCCTGCGTGTTCGCGATGGATGAGCCCGCGCTGCTCGCGTACGTCGAGGATGCACTCGGCGGCGGCGTCGGCACCTACGGCACGATCCTCGTGGCATGGGGCATCGGCATGATCCTCGGTGGCATCGGCTACACGCGCTATGGCGTTGGTGATCCCTTCCGCTCGATCGTCGTCGGCGTCCTCGCCAGTTCGGCGGGCTACATCGGGCTCGGCTTCGCGCCCTCGGTCGTCGTGGCCTGTGTCGCCGCGCTCATCGGTGGTGCGGGCAACGGCACCTACTGGGTGGCGCTCGTCACTGCTGTGCTCGAGCGCGCTCCCGTCGGGCAGGAGGCCAAGGCCGCAGGCCGGCTCGAGGGCATGGCGACGGCGATGCCCGCCGTCGGTTTCCTCCTCGGCGGGGTCGTGGCCGAGCTCGTAGCGCCGCGCGTCACGCTTTGGCTCCCCGGGTTCGTCGCGGCCGCAGCGCTCGGTGTCTGGGTCGTGATCGCGCAGCGCGCGGCACGGGCCGAGGCCACCGCCGAGGTCGCGCCCGTGCGCTCGGAACTCCCGTCGGTCACGTCGCGGGCCCCGCAGTCCGTGCCGACCGCCCAGGTCGCCGAGGCGCTCGTATGAGCTGCCACGCGGTCACCCTCATCTTTCCCCCACCACCCACCCCGGGTGTCCATCAAGAGCACGCGGTGGTTCCGCGTGGTCGGGCACTCATGGCCTGGGCTTCGGCCCGGGTCCTTCCCCCTGTCCAGCCGTATCCAGGAGCGCCGGCATGCCGACCAAGCTGTAGGACCACATGGCTGCGCGGGACTCCGATCCCCGCAGCTCCGCCGCGTGCGGCGACCGGCCTCGAGCCGGTCGCCGCGGCGCGGTCACTGTCCTAGGCTGCTTGGCTCGCCTTGCCGTCCGACGTGCTCGGCACGTGGGCAGGCGATGGCTTGGTGTGAGCCGGATCGAAGAGCACCGGCCGCGGGTGCGGCGCACCGAGTTCGCGGAAGAGCGTCGCGACGAGTGCGGCGTCGAACTGCGTGCCTGAGCAGCGCTGGATCTCCTCGAGCGCGTCAGCCTCGCTCATGCCCTTTCGGTACGAACGATCCGTGGTCATCGCGCTGAAGCTGTCGCAGATCGTGATGATGCGCGCCTCGATTGGAATCTCGTTACCGGCCAGGCCGTCGGGGTAGCCGCCGCCGTCCCAGCGCTCGTGGTGGGCGCGGACGATGACGCCGACGTCGCTGAGCTGCCCGCCGACACGCTCCAGCATGTCCTGGCCGTACCCCGGGTGGAGCCTGATGATCGCCCACTCCTCGTCCGTGAGCTTGCCGGGCTTGTTGATGATTTCGTTCGGCACGCGCAGCTTGCCGATGTCGTGCAGCAGCGCACCGAACTCCAACTTGCGGAGTTGCGCAGCGTTCAGTCCGTGGGCCTGGCCTAGCCGCAAGGCAAGCTCGACGACGCCGTTCGTGTGCTCACCGCCGGTGTAGGCGTCGTCCGCCTCCAGCACGTCGCCCATGAGGCGAGCGGTGCCGCGGTAGGCGCTCGAGAGTTCCACGGCCTTCAGGATGCGCTCGTCACGCTCCTTCGCGAACTGCGCGAGCAAGAGTCCCAGCGGGAGGACGGCGAGGACTACCCAGGGCGTGAGCTGCAGTCCGATCGCGACGAGGAGTCCGATGGGTGCGAGGCAGACGTCGATGCTCGACATCCACAGGAAGTCCCGGACGGGGGTGAACGAACGGCCCATCGCGCGTAGGCGCACCATGCTGCTCGCGTAGTCGACGATGAACTGGGCGGCGAGCGCGGCGGCGTAGACCCAGAACGCCCCGACCTCGAACGGCTTCGAGCCGGCCAGAGCCAAGACGAGCGCCGGCCCGAGGGCGTACCAGGCGAACGTCCCGACCACGAAGTTGCGGCGCAGCGCCTGGCGGTCACGCGCGATGGCGGCGCTCAGCCAGCCACCGAGGATCTGCGCTGCGACCGCTGCCGCGGGCAGCAAGGCGGCAGGGACCACGAACCACATCGGCACGAAGATCAGCTGCAGCGGTGTGGTGCTCACCGAGGCGACCTCGAAGTCGATTTGCCAGAGCACCGCATAGATCACGATCACCGCGGAGGTGGTGGCCCAGTCGATCGAGCCGGGCGGCTCCAGCGCGACCAGCCCGGCCGTTGCAACGGCGAGGAGCAGTGCGGCGACCACGGCCACCCAGCGCTCCCGATGCGACGGGGCGTTGTTGATCCGCTCTTGGCGTTCGAGGTGAAGTTGTTCGGCGACTGGGTCCATTGGTGGGACTCGCACTGGGGGACGCGAGCTTGACCAGCTCGGCTGACTGGTCCCTCCTGTCTTCGGACCTGGAAATGGGGCCTTGACCCCAGGTCGGGCGGAAGTGGACAGTCGTATGTCTTGGCGCGTATGGATCGCGGAGTGATGTATCCAGTTGCCGGCCGAACGGGGGACGTAGACGGGTCGGATGGCCCTGGTGAACTGGCTGATCCGGGTCGTGCCCGGCGGTCGCGGGTATCGCCAGGAGGTGCGCGCGGGGCGGGGGGTCTCAGGCGGCCTGTGACGGCTCGTCGCCATCGGCCGCCAGCGGGGCGTCGGCCGGGCGGTCGGCGCCGCCCTCGATCGCGGCGAGCGGCCGCGGCTTGGTGCTGAGCACCGCCTTGAGCACGTCGACGAGCGCCGGGTCGAACTGCGAGCCGGAGCAGCGATCGAGCTCGGCGAGGGCGTCCGCGTGGCTCATGCCCTTGCGGTAGCTGCGGTTGGTGGTCATCGCGCTGAAGCTGTCGCAGACGGTGATGATCCGGGCCTCGATCGGGATCTCCGCGCCCGCAAGCCCGTCGGGGTAGCCCGCGCCGTCCCAGCGCTCGTGGTGCGCGCGCACCACCTCGCCGGCGTGGCTCAGCTCGCCGCCGACGCGTTCCAGCATCTCCTGGCCGTAACCGGGGTGCTGCTTGATGATCGCCCACTCCTCGTCGTTGAGCTTGCCGGGCTTGTTGATGATCTCGTTCGGGACGCGCAGCTTGCCGATGTCGTGCAGCAGCGCGCCGAACTCCAGCGTGCGCATCTGCCGCGGGTTGAGCCCGAGGTGCTCGCCGATCGCCAGCGACAGCTCGACGACGCCCTGCGTGTGCTCGCCGCCCGTGTACGCGTCGTCCGCCTCGAGCACGTCGCCCATCAGCTGCGCCGTGCCGCGATACGCGCTCGAGAGCTCCAGCGCCTTCAGGATCCGGTCGTCGCGTTCCTTGGCGAACTGGGCCAGCATGCCCGCGAGCGGCACGAGCGCCAGCACGACGAGGGGTGAGAGGTCGAGCGAGAAGGCGACCGCGAGGCCGACCGGCCCCAGCGACGCATCCACCATCCACATCCAGCCGATGCCCTGCCACTGGTCGCGCGGGTGGATGCCGATCGCCGCCCACATGCGCGGCGTCGCCGTCAGTCCCTCGACGAGGAACTGCGAGCCGAGTGCGAGCGCGTAGATCGGAAGGTCGGAGAGCTCAGGGTCATGGACGCCGAACAGCGCGAACACCAGCGCCGGGCCGGCGACGAACCACGCATCCGGGATCGCGCTCAGCGCGCGCTCCCAGTGCTGGTCGTCCTTGCCGCGCAACGTCGCGACGGCATTGCCTGCGACGCCGCCCGCGGCCACCACCAACGGCAGCACCGCCGGATCGAACGCGAACCACATGGGCACCACCAGCAGCTGGATCGGTGTCGTCGAACTCGACCCGAGCTCGAACCGCACCTGCCAGAAGCCCGCGTACAACGCGACGAACATCAGCGTGAGCAGCGGGTCCGGCAGCGACCAGCTCGTCGTGAGCATCAGCGCCGCGCAGAACACGAACAGCAGCAAGCCGCTCGCCGCATCGACGAGCCGCTCCCGCCAGCTGGGGGCGGTGCGACGCTGCTCCTCATGGAGTCGGTGGTGCTGTTCTGCGACGGGATCCATTGGGGGTCGGACGCTTCGCGACACCCCGGTATTCGGCGACTCACTCGGAGCCCTTGACGTGCCTCGGCGCACGAATGACGCGCCTGGCCGTATGGCGCCGGAATGAAAGCGAACCCGGGCGTCCATTCCCGTCCGGAAACGCTCATAACACACCACCTTCCGGGCGATCGTAGGGGCAGAGCCCGGCTTCCCCAGCCGAGCTGCACCCCCCCCCGATCACGTCCCAAGGTCCCCACCTCATGAAGTCACCCCGCATGCTGGCGCCTGCAGTCGCCGCCGCAGCGCTCTTCGTGCCATCGACCGCGCACGCCGGCGCCCTCGCCGACACGCTCGCGGAGGCCACCTTCGGCTCCCTGGCAAAGCTCGGCCGCGCCGACAACTCCTGCATCGCCCCCGGCACGGTCTCCAAGGCGTTCTCCCAGTGGAACGACCGCGCCGACTACGTCGAAGCGCCCGGCGGCTCCTTCGAGCCCGGCGCACTCGGCTGGGACTTCAGCGGCTCCGTCAGCTACGCCTCCGAGAACGAGCCCTTCAAGGTGAGCGGCCGCCGCACCGACGCCCGCTCGATCGTCGTGGGCGGAGGTGGATCGATCACCTCCGCCGCCATGTGCGCCGGCCTCCAGTACCCCACCCTCCGCTTCTTCGCGAAGTCGGCCGGCCGCGGCAACGCCTCCGCCCTCATCACCGCCCGCTACACCGGCGCCGACGGCCTCCTCGCCGCCTTCCCCGTCGGGATCGTCTCCGCCGGCAGCTCCTGGGCACCGAGCACCGTCAGCCTCACCGGCTCCGGCATCCCGCTCTTCACCGGCAAGCGCCTCTCGTTCCGCATCGCGCCCCTCTATGGCTCGCTGCAGGTCGACGACGTCTACGTGGATCCGTTCCGACGGACCTGAGATTCCGCCAGCCTCAGGCGCCGCCGGACGAGCGGCGAACCAAGCCCGGCCGGGAACGAAGTCCCCTCCTACCCGGCCCGACCCTCTGCGGGGGTCACCACAACAGAACGGCCCGCCACTCCCCGGCGGGCCGTTCTGCGTTGCGCCGGGCTGAGACCCCGGCGGCGCGCGCCCCGCGTGCCGTGGGCGGCGCACCGCAGGCGCGGTCCATCACCCACGCCTCCACGATTCGCACCGCCGAGACCTCAGCCCGGCGCGCCGAGGGCCTGGGTCGCCCGTTCTGAGGCTGGCCCAGAACGCGGAGAGGCCGGGGCTTGCGCCCCGGCCTCTCAGCAGCGTGGTGGTCGCCCCTCGGGCGGGGCCGCCTGCTACTCCGCGCGGAGCTTGTAGCTGGCCGTGACCGTCTTGGCGTTGCCGACGGCGTCGGTGGCCGTGACTGAGAGGTCGGTCGAGAGGTAGGTCTTCGACGAGATCCGCTTGAACTCGGTGGCGCCGATGACGATCGGGAGCGTGACGTTCTTGCCCGGGTCGACGGTGCCGGTGGCGACGCCGAGCACGCCGGTGGCGTCCTTGAGCGTCGCGACGAGGCGGACGGGGCCGCTCTTCTCGGTCGTCGGGCACGTCACCTTCACGTTCACCGTGCGGGCCGTCTTGGAGACGTTGTACCAACCGAACAGCCACACGGTGGAGTTCGTGAGGGCCTGGGTGATCTGCGGCGCCGCAGTGTCCGGCACGGGCGTGGCGGTCGGCTTGGGCGTCGCGGTGGGGGTGGGCGTGGCCGTCGGCGTCGGGGTGGCCGTCGGCATCGCGGTCGGCGAGGGCGTCGGCGACGGGGTCGCGTTCGGATCCGGCGTCGGGCTGGCGGTCGGCACCGGTGTGGCGGTCGGCGTCGGCGTCGCGGCCGCGTCGATGATCACGCCCTGCGGGGTCGCGGGAATGATGCCGCCGTCGGTGAAGAGGTTGGCCGTCGCCTGGCGGATCGCCTGCACGGAGCCATCGGTCGGCGGATCGGCGAACGACTGGTTGTAGTTGTCGACGAAGTGCGGTCCAAGGCCCCACGACCAGTGGATCGTGCCCGACGAGAAGACGAGCGCGCCGCTGGGTGCCGTGTACGTGACGGCGTGGGCGTAGGCGGTGCCGCCCGCAGGTGGCTGCGAGGAGGCGCCGGCCGTGGTGTAGGTGCGGCCGCCGTCGAGCAGGTAGGTCATCGCGTTGCCGACGCCGGGACCGCGCGGATCGGTCTCCGAGAGACGCTGCAGCGTGGTGCCCGGCTTCATCGCGGGTGTGCGGCCGAACGTGTAACCGGCGGGCGGGATGCCGTCCCACTCCCAGGCGAGCGTCGCGTCGCCGAGCGACGTGGTCGATGTCTTCGAGAGGTTCGTGTTGCGCCACGCGCGGTGGCCGGCGAACTCGCCCTTGCCGTTGTCGGCGGGGACGGTGATCGGCCGGCGGCCGTTGTCGTCGTCGCCGATGTACTGCACGCCGAAGAGCGCGCTCTCGGGGCGGTTCGGGCCGGCGTACACGGCCGGCGTCGCGGCGGTGGTGCCGGGCTTCGTGATGCCCGGGCCCTTGCCGGTGTCGCGCCAGGTGGTGGTCGGCGAGACGGGATCGGCGGTGCCGGCCTGGTTCGGCGCGGGGCTGCCGCCACCCTCGATGGTCTTGTAACAGACCATCACGCGGGCGTTCTTCTCGCTCGTGGCCGGAGTGCCCTGGGCGGTCTCGAAGCGCACGCGCCAGTAGGCGGTGTTCGCACCGAAGTTGTAGATGTTGGTGCCGGCGTCGCGCGCGTTGTCGACGGCGTTGCGGAGCTCCTCGCTCCAGTACTCGCCGTGGCCGAGGATCACCAGACCCTTCGACTTCGTCGGCAGCGCCTGCTCGGGGTTGAAGTGGAGTGCGACATCGTCGGTGTAGGAGATGTCGTAGCCCTGCGACTCCATCCACCAGATCGCGGGGAACTCGGTGCGCAGCACCCAGTTGTAGTCGGCGATCCAGTTGAGGTACGGGCGATCGAGCGACACCTTCGCGGCGCGCTCGGTCGAGGTGGCGGGCACGATCGAGCCGTAGCTCTGCGCACGCGACTGGTACGTGTAGAGCGAGCGGCCACCGAAGTAGTTGTAGGCCTGCCACGTGTTGGTGGGCAGGAGCGCGAGGATGTCGCGCGGGCGGCTGTCGTCACGCACGATCACCACGACGTGCGACTCGCCGTTGCGCTTGACGGCCGGCACGCCGGGCGGGAACTCGAGCCACTCGGCCTTGAGCTTGACGAGGTAGACGCCCGAGGCGGGGAACGCATTCGCGGGGATCGAGGCGGTGGTGGTCCAGCCGGCGCGACCGCTGAGGCCGGTCTGCGCGTCCACCGGGTTGTCGGCGGGGTAGGCGCCGCCCTCCCAGCTGTTGGCAGGCATACCGTCTTCGTTGAAGTACTGCCACGTGGAGTACTTCTTGTTGCCCGTCCACGTGAGGCGGCCGCCCTTGCCGCCGTAGTAGCCGAGGCGGTAGACCTCGAGCTCGACGGTCTCGGTCGGCGTGCTGCCATCCGTCGGGTACCAGAGGTTGGGGCCCGAAGCCGCGATCTGCAGCGGCTCGCCGAGGTTGATCGACGCGCGGCGGGCGTAGCCGGCGATCACCGACGACGGGTTCTTCACCTGGAAGTTCGTCGTCCACGTGGACGACGGCGTCTGCGTGTTCTCGTTGACGACCGGGTTGACGCCAGCCGCGAGCGCGGCCTGCGCGCCGAGGGCCAGTGCGGGGAGTCCGCCGGCGACGGCCGAGCCGGCGACGGTCGCGGAACTCCGCTTCAGAAAGGAGCGCCTGGACTGCGGCGCATTGGGATCGTGCATCGAGGTCTCGCGGGGCGGAAGGGGTGACTGAGCCGGCGAGTAGGGCTAGGCGCTGAAGATAACACCCAGATGCCCGCCAGATGGGCATTTCTGACCGGTTTCCTTCAGGCGGTCGGCTGGTACACCGCGTTCTGGAGCCCTAGCCGACAGATGGCGCTGGGTGCACGTGCGATGATCGCGCGGCCATGGGTGAAGCGCTTGCCACGAGGCACCCGGTGGTTCGTGGTGTCGTCCACGCCCTCACGATTGCGCTCCTTGCCGTAGCGATAAGGCTCGTCTACGGCCCGGGATTCCTGGGGGTTGACGCCATGTGGTCGCTCGCGTGGGGGCACGATCTCGCGGCCGGTTCTGCGCTCGCTCCGAGCCTCACGACCACTCCCCATGTGCTCAGCAACCTTCTCGGGCTGGCGCTCGTGCCGTTCGGTCAGGACGCCGACCGCGCGTTGGTCACGATCGAGTTCCTTGGCGCGGCGACGCTCGTCTGGTGCGTCGCTGCCACGGCACGAGCGATTGCGGGAATTCCGGCGGGTGTCCTCGCGGGGCTCGTGATGGCGACGCAGGAGCAGCTGCTCTTCGCCACGCGCAGCGGCTACCTCGACGTGTTCGCTGCGGTGTTCGTCGCGGCAGCCGGGCTCGTCGCCGTGCGTGGTGGAGAGCGGCGCTGGCTCGCTGCTGGCGTGATGCTTGCGCTCGCTGGTTTGCTCCGACCGGAGCCCTGGCTCCTGCTCGCCGTGCTCGCGGCCTGGCGCTGGCGCAAGGACGGTGCGATCTCGCCGGGGCTGGTCGCGCTGGTCGTCGTCGTGCCGGTGCTGTGGGCCGTCACCGACCTCGTGCTCTCCGGTGACGCGCTCTATTCGCTGCATCAGACGCGCGCCGCGAGCGAGCGGTTCCGTGAGTTGCAGGGCATCGACGAGGGCATCGCGGCGCGGCTCGCGAGCATCCCGAAGTCGGAGCTGCGCGCGGCGGGACCGGTGGGGGTCGTGCTCGGCGGTCTCGCGGCGCTGCTCGCGTTCTGGCCGGGCGCGGCGGGTGCTGCGCTGCGCGCTCGATGGCTCGGCGCGGGCGAGGACACCGTCGCCGCGCTCGCCCCCGTGCGGCTGCTCGTCGGCGCTGCGGCCGTGCTGCTGCTCACCGTCGCCGCCGAGGCCGTGACCGGCACGTTGCTCTTCGCGCGCTTCAGCCTCCCGGCCGCGGCGCTGCTCATCGCGGCCGGCGTGAGCACGGCCGCGCTCGTCGTGCGCGCCCGCGTGCCCGAGTCGCGAGCATCGCTCACGTTCGCCGTTGCGGGAGTCGGGCTGCTCGTGATCGCCGCGCCGCTGCTCGCGAAGGCGCGGCGCGCCACGAATCCCGAGCAGGCTCGCAACGCCGATGCTCGCGCGCTGCTGCGTCCCGGGGTGCCATGCCTGCCGCTCTCGGTGCCGACGGCCGAGCTGCGCCCCCACGCCGCCGTCTGGGCGGGTGTGCGAGCCGGTGACGTGGTCGACGCCCTCGATGTCGGCATCGCGCCCGCGGGTTCCTACGCCGACTCCACCACCAAGGAGGGCCAGCTCCTCGCCCGCGGCGGCTGGACGACGGTGAAGGTGCCCGATCTCGCGGGGCTGTCCGTGCCGGTGGTGCGCGAGGCGCGTGGCTGGATCCTGCGAGCAGGGACCCGGGAGCCGGTCGCGAACGCCAAGTGCGGCTGATGACCGCACCTGCATCACGCGCTCCGATCGTCGCGCGGCTCCTGCTCGCCGCGTACGTGTTGCTCCTGCTCGTCGCCTCGTGGCGGCGGTGGGGTGACCCCGTAAGCGACGTCGGCCTGGATCTGACGATCGCCGCGCACTGGACCGACGGTCTCGTCCCCTACCGCGACATCCGCTACTGGTACGGGCCGCTCGGCATCGGCACGCTCACGGCGACGTTCGCGATCTTCGGCGCCAGCCTCACGACGGCCGTCGCGACGGGCATGGCGATCACGGCGGCGATCGCCGAGCTCAGCCGACGGATCGCGCGCCGCTGGCTCGATCCGGTGCCCGCGCTCGGGGTCGTCGCGCTGGTGCTCGCCATCGCCTTCAGCGGCACGCTCTTCGACTTCGTCCTGCCGCACACGTTCGGCGCGACCACCGGCCTGCTGGCGCTGCTCGCGGCGATGCTCGCGCTCACCTCCTCCCGCTGGGGGCTTGCCGGCGTGGCGATCGGCTTCACCGCCCTTGCGCGGCCCGAGTTCCTCGCGTTCGGGATCGCGGCCCTCGGCGGCGCCGCCTTCGGGCTCTGGCGTGAGCAGAACTTCCGGGCTGCGCTCGTCGCGGGCCTTCGCTCGCTGGCGATCGCCGCGCTCGTGGCGGTGCCGCCGTACGCCTGGCTGGCCAGCCTCGCGGGCGCGCACCGCCTCTTCCTCGAGAACATCTGGCCGGTCGACTTCCTCAAGGCCGTCGGCGGCAGGTTCGAGCACGACCAGCACCCGTTCGATCTCCCCTCGATCGGCACGCTCATGGTGCGCGGGGCCGTGTTCGTCGGCGGTGTGTGGCTGTTGCTGCGCGTGCTGGCGGTGGTGCTGGATCGGTTCGGCGGTGAGCGCGAGCCGGGTCGCGTCGACGCGCCAGCGGGGTCCCCGGGGCATCCACCTGCGGGTCCCCGCGGGATCGACGCGAGCCGCTGGCTCGACACCCCGCGCGTGGTGGGCGGCCTCGTCGCCACCGTGGTCGCCGGGCTGGTGCTCGCCGTGGTCGGTGGCGATCCCGGCGAGCCGCTGCGCCTCCTCAAGGCCGACTTCACGCGCCTCCTGATCGCGATGACCCCGCTCTCGGCGATCGGCTTGCTCACGCTCGGCTGGGCGGCGATCCGCTGGTGGCGCCACGAGCCGCCGCCGCTCGAGGAGCCCGGCGCGCAAGGCCCGGGCTGGGTGGCCGCCGGCACGCTGATCGCGGTCGCCTCGGCGTGCTCGCTGCGGAGCTACGCGATCTTCTCGACCGACGTCTACGCCTCGTACTACGCCCCGCCCGTGGTCATCCTCGCGGGGATCCTCGCGGTGCGTTTGGCGCGGCAGATCGCGGGCGCAGGTGCCCGGCCGGTCGGCAGTGCTGGCGCCGGAGCGGGCGACGCGAGCAGCGACTCGTCAACGCCGCGACCACTGGGCATCGGCCGCCCGCAGCTCGCGGCCACGATCGTCATGGCGCTCGCCGCGCTCTCGCTCTCGGCCCACGCGATCGTCGGCTTCTACCGCGACAAGTCGGTGCTGGTGAAGACGCCCGTCGGCAGCTTCAGATCGGTGCCCGACGGCGACGACTCCGTCAAGCGCGTGGTCGAGACGGTCGCCGCACGCGTCAAGCCGGGGGAGACGCTCCTTTCGATGCCGCAGGAGCCGGGCTTCCTCTTCCTCACCCGCACCGTCCCGCCGCTCTACAACGCCACCTTCCTGCCGGGCGTCCTGCCCACGCGCGAGGAAGACGAGGCCGCAGCCCGCACCCTCATCCAGGGCGCCCCCGATCGCCTCGTGCCCGGCTACACCCCGCCGCGCTACGTGATCGAGGGCGTCTGGAACTTCGCCCAATGGGGCTTCAAGGCCCAAGGCGTCGACGTCAACGTCGCGCTCCACCAGGCCGTCGTCGACCACTACCGCCTGGTCGACACCTTCGGCGACACCGACCGCATCCCGCCGAAGTTCACCCTCGGCCACGCCTTCAAGCTCTACGAGCTCAAGTAGACGGGCCGAGCGTGGGTTCGGGCTACTGGTAAGAGCTCGATGTTCGTGGCGGTGTCGAGGCCGGCGTCGCGCGAGCTGGTCGTGGTCGTTCTCCACCGTGGTTCCTGACGGCATCCCTCCGTAGCGCATTTCGCTTGAAACTGACAGTGTGAGGGTGGCGGCTCTTGAGGCGCGCTCAGACGCAGGTCAGGTAATGCAAGGAACCGTTGCGTTGCGCCACTTCTCTGGGTAGGCCCGCTCGGGAAGATCACCTCGTACGACTACGACCGTCGTGGCAACGAGATCAAGCTGACGGATCCGAAGGGGCGTGAGACCACGTTCCAGTACAACGCGGCCGACCAGCTCGCAGGCCGACAGGACGGAGACCACTCTTGCAACGGGACGGCAAGCCGTTGCGCCACCTACACCTACGACCTCGTCGGGCGGCTCTCGCAGATCTCGTACCAGAGCGGTGCGACGCCGAACGTCTCCTTCGCCTATGACGCCGACGGGCGGCGCACCGGCCAGACGGAAGGCTCGACGACCGCGACATGGACCTGGGACTCACTCGATCGCCTGACGAGCCGTACCGACATCGTCGGGCAGACCATCGGGTACGGCTACGACCGTCGCGGGCTGCCGACGCGCATTACGTATCCATCGGGCGACGACCTCACGCGCGTCTACGACGCTGCGGGTCGAATGGCTTCGACGACCGACTGGCGGGGCACGACCGTCAGCTTCGGCTACGACGCCAACAGCAATCTCGTCGGAGAGACCTTCCCGGCTGCGTCGGGCGAGGTGGACAGCTTCACCTACAACAACGTCGACGTGATGCTCACGGCGCAGCACAACAAGGCCAGCACGGCGCTCGCCGCCTTCACGTATACCCGTGACGAAGCGAACCGTGTCAAGACGCAGTCGACGACGGTAATCAGCGAGCCGGCGCAGACGTTCGGCTACACCGACAACGCGGAGCTCAACCGCGCCGGCGCCACCGCCACGCCGACCGCGTTCGCCTATGACGCGGCTGGGCAGCTGACGGCACGGGGGAATGCGTCGACTCAGACCTATGACGCAGCCGGGCAGTTGTGCTGGGCGACGACTACCAACGTGTCATCGCCGTCATGCACCGCGCCGCCGACCGGAGCCGCCAAATTCACCTTCGACGCCTCGGGCAACCGCACGAAGCGCACGGAGTCGTCGGGGACCTCGACGTCGTATGCCTACGACGACAACGGCTACCTGAAGACCTACACGCCTTCCAGTGGCGGAGCTACGACGTACAAGACCGACGCCGATGGCCGGCGAGTCTCGAAGACCGCTGGTGGCGTGACCACGAAGTGGGCTTGGGACACGACGGCTGGGCTCGATGCGTTGCTGTACGACGGCTCGACCTCTTATGTCTACGGTCCGGGCGGTCGCGTGGTGACCGTGGTCCCGGACGCGGGCACCAGCCGCTACCTCCATCAGGACCAGCTCGGAAGCACCCGGCTCGTGACGGCTCAGAACGGGTCGACGCTCGCGACGTACACGTACGACGCCTACGGCAGCGTGACCGCCAAGACCGGAACGGCGACGACGCCAATCGGCTACGCGGGGCAGTACACCGATGCGGAGTCTGGCCTGATTTACATGCGAGCCCGCATGTACGACCCCGTCACCGGTCAGTTCATGAGCCGAGACCCGCTCGCCGGGCTAAGCGGACAGCCCTACGGCTACGCGAACGGCGATCCGGCCAACTCGATCGATCCGTCCGGACAATTCTTCTGGCTCATTCCGATGGCCATGGAAGCCATGGCGCTCGCTACCGAAGCCACGGTGCTGATGGCCGAGGCCGCGGAGACCGCCGCCGTCATGGCCGAGGCCGCCGAAGGCGCTGCGATGGCGGCGGAGGCAGGCGAAGCCGCGGCGGCGGCCGCGGAGTCCGAGGCGTGCCTGGGTGAGATTGTCAACTCAGACATCGACTTCGCGCTGCAACAAATGACGCGTGGAGGACGTGCGACTTCTAGAGAGATCGACGACTTCGCTAGTCGGTCGGGACTTACTCGTTCGCAGAGTGCAAATGGGCCCATCAAGTACACGGACGAAAATGGGGTAACTCGGGTGACGATCAAGCAGGGCAGCTCGCGCGCTCCCGGTAGCGGTGATCCTCACGTAGAGCTGCGAAACTCCTCCGGCCAGCGCGTCGACAGCTACGGAAACCCTGTGACAAGGCGCTCGCCGGGAAACCATCAGACGATCCAATGGAACCACTGAGCTACGACTACACCGACATCGTCGGGCTCGAGAACGCGGTGCTTGAAGACTCGTGGGTTCGAGACCTCCAGGTGTCTCCGATGTCGGTTCGGTTCGCTCTCGAGTTGGCGGTCACACCACAGCATCCGCGGTACTCGCCGTTTCATCCAGGCGAGCAGTACTGCTATCTCGAAGCCGTGCTCTTCTTCGAATCCGTCACGGCGATCTCATGGACTGGTCGCCCGGCACGCTCGAACGTCGACCCGGACGGGAGCATCGACTTCGGCAACATCGACACGCTCGCACGACGCACCGGACAGATCGTGGTGATTGGCGAGTTTGGTGAGCTCGCCCTCACCACTGACAAACTCCCAAGGGTGGAGCTGGAGTAGCGCGCGCCGCTACCTCGTCTTCGGCGCCTTGATCGTCACGCGCCTGAGGTCGCTGCGGGCCAGGAGCTGCTGGACGACATCCTCAACTCGCCGGGCAGCGTCACCCGCCGCGTGACGGGAGGGAACGCCAGCGGCGGGAAGGCCGTCATCCGCCCTGACGGTACGGCTGCTGTCTACAACCCAGACGGCTCTTTTGCGTACTTTGGCTCAAAACTTCGTGCCGTGACGCGTTTTAAGCCTGTCTCCCGAGCCAATGTCGAGCCCCTCCGTCGGGGTCTCCGCTGCCTGACTGAAGAGTCTTTGGCGTCGGTGACCTATCGATTCACCTTCGAGGAAGATCGTGAGGGACTCGACGAGCCTTCTCTAACGACCTCGGGCATCGATGCAGTCGAACTAGTGACGACGAGTGGGCAAGGATGCGTCGTGACCTGGGGAGTCGACGGTCCCGACGCCGGGATGGCCATTGTCGAGCGGGATGCGTTCGTTGGCGAAGGTCCGGTGGTGACCGCGACTTCCGCGTCGGAATGGGCGGGACTCACTGGCGCGACGGTTCGGGCCGTGTTTCCGAGCTGGCAAAGGGGCCGTGATAGCGACACGTTGTGGAGCCTGCGGCTGGCCTTCGCGAGTGGCGACTTGGTGATCGCCATCGGAGGCCTGCACAGCGCCCGCGTCATGGACGAAATCGTCGCAACCCGCAACGACGCAGTTGCCCGCTCTCTGCACTCACCCTCGGCAGTCACCGACGCCTGGGGTGAGCCCGCCGCGCTCAATCTCACCTGAAGCAGGCGCGGCATGCGGTTCACCGGGCTGTCGGCAAAGTCTGGTTCGTCGGACGAGCTATCCAGTCCGAGTTGCGCAGGCGACGTTCGATTGCCCGCGTTCCCATTACTTCTTCGGCGCTTTGATCGTCGCGCGCGTGAGGTCGCTGCGGACGGTCTTGCCGTTCTCGACGATGAGCACGCGCGCCAGGGGCTTCTGGCGGCCGTCCTTCTTGAGGTCCTTGCGGGCCTTGGTCTTGAGGCGCATCGAGATCGTTGAGGAGCGGGTGGCGCCGGCCTTCAGCGAGTAGGAGGTGCTCGCGATCACGGTCTTGCCAACGGTGAGGGTGACCTTGCCCTTCACGGCGCGGGGCACCTTCGTCTTGCTCGTGACGCGGGCCGTGAGCTTGCCGGTGCCGCTGACCGTGGGCGAGCTGAGCGCGAGGGCGAGCTTCGGGATGTCGGCGGCCGGGTTGGGCGTGGCGGCCGGCCGCGGCGTGGGGGAGGCGCCGAGGATCGGTGAGGCGGCCGGCAGCGGGGTCGGCGTGATGGCCGGGCCGGGCGTCGAGGTGGGCGTCGGCACCGGTGTGGGGGTCGGGGTCGGCGCGCCTGGGTCGTCGAAGAGCAGGCCGCGTGGCGTGAGGGGCGTGATGCCGCCGTCGGTGAGGAGATTGGCCGTCGCCTGCGCGATGCGGGCATCGGAGCTGTCGACGATCGGGTCGGCGTACGTGTCCTTGAAGGTGTGGACGAAATGGGGACCGAGGCCCCAGCTCCACAGGATCGTGCCGCTGGAGAACACGAGCGCGCCGCTCGGCGCGGTGTAGGTGACGGCGTTCGCGATGCCGTCGGCGCCCGGAGGTGGGGCGGCGCCATTGCCCGCGACCGAGTAGCGGCGGCCCGCATCCTGGAGGTACTGGGTCTTGTGGGTACTCGGAGCGTCGACGCGGGGATCGGTCGCGCTGAGCCGCTCGAGCTTGGTGCCGGCCTTCACGACGGGCAGCGCCGTGAACGGGAGCGAGAGGTCGGGCACGCCGTCCCACTCCCAGCCGACGAGCGTCGTACCGATCGTGGTGCCGCCCGCCGGCAGACCGCAGTAGCGCCAGGCGCGGTGGCCGGCGAACTCGCCGTTGCCGCCGTCGGCGGGCACCGTGAGGCCGCGGTCGTTGCGATCGTCGTAGCCGATGAACTGCACGCCGAGCAGCGATGCCTCCGGCCGGTTCGGGCCGGCGTAGGTGGCGGGCGTCGCCGACCAGGTGCCGGGGCGCGCCATGCCCGGTGACTTGCCCGGATCCCGCCACGTGGTGGTCGGCGACACGGGGTCGTCCCAGCTGGCAACCGTGTCGGCGCCGGTCATCCCGGTGTTCGTGTCGGGGTCGGTGAGGTTGCTCGCGCCGCCCTCGATCGTCTTGTAACAGACCATCACGCGCGCCTGGGCGGGCGTCGCCGCGGCCGCGCCCGCACGCGTCTCGTACCGCACCCGCCAGTAGGCCTGGTTGGCGCCGAGGTTGTAGATCGACGTGCCGGCGTCGCGGGCGTTCTCGAGCCCGGTGCGCATGCCCTCGGTCCAGTACTCGCTGTGGCCGAGGATCATCACGGCCTTCGAGTGCGCCGGCAGGAGCTGGTTGCTCTGGAAGCTCACGGCGACGTCCTCGGTGTACGCGACGTCGTAGCCGTGGCGCTCGAGCCAGAAGATCGCCGGGAACTCCGTGCGCAGCACCCACGAGTACTCGGCGATGTAGCTCGAGTAGGGCCGATCAAGGCTCACCTTCGCGGCCCGCTCGGTACCCGTCGCCGGGACGATCGAGCCGTTGTTCTGGATCTGGCTGCCGGCGGTGTAGAGCGAGCGGCCCGTGAATGTGTTGTAGGCCTGCCAGGTGTTGGTGGGCAGGACGACGAGGAGGTCGCGCACGCGGCTGTCGTCGCGCACGATGAACACGACGTGCGCGTCGCCCGTGCGCACCACCGGATCGGTGCCCGGCGGATACTCGTTCCACGTGCAGTTGAGCTTCGCGAGGTAGACGCCGCTCACGCCCAGGGCTGAGCCGGGCACCGTGACGACCGTGCGATCGTCGGCGTTGCCCAAGAGGCCGTAGGTGGAGTTGCTCGGATTGGCTGCCCGCCGGGCACCCGCGTTATCGGGGTTGCCGGAGCCGTCGAGCTTCTGGAACGTCGAGATGCCGCTTGCGCTCGACCACACCTTGCGGCCGCCGTAGCCGTCGTAGTACCCGAGGCGGTACACGTCCACCTGCACCTTCTCGAGCGGCGCTTGGCCGCTGGGCGGGAGGTAGAGGTTGGGGCCGCTGACGACGAGGTCGACGCTCTGGCCGATGTTCACCGACGCCTGCCGCGCCCAGCCCGACATCACCGACGTCGGGTTCGTGAGCTGGAACCGTCCGGAGAACGAGTAGGGATCGGTGCAGTTGTTCTCGTGGACGATCGGGTGCGGATGCGGACACGTGACCGCGGTCGCGCCGTGGGCGGGTGCGACGCGCCCCACCCAGGCCGGCAGCGAGGCGAACGCTCCCGCATACCCCGCGTTGCGCAGGAAGTGGCGGCGGGTGGACGGATCCTCGAACATCAACGAGCGCAGGTGCTTTCGGCTGGCGACGGTGGGTCGGCGAACCAAGGCTCACGCTATCGGTCGCACCTTCGGCATCCGCCGGGTGGCGGCCGTCCCGTCGCACCGGCACTCCGTCGCTGGCCGGGTGCCCGAGCTGGCGGGCGGAATGGGGCGCATTTCGCGGCTGCTAGCGTCGGCCGCGATGTCCGCAGCCGATCGCGTTCGCCAGCTGATGCCGGAGCTCCGGCGCGACCTGGAGGCGCTCGTGCGGATCCCGTCCGTGTCGGCTCCCGGCGTGGTGAGCCACGAGCTCCTCGAGGCGTGCGCGCTCACCGAGTCGCTCTTCCAAAGCGTCGGCGTCGCCACCAAGCGGCTCGAGCTGCCCGGCACCGCGCCGATCGTGACGGGTGAGATCCCGGCGCCGCCCGGCGCACCGACCGTGCTCCTCTACTCGCACTACGACGTCGTCGGCCCCGGCGACCTCTCGCTCTGGGACTCGCCGCCGTTCGAGCCGACCGAGCGCGACGGGGCGATCTTCGGCCGCGGCACCGGCGACACGAAGAGCAACATCCTCATGCACGTGGGCGCGCTGCGGGCGTGGGACGGCAAGCCGCCCGTCGGCGTGAAGATCCTCATCGAGGGCCACGAGGAGAGCGGCTCCGGCGGCCTGCTCGCCTACCCGGCCTCCGATCCGCAGCTGTTCAAGGCCGACGCGCTCGTGATCGCCGACTCCGGCTCGCTCGCTCCCGGCCTGCCGACGATCACCACCGCCCTGCGCGGCGTCGCCCAGCTCACCGTCGAGCTGCGCACGCTCGAAAGCGGCCAGCACTCCGGCCTCTACGGTGGTGCCGCCCCCGACGCCCTGCTCGCGCTCATCCGCGCGCTCGGCACGCTGCATGACGAGCAGGGCGACGTGGCCGTGGCCGGCCTGCGCCGCGAGCCGTGGCCCGGCGAGGGCATGCCCGAGGACACCTTCCGCGAGCTCGGCACGATCCGCGATGGTCTGCCGCTCATCGGCACGGGTGATCTCGGCTCGCGGATCTGGAGCGGTCCGGCGATCACCGTGATCGGCCTCGATGCGCCCTCGGTCGACGGCGCGCTCAACGCCGTCTCGCCCTACGCCCGCGCGATGCTCAACGTGCGCGTGCACCCCGACCAGGATGCGACCGAGGCGCAGCAGCTCGTCGCCGCCCACCTCGAAGCGGTCAAGCCGTACGGCCTCGAGCTCACGGTCACGGGCGCGGCGGCCGGCAACGGCTACTCGGCGCCCACCGGCGGCCCGGCCTACCTCGCCGCCGTCGACGCCTGGAGCGCCGCCTACGGCCGCGACACGATCGTCGCCGGCAGCGGCGGAGCGATCCCTGTCGTCTCGGCCCTCGCTCGGGCCGGTGGGGGTGAGGTGCTCGTCGTCGGCACCTGCGACGGCTTCGCCAACATCCACGGCCCGAACGAGCGCGTGCTCCTCGACGAGTTCGAGCGCGCGACGATCGCCGAGGCCGACTGGTTCGGCCGGTACGCCGAGCGCTTCGGTAGCTAGAGGCGTGCGCCGCCTCGGCCGCTCATCCTCGCGGCGGCCTCGCGCGTAGGCGAAGACCCATGCCGACCCTCGTCATCTCCGATCTCCACCTGGGGTCGCGCGCCGGCCGCGACGTGCTCCGGCGGCCCGCAGCGATCGACCGGCTCTGCGACGCGATCGCGGGCGCCGACCGGCTCGTGCTCCTTGGCGACACCGTCGAGATGCTCGAAGGGCGGCCACAGGGGGCGCTTGCCGATGCCGAGCCGGTGCTCCGGGCGATGGGGGCGGCGCTCGGCCCGGGCCGAAGCGTGGTGCTCGTGCCGGGCAACCATGATCACGCGCTGGTGCGGCCGTGGTTGCGCCGGCATGCGGCGGCCGGGCGCCGGCTCGGGCCGTCGCACCGCATCGGCATCTCCTCGAGCCCCGGGCTCCGCGCGATCGCGAGCTGGCTCAAGCCCGCCCGCCTCGAGGTGCGCTACCCCGGCGTCGATCTCGGGGACGGCATCTGGGCCCATCACGGCCACTACCTCGACCGGCACCTCGTGCGTCGACCCGAGGCGACCGGCCGGGCGACCGCGGACGACTACGAGCGTTCGATCGGCGCCGCCGCTGCCCGGCTCACGGGCGACATGGCGGCGGCGATGCCTCGACCGATCGGCGATGCCTTCGGGCGCGCGGCGCAGCTGGCGATGCGCGCTGCGGCGGTGAGCCGGCCGGTGATCGCGACCCTGCCCGGCGCCGGGTTGCTCGCACCGCTCAGCGCCGGCGCGCTCGGCTACCAGTTCCGCCGCAGTGGCCTGCCGGCGATGGCGGCCGTCACCGACCATCTCGGCGTCGACGCCGCGGACGTCGTGTTCGGGCACGTGCACCGCGCCGGTCCGCGAGACGGTGACGACGCCGACGAGTGGGAGCGCGGCGGCCGGCGGCTCTGGAACTCGGGCTGCTGGGTCTACGAGCCGTTGCTGCTCGCCGGCACGTCGCCACCGCACCCGTACTGGCCGGGCGGCGCGCTCTGGATCGACGGCGGTGAGATCCGCTCCGTCGGGCTGCTCGACAATGTCGCCCCTGAGCTGCTCGACTAGCTCGGCCCGGGCGCCCGGGTCTTGCCCATCAAAGGCGAGAGGGCGCGGCTCCCCCGAGCCACGCCCCCTCTGTGCACTGGGCTCCCCATCCTCCGCATTCGATGGGTGAGCCGTCCTCCAGCGCAGTGCTGGTCGACCTTGCGGTCGGCCCAGGTCTCGGGGTGGCCGCTACTTGCGGGCCGCCTTCGCAGCGAGGGCCTCGCGGTGCGCCTGGCGGGCAGCCTTGGCCTGGCGGGCGGTGCGCTTGCGCGCCGCGGCCTTTGCCTTCTTGATGGCGGCCTTCTTGGCGCGAGCGGTCTTCGTGGCGGTGACGGGGATGCAGACGACGCTGCTGCCCTTGGCCGGCACGAGCTGGCGCTTCTTGGCGTCCCACTTGATCGTCGGGTAAGTGATGCGCACCTTCACGCACTTGCTCGAGCTGCTGGAGCCGGAGGTGCCGGTGGTCGAGCCGGAGCCCGTGGTGCCGTTCGAGCCGGTGGAGCCTGAGGTGCTGCCGGTGGAGCCCTTCGTACCGGAGCCGGTGGTCGAGCCGCTCGTCGAGCCGGTGCTGCCCGTGGCGGGCGGGGTGACCGAGCCGGCCGGGGCCGACGTGGTGCCGCCGCCGCTGAGGACGACGCCCTTGCCGCCGGCGACGGTAACGCTGCTGACGGTCTTGCCGTCGACGGTCTGCATCGCCTTCGGGAGCTGCACGGTGCGGGTCGGAGCGCCGGGCTCGTTCACGATCGCCATGCCGTTCTGGAAGTCGCGGCGCTGCACGCCCTGCCAGTCGTAGCGCTCGCCGAGGGCGGTGCCGAGGTCGGTGTCCCAGCCCTTCCACCAGTTGTCGGGCGTCATGTCGATCTGACCGACGCCGTCCTTGCCCGAGTTGATCAGGAGGTAGTTGGCGAGCGAGTACTCCATGCCGGCCGGCGTGGCGTCGAAGGCGTCGACGATGACGCCCTTGCCCTTGGCGTGGACGCGATCGATGAAGCTCTGGATGGCCTTGAGGCTCCACTCGCCGGTGCCGCCGGTGAGGCCGCCGTCGTTGAAGCCGCGCTCGATGTTGATGTAGTCGGCGGAGGCGATCTGGCGGGCGACGTACGGGTCGGCGTCGCGGCCGACGCCCTGGCCGGCGTACCAGATGCTGTTGTGCAGGATCTCCTTGGAGGCCGGCACGGTCGCGCGGATCTGCTCGGTGAACTCGGCCATCGAGCGGCGCCAGTCGGTGGCGTTCATCGTGCGGCCGAGCGAGGCGCTGTACGGGGCGACGGCGTTGCCGTTGTTGTCGCCGACGCGGAGCTCGAGGTTCACGTCGTCGACCCAGGCGCCGCGGTAGCCCTTGTTGAGGGTCTTCGTGAGCTGCGAGATCCAGTAGGCGCGGTAGTCCGGGTTGGTGATGTCGGCGGCGTACTGCGGGCACGTGCCGTTGCTGCAGCCCCACGGGATGTAGAGCTTGCGGCCCTGCGAGTCCTTGAGGATCCACTCGGGGTGCTGATTGGCGAGCTCGGTGCCGGTGTAGATGGCGTAGATGTCGCTGTACACCCAGCCGTTGCCGTAGAAGCTCGTGCGTGCGTCGAAGAACGGCGCGAACACCTCGGTGCGCCAGAGCTTCTTGTTGAGCCAGCTGATGCGGTCGGCCGACGGGTTCGTGACGTAGGAGTCGAACGAAGGCGTCATGCGCTTCACGAAGCGCACCGCACCTGCGGTACCGGAGGCATCGACGGCTGCGCTGGCCGGAGCGGCGAGCACACAGAGCGCGACGAGCGCAACCAGAGACGCGATGAGGCGTCGAACCACAGTGAATCCTTTCGGCGGCTGGGCTGCCTCCATCCTTGAAGGCCCCTTGCTTTGCGTCCCCGCCTCGCGACGGGTTTGCCTTTGTCGAGGTCGCTCGGTTCCGCTTGATCCGGTGCCGCGCTGCTCGCTTGCTTGGCCCTGTCATCGGTCGGGGTGCGCTGGACCTACTGTGCTCATACCGACGTTTTGGACCGTTGTCCGAGTTTTGGGTGCTTGGCTGGCGCAACCAGTACGGCGGGGTCCCCGATTCATGGGGTGCGCATGGACACTCGCGTGCGCGCGGGCGCAATCGTCCACCCCCGCGCGGGCAGTGATTTACGATGAGCGCGCTTTGCTCTCCGCCTCCCAGCAAGGGATCTCGCGTGGCTGAACGCTCCTTCGGCAGCTCCGAATCCGTCGATACCCGCCGCTACCTCGCGGCCATCCGCCGTGATCTGCCCCTCATCGCGGCTGTCACCGTGGGCCTGACGATCTTCGCGTTCGCGCTCTCGCTCGCCCTCCCGAAGACGTACTCGGCGGCCGCGCGCATCGGTTTCGACCTCTCGAACAGCACCGCGACCGACTCGGCGACGATGGATCGCATCCTCAACACGCAGCAGGATCTGGTCACCGCCCGCCTGGTGCTGGTGGCGGCGCAGACCGAGCTCGAGCAGGACGGCATCAAGGTCGACCAGCAGCAGCTGCTCGATGCGACCACCTCGCAGCCGGTCTTCAACGCCAACCTCATGGAGATCCGCTCGGCTTCGCCGGAGCCGGAGCTCGCCGCGGCCTACGCGAACGCGATCGCGAACGCCTATACGCAGCAGCAGAACGACGACAAGACGAGCCAGTTCAACACGCAGATCCGCCGTCTCGAGCAGGCCGCCGACGCCTCCACCTCCGCCGAGCAGCGCGCGCAGCTCGAGTCGACGATTGCGACGCTGACGACGCAGAAGAACGCGCAGGCCAACCAGGTCGTCGTCACCCGCGCGGCCGTCGTGCCGGGCTCGCCGGATTCACCGAAGCCCGTTCGCAACGCGGTGCTGGCGTTCTTCATCGGCATCTTCCTCGGCGTGCTCATTGCGCTCCTGCGCGATCAGCTCCGTCCGCGGTTCACGAGCCAGCGCGATCTCGCGCAGTTCCTCGAGCTGCCGATCCTCGCGTCGGTGCCCGAGCTCGGTCGCCGCCTCGGCGTGCGGGCCGCGCCGCAGGCGATGCGCATCGAGCAGGAGGCCTACCAATCGCTCTCGGCCGCGCTGCGCCTCGCGCTGCCTCCGAGCCAGACGCACGTCGTGCTGCTCACCAGCTCGATGCACGCCGAGGGCAAGACGACGGTCTCCACGCGCACCGCGCGCCTGCTCGCCGGCAGCGGCCAGCCGACGCTCCTGATCTCCGGCGATCTCCGCTGGCCGCGCCTCGACAGCGTGCTCCAGGTCGACGGTCGCCCGGGCCTCAGCGATCTCCTCGCCGCCCAGGCCTCCGGCACCCTCACCGAAGATCGCGTGCGCGCGACCATCCTCCGTGGCGAGGGCCGCGACCGCACCTCCGGTGGTGCCGACGTGCTCCCCGCCGGCACCCTCTCCTCCGATGCGGCGCGTCTGCTCTCGAGCGGTGCTATCGAGCCGCTCATGAAGATCATCCGCGGCCTTGGTTACACGTACGTGATCGTCGACGCCACGCCGCTCCTCGGCATCGCCGACGCCCGCCTCCTGGCCCGCGAGGCCGACAAGGTGCTCGTCGTCGGTCGCCTCGAGCGCATCTCCGTGCCCGCCGCGATGGATCTTCGCGACGAGCTCTCGCGCCTCGGCACCAACCTCCTCGGCCTCGTCGTCATCGGCGGCAACTCTGAGGCGTCGCCGTACTACTCGGGCGTCAAGTTCGTGCCGCCGTCGGAGTCCGAGCAGGCCGCACGCCGCGAAGAGTCGCTCCGGTAGCCCAGCGGCGCGACCGCAGGCCGCCGCGCCGACGCACGGCGCGGCACGCCGCACGCCGCG
>JAGIBJ010000059.1 GCA_017744415.1 Solirubrobacteraceae bacterium
GGTCGCCCTGCTGCAGGTTGTCCACGTCCTGCGTCGCCGAACCGGTGACCGCCGCACTGCCGATCACCGCATCGCCGCCATCGAGCTGCCAGTCGCCGCCGCCCGACAGCGTGCCCATGATCGAGGCGCCACCGCCGATGTCGGTGCCATCGCCGATGACGACGCCCGCCGAGATGCGGGCGCGAGGTGAGCACCGAGGCGCACGCGGTCGGCGTCGCCGATGCGCACGCCCGACGGCGCGACGTAGTCGGTCATCCGCGGGAACTTGTCGATCGACGTGACCGCGACCGGGCGGCCGGCGGCGCGGAGACGCATGCGCGTCTGCTCGAAGCCGTCGACGGCGCACGGACCCTGGCTCGTCCACACGACGTTCTGGAGGATCCCGAACTGGCCGTCGAGGCTCAGTTCGTGCGGGCGCACCAGGCGGTGCGAGAGCAGGTGCAGGCGCAGGTAGACGTCGTGAGCATCCGTCGGCGGCGCATCGAGATCCTCGATGAAGGTGGCGACTGCGACGAGTTCGACGCCGCGCGCCTCGTCGGAGCCGGTGGCGCCAGCGAGGGAGCTGCCACCGAGATCAGACGCTGCAGCGTGACGCAGGCGCACCGTGCCCGTGGAGCTGAGGCCGGCCTTCGCGGCGAGTTCAGCGCCGCCGAGCTCGGGAGCGGGGAAGAAGGTGTCGAGGACCGAGCCGTCCTTCGCGATCGTCGCGAGGCCGACGCCGGCGGCAGAGCGGGAGCTGGACGTGGAAGCAGGCTGGGTCACGCGCCTGAGGCTACCTGCGCCATGCGCTCGGCGGCCTCGTGGCATCGCTCGATCGTCGGCACCAGCGCCACGCGCACGTAGGCGCCGTAGTCGTCACCGAAGAACGAGCCGGGAGCGACGACGATCCCGTGCGACGCGAGCAGCGCCGCCGCGTGCTCGGCCGGGCGTGGGCGTCGTGCCGGCTGCGTCGGCCAGGCGCGGGCCGGATCGACCGGCTCCTCGGCCCCGAAGCGTCCGCGGAGCTGCCACGCGAGATGCGCGATCTCCGGCGTCGGCGCATGCTCCGGATCGAGCCATGCGGCGCCCTCCGGGAGCCGGAGCCAGCGGAAGAACGAGCCGGGGCCCCCGGCATTCACGAGCCCGAGGGCATCAAGGCCGGGCTGGAGCGCATCGAGCTTGTGGCGGTAGCGCTCGCGGGCCTCGTCGACGTGCACCTCGTCCTTCCAGGCCGCCGTGGCCGCCGCCTGCACGAACGCCTGAGGCGCGGTGCCGATGCTCGGCCGCCAGCGCTGGAGGAGGCCGATGAGGGCCGGATCGCCGGCGACGAACCCGCTCCGGATCCCTGGCATCGAGCTGCGCTTGCTCAGCGTGTTGATCACGAGCACGCCCGTGAGGTCGGTGAGCTGGAGCGCTCCGGGCGGCGCATCGCCCTCGAACCACAACTCGCTGTAGGCCTCGTCGACCGCCAGGATCACCCCGTGCCTGCGGCACAATTCGGCGGCACGCTCGAGCCACTCGAGCGGTGTGACGGCGCCCGTCGGGTTGTGGGGGGAGTTGACCCAGAGGATCGCGAGGTCGTCCCAGTTGTGGATGCGGTCGAGATCCGGGAGCCAGCCGCCGGCCTCGGTGAGCTTGAGGTCTTGGCGGTAAGCGCCGGCCATCCGCGCGCCCATCTCGTAGACGGGGTAGGCCGGCACCGGCAGCGCCACCGTGCGGCGCGGCGCGAACTCGACCGAGTCCCAGCCGAGCCCGTCGACGCCGCCATCGTCCGCGGAGAACGTGACCGAGTACCCCTCGCGATCGGTGAACGCCTGCGCCAGCGAATACACGACCTCCTTGGCGCCGAGCGTCGGGATGATCTGGCGGTCGGGGTCGAGCCGCCGGCCGTAGCGGTGCAGGACCCAATCGGCGATCGTTTGCCGCAGCTCCGGACGCCCGACTGCGGTGGGGTAGGGCGATTGCGGCGTGAGGCCGTCGATCAGCGCCTGGCGGATGAAGAGCGGTGTCTCCTCCTGCGGCTCGCCGACGCCGAGGTCGATCAGCCCGCCCGGGGCTCCGTTCGCGATGGCGCGCGCGTGCGCGAGGCGCTGGAACGGGTAGGTGGTGGCGTTGCGCAGCGCGGGGTTGACCGCGAACGGCACATGCCCGGTTGGCAGCGTGAAATCGTTCACCTCAGCCCTCGGCGCCTTCGCGGATCAGGTGCGAGAGGAGCGCGTGGGCGTGCGCGAGCGCGTCGATGCCGACCGACTCGTGCACCTGGTGGGCGAGCGGCGGATCTCCCGGGCCGAAGTTGATCGCGTCGACGCCGGCGGCCGTGAACTCGGCGACGGGCGTCCACGCCTGCTTCGGCTCCGCCGGCGCGCCGCTCAGCTCGATGAGGCGCTGCGCGAGCGGGTGGTCGAGGGTGACGGCACCCGACGGCGCATGGCCGATCACCATCGCGTCACCAAATCCGTGCAGGTGGTGCTCGAGCGTCGTCTCCGCACGGTCGGGGCTCATCCCAGGCGGATACCGATAATTGATGTCGATCTCCGCCTCGCCAGGAACCACGTTGCGGGCCACGCCGCCACGCACGCCCGTGGCGGTGACGCACTCCGCGTAGCCGAGGCCTGCGAACTGGTGGTGCACCGGCTCGATCCCCGCGAGGTGGGTGAGCGCGACGCCCACCTTGTCGAGCGCGTTGTCGCCCTGCCATGGGCGCGCCGAATGGGCGCTGCGCCCATGTACCTGGAGCGTGACGTTGAGATTGCCGAGGCACCCGCCCTGCACGAGCCCGGCGGTCGGCTCCATGACGACGCCGAGCGCAGTGTCGGTGATCCGCAGGCCACCGGCCAGCTCGGGTGCCGACGGGGCGAGCTCGGCCTCGGCCGCGATCAACGGGGTGAGGGCGGAGTCGCCGAACGGAAGCTCTTCGCGCGCGAAGAGCACGCCGCCGATCGCGCAGGCGAGCTGCGACTCCTCCGGCCAGAGATCGCAGAGCAGCTCGACGATCACGGCGCAGGCGCCCTTCATGTCGGTCGCGCCGAGACCGTGCACGCGGCCCTCGCCGATGCGGCCCGGCAGGTTGCCCTGCTCCGGCACGGTGTCGAGGTGGCCGGCCAGGCTCACGAGCGGGCGGCCGGCGGCGCCGGGGGCGGCGAGGTGGCCGGCGAGCAGGGCGTCGTGGCCTCCGGCCCAGCGGTAGGGCACGCCGGCATCGTCGAACCGCGCGGCGCAGTGCTCGAGCGCGGCCTGCTCGTCCCACGAGGGCGAGGGAATGTTCACCAGCGCGAGCGTGGCCTCGGCGAGGCGCTGCGCGAGGGCCAAATCGGCCAGAGTGGTGATCGGGTGCTCAGGGTCGCCCATCGACGCACCAGCCTAGAGCCCGCCGCACACGGATCGTGCGCCGCCGGGCCGAACGTGAATCGTGCGCGAGAGGGGGCACGCAGGACGATTCACGTTCGGCAGCTCAGGGCCGTCAGCGTTTGGGGCGCACCCAACGCTCGACCGCGGCGTAGTGGGCGACGAGCCCGATGCCCCAGCCCATGAGCGGGTAGACGAACCACGGGTAACCGCCGCCGTTCATGAACCACGTCATGACGAGCAGCAGGTTGACCGCGATGAACACCGCCGCGTGGATGCGGAAGCCGGTGTTCACCCACGCGCCGACGTAGGACTGCGCGGCATTGCCTCGCTCCTTGCGGCGTTCGTGCTCTGCGGCTTCCACGCGCGCGGCGGCGCGGGCGAACGGATCATCGGTCATGGCCATTCCTTGCATGGGACGAGGGGGCTGTGAGGGAAGGTGCGGGGTGGAGGAGCGCCTCGACGTCGTCGGCGGCGCGGTCGAGGATCTCGGCGGTGCGGCGAGCGTCGACTCGGCCCGCCAGCGGCAACAGGCGAGCACGGAGGCGGTCGACCTGCTCGGGGAGACCGTCGCCGACGCGCAGCAGCACGCCGGTACGTACCTCGAGATCGGCGAGCTGCTCGAGACGACCATCGAGAGCCTGCGCGCCGGGCTCGGTGAGTTCGTAGACCACCTTGCCGTCGATCGGTGCACCGGCGACCAGGCCCTCGGTCTCGAGGGCCTCGACGGCCGGGTAGATCGTCCCCGGCGACGGGCGGTAGCCCGGCCCGAAGAGGCGCGCAAGCTCGGCCATCAGGTCATAGCCGTGGCGCGGGCGCTCACGGACGAGCCAAAGGAGGACGAGCGGCAGCTCGCCGTGCTTGAAGAAGCGGGGAGGCACGAGTGCGCGTCAGGCGATCGGGGCGGCCGGGGTGGAGCGGTCGCGGTCGGTTCGTGAGCGGCTGCCGCCACCGCGCGTGCGCTCCGGGTTCGGATCGAACAGCGCGAAGGTCGGCACGGGCACGCTGAGCCCCTTGAGCTCCTGGGCCCCGCGCTCGCTGAGGCCGAAGCCGGTGGTGCCTTCGAGGGCATCGGCGACGGCCTGCGAGAGCAGCACCTCGCCCGACTCCGCACGGTCACACAGGCGACTCGCGGCGATCACGGTGGAGCCGTGCAGATCCTCGCCTTCGCGCAGCACCGGGCCGCGGTGCATGCCGACCCGCAGCCCGAGGCCGTCGGCATCGGCGCCGACCGTGCGCTGCATGTCGAGGGCGCACCGGGCAGCCGCGTGCGCATCCGCGAAGGCGACCATCAGCCCGTCGCCGAGGCCCTTCACCTCGTGACCGCCGTTGCGGGTCACCGCCTTGCGGAGCAGCGCGAAGTGGCGCAGGCGCCGCTCGTGGGCGCCGAGCTCGCCGTGCTCGGCGATCATCTGCGTGGACGCGACGAGATCCGTGAAGAGCACGACGATGTCGCCGAGGAACCGGCCGCGATCGGCGAGGGCCGCCGCTCCGGCCTCGGTGAGCGTGTAGCGCGCGAGGCGGCCCGGGCCGCCGCCGGCATGGCGGATCAGCCCCTCGCGCTCCAGCTCCTGAAGGGCGTGGCGCACGCGGCTGCTCGGCTCGCCCAGCACCTTCGCGAGGGTGCGGCCGGTCGCCTCGCTGGCGTGGAGGGCCTCGGCGGCGTCGAGGAGCAGTTCGGGCGTGCTCCGGCGGCCGGTGAGGCGCGGGACGGAGCTGGTGGAGAGGTTGGAACTGACCGGCATGGCGGGCACCTACGATTCGGTTACGAAGAACATATCGAAACCGTTACGAAGTTCTGTGCGGCCGCTCCAGACGGACGGACGGCCGACCTCCGCAGGCGTTTCGGAGCGCTTCCACTCAGTTCGCGCCAGTTGCGTCCGATCCAGCAACCATGGAGCTGAAGGCCAGCACCGCGCGTTTGCAGTGGTTTCAGGCAGGATTCGACCTGCGGGACCTCTCGCGTGCGGCGACGGCCGGTCCGCGTTCCGTGGAGCTGTGGCTCGGCGCCGCCGACCGCGCGGAGGCGGTGCAGATGGCGGCCGCGCGCGAGGTGCGTCTCGCCGGCCGCGCTGAGCACACTCGCCGCATCGCGCAACGCCGCCCACTCGCGCCATTGGTGCCGAGCGTCCGCGAGGCGCTGGCACCAGAGCTGGCCGAGCTCGCCGATCGCCCGTGGGCCATCGTCGAGGGCTGCTTGGTGCAGGCCATCGAGGACGCCGACATCATCGCGGCCGAGTGGCTCGAGGTCACCGGCGGCGATGTCACAGTCGCCGAGCGGTCGATCAATCGCCTGCACCTCTGGGATGCTCTCGACGACGAGGAGCCCGGTGAAGAACACGATGATCTCGCCGCCGCGGCGGCACTCGCACGAGCCTGGCAGCGGCGCCTCGCGCGGGTGCCCGGGGCCGAGCGCGTCGTGATCGAGCTCACGTCGTCGGCCGATGGGCCGGAACTCACCGCGTTCCGCTGGAACGTCGCCGCTCGCGTCTGAGCGGGCGGCGCGCCGATCCGGCGCCTCACCACCCGCGACGGGCCGTGCTGCGGCCCCTAGAATGGGTGATGAGTGAAGCAGCGCCCTGACGACCAGCACGACGAACGCATCCGCGAGCCCGAAGAGCTCGCGCAGGACGAGTGGTACCCGGAGCTGGACGAGGACGACGGACTCGAAGGTGACGGCGAGGGCGCCGAGCGCCGCCGCCGCCGTGCCGATGCCATCGATCCGAACGCCGTCGACGAGATTCGCGCGGCACGCGAGCGCCAGCACGCGCTCATGGTGGGCGTGCTCCTCCCCGGCGAGGATCTTGCCGAGCTCGCGGAGCTTCTCAAGACCGCCCAGGTCGACGTGGTCGGCCAGCTGATCCAGCACCGCGACGATCCGCACCCGAACAGCTACGTTGGGCCCGGCAAGGTCACCGAGGTCAAGCGCCTCGCGAAGCAGCTCGGTGCCAACGTGATCGTCACCGACGATGAGCTCTCGCCGCGACAGGAGCGCAACCTCGAGAAGGAACTAGGCCTGCCGGTGATCGACCGCACCGCGCTGATCCTCGACATCTTCGCCGGGCACGCCCATTCCGCCGAGGGCAAGCTGCAGGTGGAGCTCGCGCAGCTCCAATACAACATGGCCCGCATGCGTGGCCTGTGGAACCACCTCGACCGCCTCGGCGACGGTGGCGTCGGCACGCGTGGTCCTGGTGAGACGCAGATCGAGACCGATCGCCGCCTCGCGCGCCACCGGATCAGCCAGCTGCGCCGCCGCCTTGCGTCCGTCAGCGAGCACCGCTCGACGATGCGGGCCGAGCGCGAGCGCACGAAGCTCCCCGCGCTGGCCCTCGCCGGCTACACGAACGCCGGCAAGTCGACGCTGCTGCACGCCCTCTCCGGGGCCGAGATCAGCACGGGCGACATGCTCTTCCACACCCTCGATCCCGCCACGCGCACCGCGCGCCTCGGCGGCCGCCCGTATCTCATCACCGACACCGTCGGGTTCATCCGCAAGCTGCCCCACCAGCTCGTCGACGCCTTCGGCGCGACGCTCACGGAGACGAAGCTCGCCGACCTGATCCTGCACGTCGTCGACGCCTCGGAGGAGGACGAGATGCGCGCCGGCACGATTCAGACGGTCGAGGACGTGCTCGACGACATCGGCGCAGGTGAGCGGCCCCGGCTGCTCGTCCTGAACAAGATCGATCGCCTCAGCGACGAGGAGCGCGAGGGCCTGCGGTTCCGTCACCCCGAGGCCGTGCTCGTCTCCTCCGTCACCGGCGAGGGGCTCGAGCTCCTCACCGAGGTGATCGAGCGCGCGTTCGAGAAGACCGCCCGCACCATGGAGCTGCTCGTTCCCTACGGCGACGGCCAGGTGGTCGCCGAGCTCTACGGCCTTGACGCCGAGCTCGAGCGCGAGGACGTGCCCGAGGGCGTGCGCATCAAGGCGCGCATCCCGAACCAGCGCGCCGGCAAGTTCGAGCGTTACGCCGTCGCCGGCACCGCCGCCTGAATGTCAGCCGAGCTCGCCGTCCAGGCGCTCGACGAGGCCGCGATCGTGCCGCGGCGGGCTCACGCCGGTGATGCCGGCCTGGATCTCTCGATCCTGGAAGCGGTGCGCCTGGAGCCGGGTGAGCGGGCGAGGGTGCGGACGGGCATCGCGGTCGCGATCCCTGAGGGGCATGCCGGGTTCGTCGTGCCGCGGTCGGGTCTCGCCGCACGACTCGGCCTCTCCGTGGTGAACACACCCGGGATCATCGACGCCGGCTACCGCGGCGAGCTCCTCGTGCTGCTCCTCAACACGGATCGCACCGAGACGATCGAGCTCGCGGCCGGCGAGCGCGTCGCCCAGCTGCTCGTGGTGCCCGTCGCGCTGCCGCAGGTGGTCGCCGTGAGCGAGCTCCCGGCCGCGGGTGACGCCCGCGGCACCGGCGGTTACGGCTCCACCGGCACCGCGTAGCCCCACCCGCGCGTGGCGGTGTTGCTCTGCAAGCTGGCGCTGGCGCCGACGTTCGTCGTGCTGGTGTCAGTGATCGCGCGACGGTTCGGGCCGCGGATCGGTGGGGTCGTCGGCGGGCTTCCGGTCGTCGCCGGCCCGATCTTGCTCGTGCTCGCGCTTCAGCGTGACGACGCGTTCGCCGCGGAGGCGGCGCGGCTGAGCGTGCTCGCGCTCGCCGGCCTCAGCGCATTCGTCGTGATCGCCGCGCGGGCCCCGGCCGCTTGGCACGCGTGCGGGGCCGTGCTCGTGGGCTGGGCCGCGTTCCTCGCGATCGGCGCGCTGGTCACGATGCTCGACCTCCCGCTGGCGGCCGCCGCGATCGCGAGCGCTGCCGTGTTCGCCGCCGGGCTGCACTGGGGCATTCCGGCGGTGCCCCACGTGACATCGGCGGCGAGCCGACCCCCGCACGACCTCCTCCTGCGTGCGGTGACCGCGATGGTGATGGTGGTCGCGGTCACCTCGGCGAGCGGGGCGCTGGGCCCGGCCTGGAGCGGTGTGCTCGCGCCGTTCCCGACGGTGACCAGCGTGCTCGCCGGGTTCTCGCTCGCCCACGATCCGCGGCCGACCACGCAGCGCCTGCTCCGCTCGATGCTGATCGGCTTCTTCTCGTTCGCAGCGTTCCTCGCGACGATCGCCGCGACGCTCGAGCCGTGGGGCACTGTGCCCGCGTTCCTCGCCGCGCTCGCCGTCACCGCCGCGATGCAGGCCGTGATGCTCGCGGTCGCTGCGCGCCCGAGCGGGGCGACCGAAGCGCTGCCGACGGTTGCCGAGGAGTTCAGCGGCGCGCCGCGGCGTCCGGCCTGAGCCGCGACGGCGCGGCCATCGTTCAGCCGCGACCGAGGCGCGCGCGGAGCTTGCCGATCGGCGAGCGCACCGGAGCGGACCGGCGGGCCGCGCGGCGCGCCGACTCGTGAGCAGCGGCCTCGAGGCGGTCATCGAGGGGCGCCAGCGCCGCCGGCACCGTGCCCAGGGCGCGCGCGAGGAGCTCGTCGGCGAACCAGGTGTTCTTCGGCAGCAGCGGACCGTGCAGGTAGGTGCCGATCACGTTCCCGCCGTGGAGGACACCCTCGGCCCCACTCAGACCGTCGTTGCCGTGGCCGTGCACGACGGCGCCGAGCGGCTCCTCGCCAGCGGCCAGCAGCGTGCGGCCACCGTGGTTCTCGAAGCCGGCGAGCGCCGTCGGACCGGTGCTCGAGCCATCGACGCGCGGCAGATCGACGGTGATCTCGACGTCGCCGATCAGCCGACCCTCACCGCGCACCGTGCGCAGGTCGACGAGCCCGATCCCGGGCATGCGCTCCTCCCCGAGCTCGTACTCATGGCCGAGCAGCTGGAAGCCGCCGCAGATGCCGAGCACGATCGCCCCGCGTGCGGCAGCGTCGTGGAGGGCGTCGCGCTTGGTGTCGACGAGATCGCGGGCGCAGAGCGCCTGGTCGCGGTCTTGGCCGCCGCCGAGGTAGTACAGATCGTGAGCGTCCGGATCGAGGGGATCACCGATGCCCACGGGCGTTACCTCGAAACCGAGCCCGCGCCACTGCAGTCGGCGCTCGAGCAGCAGCAGGTTGCCGCGGTCGGCATAGATGTTGAGGTGCTCGGGGTAGAGCCACGCCACGCGCACGCGATCGGAATCAGCGGTCATGCGAGTCCCTCGGAGAGCGTGAACGTGAGGATGGTGCTCGCGGCGTGCTCGTCGGTCTCCGGCAGGTCGATCACCTCGGCGACGGTCCAGCCAGCCTCGGCGGCTTCGAGCTGTAGCTCGGCCACCGTCACGGGATCGAGCGTGATGATCACGTCCTCGGCTTCCCGCACGACGGCGCCGGAGGCGTCGCGGACGACGCGCCGTCTGTGCATGTCGACCGGCCCACCCTCGGGCGGCTGGAGCACGGCCAGTGGCGTGCTCTCGAAGCGCAGGCCGCCGAGCTCAGCCACGTCGGGCGGCAGGAACAGCGGCGACGCCTCGCGGCCGTCGAACGGCTCGACCTGCTGGACGATCGAGATCACGAGCTCGGCATCCGGCTCGGCGATCGCCGCGCACCCGATCAGGCACGAGAGCCGTGCCGACGGCCCGCCGAGCAGCTGGATCGTCTGCATCGGGATCACGATGAGGTCGGCCTCGCCGGCGTCCGCCGGCCACGCGGCTTCGAGCTCCCGGATGTCGGCGGGGATCGTGCGCACCGAGAGTCCGTCGGCGGCGGCGCGCCGCTCGAGCTCCTCGAGCAGGGCAGGTTCGAGATCGACCGCGATCACCTCGTGGCCCACGTGCGCGACCGGGAGGGTGACACGGCCCGTGCCCGCGCCCAGGTCGACCATCACCCCGCCGGTGGTATCGGCGAGCGCGATCCACATCGGGATGTCGGCGATGAAGCCCGCGCACTCGGCATCGTGGAATCCGCAGGCGACCAGCGCCTCACTCACCGGCTCGCTCACGTGAACGCCCCCGCCACGGCCTGCTCGCCGTGCAGCAACTGCCGCAGCTCGAGCATGGCGGTGTACGTCGGCAGGACGACGATCGGCCCATCGCCGGCGGCGAGCACGGCGTCAACGGCGGCGGTGAGCTCGGGGACGACGGTAATCCGCTCGGGATCGACGCCGGCGTAGCGCCACCGCATCGCGAGCTCGTCCGCGCGCGTGCCGCTGCAGACGATCCGCCGCACCGAGGGGGCCGCCGCCTCGACGTCGGCGTCCCAGATCCACGAGACGTCGCGGCCATCGGCGATCCGGTCGTTGAGGACGGCAAGCACGTCGAGCGGCCGGCCCTCGAGCGAGAGCGTGCGCAGGACCTCGTTGGCGCCCACCGGGTTCTTCACGAGCATCAGGAGAAGGTCGCGCCCCCGAAGGCGCACCCGCTCGCCGCGGCCGAACGCGGCCTCCATGCTGCCGAGTCCCGCGGCGCAGTCCTCGAGCGTCGCGCCGAGCTGGAGCGCGAGCGCCGCCGCGCCGACCGCGTTCGCGACGTTGTAGGCACCGGGGAGCGGCAGCGTCACCTGGATGGACGCCTCGCCGTCGTGCAGCGTGAAGGCGCTGCCGGAGCTGCCGCGCAGATCGACGGCCGTCGCGCGAACGGTGGGGTAGGGGCGGCTGCGGCCGCAGCCAGGGCACGACCACCAGCCGGTGTGGCCAGCGAAGACGAGCTCGTACTCCAGCGCGGTGCCGCAGCGCGTGCAGTGGACGCCATCGGCGGCGTGGTCGCGCTCGCCTTTGGCGAGAGCCGGATCGTCGATGCCGAACCAGATCACGTCACGGCCGTCGGGCGCGGTCGACGCCACGAGCGGATCGTCGGCGCAGAGCACCGGGACCGTGTTCGGGAGGGTCGGCAGGAACGCCGCCCAGCGTTCGGCGATCGCGTCGAGCTCGCCGTAACGGTCGAGCTGGTCGCGGAACAGGTTGCCCAGGAGGATCGCCTCGGGCTGCACAGCGCCGCCGACCTGCGGCAGCCAGAACTCGTCGACCTCGATCACGCCGACCGCCGCGGGATCGGACGCGACAGCGCGCTGCGCAAGCAGCGAGGCGGCGATGCCGCCGGCCATGTTCGCGCCCTCTTCGTTGGCGACCGGGCGGCGCCCGGCAGCACGCAGAATGCTCCGCACCGCCGCGGTGGTGGTGGTCTTCCCGTTGGTCGCCGAGACGAGCGCGACCACCGGCAGCGCCTCGCCGAGCCGCCGCAGCGCCAGCGGATCCATCCGGAGCAGCACCTTGCCGGGGAGCGACGTGCCGCCCCGGCCGAAGGCGCGCGAGAGCTTCGCCGCAGCCTGCGCCGCGACGACCGCGCTACGACGTGGTCCGCTCACCCGTCGGCGCTATCGGCCCGCGCGTCCGCCACCGCCGGCGGCGGCCCGTTGGCGACGGCGCCCGCGGAAGAAGAGCACGGCGAGCACGATGAAGACGAGCAGGAAGCCGTAGAAGATGCGCGGCCCGGTGCTCACGTCGGCGATCGGCCAGAGCACCAGCGACACGAGCCCGAACGAGAGGGCGAGCACCGCAACCACGAAGAGAATCACGGCGAGGATGCCCCGCACGCGGGCCAGTGTGCCCGCGCTCGCGGGCGGGGCGATGATCCCGAGCACGCGGAGCATGAGCAGCTGGCGGCCGCTCGGGGCCTCCTGACCGAGCCGCTCGAGCGAACTCTTGAGGGCGTCCGGGCGGCGTTCGGCGAGCGCGATGGACGCGTCGGCCATGCGGCGGATCTGCATGCGCTCCTGCGGGCGAGCGGCGGCGATCGCGCGGCGGAAGTGCTCCTTGGCGGCCTCGGCGTCGTAACGCTGCGCGGCGCGCGCACCGAGCAGCGCCTGCGCGGCGGCGCGGTGACGGGTCTCGTTCTCGAGCTCGTCGTCCGACTTGTGCTCGAGGTCCTGCATGGAGGAGATGGACGCCCCCATCTGCATGCGGACCTGACGCTGCCTCTGAGCCATGCGGAAAGAATAGATGAGGAGGCTCCTGCGCCGATGGCGGGTGCCGCATCCGCTAGGCTCGCGCGGCTGTGACGAACCCTGCTCGAATCCGCGTGACGCGCCTCCTCGCCCTGCTCCTCGCGAGCTTCAGCCTCGCCGGCCTGCCGGCCGCGGCGACGGCTCAAAGCATCCTGCAGGAGCCGCAGACCAAGGAGGAAGCCAAGAAGGCCGCCGAGGCCGCGGACGACGCCGCAGCCTCCAGCGACTCCACCGCGTCGTCGGACTCGGGCATCCTCTACCCACTGATCGGCGTCGGCTTCCTGCTCTTCGCCGGTGCCACCTGGTGGATGCTCCGTGATGCGGGCGATGCCGTCGGCGACAGCCGCCGCGGCGCCCCTGGCCGGCCGCTCCGCGACGACGCCGTCGGCCGCGGCGCGCCGAAGAACATGTTCACCGGCGAGGGTGAACCCGGCGGCAAGGTCGGCAAGCGCAAGAAGCGCGATCAGGGCAAGCGTCAGCGCAACGCGCGCAAGGCGAACCGCCCGCGCTGACTCACCGCCGGCGCGCGCTCAGCTGAGCGGCGCCGCGTGCGGGATCACGAACTCCCGGACCTGCTCGGCCGTGTAGCCGGGATCCTCGTCGGGGAGGAAGTGCCCGGTGCGGTCCTGCACGAAGGCCTCGACCTGCGCGCCCAGGCGCTCGGCGCCGGCGGCGAACCCCGGCGGCACGTAGGCGTCGTGTGCCGAGAGCACGAAGCGCACAGGCATCGCGAACCGCTGGCCCTTGGTAGCCGCGAAGGTCTTGGCGGCATCGCCGAGCAGGAACGAGCGGTAGCAGTGCTGCGCCGCCTTGGCTCGGGCGGGATCGCGGTAGAGCTCGGCGTAGGCATGCGCGTCGGCGGAGGTGAACGCCTCGGGGCGCTGCACGTCCTGCCGAATGCCACGGCCGATCAGGCCCGGGTCGCGCGAGATCACGGCCGCGGAGCCCGGAGCAGCGAACGCCACCTGGTACCACATCCGCAGCAGCGTTCTGGCCGGGGGGCGGGGACCTTGGATCACGGGGGCCATCGAAAGCAAGAGGAGCCGGCTGACGAGCTCCGGGCGGCGCAGCGCAAGGAGCTGGGACACCCACGCGCCCCAGTCGTGCCCAACGACCGCGATCTGCTCGATGCCCATCGCGTCGAGCAGCAGTCCGAGGTCGTTGGCGAGCTCGCCCTTCGTGTAAGCGCTGCGGCCGCTCGGCACGGCGCTCCAGCCGTAGCCGCGCAGATCGGGCATCACGAGGTGGGCGTCGGCGGCGAGCTCCTGCACCACGCCGTGCCAGCACCACCAATGCTGGGGGAAGCCGTGGACGAGCATGATCGCCGGCTTGCTCGGATCTCCGGCGCGGGCAACGTGGAACCGTCCGGCGGGCAGATCATGGAACTCGTGCGTGATCTCCACACCCGGCACGTCGGGTAGCGGCCCAGCTCCCGCGGGGAAGGCGGCCGTGGTACTGGTCGTCGCGCTCATGTGGCGCAACCTACCGCACCATCACGGCGTTATCTGACCAACGGTCAGTTTGCGGAGCGGCGGGCGCGCTGCCGCTCAGCCGAGCACGCAGTCCGTGCTGCCCTTGGTGCCTTTCACGACGAACGCGAAGGAGCGGCGCACGAGGCGCGGCAGGCCCTTGATGCGCTGATCCCGGGCGCCGCGGTTGAGCGTGAGATCGATCTGGTTGTAGCCGGTGCGCAGCTGGGTCATCTTCGCGACCGAGACGAACGGCCAGCGGACCGTGCTCTTCGTGGATGTCGCGTTGAGGCGCATCCGCACCCACTTCCAGCGACGCGGGGAGGTCATCTTGTTGTTCTTGCGCAGCGCAACCCGGAGGTTGAGGGTGTCCCTCTTGCTGGGCGTGATGCGCACGACCATCACCGGGGTGCGTCGTGCGGCGGTGGCGCGGGTGGCCTTGAGCACGTCCGCGCGGTGCTCGGCCTCGCCCTCTGGAAGCGTGGCGAGATCCTCGCTGCCGCCGAGCACGTCGGAAGGAGCGACGCCCAGCGCGGCCAGGCTGGCTTTGCGCTTGGCGGTCTTGGTGGCGGTCTTCTTGCTCTTCTTCGCCGACTTGACTTGTTTGGCCTTGATCGTCGCGCGAGCACCGATGTACGGGCGGCCCGCCCCGAAGCTCACGACGGTGCACTGCCGCTCGCCGTTTGCGCCGGCGTTTGCGCCGCTGGCGATCGGGCTGCTCGCTGTCGTCGCCTGCGGGGTCGTCCCTGCGTTGGTGAGCGGCTCGGGCGGGCGGTCATCGAACGGCGTGACGCCCCAGTTGAAGTCCTGGACGGTCTGAAGGCCCTGCTGGGGGTTGGCGCCCGTGTAGGTGACGCGCAGGAGGTAGGCGTGTTCCTCCCCGACGGCCCAGCGGGAGGGGTCGGCGATGCCGCTGTCGGCGTCTGGGAGCGTCGCGAGCGTGCCGCGGAAGACGACCCCGGGGGTGCCGGAGCCGTAGTCGGCCGCATCGGGCATGAAGCCGGTGCAGTCGCCGGCGGGGGTGCCCGAGGGGAGCGCACCGCGGACGAGGTCGAGCTCGAGCCAGGGGGAGAGGTCGGAGACGGCTGAGGTGCCGAAGAGCGTGACATCGGCCGGCTGCGGGCCCTCGTTGCGTAGCACCGTGCACCGCTCGAGCTGCTCGCCGCCGACGAGCCCGTCGGCCGCGAACAGCGGGGACGATGAGGAGATCGTCACCACGGCATCGGCCGGGGCGCGATCGCGGCCGGCGATCTGCTGCGCCGCGAACGCCGTGCCACCGAGCGCGAGCACGGTGCCGGTGATGGCCAGAGCGCGGGGGAGCCGCCTCATGTGCGCGTCCAGACTGCCCGCAGCGCGGAGCCGGCCAGCAGCAGCGCGGCCACGATCACGGCGATCGCGATCCCGGGCCCCTTGGCGGCGTCGACGACGTTGCCGAGCGCAGGCACGCGGCCCTTCACGAGCGCGACCTGGTCGGCGCGCGCGATCGTCCAGTCCTCGCCGGTCGGGTTGGCGTCGCCCTTGGTGTGTACGCGGACGAATGCGCCGGCACCTGCGAGGCGTTCGACCCGGTGCACGATCACGCGGCCGCTCTCCTGCCGCACACCGATGATGTCGCCGATCCGGATCTGCTCGAGCGGCGTGCTGCGCATCAGCACGAGGTCACCGGGCTTGAGGGCCGGTGCCATCGAGCCGGTCTGTTCGACCCGCACGCGCACCCCGACGGCCGCGGCGGCAGCCACGGCCACGAGCGCCATCGTCGCCCCGAGGAGAAGCATCGAGCTGAGCACGCGCGCGATCACCGAGCCCGCGCCGGGACGGCGGCGAGCTGGAGCAGCGGCGACCGTCGGCGCCGCACCGGTCACAGCGTCCGCGCCTCGAACTGGAAGTTCTGGGTGGCGTCGAGGCCCTGCGCGGCGTTGTCGTTCTGCACCGTGAGGGTGATCTCGTACACGGCCTTGTCACCGTCGTTCCAGGCGGCGATCGGGTCGTCGGTGCCGGTGCCGTAGTCGTCGCCGAAGGCATCCAGACTGCCGTCGTAGAAGACCCCCTGGCCATTGCCGTCGTAGTCGGTCGCATCCGGCGTGAAGCCGGTGCAGTCGCCGGTCGTCCCCGTCGACGGCATGGTGCCGCGCCGAATCCGCAGGTCGAGGTAGTTCGCGAGGCCGGTGCCGCCGGTCTGGCCGTAGAGCTTGAGCGACGACTGCACGCCGCCCGTGGACGCGTAGTCGACCTCGATGCAGCGGACGAACGCGTCGCCGGGCGTGAAGCCCTGCACGGTGAAGAGCGCGTTGCCGGCGTCGTTGTCGGTGAGGGCGATCGAGCCGGCCTTGAAGGTGTTGCCTTGGTTGGCGGCCACCGAGGTGTAGGCCGAGAAGACGGCCGCGCCCACCGCGGCGATGAGCAGCCCGACGATCACGACGGTCGCGAGCAGGTTGCGGGCGGTCGGGTTGAGCGTCACGGGCAGCGGGGAACGGACCGGGGAGGGTCCTCACGTGTTGATTCGGCCCGTGGCGCGTGCGGTTGAGCCCCGGTGCCCGCCCGTGGACCACGGTCGTACACCCGGCCAACGGCCTGACGGCACGGTCGCCGTCAGCCGAAGGTGAGGCGGCCTAGACTGGTGCAGGAGCGTGTCGACCGGCACGCATCGCCGCCCGATCCGCCACCATGCACTCCGTGGACCGCACCGACCGCCTCCTCCGCCTCCTGATCCGCCTCGTCGTGCTGCCCGGTTTCACCGCGGCGACGTACCTCACGTACACGAAGCTCGCGCACATCGATCCCGTCTGCTCCGATGGCGGCTGCGCCGTGATCCAGGTGAGCCGGTGGTCGGAGGTGTTCGGGATCCCGGTCACGCTGCTGGGCATGATCACCTACGTGATCATCTTCGCCTCGACGTTCATCGCCGGGGATCTGCCGAAGCTCGTCGCCGCGTTCTTCGCCACGACCGGTGCGGCGTTCAGCCTGTGGCTGCAGTACCAGGCGCTGTTCGTGATGGAGCATTTCTGCCCGTGGTGCTTCACCAGCGCCGTGTGCATGAACCTGCTCGCGATCCTCACGATCTGGCGGGCGCTGCGCCTCCCGAAGTTCGACGAGACGGCGGGCGCCGACGACCTCGGCGATCCCGCCACTGCCTGACCCCGGGTCGGGCCGATCCGGCCGCGAAGTTTTAGGCTGGCTGAGGCGTGCTCGAAGGCGTGAGCGCAAACTCGGCCGGGTCGAGCGTGCGCACGGCCGCGAGGTAGTCGGCGACGTAGCCCGGCCAGTTCGTGACGATCCTGCCGGTCTGGTCGCGGTACCACGAGTCGCAGTCGAGCCAGGCCGTGCCGGCGAAGCGCGCCTGGAGCGCCGCGTCGCTGGCAACCGCAACCTCGGGGCGCACTCCGATCGCCGCCGCGCCGCTGCGCGCGAGCAGTTCGACGGCTTGCCGCACGTAGGCGGCCTGAGCCTCGAGGTACATGATGATCGAGCCGCCCGAGGTGTTCGTGTTGGGCCCGTAGAGCACGAAGAGGTTCGGGAAATCCGGCACCGTGAGGCCGAGGTGCGCGCTCGGGCCGCCGGCCCACGCGTCCTGCAGCGAGCCGGAGGGCCCATTGATCTGCATCGGCAGCACGAAGCCCGTCGACGCGAACCCGGTGCCGTGGATGATCACGTCGGTCGGGTGCAGCGCGCCATCGGCGGTCACGATGCCTTCCGGCACCACCTCGCGGATCGGCTCGGTGACGAGTTCGACGTTCTCGCGCCGCAGCGCTGGGATGAACCGCGACGTGAACAGCACGCGCTTGCAGCCCCACGTGTAGTCGGGCCAGAGCTGCTTGCGGAGCGCTGGCGCGCCCCGCAGCTGCCAGCGCATGTAGGCGGTGGAGACGGCTTTCCAGCTGCGGCCGACCGTCTTCGGGTTGCGGATGCCGCGCGTGAGGTGCTCGGTGAGGTCGAACACCATCCGGCGGCGCACCTTCTGCATGCCCGGTACGTGCTCGATCAGCCAGCGGTAGCGGGCGGGGTAGGGCTTGTTCCAGCGCGGCAGGAACCAGTTGCCCGTGCGCTGGTACACGTCGAGGTGGCCGGCGATCCCGGCCACCTCAGGCACGAACTGCACGGCGCTGGCGCCAGTGCCGATCACGGCCACCCGCCTGCCGCGGAGGTCGAGATCGTGACGCCATCGTGCGGAGTGGAACTGCTCACCGGCGAACGTCGCGAGGCCCTTGAGCTTGGCGTTCACCGGCGTGTTGAGCTGGCCGGTCGCTGGGATCAGCACGTCGGCCGTGAACGTGCGGCCGTCGGGTGTCGTTGCCGTCCATGTGGCCTGGTCGGCATCCCAGTCGCAGCGCTCGACCGGGGAACCGGTAACGATCAACGGCGTGATGCCCTCGTCGGTGGCCACCTGCTCGAGGTAGGCGAGGATCTCCGGCTGCGGCGAGCAGGGCCGGCTCCAGTCGCGACGCTGCGCGAAGCTGAAGGAATACATCTGGCTCGGGATGTCGCACGCCGCGCCGGGGTACGTGTTGTAGCGCCACGTTCCACCCGGCCCATCGGCGGCCTCGAGGATCGTCACGTCGCGGATGCCGAGCTTGCGCAGCTCGATGGCCATGGCGATGCCGCCGAAGCCGGCACCGATGATGAGCACGGAGGGATGGGTCTTGGGCTCGGGCATCGCGATCTCAGCGCGGGGGGAATGGCCGCTGGGCGCAAACTTACCGGACGCTCGTCCGGACGCATGGTGGCAACACACATCGGTGACGGGTGGCGTTGTGAGCGGACGACGCCGTCGCCGCCGACCGGGCAGACTTGCGGTGATGCCGCCCGCTCCGCGCAACCTCGTCAACCTCTCTGGGGTCGGCAAGGACTACGCGGGCCGCACCATTCTCGACGGCATCTCGCTCGGCGTCTCCGCGGGGGAGCGGATCGGGATCGTCGGCCGCAACGGCGATGGCAAGAGCACGTTGCTGCGGCTGATGGGCGGCGACGAGACGCCTGACTCCGGCCAGGTGACCCGCGAGGGCACCCTCACCGTCGGCTTCGTGCGGCAGGACGATGCGCTCGACCCGGCCGCGACGATCCGCGCGGAGCTCGTCGGCGGCCGCGCCGACCACGAATGGGCGGGAGACGCGGTCGTGCGCGAGGTGCTCGACGGGCTCCTCGGCGGGGTGGCCGTCGGCCGGTTCCCGAAGGGGCTCGACACGGTGATTGGGCCACTGTCCGGCGGCGAGCGCCGCCGCATCGCGCTTGCGAAGGCACTCATCGAGCGGCCGGAGCTGCTGCTGCTCGACGAGCCGACGAACCATCTCGACGTGGAGGGCGTCGACTGGCTCGCCCGCCACCTCGCCGCCCGGCGCGGGACGCTCGTCGTGATCACCCACGATCGCTGGTTCCTCGATGCCGTCTGCACGCGCACCTGGGAGGTGCACGATGCGAGCGTCGACCAGTACGAGGGCGGCTACGCTGCCTACGTGCTCGCCCGGGCCGAGCGCGATCGTCAGGCAGCCGCCGCGGAGGATCGTCGCCAGAACCTGATGCGCAAGGAGCTCGCGTGGCTGCGCCGCGGCCCGCCGGCGCGCACGAGCAAGCCGAAGTTCCGGATCGAGGCGGCGAACGCGCTCATCGCCGACGAGCCGCCGGCCCGCAACACCGTCGAGTTGCTGCGCTTCGCTACCGCCCGCCTGGGCAAGAAGGTGATCGAGGCCGTCGGCGTGACGGTGCGCCGCGGGGATCGCGTGATTCTCGACCACCTCACGTGGCGGCTCGGCCCCGGCGACCGCGTCGCGCTCGTCGGCGTGAACGGCTCCGGCAAGACGACCCTGATGCGGACCCTCACCGGCGAGCTTTCGCCCGAGACCGGTGAGGTGGATCGCGGCTCGACGGTGCGCCTCGGCCTGCTCTCGCAGGAGATGGCCGAGCTCCCGACCAACGTGATGGTGATCGAGGCGCTCGAGCAGGTGCGCCAGCGCACCCAGACCCACGACGGCCGCGAGTTCACTGCGAGCATGCTCCTCGACCGGTTCGGCTTTCGAGGCGGCCGCCAGCGCGCGAAGGTGGCCGAGCTCTCCGGCGGTGAGCGCCGGCGCCTGCAGTTCATGCGCCTGCTGATGGAGGAGCCCAACGTGCTCATCCTCGACGAGCCCACGAACGACCTCGACATCGAGACGCTCACGTCGCTCGAGGACCTCCTCGACTCGTGGCCGGGCACGCTGATCGTCGTCAGCCACGACCGCTACTTCGTCGAGCGCGTGTGCGACAACGTCTACTCGCTGCCGGGCGACGGCTCGATCCGCCACCTGCCGGGCGGGATCGACCAGTACGTCGACGAGCGTCGCGCAGCGGTGGCCGCGGGCGACGTGGTGGGCGGTGGCCGCGGGCCATCGACCTCGAGCTCCTCGGGTTCTTCTGGCAGCGGTTCGTCGTCGGCGTCGAGCGGCAGCGCACCGTCGGCCGACGCGCCGAAGATCTCCGGCGCCGAGCGCCAGGCGGCTCGCAAGGAGGTGCAGCGGCTCGAGCGCACGATGGAGCGCCTCGATGCCCAGGAGGCCAAGCTCCACGAGCAGATGGCCGCCGAGGCCGATGACCACGGCCGCCTGCGCGAGCTCTCCGACGAGCTCACCGCGCTGCGCACCGAGCGCGACGAGACCGAGGCCGCCTGGCTCGAAGCCAGCGAGCTCCTCGAAGCCTGACTCCTCCGTTTGGCGGGCAACGGAGCGGCGGGTAGGCTGCTGCGCCGTGCGCTTGCCAGAGGTCTTCGTCGGAGTAGGAACGATCGCAGTCTGCGTCGTCTTGCTCCTGCTCGCTTTCCAGGAGCAGCCCACACGGATCCGCTACGACGTCCCCGCACCGAGTACCGCCGTCGCGGCAACCGTTCTCGCGGGCGAGCGGCAGGCGCGCGCAACCGAGAACACCGGCATCCGCACCAGGCAGATCGCAGCCGTCGCTGCGGTCGGGGCCGGCCTCAGTCTGTTTCTCGCGTTCCTAAACCTTCGCCGGGAACACGAGCGGGACGCGGTAGAACGCGACGATCGAAATCAGCAGCGCGAGTTCGAGAACGAGCGACTAAACGATCAGCGTCTCGAAACGGCGATCACCCATCTCGCGCACGGCGACGAGATCGTCCGGATCGCCGGGATTGCCGCATTGGAGGAACTCGCAAAAGCCAAGCACGGTCGCACTGAGCTCGTGTCCTCAGTGCTCACAGCTTGGTCCGAGCGGCCGAGCCCCGGACTCGAGACCGCTTCGGAGCGGGAGACTCGGGCGGCAAACGATGCAATCTCACGCGTTCATTTGCTCCGCGTCTGGGATGCGCTCTGGCCCTATGTCGAACTCGCACGCTACGCCCGTGGCCGAAAGTGGGGAGGCATGATCCGCCGCCATCTTTCTGCGGATCCAAGCTCGGACCTGAGTGATGCGGATAGAGCTCACGTCACCCGCGTCGTCCCCGATGACATCTCGTCGGTGCCACAGCTAGAGGCTGTGCTCGAGTGGGAAGAGCGCAACCAGGGAGGGCTCGCGGAGGTTCGACTAGCCCGAAACGCCGTAGCGCATCCGCGCGGGAGCGCGAGCCCAGCGGTCGATCAGATCGAGACACTCAGCAAGCTGGGCGAGGAGCTGCTCGGCGAGCTGCAACGGCTTCAGGAACCTTCGGGCTCCTAACCCGACAGGCTTGGCGATGCGCGGCCACGCCGTCCCCGGCGGCGAGGAAGCACGCGCGGCCGACGACTCGTCAACGGACGTTCACACCACCGCGGCCATGGCGCACTCGCCGACGCCATGATGCGCGCATGGGGAGGAAGCGGATCCAGCTTGCACTCGCGGAGGCGCTCGCCGACGTTGCACCCGTGGTGGTGCGGCGCACCTTCGAGGAGGCCGAGCCGATCACGGGCTACGTCGTCGCACTCGGTGACGACTGGGTCGTGCTGCATGCGACCTATGACCTCCGCCTCACCGGGTGGACGGCGCTGCGGATCGACACGATCGACCGGGTCCGCACGGCCAAGCACCCCGGCACCTACGACCGCGCGATGGAGTTCTGGGGCGAGCACCCGCACTCCCCGGGAATCGACCCCGCCTCGACGCAGAGCGTGCTGCGCACCGCGGGCAAGCTCTACCCGCTGATCGTGGTGCACCTCGAGGAGGAGCGCCCCGGCGTCGCCTATGTGGGCATGGTCGAGCGCGTCGGTGGCAAGCGCCTGCGGTTCCGCTACCTCAGCACCACCGCCGAATGGGATCCGCCGACCGACGGCGAGCGACTCGAGCTGCGCGAGATCACCAAGGTCGAGGTCGGCACCGACTACACCCGCGTGCTCTGGGCGCTCGCCGAAGAGCCCGCGCTCGTCTAACGGCCCCAGATCGCGCCGGCTTGGCGCATCGCATCCAGGAGCGGCGCGAGCTGGTGGCCGCGCTCGGTGAGGCGGTACTCGTAGTGGGGCGGGGAGGAGTGCACGATCACGCGCTCTACGAGCCCGGCCTCCTCGAGCTCGCCGAGGCGCTCCTTGAGCATGCGGGCGGAGATATCACCGATCGCCTCCGCATACTCGTTGAAGCGGAGGGCGCCGAGGTTGGCGGCGTAGAGGATCGAGATCTGCCAGCGGCGCTCCAGGAGGGCCGCCGTCTGGCGGACCTCCTGGGGCACGGGCTCACAACGTCGGCAGCGGTTCATTCCGAGCCGGCTCCAGCGCGAGGCTCAGCACCTCGTCGACGGTCATCACCGGATGGAGCGAGAGCTGCGCGCGCACCTCTGCGGGGATGTCGTCGATGTCCCCGCGGTTGCGTTCGGGGATCACGACATCCGTGATGCCCATGGCATGCGCCGCGAGCACCTTCTGCTTGAGGCCGCCGATCGGGAGCACCCGACCCTGCAGCGTCACCTCACCGGTCATGCCCACAGTGTGCTTGACGGGGCGGCCGCTGAGCAACGAGACCAGTGCGGTGGTCATCGTGATGCCCGCCGACGGGCCGTCCTTCGGGATCGCGCCCGCCGGCACGTGCACGTGGAACTCGCGGTCCTCGAGGTCTTTCGGATCGATCCCGAGCTCCTCGGCATGTCCGCGCACGTAGGAGAGCGCGATCCGCGCGGACTCCTTCATCACGTCGCCCAGCTGGCCCGTGAGCACGAGCCCGCCCGAGCCCGGCATCGAGGTCGCCTCGACGAACAGCACATCGCCGCCGGCGCCGGTCACCGCGAGGCCCGTGGCCACGCCCGGCACCGCTGTGCGCACCGCCGACTCCTGGAAGAACCGCTGACGGCCGAGCGCATCGCGCACGTCATCGAGCTCGATCTCCACCGGCGCCTCCACCTTGCCCGACGCGATCTTCGTCGCCGTCTTGCGCAGGATCGTCCCGAGCTGACGCTCGAGGTTGCGCACGCCCGCCTCGCGGGTGTACTCCGAGATCACCGTGCTCAGCAGGCCGTCGCGGGCGACCACCTCGTCCTCGAGGAGGCCGTTGCGCTTGAGCTGCCGCGGCCAGAGGTAGCCCTTGGCGATCGCGAGCTTCTCGGCCTCGGTGTAACCGTCGAAGGCGATCACCTCCATGCGGTCGAGGAGCGGGCCGGGGATCGTGTCGGCGACGTTTGCGGTCGCGATGAACAGCACCTGCGAGAGGTCGAGCTCGACGTCGAGATAATGGTCGCGGAACGTCGAGTTCTGCGCCGGATCGAGCACCTCGAGCAGGGCCGCGCTCACGTCGCCGCGCCAGTCCGTGCCGACCTTGTCGACCTCGTCGAGCAGGATCACCGGGTTGATCGTGCCCGCATCGCGCAGGGCGCGGACGAGCCGGCCGGGGAGCGCCCCGATGTACGTCCTGCGGTGGCCGCGGATCTCCGCCTCGTCGCGCACGCCGCCGAGGCTCACGCGCACGAACTCACGACCCGTCGCGCGAGCGATCGACTCGCCGATCGAGGTCTTGCCGGTGCCGGGAGGTCCGATGAGCGTCAGGATCGCGCCGCTGCGCGGATCGGCCTCGATCCCGCGGTCCTGGCGGAGCTTGCGCACCGCGAGGTATTCGGTGATGCGGTCCTTCACGTCTTCCAGGCCGGCGTGATCGGCGTCGAGCACCTCACGCGCGCCGATGGGATCCAGGCGCTCGTCGGAGCGCTTGCTCCACGGCACGGCGATCAGCCAGTCGAGGTAGGTGCGGATCGTCGACGACTCCGCCGACTCACCACCGGAACGCTCGAGGCGTGCGAGCTCCTTGCGAGCCTGCGTCTCGACCTCCTCCGGCATCCCCGCCTCGGCGATCTTGCGCTCGTACTCCTCGACGACGGAGCCGTCGTCCTCGCCGAGTTCCTTGCGGATCGACTCCATCTGCTTGCGCAGCACGTAGTCGCGCTGCTGCTTGTCGACGCCCTCCTGGACGTCGTCGCGGATGCGCTTGCGCACCTGCAGCTCCGTGAGCCGCTCGCGCTGCAGGCGCACGGCGAGCTCGAGCCGCTCGGTCACGTCGATCGTGCTGAGCAGCTCCACCTTCTGGTTAAAGGTGAGATCGGGGGAGTAGCCGGCGCTGTCGGCCAGCGCACCCGGCTCGACGATCGCGCGCAGGAACGCCTTGATGCGGTCGTCGGCGCCGCGCACCTCGAGGATCTCCTCGACCACGGCCCGGTACTCACGCGAGAGCTCGCGGGTCTTGCCGTCGACCGGCTGCTCGTCGGGGCGCTCCTCCACGTCGACCCGGAGCTCGCCGCTACCCCCGGTGCTGCCCGCACCGATCAGCGCGCGGTGCACGCCCTGGAGGCTGACGGCATGGGCGCCGCCGGGGAGGCGGACGTGCTCGACCACGTCGGCGATCAGGCCGACGTCACCGAACTCGTTGCCGTGACGGGGGACGAGGACGACGCGCTCGTCATCGCCGACGTCGATGGTGAGGGTGAGCCCCATGCCCGGCAGGACGACGACGTCCTCGAGCGGGATCAACCTCAAGTTCTGCTTGCTCATGTGGTGACGGCTCCATAGCCAGTTACTTTTCGTAACTGATCATAGGACGATTCACGGACCGCCCTTCGGAGAGTCCGCAATCGGCTCGCGTATTCCCGTCGTCGCGGGCCCGTAGCCCAGCCGGTTGGCGCGCAGACGCCCGGAGCGGACCCTTGGAGGCATGTCAGACGCACCTTCCACGAGCAACGCCGACATCGACAAGCCCCGGCGGGGCATCGGACGGTTCCTCTGGCTCAATGCCGTGATGACGACCCTCGGTTGCGTCGCCCTCGCCCTCACCTTCGATCACGTCTACCTGCTCTACCCGGCCGCCTTCGGCGCCCTGTTCGCCGGCATGGGCGTGATCTTCCGCGAGATGTTCGCGCTCCTCGGCCAGGACTCGCAGTACACGTCATGAGCACCCCCGACCTCTCCGTCGCCGGCGGCCAGCGACTCGTGATCGCCGGCGGAGGCGTCGCCGCCGTCGAGGCGCTCCTCGCCGCCCGTGCGCTCGCGCCCGAGGGCGGCCCCGAGATCCTGCTGATCGCCGCCGACCCGTCGCTCCGCCTCCCGCCGCACGCGGCCCTCAAACCCTTCGCCCGCGGCCACGCCGATCCGTTGCCGCTCGCCGAAGTGCTCGCCGACCACGACGGCCACTTCGTGCACGCGCGCATCGCGACCGTCGATCCGCGTCGCCACGTGGTCGTGCTCGACGACGGCCGGGAGGTGGCTTACGACGAGCTGCTCGTCGCCGTCGGCGGCGTGCCGGTGAAGGGCACCGACCGCGGCACCGGATTCGAGCTCGCCAGTCCCGAGGTGGTGGCAGGCGTCGCTGCCGACCTCGAACTGGGCTGGGCGCGGTCCGCTGCCGTCGTCGTGCCCGACGGCCCGACCTGGCCGCTGCCTGCCTACGAGATCGCGCTGCAGCTCGCCGAGCACGCCGCACCCGCCGGGGGCGCCGTCCACCTGTTCATCCCGGATGAGGAGCCGCTGTCGCTGTTCGGCGCGCGGGCCTCCGGTGAGGTGCGGGCGCTCCTGGCCGACGCCGGCGTAAAGCTCTACACCGACGAGCGCCTGCGCGTCGTGCGCACCGGACTCGTCGAACGGGATCACCTGCGCCCGCCCGTGAAGGTGGACCGCATCCTCTCGATGCCGCGGATCGTCGGCCCGGCGATCCCCGGGCTCCCGCTCAACGATGCCGGCTTCATCGAGGTCGATGCGCACGGCCGCGTCGCAGGGCTCACGCAAGTGCACGCCGCGGGCGACGGCACGTCGTTGCCGTACAAGTTCGGCGGACTGGCGTGCCAGCAGGCCGATGCCGCCGTGGCCGACATCCTCGCCGACCTCGGTCACCCCGTGGAGCGCGCGCCGCTCGATCCCGTGTTCGACGCACGGCTCGTGGCGGGCGACCGGGAGCTGGTCCTGCACCACGACCCGAGCGGTGCTGACCGCCGCGCCCCGGACTGGTCGGGCGGCGCGAAGATCGCCGGCCGCTACCTCACGGACTACGTGGCGGTGAAGGGCATCGCGCACCTCGCCCACCGCGGGCAGTGACCGACGGCCGAATCACGGACGAGCGGCAACCCCGGCGGCGGCAAGGAGGAAGTCGCGCATCTCTGTGCGCGCCTCGGCGGCCTCGGGAAGGTGCGGCTGCGTGTTGAAGGCATGCCACATCTCCTCCCAGACCTCGAGCCGTACCGAGGCCGCGCCCGCCCGGCGCATACGCCGCACGAGGCGCACGCAGTCGCTGAGGAAGAGGTCACGCGTGCCGCTCGTGACGAGCGTCGGCGGAAGCCACTCGCCGTACGCGGCGTGAATGGGGGAGACGAGCGGCTCGCGCGGCGACACGTCGCCCAGGTAGGCCGTGGCGGCCAGTGACAGCTGATCCGACCACCGCAGCACGGGGTCGCGTCCGTCGTTGAAGGCGCGGCTGTCGCCGTCGCCGGAGAGATCGGTCCATGGGCTGAAGAGCCCGAGGGCGGCGGGGAGCGGGCCGCCGTCCTCGTGGCGCTCCTGCATGGCGCCGAGCAGCAGGTTGGCGCCCGCCGAGACTCCGAAAGCGACACCCGGCTTCTCTGAGCCTGCGAGCCGCTCCCACGCGCGCAGCACCTGCTGGAGCGCCACCGGGAACACCTGCTCGGGCGCGAAGACGTAGTCAACGGAGTAGACGGGGATCCGCAGGGTGGCGGCCATCAGCACCGCGGTCATGTCGCGCGGCATGCCACCCGTGAAACCGCCCCCGTGGACGTAGAGCGCGAAGGCGTCGTCCCGCGCGTCCTCCGCCTCGACGCGCACCACCGGCACCGAGGCGAGGTCTTCCTTTGCCGCCCGCACCCCGAGGCGCTGCGCCACCTCGGTGACCACCGGCGTGCGCTGGCGTGCCTGCTCGCGACGGATGCGCTGCGCGGCCGCAGCATCGAACGGCCCGTCGTGACGCGGGTAGTCGGGCGCGGCGAGAATCACCGCGGCTTCAGCGCTGAGCGGATCGGGGCGGGGGACCAATTGTCTGGGGGCGCGCCGCGGGCGGGATGTCCGCAGCATCGATGCACCGAACTGTGTCGCATCACGGAGACTGCGGACGCGCCAAGCTGGCGCGATGGCGACTCCCGTCGCACTGCGCCGGACCGCGGGTTACTGTTTCCGCCGTGAGCAACGACGCCGACTTCGAGAAGCTGGGCCTTCTCGACGGCCTCACGGGCCACGGCCGTGCCGAGCGCCTCGAGCTCCTCAGCTGGCTGCGCAACGAGCACGACGTGCCGGATCCCGTCCTCGTCCGCTCTACCCGCAACGGGACGATCCTGCTCACGGCCGCTGGCCTCAGCCTCGGCGCGGGGCCCCGCTACAACGCGCACGAGATCGCCGATTCGACGGGACTCGGCGTCGAGTTCCTCGCCACGCTGAACCGCTCGGCCGGCCTTCCGATGCCGGCCGACTTCGAGGAGACGGCCTTCGGCGAGGCCTACATGGATGTCGCGCACGCCGTGAAGGAGCTCCTCGACGCAGGGCTGAGCGAAGCCCAGATCCTCAGCATCTCGCGGGTCCTGAGCCTCGGGCTCGCTCAGGCGGCCGAGCTGATGCGCAAGACCGTGATGGAGCTCGCCATCGCGCCGGGCGTCTCCGAAGTCGATCTCTCACGCACCTACACCGCCGCGAGCAGCGGCCTGTTGCCGCTCGTGGGCCCGATCGTCGAGGACCTGCTCCGCCTGCACCTCTACAACGCGGTGCGCGACGAGATCGTCACCCACAGCGAGCGGCAAGAGGGCACGCTGCCTGGCGCCCGCGACGTGGCCGTCGTCTTCGCTGATCTCGTCGGGTTCACCCGGCTCGGCGAGCAGGTACCTCCGGACGAACTCGAACAGGTCGCCGATCAGCTGGTCGGATTCGCCGGAGAGGTCGTCGAGGCGCCCGTGCGGTTCGTGAAGTCGGTGGGTGACGCCGTGTTGCTGATCTCGCCCGAACCAAACGCCTTGCTCGATGTCGCCTTCGATCTGCTCGAGCGGGTCGAGGAGGAGGGGTCTGGATACCCGCAGCTCCGCGTCGGACTGGCCTACGGTCCCGCCGTCTCACGCGCCGGCGACTGGTTCGGGCGGCCTGTGAACCTCGCCAGCCGGCTCACCGGTGTCGCCCGCGCCGGCTCCGTGGTCGTCGATGACGCGTTCCGCGAGGCGATCGGCGATGCCGACGGTGTGGTCTGGTCGACGATCGGCGACCGCCGTCTCAAGGGCATCGCCTCGCCGACGCGGCTCTATCGCGCGCGCCGCCCGTCGGCCGTGAAGCCGCGACGGCGCTGATCCGCACGCCCCGGCCGGCGCTCAGGCGTCGGGCGCGGGGTGGATGAGCACGTTCAGCCCGGGCGTGGGCTGGTCGGCCTCCGACGGGATCGTCTGGAGCCGCCCATGGAAGGCGCGGGCGACGCGGAGCGCGTGGCTCTTGGCGAGCTCGGCGTGCGGGCCGGCGTAGAGCTCGTCGACCGTCTCCCGCCAGATCGTGAGCCAGCGCTCGAAGTGACCGGCCCGCAGCGGCGACTTGCGGTGCAGCGAGGCGTGGGGCGCGAAGGCGCCACCGGAGTAGCTGCGCGCGCCGAGCAGGATCGTCTCCCAGAAGTCGGTGATCTCGGGGATGTGCGCCTCGAGGTCGAGCCTGGCGACGTCGGTGAAGAGGTAGCCGATCATCGTGTCCGAGAGCGCACGGCCGTAGAAAGCGCGCACGAGCCGTTCGACGTCGTCACGCGCGGCGATGTCGGGGCGCTGGGCTGCGGGATGCTGCACCCCTCCATTGTGGCGGACCCGCAGACCGTCCGCAGGTGCTGGAAGCGGCGCCACCGCAGGGGCACCGTGGAATCACGACTACGCCCCGCCTGCTGCCGGCGTTCCCGCCGATGCCGCGCCGGGCGTGATCTCGGAGCGATCGCCCTGCTCGTCATCGCCGCAGCGGTGCTCCATTTCGCGGCGGTCGCGGGCTACGCACTGCCTGCCGCCAGCTGATCGGGCGCCGCGCGCAGCTGAGACTCAGCGCCCGCCGGCGGCGAGGATCGCGTCGACCAGCTCGGCGATCGTCGCCGGCTTCTGGAGAAACACCTCGATGCTTCGCTCGGCCGCTTCGGCGCGCTCGCCGACGTTGAGGTAGCCACTGGTGAGGATCACGGGTAGCCCGGGCGTGATCGCGCGCAGGCGATCGATGAGGTGCAGCCCGGTGATGGCGCCCATCGCGTAGTCGGTGACGACGAGGTCGAAGTCGGACGGATCGGCCTCGTACGCGGCGAGCGCGGCCTCCGGATCGGTGAACGTCTCGACGCCGATGCCGTGGAGCGGGAGCGCGCGGCTGGCGAGACGCGCGAGTGCTGGCTCGTCGTCGACGTACAGCACCTTCAACTCGCGGACGGTCCCCTCCGAGGGAAGCCTCGGCGGTGGCTGGTCAGGCGAGTGGCTCATGGCGCGTCCCAACCATAGCCGCAGCGGAGGCGAGGACAAGGGTGTCCAGTTTGCAGGCTGGACGGCAAGGAACTGCAGCGCGCCGTCTCGCCGATCTGCAACGCTCCGACGGGCTCGCTCGCGGGTCGTGAAGACCAGATGCGCCGGATCGTCCTCAGCACCATCGCCGTCTCGACGCTGGTCGCCACACCCCAGCCAGCGGCCGCGGCCAAGGCACCTCCGAAGATCACGAAGCTGCGCTGCGTGCCCGCTGCGCACCCCGGATGCGAGAAAGCCGTTCGCCTCGAGGTCGGCCGCAAGATCCAGTTCAGCGGCAAGAACCTCTACCGCGGCATGCGCGTCACCTTCCGGTGGTCGAAGGGCGCGCTCGCGACCCGTCTCGCGAAGGACCGCACCGGATGGACGGCGCGCATCCCGACCGGGACGACGAGCGGCGGGGTGTGGGTGTACGTGACCGACAAGCGCCACAAACGTTCGAACCGCCTGCGGGTGACCGTGCTCGCGCCGAAGAAGGTGACGACGCCGCTCGCGCGTCCCGACGGCTCGGCGCCGGGCGTGTTCGCCGGCAACGGCATGTGGGTCTGGTATCTGAGCAAGACGGAAGGCGGCGACCTCGACGACATCGCGGCGCGCGCCAAGGCGGCGGGCATCCGGACCCTTTTCATCAAAGCCGCCGACGGCGCCAGCGCGTGGTCGCAATGGGACTCGGACCTCGTGCGCGCGCTGCACCAGCGGGGCATCCAGGCCTGCGCGTGGCAGTTCGTCTACGGCTCGGATCCTGCGGGCGAGGCCGCGGCTGCGGCCGCCGCGATCGGCCAGGGGGCCGACTGCTTCGTGATCGACGCCGAGACCCACTACGAGGGCCGCTACGCCGCCGCCGAGACCTACATGACCGCGCTCCGCGCCGCCGTGGGTCCGGCGTATCCGCTTGGACTCACGTCGTTCCCGTACGTCGACTACCACCCGAAGCTGCCCTACTCGGTGTTCCTCGGCCCGGGCGGGGCGCAGGCCAACCTGCCGCAGGTGTACTGGAAGGACATCGGCGGCTCGGTCGACGCGGTGAGCGCGAAAACCGTCGCCACCAACCGCGTCTACGGCGCGGCGCTCGCCCCGCTCGGACAGACGTACGGCTCGCCCTCGGCCGCTGATCTGCGCCGGTTCCGCGCGCTCTGGGCCGGCTACGGATCCACGGGGCTCTCATGGTGGAGCTGGCAGGCGACGCCGGCCTCCGGGTGGACGACCCTCACCGAGAGCGCGCTGCCGGGAATCCCATCGCCTGACCCAGGTTGGCCCGCGCTCGCGAAGCGTTCGAAGGGCGACCTCGTGGTCGCACTCCAGCAGCGGCTCGCGACGTTCGATCCGACGGTGCCGATCGACGGCACGTTCGGCACGTCGACCGACCGCGCGCTGAAGACGTTCCAGGCAGCCCGTGGCCTGGAGGCCTCCGGCGAGACGGATGCCGACACCTGGCAGGCGCTGCTCAGGCTCGACATCACCGCCGCGAGCTGGAACTGACCTCGCCCAGCGCGTACACCGCGTGCGCGCCGATGAGCTCGGGCACGCCGGCGCCGTGTACCTCGGGCATCCGCGCCTTCACGCGCACCCGGCAGCCCGGAGTGAGATCTTCGAGCCCGGTCTCATGGAGGGCGGCCTCCGAGACGTCGACGGTGACGTCGCGCCCGAGGAACGGGCCGGCGTGGGCGTGCGTCTCCTCGACGCCGAGCACGATCCGCGAAAGCTCGTGGTCGAGCCAGCGCACGGTGCCGATCAGCTCGTGATTGACGAGCGGGTCACCGTGACGCGGCGACCGGCGTGAGCCGGTGCCCTCGTGCGCGTGGCCGGAACGATTCGAGGAACGGGAGGTCATGTGCCGAGTCTCCCGCCGTACCGTCGCCGCGCCATCCGTGAGGCGATGCCGCCGCGCGCGGGAAACCACCCATCCGGTCGCGGCTCGATCGCGCTTGGCCGTGCGGCCAAGCGTCGCTGTCCCGGTGGCCATGCGTCGCTCGGGAGCGCCCGCGTACCGTCGGTGCACGAGCTCCCGTTGCGGCCCCGGTCGTGTGACCCCTCGCGTATCGGTTCCGACGCCCCACACGACGCATGAGCCACACCGCCAGCCCACTCGACCTCCACGATCCGTCGCTCCCCGGACGGCTGCACCGAGCCTTCGACGACCTGCGCCGGCAAGAGCCGGTGCACGCCATCGCCGATGGCCGTTGGCTGCTCACGCGCTACGACGACGTGGCCGAGTTCCTCAAGGACCGCACCCGCTGCAGCACCGACATCCATGCGGTGCGCGGCTACGACGAACTCCGCCCGTTCGGTGCCGGCAGCGACCTGGAACGCGTGCAGGAGGGCCTCCTCATCAACCTGCCGGACGCCGAGCATCGGCGCGTCCGCGGCGCGTTCACGCGGCCGTTCACGCGCGCTAGCGTCGAGTCGAGCCTCACGCGGTTCGTCGAGGGGCTCGTCGACGACCTGTTCGGCGCGCTGCCGGACGACGGCGTGGTGGACTGGGTCGCGGCCGTCGCCCGGCCCATGCCGGCGCAGGTGTTCCAGTTCCTGTTCGCGCTCCCGGAGGCGCAGCTCGAGTGGCTGCTTGAGCTGCTGCATCAGGACACTGTCGCGATCGACGTGCTGCTCTCACCCGATCTCGTCTCGCCCGCCGACCTTGCGGTTGCGACGGCCGCGTTCCTGGATCTGCGGCGCGAGATCGACCGCCTGGCCAACGAGCGTCACGGCGGTGACGGCGAAGACCTGCTGACGTTCCTGCTCGAGCAGTACGACGCGGGCGTGCTCACCTGGGACGACGTGCTCACGCAGGCGATGGAGGCGCTCGCGGCCGGCACCAGCACCACCAGCACGCTGCTCACCGGCATGGTCGAGGGCTTTGCCACGCACCCCGAACAGTGGGAGCTCCTGCGGGCCGATCGATCGCTGATCCGGCCGGCCGTGGAGGAGGCGCTGCGGTGGGTGAGCCCGGCGTTGTCGATGGGCCGCGTCGCCACCGTCGACTTCGAGCTCCACGGTGTCACGATCCGCGCCGGCGACGTGATCCAGTGCGGCGTCCTCCCGGCGAACCGCGATCCGGCCGTCTTCGACGATCCGCACGCGTTCGACATCACGCGCTCGTCCCGGCCGCGCCCCGATGGCAAGAAGGGCGCGCCGGGCCAGGCCGGAGCTGCGCACGTGGCGTTCGGCGGCGGGACGCACACGTGCCTCGGCGCGCACGTCGCGCGGCTCGAGGCCCGGATCGTGCTCGAGCGGCTCGTCGAGCGATATGCGCGGCTGGAGCTCGAGCCGGGCGCTGCGGTGCTCCATCCGACACTCCTGATCCGCACCTACGCCTCGATGCCGCTGCGCCTCCGCTCGACGTAGCGGGTCGCCGGCGGCTCAGCCGAGACCGAGCAGGCCGCCGAGCGCCCCGGCGCGCTCGCTGAGCCGCTCGCGCGCCTCGGCGATCGCCGCATCACTGATCGCGGGCGCGAGAGCGCGTTCGAGCTGCGAGGAGTCGTCGATGCCGTCGAGCACCTTGGCGAGATCCACGGTCGTGACGGCGCGGCGCAGCACGTCGCCCGTCGGGAGGAGGTCGTCCACGACATCGGCCGGGATCTGCCGGATCGCGGAGACGGCGAGCTGCGGGAGGCCGAGCCGTGCGGCGAAGTCGTCGAGCAGCGAGGAGACGGGCGGGAGCGCGTGCTCTGAATCGAGGCGCGCGACGGCCTCGAGCAGGCCCGAGCGGAGCTCTTCGAGCAGGGCGGCATCGGTGACGCCGAGATCCCGGGCCAGGGCGGCGCGGTCGCGAGACGACGGCAGCGCGACGAGGAGCCGTTCGCGGCTGGTGCCGAGGCGGCACGCAGCCCGCCGCACGCCATCGACGACGATCGTCTGCGTGATGGCATCGAGGTCATCCTGCCCCGGGAGCGCAGGCGCCTGCGCCGAGCACGCCGACGCCGCCGCTGCGGGGAGGTAGCTCGTGCCGCCCGAGGCCAGCTGCACGCCGAGGACGGCGGCGACCAGGACCACGGCGAGCGCGGGCAGCGCGAACGTGCGGGCGCGCGCGCTCATGACGGCACCCGCACGAGGGTCGGGGCGTCCGGATCCGCACGGGGCGGCTCCCGGTCGCGGGCGGTGTCGCGAAGCAGGAGGGCTGGGATCAGCGCGAGCAGCGCGAGGATGCCGCCGGCCAGGAACGCGCGCTGGAACGCGTGGGTGGCGGCACGCTCGAGCTGGTCGTTCATCGACGCCTGCAGTTCGGCCACCTCAGCAGCGTCGTCCGGGGTGACGTCGAGCCGGTTGAACGCCGGCGCGAGATCGGGCACGCGCCCCGCCTCGCTCGTCAGCTGGCGCTGCAGTCCGGCGGCGAGTTCGAGCTTCTCGGACGCGGCGATCGGTGCGTCGATGACGAGCGCGGTGATCGACTCCTCAGCGCGGCCCTGCGCGCGGTCGAGATCGGCAACGAAGAGCGGCGTGAGGATCAGGAGCCCGACGACGATCCCGAGGTGGCGCGCGGCGATCGTCCAGCCACCCTGGAGCGCGCGCGGGAACCGGTCGTGCAGGGCGAAGGCGGTGAGCGACTCGACGGTGAGCCCGAGCCCGAGCCCGACGAGTACCTGCGGCGCGATCGTCCACGCGAGGTTCGCATCGGGCAGGATCGCGAGCGCGGTGAGGCCGCCGGCGACGAGAATGGCGCCCGCGATCGCCTCGCCCTGCGTACCGGCTTGTGCGCGGCGGGCCACCGCGCCGGCTGCGAAGGCGGCGAGCGGGATCACCGTGACCGTGAGCGCCGCGGCCACCGGCGTGCGGCGCCAGCCCTCGATCAGCAGCAGGACGAGGAGGAACAGCGCAGCCGTGAGGGCGGCGGAGAGGAGCCCGAGCGCGACGTTCGCGGCAACGCGCGGACGGTCGGTGCGGTCGAGCGGGAACGGATGGGTGGAAGTCTCGGCCTCGGCCGCCCACGCTGGATCGGCCGACCGGTCGGCGGCACGGCGCATCGCCGGGATCGCCAGGAGCACGAGCGGCACCTGGACGAGGAAGATCGCGCGCCACGAGAGCGCCTCGGTGAGAAGGCCGCCGACCACGGGTCCGATCCCGGCGCCGATCACGCCCGCCGTCGCCCAGCGCGCTGCGCCAGTACGGCTGCTGCCCGTCGCCGCCACGAGAAGCTCGAGCGCAGCCGTGATGACGAATGCACCGCCGAGCGCCTGCACCACGCGCGCCCCGATGAGCCACCCCAGGTCGGGTGCGACGCCACACACCGCCGAGGCTGCGGCGAAGATCGCCGCGCCCACCACGCCCGTACGCGCGGCGCCGTGCGTCGTCACGCTCCCGCGGGCGGCGGGCACCGCGGCGAGGCCGAGCACCAGGTTGTACGCCGTGAGCACCCAGGAGACGCCGCTCACCTGCGCATCGAAATCGCGGAGCACCTCCGGGAGGGCGAGGGTGACGATGGCCGAGTCGGCCAGAACGATCCCCACCGCGAGCGCGAGTAGCCAGATCACCATCCGATCGTAGAGGTGGCACCTGCGAAGGCACCCCGATCGGTCACTGCGTTTCGCCCCGTGTCCAAACGGCTCCGTGAAAGGCTGGCCGCGTGAGTCCCGCCACCACGCGAATCACGCTGCTCGGACGCACGGCGATCGAGTGCGATGGCAAGGTCGTCGCCACGCTCACGGGCCGGCGCGCCGAACTCGTGTTCTCGTACCTGGCAATCGAGCATCACCGGAGCGTGAGCCGCGACGAGCTGGCCGACGCCCTCTGGCCCGACGTGCTTCCCGACACCTGGAACGCCGCGCTGCGCAGCGTGCTCACCGACGTGCGCCGCACCCTCGAGCGGGCTGGGCTTCCCCCGGCCGAAACCCTCCTCACCGAGCAGGGCAGGGTGCGGCTGTTGCTCCCCGCCGAGGCGACCGTCGACGTCGAGGACGCGTACGACGCGCTGGCCGGCGCTCGGACGCGGATCGAGGCCGCCGACCACGCCGGCGCTGCCGCGCTCGCGGTCGCAAGTGCGGAGGCCGCGGCCGCGCCGTTCCTGCCGTTCCACGACGAGGGCTGGGCCAGCGAGGTGCGCAGCCGACTCGAGGGCCTCCACATCGATGCGCTGCTGTTGGCCGGCCAGGCCCACACCGAGGCGGGCGACCCCCACGCCGCGCTTTCGGCTGCCGACCGCCTCGTGCGCGCCGACCCGTTCCTCGAAGCCGGTCACCGCTTGCGGATCGCGAGCCTCGGGCTGATCGGCGACCGTGCCGGCGCGCTCAAGGCCTACGAGCGCTGCAAGGCGATCCTCGAGGCCGAACTCGGCATCGGCCCGTCGCCTGACACCGCCGACGCACTCCGCCAGGCGCTGCAGGGCGGCCCCGGTGTGAGTGCGTCCGCGGAGGCCGCCGGGCCTGCGGTCGCCGTCTCCCGTTACGCCGGACTCTCCGTGCTCGTCGTCGAGGACCACGACTTTCAGCGCCGCACCACCCTCACGCTGCTCCGCGGACTCGGCGTCGGCACGCTCCACGAGGCCGAAGGCGGCAACGCCGCGCTGGCCCTGCTCGACGCGTCGGTCGCGCCCGACGTGATCGTCTGCGACATCGACATGCCCGGCATGGACGGCGTCGAGTTCATCCGGAACGTCGCCGAGCGCGGACTTGCGAGCGCCGTCGTGATCGCCAGCGGCCTCGAGAACCGGGTGCTCGAGACGGTGCGGGCCGCGTCGCAGGGCTACGGGCTGCAGGTGCTCGGCGCCGTCGCCAAGCCGCTCACCGCCGCCTCGCTCGAGCGGATGCTCGGCGCTTACCGGCCGTCGGCTCGCCTCGAGCACCGCGCCGATGAGTCGGCCTCCGGCTCGGTCGGCGAGCTCGTTGGCGCTCTCCGCGACGGCTCGCTCGGGGTCGAGTTCGAGCCGATCGTCGACCTCGCCACCGGGCGGGTCGCCGCGCTCCACGCCCAGGTGCCCTCCGCCTTCGCCGATGAGCTCCCGCGCGCAGCCGACAGCGCCGGTCTCGCTCGCCCGATGGTCGAGCGGATGCTGCGCACCACCCGCACGGCGGCCGCCCGCCTCGACGTCGACGCCTTCGTCGATCTCACGCCCGGCCTGCTCACCGACGTCTCGCTCGCCGACGCCCTCAGCGCGATCACGCGCGAACGCGTCGTCCTCGTCGCCTCCGCCGAGGCACTCGCGGCGAACGACAGCCCCGCGATGCTCGACGTGCTCGCACGCCTGCGGATCAAGGGCTTCGGACTCTGCGTCGACGGCATCGACCCCGAGGGACTCGACCGCTACCCGCTCACCCATATCTCGCTCCCGCCCGAGCTCGTCGTCGCCGCTTCGGCGACAGGTGACCTCAGCGCCTTGCAGCCGGCGGTGGATGCGAGCCGCCGGCTCGGTGTGCCGATGATCGGCCGATGCGAGAGCGGCGCCGAGTTCGAGCTGCTGCTGCGCCTCGGTTGCTCCTACGCGTCGGGCCGGTTCATGGCCGCAGCCGTGCCGGCGGGCCACGTGAGCGACGCGGCGATGGAGTGGACGGCGCCGCCCGTGGCCGCCGAATCCCGATGAGCCTGCTGCGCCGGCTCACGCTGGGGCAGCTCCTCGGTGGTCTGCTCGGGTTCCTCGGCTTGCTCGTGGTCGGCCTCTTCGGCATCGCCTCGATGCAGCTCCACGCCGCCCAGCGCCAGACCGACGCCGAGAACCGCCGCGCGAAGTCGTTCCTGATCGCCGACGGGATGCGCCAGAGCTCCAACGACCTCACCAACATGGTCCGGCTCTACGTCGCGACCGGCAAGCCGAAGTACCGCGACTACTACGAGGAGATCCTCGCGGTGCGCGCCGGCGAGCAGCCGCGGCCGCTGCAGTACGACAGCTCATTCTGGGACCGCGTGCTCGCCTCCGGCAAGTGGTGGGTGAAGTACGGCCAGCCGCAGTCGCTGATCGACCAGATGCGCGCGGAGGAGTTCGCGCCCGCGGAGTTCAAGGCGCTCACGAACGCCCTGAACGCGTCGAACGGCCTGGCCGAGCTCGAGCGGCGGATCATGGCGCGCGTCGCTCCGCGGATCCGCGCGGGTGTGGGGGAGGGCTACTCGCAGGACGTCGCCGACGAGTACACCCGGCTGGTCGACGGTGCCTACCTCGAGCAGAAGGGCACGATCATGCAGGCCATCCGGCGCTTTACGCAGCTCGTCGATGCTCGCACGGCGCACGAGGTCGACGATGCCGCGCACGCCACGCAGCGCCTCGCCGCGCTGCAGATCGCGATCGTCGGCTTGATCGCGATCGTCGGCGTCCTCGCGATGTTCGTGCTGGCGCGCGTCGCGCTGCGTCCGCTCGCCCGCCTGCTCTCGTCCACGCGCCGGATCGCCGCCGGCGACTACGCCGAGCGGGCGCGCATCCGCGGCGTCTCCGATCTCGAGCAGCTCGCCGGCGCGTTCAACGAGATGGCGACGGCCGTCGAGACCGACATCGCGGCGCGCGCCGCCGCCGAGCGGGAGGCCGTCGCGGCGCGGGAGGCCGCGGAGGCTGCCAGCCAGGCCAAGAGCCGCTTCCTCGCCGCGATGACGCACGAGTTGCGCACGCCCATGATCGGCGTCACCGGCATGCTCGAGATCCTTGCCCACACCGATCTCTCGCGTCACCAGCGCGGCATGATCGCGACCGCGGAGGGCTCGGCGCGCTCGCTCCTGCAGATCATCGGCGACGTGCTCGACTTCTCGAAGATCGAAGCCGATCGCCTCGAGCTCGACCCGGCGACGTTCGATCTGCGTGCGGTCGTCGGCGCCGCCTCCGACACGTTCGTGCACGCCGCCTCGACCAAGGGCCTGCTGCTCACGTGGGACGTCGATCCGCGCCTCGAGGCCGCGCTCGTCGGCGATCCGCTCCGCGTGCGGCAGGTGATCACCAACCTCATCTCCAACGCGGTGAAATTCACCGAAGTCGGAGGGATCGAGGTGCAAGCGAAGGTCGTCGACGACCCGCGTCTGGTCGACGGGCAGCGGGTGGCGATCCTCGTCCGCGACACCGGGATCGGCGTGAGCCCCGAGCACCAGGAGCGGCTCTTTCAGGCGTTCGGGCAGGCCGAGGCTGCGATCGCGCGCGAATTCGGTGGCACCGGCCTCGGGCTCGCGATCTGCCGCCGCCTCGCCGAGCTGATGGGCGGCACGGTGACGATGGAGAGCGCGCCGGGAGTCGGGACGACGATGCGGTTCGAGGCGCCGTTCGCGATCGGCGCGACGGTCGACATCGATCCGATGACGACGTCGTTCAGCAACCCGTTCACCGGCAACCGTGCCAAGCCGACCCGCCAGGAGGCCGAGGCCGAGGGCAGCCTGATCCTGCTCGCCGAGGACCACCCGGTGAACCGCACGGTGATCGTGCAACAACTCGACGTGGTCGGGTTCCACGTCGATGTCGCCGAGGACGGCCAGGAGGCGTTCGAGCGCTTCGCTGCCGGCCGCTACGGCCTCGTGCTCACTGACCTCAACATGCCCCGGATGGACGGGTACGAGCTCGTGCAGGCGATCCGCCGCCACGAGCGCCGATCCGGCCGTCCGCGCACGCCCGTGCTCGCGCTCAGCGCGAACGTGATGCAGGGAGAGCCTGAGCGCACCAAGGAGGTGGGCATGGACGACTTCATGGCGAAACCGACGACGATCCCGTTCCTCGCCGCGAAGCTCCGCCAATGGCTGCCGCACCTCGCATGGGAGTCGGCGCCGTCTTCGATCAGCGACGACGTGCGGGAGGAGCCGCTCGACCTGTCGGCGCTCGATCTCCTCACGGGCGGCGACGAGGCCGCCGCGCGCGTGGTGCTCGACGACTTCATCGCCACCACCCGCGGCGATCTCGACGCGCTCCGGGCGGCGATCTCGCGGCGCAATCAGCGTGATGCGCAGCGCGCGGCACACCGGATCCGCGGGGCGGCGTTGACCGTCGGCGCGCGTCCGATGGCCCGTCTCGCGCTGCAGGCCGAGGAGGGCACGAACGAGGAGCTCGTGGCCGACTGGCCGGACCTCGAGCGGATCGCGGCGGCGCTCGCCGAAGCCGTCGCCGCGGTCGCCAACGGCGCCACGGCTCCCGCCGCCTGAACCGGGCTGCGCGAGCGGATCCATCGTTCCGGTGTCGCCACGGCGCAATCGCCCGTCGCGCGGCGCGATCGTTGCGCAACCGAGGCGCAACGGACGGCCGTCACACACCGTCGTAACGCCGTTCCCGCGCGCGTTCCGGTTGCGCCTCGTGCGTACAACTGATGGCGATGAGTCCCTCGACCCCCACGCTCACGGTCACCCACTGACCGGAAGGAGGAGCCAATGTACGCATCTGCCACCCTTGCGCCGCTGGCTCTGCGGACCTCTGCTGCCACGGTCGACGTGACGGCTCCGGGCCGCTGTGCCCTCCGCGTGCCCTTCACCGGCACGCTTACCTCGCAGACGCAGACGGCGATGACGTCGTCGCTGCGCAAGCTGCTCGTCGAGCTGCGGTACGGCACGCGCCTGCGCGGCCTCTCGGTGTCGCTCGACGACGACACGATCGTCATCGAGCCTGTGGCCACCACGTTCGCGCTGCGCCAGTGGCTCGACAGCGGCGAGCTCATCGGCGCCGTCGAGGCCGCCGCGCGCCACGCACGCGCCACCTCCCGCTAACGCCGGCGCAGACTCATCTCCCGGCGCGCAGGCGCGGGGCGATGTCGTCGGCCGGGAGCGGCCGTGATGTGAGGTAGCCCTGCCACAGCACGCGCGTCGGTGCAGCCGCGAGGAGCGCCGCCTGTTCGCCGGTCTCGACACCCTCCACGACGACCTCCATGCCCAGCGCCGAACCGAGGCTCATGATCGCGTGGACGAGATCGATCGCTCGCGCGTCGTGGGGCACGTCGCGCAGGAACGCGCGGTCGACTTTGAGGATGCTGACGGGAAGTTCGCGGAGGCGGCCGAGCGAGGAGTAGTCGGCACCGAAGTCGTCGACCGCCGTGCGCACCCCGAGTTCGCGGAGCGCGTCGAGTTCAGCGTTGACGCGCGCATCCGGCTGCAGGCCCGATTCGGTGATCTCGGCGACGAGCGCGGTGGCCGGGAGCCGGTAACGCTCGAGGGACTCGGCGATCGTGGAGGCGAGTTGGCCGCTGCGGAGCTGAAGCGGAGCGACGTTCACGGTGACGGGCGGAACGCTGATGCCGGCATCGCGCCAGGCGCGGGCCTGGGCCGCGGCCGCGTCGATGACCCAGGCGCCGATCCGGGCGATGAGGCCGGAGGATTCAGCCACACCGATGAATTCCAGCGGCGGGATGAGGCGTCCGTCGTGGCGCCAGCGCACGAGCGCCTCGAGGGCCGCGATCTGGCGGGTGCGGGCGTCGACGATCGGCTGGAAGTGCAGTTCGAGTTCGCCGCGCTCCGGCGCCTCGCGCAGGGCGGCCACGCGGGCCAGGCGGCGGGCGGCGTCGTCGATCGCGGCGTCGTACACCGCGGCGAGGTTGCGCTCGCGGCGAGCGTGCAGCCGGGCCACGTCGGCGCGGCGAACGGTCTCGGCGGAATCGGCCGCTACGGCGGCGATGCCGATGGTGGCGCCAAGGCGGTGCTCGGTGCCGGCGACGGCGAAGGGGTCGGTGAGCGCGAGACGCACGGCGTCGGAGAAGCGCATGGCGTCTCGGACCGTGCCGTCGACGAGGACGCCGAGCACGTCGCCGTCCAGGTGGTAGAGCGCGGCCGACGTGGGTGCGAGGGTGGCGACCCGCTCGGCGACGGCGCCGCGGGTGGCCTCGGCGTGGTCGTGACCGAACGCCTCGCGGACGATTGCGAACTCGTCGAGGCCGATGGCGAGCAGCGTCGACACGGCGTGCGAGGCGTGGCGCTGGTCGATCGCGGTGGCGAGTGCGCGGCGGTTCGGAAGCCCGGTGAACTCGTCGTGGCGAGCGAGGTGCACGGCGGTGTCGCGCTGCGTGCGAAGCCCCTGCTGTGCGACGTTCTCGAGGGCCGCCTCGGCTTGCGCGCCCAGGAGGCCGAGAAGCGCGAAGCCGTCCTCGTCGGGGAGCAGGCGGTGCTCGGGCTCGGCGAGGCGGATCACGCCGGCCAGGCGGCCATCGGTGCGCTCGAGCGGGAGCAGGAGGAGATGACCACCCCAGGAGCGGGCACCTTCGCCGGTCGAGCGTGGCGGCTGCCAGCTGGGGCAGAAGCGCTCGACCATTGCGGGGCTGAGGAGGTAGGCGCCGTCCTGGTCGTCGACATGGCTGCCGACCGCGGCGATCACGGCCGCTGCATCAGCGGTAAGGGCCTCGCCGTACGTCGCGACGACGTGCTCGAAGCCGAGGGCCGTGCGGAGCACGTGCGTGAGGGTGTCGACGACGGCCTGCTCGTCGGCGACCCCGCCGAGGCTGGCTGCCGCCCCGACGAGGTGCGTGAGCGAGGCGGAGTGGGCGACCGCGGCGCGCTCGGCCTGGCGTTGCTCCACCGTCACTGCGGCCTGGGCGGCCACGGCCGCGAGCGCCTTGAGGCGGCGGGTGCTCGGACGACGCCCGTCGATCGGGTCGTCGAGCGAGAGGAACCCGAGCGTCTCCCCCGACGACGAGACGAGCGGCGCGACGAGGGCGTCCTGCGGCTCCCAGCGATCGGCGTGATCGGTCGACGGCGCGACCATCGGCGCGTGCGCGGGCACGTCGGCCGCGTTCCAATCGACGCTGCCGGCGGGGAAGAAGAAGACGCGCTCGATCTCGACGGCCTCGGCGAAGAGGCGTCGCCACCACGCACCGGGCGACGAAGTGCCGACGAGGGCCTCGTGGCCCGGTTCGCTGCCCGTGACGCACGTGGTCACGAAGTCGTCATCCGCCGGGCGGTAGAGGTTGAACGCGGCCGTGCGGAACCCGAGCGTGGCCGCGGCGGTCTCGGCAACGCCGGCGAGGAAGTCTTCGAGGCGCGGGGCGCTGCGACCGAGGCGAGCGAGCGCGACGAGACCGTCGAGCGCGCTGAACGTGATGGACGGCAAGGTGGGACCTGGGGGTCGTCCGGCGAGGGACGTGAGGGGGGACGGTCACCGGCGTGGGGACGAGGTGACGCCATGGCAGTCGGCAGACGCACCGGTTCCCTGTAGGTTGACCACCGCTGCCCGGACGGTCGGCCGATGAACGCACCGTTCCCGCCGTCGCATCGCTGTGACAGGCTGTCGCGCGTGGCCCGGCAAACCGTGTTCCTCGGGGATTCGTTTACGGCCGGCCAGGGCGATGCCTCGGCCCTCGGGTGGGTCGGCCGGCTCGCCCAGGCGGCGGCAGCCGCGGGCACCCCGATCGACGTGATCAATCTCGGGCTCGGCGGCGCGACGACCGCCGAGATCGCGCGACACTGGGAGCGGGCGGTCGGCGCGCACCTCGCCTCCGCCCACACTCCTCGTCTGATCCTCTGCGCCGGCGTCAACGACGCCACCTCGCTCGGCGGCGACCGCACGTGGGTGGCCCCGGAGGTGTCGGAGCGTTCGGTGGCCGCGATCCTCGATCGGGCCGGGGCGCTGGGTTGGCCGATCTTCGTTCTCGGCCCCGGGCCGGCATGCGATGCCGCGCACGACGCTCGATCGTCTGAACTCGAGGAGTGTTTCGCCAGGCTCTGCCGCGAACGCGCGGTCCCGTTCGTCGCGATCCTCGCCCCGCTGCTCGCCAGTGGCCCTTGGCGCGCGGAGGCCGCGGCGTCCGACGGCCTGCACCCGGGAGCCGGCGGCTACGCGCAGCTCGCCGAACTCGTGATCGGCGCCGGGCTGGTGGACTGGCTCACGGCGCCGAGCACCTGAGCCGCGCGCCGGCCGGGCTCAGCCGCCGCGCGCGATGAGCTCCGCGATGTTGCGCTCGGCGAGCGCAGTGATGGTGATCGCCGGGTTCACGGCGCCGGCGTTGCCCGGGAGCAGCGCCCCGTCCATCACGTAGAGGCCCGGGTGGCCGTTCACGCGACCGTAGTTGTCGGTGGCCTTCCCGAGCACGGCGCCACCGAGCGGGTGCGCGGTGAAGAACTCGCTGCTGCCGGTCGAGAGCGCGCCACCTCCGGCGCCGCGCGAGGTGGCCGCGATCTTCGCGTTGATCGCCTTCACCGCCGCGGTCGTGCTCGGCTGCCCCGGCCACTTCAGCGTGAGGTTGCCCTGCGGCGAGATACCGAAGTCGGCACGCGTGTCGTCGAGGGTCATCGCGAGGGAGCCGATGACGCCCATGTCGAGCGCGAACCCGGGGACGAACCAGTTCTCGAGCGTGAGCGGCAGCCCTTCGACCGTGGTCTTGATGAGGCTTCGCGGTGCCGCGCCCTGCGTCACGCCGCCGGTCGGGTTGAACCACCACGCGGTGGTCGAGTCGCCGTTGCCGCCCCAGCCCTTGCCGATCTGGTCGTCGAGGTTCGGCAGCGTGCCGCGCTGGCGGGCTCGCATGAGCAACTCCGTCGTCCCGATCGAGCCGGCGGAGAGGATGAGCCGGTCGCAGCTGATCACGCGCGTGCTCAGCACCTGTCCGGTCACGGCGACCTTCTGCACGCGGACGAGGTAGCGGCCGGAACCGTCGCGGCCGATCTCGACCACCTCGTGGCCGGAGTAGATCGTCGAGAGACCGGTCGCCTCGGCGTACGCGAGGTAGTTCGTGGTGAGCCCACGCTTGACGCCGTTGGAGTTGCCGTAGTTGCTCTCCGACACCGTCGCGGACTGCCGCGCGCCGAAGCTCATCTCCCGGCGCATGATGTTCCAGTCCCACACGCTCGGCAGCAGCTGCGAGCTGAACCCGGCCCGCTTGACCATCGCGTCCCACATCCGCGAGTGCGAGTAGGGGCCCGAGTTGTAGATGTCGTCGGGCATCGTCGACGAGCCGAGCACGCCCGCAGCCCGCGGATACCAACGCGTGAGCATGTCGGCGTAGTCGACCGTGCCCCCGAAGAGATGCTGGAAATGGCCTTGTTCCGGGATCGGGTGCGCGCCGGTGTAGACCACCGAGCCGCCACCCACCGCCGCCGCACGCCAGACATCGATGCCCTCGAACTTCGTGACGTCGAGCACGCCGCCGAAGTAGTCGGTCGAGACCTTGTCGCCCGTGACGCCGGTGAACGGGGTGGTCTGCCGCCAGAAGGCACGGCCGTCGGCGCCGCTGTCGGGGGAGTAGATCCCGCGCCACGCGTTGGCTGCGGGCCAGCGCGAACCGCGCTCGAGCACCGTGCTCTTCACGCCGGCCTGCGCCAGGCGCCACGCGGCCACGGCACCGCCGAAGCCGGATCCGATGATCACGACGGGCGTGTATGACGGGGCGTCCGGAAGCGCACGGAACAGCTCGGGGACGAGGAACCGGTACTTGAGCTCGGCGAGCGGGTTCGTCGTCGCTGCGGCGGCGCTCGAGGTGCCCAGCGCCGCGGGGCCTGCGACGGCCGCACCGGCGGCCGATTTGAGGAACGTACGGCGATTCACGAGGGCTCCGACCGGGACAGCGCGGGGAGGACGGCCCCGCGGGGACCGGACGCTAACGCACGGACCGCTCCGCGGCGGTGCTCTGTGACGGACCGCAAACTGGTGGCGTCAGGCGGCAGCTTCGAGCGGTTCGATCTCGATGCGGTCGCGGCCCGCGTGCTTGGCCCGATAGAGCGCGCGATCAGCCGCGGCGACGAACTCCCGGCGAGTGGTGCCGGCGCCGGCGCTGTGGGTGACGCCCGCCGAGACGGTCACTCCCGGCGTCGAGCCCGCCGTCTGCTGCGGGGTCGCGGTGCGGATCCGGTCGGCCAAGGCCCGCGCCTCGGAGGCCGTGGCGCCAGGGAGGACAAGCACGAACTCCTCGCCGCCGAGCCGGCCGGCCGTCGCGCCCGGCGGCGTCGACGAGGCCAGGTGACGGCCGAAGCGGGAGAGCGCACGATCGCCCTCCTCGTGCCCGTAGCGGTCGTTGATGCCCTTGAAGCGATCGAGGTCGAAGAGCACCAGCGCGGTGCCCCCACCCCGCGCGAGCACGGCATCGATCGCCTCGTCGATCGCGCGCCGGTTGGCGAGCCCGGTGAGCTCGTCGTGGGTGGCGAGGTGCTGGAGCTCGTCGCGCTGCCGCGCAGCGACGACCGCGGCCATCGTGCGGTCGGCGAGGAGGCGGAGTTCGAGGCGCCGCTGCTCGGTGGGAGCGAGCGCGTCGACCGGACGATCCACCACGATCACGCCACCCGCCGGCCCACGTGCCTCACGCAGCGGTGCGGCGAGACGGCGCCGGCCCCAGGCGTGCGGGCCGCGGCCGGTGGGATGGTCGTACGGAGCCCCGTCGAGCACCGCGCACCCGTCGGCGTCGACGGCCGCCCCATTGAACGCTTCGTGAAGCGGCGCCGACTGCTCGAGCTCGTCGAGCTCTTGCGGGCGCATCCCGGCCGAGGCGCTCACCTGCAGGCGGCCGACCCGCTGGAAGAGCACAGCCACCGCGTTATAGCCGAGTTGGCGGGCCGCAGTGCACGCCTGGGTTGCGATTGCCTCCGGCGAGGCTGCAACCCCCGGCGACTGCGAGAACGCGATCAGCTCACGCAGCGCGGCGCCGTGGCGCTGCGCCTCGGCCAGCACTTGCGCATCCTCGATGGCGCCGGCCGCAGCTGCCGCCATCGCCAGGAGCGCTCCGACGTCGTCGCGGGTGGGGCGAAGGCCCGAGCCGGGGTGATCGAGCGACACCATGCCGAGCGGACGGCCATCGGCCGTGGTCAGGGCGATCACGAGGACGTCCTCTTCGTTCCAGCGGTCGCCCGCCGCGACGTCCACGGCCGGGGCGACCAGGATGGGGGAGACGTGCGTGCGCAGGCCGCCGTACTCGCCGTCGCCCGCAGCGATGAAGTAGACGTTCGGCGCGAGCTGGAACTCGGCACGGAACAGGCTTCGCTCGATCGCGGTGCGCTCGTAGCTGGCGCCGTCGATGTTGAACCCCTCGGTCGCGAGCCCGGCGACGCTCCCGACCACGTAGCGATCGCGGCCGGCGTCGTAGACGTTCACCACGACCGAGCGGTAGCCGCCGACATCGCGCAGCGCCACGCCTACCGCGTCGAGCACGACGCCCGGCTCCGCTGCGCGCGCGAGCGTGGCCAGGCGAATTAGCGCATCGAGGCGGGGATCCCCCGTCGGCGGTACGCCTGCGCGTTCCACAGCCTCCCCTGCCATGGTCCGACCATCGCGCATCCGCGCGAGCGCGCCAACCCTTGGTGTCACCCCGTCGACCAATGTCGGTGCCACCGGCGCTACCGCCGTCGCTCGCGCGCCCGCTAGCGTCGGCGTGGTGCCGGCACGCGTGCATCCCGTTTGGCTCGTGCTCGCTGGCATCGGCTCGGTGCAGTTCGGGGCCGCCCTCGCGAAGTCGTTGTTCGACGAGGCCTCCCCGACGACGATCGTGTGGCTGCGTCTCGCCACGAGCGCGGTCCTGTTCGCGGTCGTCGCTCGACCAGCAGTGCGCGGGCGCACGCGCGAGGACTGGCTCGTGGTCGTCGGCCTTGGCCTTGCGCTGGCAACGATGAACTGGTCGATCTATCAGTCGTTCGCACGGATCCCGCTCGGGCTCGCCGTGACGCTCGAGTTCGTCGGCCCGCTCGCGCTCGCGGTTGCCGGTTCGCGGCGACCACGCGATCTGCTCTGGGTATTGCTCGCAGCGGTGGGCGTCGCGCTGCTCGGGCTGCGCGGCGGCGATCTCAACCTGGCCGGCGTGCTCTTCGCGCTCGCCGGAGGTGCCGCCTGGGCTGGATACATCCTGCTGAGCGCCGAGACGGGCCGTCGCTGGGCGGGCCTCGGCGGGCTCAGCATCGCGAGCCTCGTCGCCGTCGCGGTGATGACGCCGATCCTGCTCGCGGGGACTCCGGGCGATCTCGGGGCCTGGCACCTGCTCGCAATCGGCGCCGCCGTCGGCCTGCTCAGCTCGGTGATCCCGTACGCGTGCGAACTGACGGCCCTGCGTTCCCTGGCGCCAGCGGTCGTGTCGATCCTCCTCAGCCTCGAGCCGGCTGCGGCCGCGCTTGCCGGGCTCCTGCTGCTCGGCGAGGTCCTCAGCGCCGTGCAGTGGCTCGCGATCCTCTGTGTGGTCGTCGCGAGCGTCGGGGCGACGCGCTCGGGCCGCGCACTCGCGGGCGTCACCAACGAGTAGCCCGGGTGGGACGGCGGCGCGGGGACCGGGCGACGGCGCTAGGCGGACGCGACGACGAACAACACGCGTCAGCGTGGGCGGCGCAGGCGCCGCGCACGCAGCTGGAACGAGTGCCGGGTCATCGCGATATCCACTGTTCGTCAACCTATCGCGACCCATCCCCCCGGCCGCCGCAGCGTTCCCGGTAACGCCTCGATCGGCCGCCAGGTGGCGGAAGGCTCGTCCGCGAAGGCCGCGTCAGCGGCGGCGGCGCGGCGGCGCTGAGCCACCCGTCGCGAGCCGCATGAGATCGGTGTCGAAGTCCACGTCGCCGGCGCCGCCGGGTGCCGCGGCGCCCGAGCCGAACTCGTGCCTGTGGCCCGCCCACGTGCGCTCGCGGATCGCCTGCCGGGAGCCGGCGAGAATCGCGGCCTCGGCAGCGGCGCGCTCGATCCGCGCGGTGAGCGCAGGGTCGCTCCAATCCTCGGGCGCGGCGAAGAGGGCCGTCGGGACGGCGACCGCCCGCAGGAACGCGAAGAGCTCGCGCAACTGCGCGTCGACCACGAGCGCATGCCGTGCCGTACCGGCCGTCGCCGCGAGGATCACCGTCGTCCCGACCAGCAGGTCGTTGTCGAGCAGATCGACGAATGCCTTCAGCAGGCCGCTCGGGCCCGCCTTGTAGACCGGCGTGCTGACGATCAGCACGTCGGCAGCGGCGAGCCGCTCGATCGTGGCATCGAGCTCTGCGCTCCGCACGCCCCCGACCAGCGCGGCCGCGACATCGACCGCGAGCGGTGCGAGCTCGATCACACCCACGCTCGGCTCGCGGCGCTGCGCGCGCAGCTCGTCGACGACCTTCGAGGCCGCGCGATCAGCCAGCAAGCGCGTCGACGACGGATCGCTCACGCCCGCACTCAGGACGACGACGTTCGTCGCTTCGGCGCTCACGACGCCACCTCCTCGGCGGCGGCCGCGACCGGCGTGTCCCGATAGGGCTTGACGTCGGTGAGGTTGTCGCCGCGGTTGGCCGTCGGCGTGGGCTGCCGCACCGGGCCGTCTCCGTACTTGGCCTGCACGAGGCTCGCGTGTGTCGGCGCTTCGGCCGCGCCCTGCGAGCGGCGCGCGGCCATCTCCTTGCGGAGCACCGGCACCACCTCCGTGCCGAGGAGCTCGATCTGCTCGAGCACCTGCGAGAGCGGCAGCCCGGAGCCGTCGACGTTCCACAGCTGGCGCTGGTAGTCGCCGAAGCCCTCCTGGAAGGTGAGCGTCTTCTCGATGACCTCCTGCGGGCTGCCGACGCTCATCGGGGTGTCGCGGGCGTAATTCTCGAGCGGGTACGAGCGGCCGTAGATCGGGTTGCCCTCGAAATGCGGGCGGAAGGCCTTGTAGGCGTCCTGCGAGTTCTTCGCGATGAACGCCTGGCCACCCAGCCCGACGATGGCCTGCTCCCGGGTGCCATGTCCCCAGTGCTCGAACCGCCGCCGGTAGAGGTCGACGAGTGGCTTGAAGGCGAAGTTCCGCGCGAGAATGTGGTTCGCGAAGAATCCGTTGCCGTAGTAGGCCGCCTGCTCGGCGATCTCGGGCGTACGGATCGAGCCGTGCCACACGAACGGCGGCACGTCGTCGAGCGGGCGCGGGGTGGAGGTGAAGCCCTGCAGCGCCGAGCGGTAGCGGCCCTCCCAGTCGACCACGTCTTCGCGCCAGAGCCTGTGGAGCAGGTTGTAGTGCTCGAGTGCGAGCGGCACGCCCTGGCGGATGTCCTGATCGAACCAGCCGTACACCGGCACGGTGTTGCCCCGTCCGAGCATGAGATCAAGACGGCCGCCCGCGAGGTGCTGGAGCATCGCGTAGTCCTCGGCGATCTTCACCGGGTCGTTCGTCGTCATCAGCGTCACCGACGTCGAGAGGATGATGCGGTCGGTGAGCGCCGCGATGTGGCCGAGCAATGTGGTCGGCGAGCTCGGGACGAACGGCGGGTTGTGGTGCTCGCCGATCGCGAACACGTCCAGCCCG
>JAGIBJ010000060.1 GCA_017744415.1 Solirubrobacteraceae bacterium
GGTGCGGATGGAGCCGTGCCGCGCCTCGAGCTCGGGTGCGGTGCCGACGAGGATCGGCCGCAGCCGGTGGGCGGCGTAGGCGATCGTGTCTCCCTCGGGCATGGGCCACTCACGGTACGCGGCGCGCGGCCAGCGGGATTGGCTGCGCAGGTCGATCACCGATTCCGGTGCGATTTGCCCCACCGGGCGCATTCGCGGATCTACAGTGGTGCCATGACGGTCTCGGGCGTGCTGGCGCGCGACCTCGGCACGCTGGTCGGCGCCGAGTTCGTTCGCATGCCTGAGATCGCGGATCTCGAGGACGGCACCCGCTGGACGGGCCTCCGTGGCACGGCCGACGCGGTGGTGACGCCAGCCGATGCGCGCGAGGTGGCCGACGTGGTGCGGTGGTGTTACGACCACGACCTCCCGATCACGGTGCGGGGTGGCGGCACGGGGCTCTCCGGCGGCGCCGTGCCCGAGGGCGGCGTCGTGATCGCGATGGAGCGGCTCGCAGGCATCCGCGCGCTGGAGCCCGAGTGGTGGCGCTGCGAGGTAGAAGCCGGCGTAACGACCGCGACGTTGCATCGGCGCGCCTCCGAGGCCGGCTTGCGCTTTCCGCCCGACCCCGGCGCGGCGGAATCGAGCCAGATCGGCGGCAACCTCGCGACGAACGCCGGCGGCCCGCACGCGTTCGGCCATGGGCAGACGCGCGCCTGGGTGCTGGGCGTCGAGGTGGTACTGGCGCCGGGCGAGCTCGTGCGGATCGGCGGCCCGCTCCGCAAGGACGTCGCCGGGTACGACCTCACGTCCCTGCTCGTCGGCAGCGAGGGCACGCTCGGCGTGATCACGGCGGCGTGGCTGCGGCTCGTGCCGCCGCCCGGCGCGGAGCAGATCGTGATGGGCGTGTTCCCCTCGGCGCAGGCGGCACAGGACGGTGTGGCGGGCGCGCTCGTGAGCGGAGCGGTGCCCGCGGCCCTCGAGCTGCTCGACGGCGGGGCGCTCCAGGACTCCGCCGCAACGCTCCCCGTTCCCGGCGCCTCGGCGGCGTTCGGCGAACTCGACGATCCGGGCCAGGCGCACCTGCTCATCGCGCACATCGAGGGCGACCTCGTCGAGGCGACCGCCGCCCGCGGCGATGCGCTCGCGGCCGCCTGGCAGGACGCGGGGGCCACGTGGACGGCCGCCCCCGAGTCGGCGGCCAGCACGGCGATCGGCCAGTGGCGCGCGAACGTGTCGGGCGCGGTGGCCGCGCGGCGTGGCGGCAAGCTCAGCGAAGACGTTGCCGTGCCCACCGACCGCCTCGCCGAGCTGCTCGACGGGAGCGAGGCGATCGCGCGGCGTCGCGGCCTCGAGCATGCCGCCTGGGGCCATGCCGGCGACGGCAACATCCACTGCACGTTCCTGCTCGACCCCTCGAGCCCGGCCCAGCGCGATGCCGTCCACCACGCGGCCCAGGAGCTGTTCGAGCTGGCCCACCGCCTCGGCGGTACCGTCTCCGGCGAGCACGGCATCGGCCGCCTCAAGACCGGTCAGCTCGCCAAGCAGTGGGATCCCGGCGCCGTCGCCGCGCACGAGGCGATCAAGCGGGCCCTCGACCCGAAGGGGCTCTTCGCACCGGGCCGCAAGACCGCCTGAGCGCGCGGATTCCGAACCGTAGGCCCCTCCTCGGGCCCGACCATTCGGAAGCCGCCCTACCGCGCGTCGAGCTCCTTGATGGCGTCGCTGCCGAGCGCCGCCGGGAAGCTGACCAGCTCGCGGTATTCAGCGACGCCGCCGCTCACGTAGGGATCGGCGTCGAACGCGCGCAGGAGACCCTCGGCGTCGGTGCCGGCGCCGAGGATCGCGGCGCCCGAGCCGTCTTCGAGGCGCCCGGCGGCGATCACGGTGCCGTCGGCGATGAGTTCGTCGAGCCACTCGAGGTGTGCCGGTCGGAGCGCGCCCACTTCGTCGGCCGATCCGGTGTACGTGCTGCGCAGGACGATCATGCGGCGCAGGCTACCCACTCCAACTGGTGGCCAGAATGCGGTGCAGCGTGCGTGCCAGGGATAGCCTCCGGCCCATGCGGCAGCGGCTCATGATGCTCGGGGCGATCGCGGCGGCGCTCGTCGGCCCGGCCGGAGCGCTCGCAGCCGGACCGGGCACGTTCGAGCAGTTCCCGATCCCCGCGGCCGCGACGAGCGTCGCGCAGGCCGACGATGGGGCGATCTGGGCGACGATCGGCAGTCGCCACACCGTGGTGCGCGTCGCGCCCAACGGAACGTTCAGCGAGTCGGGCGACCTCGGCGGCGCCCCGGCCGGGATCGCGGTCGGTGCCGGGAAGGTGTGGGTGGCGGTGACGAGCGCCCAGAAGGTCGTCGCGTTCAATCCCGCGAACCTCGGTGAGTCGCAGACGTTCGCGACGCCGCCGAGCTCGTGCGGCCCGGTGGCGGTGGCCGCCGACGGGTCTGGGGCGTTCGTGTCGCTGCCCAACGATGGCTCCGCAAGCACCTGCGGCGTCGGTACCGCATCCGCGCTGCTGACGATCTCGGCGGCGGGGATCGTCTCCCCCGCGCTCGCCGGTCGCGGCACCGCCCTCGACCTGTTGGTGACCGGCGGCAAGCTATGGGTGCCCGACAGCACCGGCGACGTCGTTCGCCGGCTTGCGGCCAACGACGACCTCACGCCAGAGGTCTCGTTTCAGGCGCCAGGCGGCTCCGGCCCGAACGGAATCGGACTCACGCCCGACGGCAACATCGCGGTGTCGCTGTTCAGTACGTCGGCGCTCGGCGAGATCAGCAGCGCCGCCAACGATCCCGCGCCGCTCGTCGAGAAGGCGACGAACCTGTCGTCGCCGTTCGGCGTGGCCGCCGTGGGGCGGTCGCTCTTCATCGCCGGCAGCGGCGTCGGCGGCGGGAAGCCCGCGATCCGCCGCATCACCTACGACGGCACGGTGTCTCCGCCGCTCACGCCGCCCGCCGGCACGCAGCCGCTCGACGTGACGGCCGGCCCGGACGACACCGCCTGGTTCAGCGATCTCGCGAGCCCCAATCTGCTCCGCTTCACCTCGCGCGCGCCGCGCGTGACGACCCTCGGCCTCGGCCCGATGCCGCCGGGCGCGACCACCAGCCCGATGACTGAGGTGCCGGTGTCGCTGTCCGTCAACCCCGGCGGCAACGCCACGGCCGTGGGGATCGAATACGGGCCGACAACGAGCTACGGAAGCGTGACTGGCCTCGCCGGCTCGCTGACGATCGACGGCACGAGCGACGAGCGCAGGATCATCCTCGTGGAGGGGCTGACGCCAGGCACCACCTACCACTACCGCGCGGTCGCGGCCTCGCTGGAGGGCATCGCCCGCGGGGAGGACCGCACCTTCACCGCATCGGCCGGCTCGGGTCCCAAGCCCGTCGCGGTCGCCAAGCTGCCGAAGATCACGCTCACCCGCTCGACCAAGCGCGGACTGCGCGTGACCAAGATCCGCGTCACCGGGCTCGCGGGCGGCGAGAAGATCGCCGTCAGCTGCTCCGGCAAGGGTTGCCCGGCGAAGAAGCGAGACCGCACCTACGGCACCGGCGCCAAGAACGCGGGCAGCCTGACGGTGAAGGCCACGAAGATCACGCGCGCGAAGCTGCGCAAGGGTGCGAAGGTGAAGGTGGTCGTCTCCAACAAGGGCGCGACCACCGTGATCGCCACCGCGAAGGCGACGACGAGCAAGAAGCTCACGGTCACCACGCGTTGCCTCGCGCCGGGCGCGAAGACGACGACCGCCTGCTGACGGCGGCCGCGCCGTCGAGCGCGCGGCTACGCGACGGTGAGCTCGACCTTGTTCGGGTAAAAGGCGACGTAGCCGGCGATCTCCGAGACGGCCTCGTACGGCTGGGCGTACGACCAGATCGCGTCGTCGATCGTGCCCGCCGGCGTGGTGATCGAGTAGTACGACGCGTCGCCCTTGTACGGGCAGTAGGTCGCGGTGTCGGTCGAGGTGATGAGCGTCTGGTCGACGTCGTCGAGCGGCAGGTACTGCACGCCTGGGTAGTTCGACTCCTGCAGCGTGACGGCGCGGTCCGATTCGGCGACGACGGTGTCGCCCACCTTCACCGTCACGCGCCCCGCGGTCGGCGTGATCGTGATCGGGTGTTCGTCGCTCGGGATCAACTGCGTGCGTGACATGCCACTGAGGCTAGGACGTCGCGGCCTCGTGCCCGGACGGCGGGGGATCAGCGCGCACGCGAGGCGCCGTCAGGCCGGTGCGAGCGTGAACTTCTTGGGACCAGCGACGAGCCCGGCGTCTTGCAGGAGCGAGGTGAGCAGGTGGCCGGCGGCGGGTTCGCCGTCGACGCGTTCGATCTGGAGGCGTTTGCGGCTCTTGCGGGCCTGCTCGACGAGGGCGCGGAGGGCGGGTGCGAGGCGTGGGTCGTCGGGCGGGACGAGGGTGAGGATGCCCTTCATCGAGCGCTCGAGGTAGACGACGGGTTCGCCGCCGGCGAGCACGACGTCGGCGCCGGCGACGCGCTGGGGGCCGCGGGTGGCGGTGTTCTCGGTCGAGGTCGACACCTCGCGCTTGGGCCACGGCAGCGAGGCGCCGTAGGGCTGGGCGGGGTCGACGGCATCGAGCACCACCGGCGGGCGGCGCTCGAGCGAGCGGTCTTCGAAGGCGCGGAGCCGGTCGACGGCGCCGGGGAGGGCGAACTGCGCGCCGCCGAGCCCTTCGACGAAGTAGCCCCGGCGGGCGACTCCCAGCGTCTCCAGATCGCTGAGGGCCGGGTAGATCGCGGCGAACCCGCCGGGCAGGCCCTCGGCAAGCACCAGCTCGCGCGTGACGAGGCCATGGCGCTCGAGCAGCAGCTCGGCCCGCGCGCGATCGTGGTCACGCTGGCTCGGCTCCGGCTGCAGCAGCGGCGCGACGAGGCTCCACCGCCCGATCGACTGCGCGGGCGCGGCGCCGCGCCGCTGCGAGAAGCGGCGCCGGCGCGAGCTCGCGGCGGTCGCGGCGCGCTCGATGCGCTTGCGATCACCGGAGCGGCCGGCGCGCAGCGGCTGGAAGGCGTCGTTCGTCACCTCGCCGGCCCAGACGAGATCCCAGAGCGCCTCGTGCACCTCGGTGGCGGGCGCTTGGCTGACCATCAGCAGATCGGTGAAGAAGCAGGCGCCGCCGGCGAGGCGCTCGCGGAGCTGGTCGTGCAGTGCGCCCTCGGGCGGCTCGATCGCGCGCGGCTGGCCCGGCACGATCGGGCGGCCAAGGAGTGGGGCGTCTTCGCGGAAGTAGAGCGCCACGCGCCCTGAGTCGCGGCCGAGCGCGCCGGCGCCGACCCACACGACCTCACCGCTTGCGCAGAGCTGATCGAGCCATGAGGGCGAGTAGGCGCCGAGCCGTCGCGGCAGCACCGCCGACTCCCAAGCCGCCGCCGGAAGCGCGAGCCCCTGCAGCGGCACGAGCACGTCGCGCAAGCGATCCGGTCCGGCACCGGCGGCTGCATGGCGGTCGACGCCGTGCCAGCTCGGCAGGAAGCTCGCGAGGGCGCGCTGGTCGCTCGGCTCGATCTCCTGGCGCAGCGAGGCGAGCGACGCGCGCCGCAGCCGGCGCAGCACCTCGGGGTCGCACCACTCGCGGCCGGTGCCGCCGGGGCGCAGCTCGCCGCGCACCAGCGCGCCGCGCGATTCGAGCGCACCGAGGATCGCGGCCGGATCGACGAGGTAGCGGGCGTGCAGCTCGGCCGTAGTGAACGGCGAGTGCGTCGCCGCGAACCGCTGCACGAGCCGCTCGAGCGCATCCGGCACGGTGTCGAGCAGGCGCTGCGGGAGGAAGCTCGGGGGTACGACGCCGATCGCGTCGCGGAAGAGACCGGCGTCGTCGGTGGAGATCCACCGGTCCTCCCCGCCGATGCGCACCTCAACGGCGCGGCGGTCCTCGGCGAGGGCGTCGACGAGTGCTCGCGCATGCGCGAGGCCACTGGGCTCGATCCGCTCGGCGATCTCGTCGAGCGAGAGATCACCGACGTGCCGCAGCACCTCTTGAAGCTCGTCGGCGTCGCGGGCCCGCGCACGCTCCGCTCGGTGTTGGAGCTCATCCTCGACGGCTTCGACGGCGCGTGCGTCGAGCAGGTCGCGCAGCTCCTCCTGACCGAGCAGCTCGGCGAGCAGCTCCCGGTCGAGCGACAGGGCGGCCGCGCGGCGTTCCGCGTTCGGCTGGTCACCCTCGTACATGTAGGTGGCGACGTAGTCGAAGAGCAGCGAGCTGGCCATCGGGCTCGCCCGCTCGGTTTCCACCTCGACGAGCCCGAGCTCGCGCGTGCGCAGCTTCGTGAGGATGTCGGTGAGGCCGGGGACGTCGAGGACATCCTGGAGGCACTCGCGGTAGGTCTCGAGGACGATCGGGAACTGCGGGTGGCGCCGGGCGACCTCGAGCAGCGACTGCGCCTTCATCCGTTGCTGCCAGAGGGGCGTGCGGCGACCGGGATAGGCGCGTGGCAGCAGCAGGGCGCGGGCAGAGTTCTCGCGGAACCGGCTGCCGAACAGCGCGCTGGAGCCGAGCTCGCGGACGACCAGCTCCTCGAGCTGCTCGGGCTCGATCAGCAGCAGTTCGGCCGACGGCGGCTCATCGGCATCGGGCAGGTGGAGGATCAGGCCCTCGTCGCTCCAGATCACGTCGCTCTCGAGCCCGAGTTCCTCGCGGATGCGCGCGCCGAGCGCGAGCGCCCACGCCGCATGCACCCGACCGCCCATCGGAGAGAGCAGCACGAGCCGCCAATCGCCGATCTCGTCGCGGAAGCGCTCGAGCACCAGCGTGCGGTCGCTCGGGATCACGGTCGTCGCATCGCGCTGCTCGCGCAGGAACTCGACGAGGTTGCGCGCGGCCTTCTCGTCGAGCTGGTGCTCCTTGGCGATCGCCTCGGGCTCGGCGTCGACGGCCTCGCGCGAGAACTTGCCGATCGCCTCGCCCAGCTCTCGGGGCCGGCCGACCGAGTCGCCCTTCCAGAACGGGATCGCCCCAGGCACGCCGGGTGCGGGCGTAACGACGACGCGGTCGCGCTGGATCTCCTCGATCCGCCAGCTCGACGCGCCGAGCAGGAAGGTCTGGCCGGCCCGGGCCTCGTGGACCATCTCCTCGTCGAGCTCGCCGACGCGGCGGCCGTCGGGCAGGGTGACCATGTAGAGCCCGCGGTCGGGGATCGTGCCGGCGTTGACGATCGCCAGCTGCCGGGCTCCGCGGCGGGCCCGCAGGGTGCCGGCGACGCGGTCCCACACGAGCCGCGGGCGCAGCTCGCTGAACTCGGCCGAGGGATAGCGACCGTCGAGCAGATCGAGGACGGCCTCGAACGAGGAACGCGGCAGCTCGCGGAACGGGTACGCGCGCTTGATCAGCGCTTCGACGTCATCGACGAGGACGGCGTCGGTCGAAACGCCCGCGTCGTCGGCCGACTCCTCCTGCTCGCCGAGCGACGGGTCGTCGGGGTCGATCAACGTCGGCTCGGGCGCGGGCGCGTTGACCTTGCGCGGTTTGCCGCGGCGCGAAGTGGTGGAGCGATCGGCCGCGGCGACGATCGCGACGATCTGCTGCGCGAGCACGTCGAGCGGGTTCTTCGGGATCGTGGTCGTCTCGATGGCGCCGTCGCGCATGCGCGAGGCCACCACGGCGCACTCGAGCAGGTCGGCCCGGAACTTCGGGAAGATCCGGCCCTTGGCGACTTGGTCGACGGTGTGGCCGGCGCGGCCGATCCGCTGCAGCCCGCGCGATACCGACTTCGGCGACTCGATCTGGATGACGAGATCGACGGCGCCCATGTCGATGCCGAGTTCCAGCGAGCTCGTCGCGATCAGGCAGGGCAGCTCGCCACTCTTGAGCAGTTCCTCGACCACCTGCCGCTCCTCGCGCGCGAGGGAGCCGTGGTGGGCCCGGGCCACATCGGAGGGCGCCACGGCTCGCGGCTGCGCGAACGGCCCCTGAGTGCCGGCCAGCTCGGCGGGCGGCTCCGGCGGCGCGGCGTCACCGCGAGCGGCCGCCGCGACCACCGCATCGCCGTGCTCCTTGGCGATCGCCTCCTCGGCCTCGGCCTCCCTCGCCTCCTTGCGCTCCTGAGCGAGTTCGTTGATGCGCAGCGCCACCCGCTCGGCGAGCCGGCGGTTGTTGACGAACACCAGCGTCGAGCGGTGCTGCTCGACGAGGTCGAGGATCTCCGGATAGATCGCCGGCCAGATCGAGCGGCGCGTCGATTCACCACCGGGCACGGGCGCGAGCGGATCGAGGTGCTCCGTCGACTGGTCGGGCTCGACCATCGATTCGACGGGTACGTGGATCTGGAGATCCAGCTGCTTGCGCTCACCGGTCTCGATCACCGTGCACTCGCGGCCACCGCCGACGAGGAATCGGCCCACCTCCTCGAGCGGCCGCTGCGTCGCCGAGAGGCCGACGCGCTGCGGACCCGCTTCGATGAGTCGCTTGAGGCGATCCGCGCCGCCCGGCAGCGCGACGCCACCCGGGAGGCGGGGGTCGTCGAGATCCGCCCGGTCCCACCGTTGGTTGGCGACGAGCCGCTCCATCGTGAGCGCCATGTGGGCGCCGCGCTTGGTGCCGGCCACCGCGTGGATCTCGTCGACGATCACCGACTCGACGTGCGTGAGCAGCTCCTGCGCGCGGCTCGTGAGGAGGAGGTAGAGCGACTCGGGCGTGGTGACCAGGATGTCGGGCGCGCGACGGAGCATCCGCTCGCGCTCCTTCTGGGTGGTGTCGCCGGTGCGCAACCCCACCTCGAGCTCGGCCCCCGTGGCCTGCTGGATGCCGGCGAGCGGGGCGCGGAGGTTGCGCTCGACGTCGTACGAGAGCGCCTTGAGCGGGCTCACGTAGACGACGCGCACCTTGCGATCCTCATCACCTTGCGGCGACGCGGCGAGCCGATCCAGTGCCCAGAGGAAGGCCGCGAGCGTCTTGCCAGCGCCAGTGGGCGCGGAGATGAGGGTGTGCTCACCGGAGGCGATCGCGGGCCAGGCGGCGCGCTGCACGCGCGTGGGCTCGCGGAACGCGCGGCCGAACCATTCACGAACCGGCTCCGTGAAACCGGCCATGGCCTCGGTGAGGAGCGCGGCCTCGGGCATCTCCTGGTCTACGGCTCCGCGCGCCACGCAGACCATCCTACTCCGGATGGGAACGCGTGTTCGGTCGGGCGCGGCCGTCGTCGGTGAACCGCTGATTTGCCACACCCCAGTCGGGGAAATCAGCGGCTCACGGCGCCGCCAACCATGCACTCCGCATCGTCCGCTCCACACGATGGGAACGCGGCGTTCGGTATGACCGGGCCTGCCCGTGGGTAGGTGGCCCGTATGCGTCCGACACTCCGCCGACCGGACAATCGTGCCCATTTGCCCGGAATTGCTGGAGATCAGGTCCAGACCCTAGGCGCACCCCTTCTGGACAGGTGGCCATAGCTGTTCAGCTGGGCCAACCAGTTGCCGACGGACTGACCATGCGGAGCTGCGCCACGGAGGCGCGGCTCAGATCGACCGCCCACTTCCCAGGCAACACATGGACCAGCAGCAGCCGACGCGTCAAAGCGTCCCACCGCCGACGACGACGACCTCTCCCGCGCCGTACTCGCATGGCGTGACGCAGGCCGTCCCGATGCCCGTGGCCCCTACTGCCCCGGTGCCCGCCGCGTACGCCCCCGCACCCGCGGCGTTCGCGCCGGCACCCATTGCCTACGCCAACTCCCCCGAGACCTTCGCCCCCGTCGGCGACTACGCCGACCCCGGCGCTTGGACCCCTGAGGCCCACACCGACACCACCGAGTGGGAGGCTCAGCCGCCGGCGCCGCTGCTGATCGCCGCCATGCTCGCGGCCTACGTGATCCTCGCCATCTGGGGCATGCAGCTCGCCGGCCCCGAGGGCTTCACCGACTGGTTCCCGGCCGCCGGTCTGGCCGTCGCCACCGTCGCGCTCGGCGGCCCGCGCTTCGCGCTCGTGCCGTTCCTCGGCACGCTCATCGCGACGCCCGTCACCGCACCCAACGCGAGCCTCACCGCCACGCTCGTGGTCGCCTCGACGCTCACCGCCGCCTACACGGCCGGCGGCCTCGCGCTACGCGGTTCGCTCGACCTCGACCGCCCGCTCAGCCGCGTGCACGATGCGTGGCTGCTGATCGGCATCGGCACCGTGGCGGTGCCCGTCGCCGCGGCCGCCGCCACCCTTGGCGGACTCATCGTGACCGGTAACCCCGCGACGTGGTCGTCGACCGGGGAGTTCATCCTCGGCGACGCCCTCGGCATCGCCACCGTCACCCCGGTGATGCTGATGGCCAGCGCCGCCTGGCGCCGCAAGCCCCACCTCGCCTCGCTCTTCCCCACCCAGATCCTCCTCCGTCCGGAGGCCATCGGTGCCATGGCCGTCCTGGTGTTCGTCACCCCGACGATCTTCATCATCGGCGGCGAAGACCTCCGCGCCATCGCGGTGCTCCCGCTCTGCTGGATGGCGCTGCGGTTCGGCGTCGTCGGCGCCGTGCTCGGCGCCTTCACCTGGTCGGCCTCGAGCGCCGTGCTGCTCACGTTCGTCGGCCAGCGCCCCGAGCTCGGCGGCCTCCAAGGCTTCCTGATGACCGGCTCGATGCTCGCCCTCATCGTCGGTGCCGTCGTGTCCGAGCGCGAGCGCACCCAGCGCGAGCTCACGCACCTCGCCATGCACGACCAGGCCAGTGGCCTGCCGAACGAGACCAAGCTGCTCGACCTCCTCGCCGAGGAGCTCCATGACGCTCCCGGCCGCGAGGTGACGACGATGCTCGTCCGCTTCGCCGGCCTGCGCCAGGTGGCCGCCAACCTGCGCCGCGAGGACACCGACCAGCTGATCGGCCTCCTCGTCGAGCAGCTCGGCGCGATCGCAGGCCCGCGCGCCCTGATCGCTCGCCCCGGCTTCGACCGCTTCGCGGTGCTGATCACCGGCGCCACGAACGAGCGCCGCCAGCAGATCGCCGAGCGCATCGCCGACGAGCTCAGCGCCCCGCTGCGCGTCGAGAGCCTCGAAGTGTTCGTCGATCCGCGCATCGGCATCACCGTCGGCCTCGTCGGTGAGGCTCCCGACGCGATCCTCGCTCACGCCGACCACGCTGCCGACACCGCCACGGGCGGCGACGGCCAACGCATCGGCTACTACGACGCCGCCATCGAGCGTGCCCGCCGCGAGCGCCAGGAGCTCGCCGAGGATCTCCGCCTCGCCACCGAGCGCGGCGAGTTCCTGCTGGCCTTCCAGCCGATCGTCACCGCCAAGGAGGGCCGCGTGGTCGCCGCCGAGGCCCTGCTGCGCTGGGTCGACCGTCGCCGCGGCCCCGTCTCGCCCGCCGACTTCGTGCCGGTGGCCGAGGAGACCGGCCTGATCCTCCCGATCGGCCGCTGGGTGCTCAACGAGGCGTGTGCCAGGGCCACGCAGTGGCCGCACGTCGCGGGCCAGGCGATCGGCGTGAGCGTGAACGTCTCCCCGATCCAGCTCATGGACGACCGCTTCGTCGACGACGTCCGCCACGCCCTCGAGCGTTCGGGCCTCCCGGCCGAGCGTCTGCGCATCGAGATCACCGAGGGCATCGTCCTCGAGGACATCGACCGCACGATCCAGCAGATCCAGCGGCTCCGCGACATGGGCGTCGAGACGATGCTCGACGACTTCGGCACCGGCCACAGCTCGCTCGCCTGGGTGCAGCGCCTCCCGGTGAGCTGCATCAAGATCGATCGCGCCTTCGTCGGCGACATCGCCCAGGACGGCATCGACCGCGCCATCGTGCACGCCAGCCTCTACCTCTCCCGCGCGCTCGGCACCGAGACCGTGGCCGAGGGCGTCGAGACCGAGGCGCAGCGCGAGCAGCTCGTGCGCATGGGCTGCCAGAAGCTCCAGGGCTTCCTCTTCGCCCGCCCGCAGCCTGCTGACGTGTTCCCGGACTGGCTCGCCAAACAGCGTGCCCGTGCGATGGACCCGCGGCAGGACGTCGTGCAGCCGGTCGCCCCGGTCCCGGCTACGGCTCCTGTGCCGCTCACCTCGACCCCGGCTCCGGCCAGCTCGGTGACGTCGGCGCAGCACGAGGCCTGGACGGCGCCAGCCGGCGCCGCGCCCGCCAGCGCCGCTCCCCGCGCCTACGCGCCGACGGTCTCCACCGCTCCGCGCTCGGTCGGCGCGCCGCACCACCCTGACACCACGCTCCGCGCGGTGCCTCCGATCGATCCTCGCTTCGCGGCCTGATCGTCACGGTGGTCGGGTCGGCCACCACACTCGTTCCCCCAATGCCACTCGCCAGAATCGGACTATGGTCCGGTTCTGGCGTTCTGGCGTTCGATGACCGGCGGCGCGGCCTGTACCCTGAGGGAACCGTGGCGTCACCCACCTCCTCAGATCGCCCAGAGATCATCACGCCCTCGGCGCTGCCGCAGCTCCCGGTCGCCGGCGCCGAGCAGGCGCCGCTGCGCGCCGACGCGCTGCGCAACCGTGAGCGCGTGCTCTGTGCCGCGCGGCGCGTGATCGAGACGGTCGGCGCCGACAACCTCACCATGGAGGCTGTCGCCGCCGAAGCGGGCGTCGGCAAGGGCACCGTCTTCCGCCGCTTCGGGGATCGCAGCTCACTGCTCCTCGCCCTCCTCGACGCCGAGGAGCGCGACCTTCAGAACGCCCTCCTGCACGGCCCGCCGCCGCTCGGCCCCGGCGCCGCACCCCTCGACCGTCTCATCGCCTACGGCGACGCGCGCCTCGAGCACATCGAGCGCCACTCCGAGGTGCTCGCCGCGGCCGCCACCGGCAGCGCAGGCCCGCAGGACGGCGAACACCCCGCCCAGCGCGCGAGTCGCATGCACCTCTGGCACCTCCTCACCGCCGCCGGCCACACGCCCGAGATGGCGGCCGTGCTCGCCTCCGCGCTGCTCGGCTTCCTCTGCGCCGCGAAGGTGCAGACGCTGATCGTCGACGACGGCCACTCGCACGAGACGCTGGTCGCTGCCTGGACCGCCCTGGCTCAGGGCGCCGTCTCGGCTGCCCGTTCGAGCGACTGAGGCACCTCGCACGCACGATCCGCCCTCCCAGCATCACGGCGGGGAGGCCCTCGACTCGGCGCACGCTCACAGGCAATGCCCACGGCATCGGTCGGCGCGCCACCACGCCGGCAGGCCGAAGCTCCAACATCCCCCAGCCCGCAGAGCCGAGGGAGGTTGGAGCTTCCAACACTGCCGCGGAAAGCTCCAACATTCCCCGGCTCCCAGAGCCGAGGGCTGTTGGAGCTTCGCCGCGCGACGGCCGCGCGCTTGGTGTTCGGCCGAGGCCCCCGCGATATCAGGACGACTCGAGGCAGCGCACCTGAGCACACAGCGCTCGCCGGAAGCACAGCAGAGCTCACGGCGCCTCCGCCGCAGGCGCCCCGGTAATCTCGCCCGCGTGTTGCCTCCCCGCCTCCGCTCCCCGCGCCCGCTGCTGCTGATCGCCGCCGTCGGCGCGCCGCTCGCGCTGGGCGCATGCACGGCGCAGAGTTCGGGCAACAGCTTCAAGGGCACCAAGGGCCAGGTGCAGGACGTGATCACCAAGCTCTCCGATCACGCCGACGACCGCAAGGCCGCCGACATCTGCAACGACCTCTTCACCGACCAGCTGAAGGCATCGTTCGCGAAGGCCGGCGGCGGCGACTGCGCGAAGGCCGTCGACCGCGCCGTGCGCAACGCCGACTACACGCGCCTTACTGCCGACACGATCGAGCTGGACGGCCCCGAGGCCTCGGCCACCACGGCCATCGCCAAGATCAAGGTGATCAAGGACGGCCCCACGCGCGTGATCCGCCTCGTGAAGAGCCAGACCAAGGCGCCGTGGCTGATCGACGGCTTCACCGAGGCCGACAGCACGGGCGGCGCAACGCTCGACGGCACGACGCCTACGACGCCGAAGTCGACGACGCCGTAGGTCGTCCGCGGCGCGTGACCCCGCGCCGCCAAGCGACCGACCTCACCTCCGCCGGGCGCGTCGGCGCTCGGCAACCTCCCCCGCGCCCGGGCGCGCCTGCCAGGATTCCGGCGGATGAGTAGCGCCGCAGACTGGGTCGTCGATACCGTGGAGTCTGGGGGCTACCCGGCTCTCGGCGGCCTGATCCTCCTCGAGAACGTGTTCCCGCCGATCCCGTCGGAGCTGATCCTTCCGCTCGCGGGATTCTCGGTCGGCCGTGGAGACATGGTCTTCGTCCTCGCCGTGCTCGCCGCGACGATCGGCTCGGTCGTCGGCGCGCTGATCCTCTACGGCGCTGCTCGAGCCGGCGGCCGCCCCCTGATCTACAGGTTCGGGCCGAAGGTGCGCCTCTCGCACAAGGATCTCGACCGTGCCGATGCCTGGTTCGACCGTTACGGCGTGTGGTTCGTGCTGTTCGGCCGGCTGATCCCGGGCGTGCGCAGCCTCGTCTCGGTGCCGGCGGGTCTCTCGGAGATGCCGCTCGCCTGGTTCGTCGCGCTCACCGCCATCGGCTCCGCCGTGTGGAACGCCTTGCTGATCGGCATCGGCCGCGCCCTCGGCGAGAACTGGGACGAGCTCGCCGCCTACATCGGCCCGATCTCGACGTTCGCGCTGATCGGCATGCTCGCCGGCATGCTCGCGCTCGCGATCTGGCTGCTGCGCCGCGGGCGCGAGCCGCAGACGCCCGCGCTGAGCTGAGGGCTACGTCGAGAGCAGGGCGTTGGGCCCGAGCACGACGATCCAGAGCACGATGAACACCAACACCGCGATCGCACCGATCCGCGTGGCGCGGGGCGGCGCGGTACGCCCGGCACGACGATCGGCGAGCCGCGTCGCCGCCAGCGCGCGTGCCGTCCCCGGGTAGGTCGCGGCGAGCCAGCCGGCCGTGACCCGGCCGGCATCGTAGAACGGGATCTGCGCGTCGCTCACGAGCCGCTGGAGTTCACCGAGCTCCCACTGCGACTCCGGCAGCATCGTGGTCATCGAGCCGTCGGCAGCGAGCCAGTAGAGCATGGGCCCGAACTGCGGCGCGACGCTCGATGGACCCGTCAGCTGCGCGCGGACGATGAGGCCCTGGTGTGCCACGCCGATCGTGCGGCACCAGATCGGTGTGCGCTGGACCACCTCTCGCCCATCCCACTCGATCCGCGTCCCGCGCCGGGCCGCGCCTGCGAGGCACGCGATCGCGATCGCAACCGCCCCGGAGACGGCACCGGCCACCGGCCCGCCGAAATGGAAGGTGATGCCTAGCGGGAATGCGACGAGCACCGCCGCGACCCGGAGGAGGAGCAGCCGCTCACGCACGCTCGAGCCACCCCCGGGAGGCCGCGTGAACATCGGCCTCGGCCGCAGGGTAGTTCGGGGCTGTGTCGGGATGCCGGGGCCATTGGGGCCGCCGCCGGGGATGCCGGGGAACGAGGCCTCCGACATCAGCCGACGACTCCGGCGGCGCGAAGGGCCAGCCAACCGAGGGTGACGGCGAGCATCGCGCCCGTGGCGAGCAGCCGCGCGTGGTCGCGTGCCGAGGGTTTGGCAGCTCCGCTGAACTCGTGCCGAGCGACCTGCTTGACGGCGTCCCAGCTCACGGGCGTCTGCGGATCGAGGCCGCCGATCGTCGGAGCCATTGAGGGGTAACGCTCGTAGAGCTCGCGGTAGGTGATCGTGCCGAGTTCGACGACGGCGATCCGAGCGAGCGCCGCGACGTGCAGGATCTCGTCGAGGGGCCACTGGCGCTCGTCGAGCTCCGCGCGCTCACGGCCGTCGGGACCGATCCAGAGCAGGCGCGGACCGCGCGAGCGCATCATCGGCCCGGCGAAGGTGAGCCGCAGCAGCAGGCCTTCGCCGCTGCGGACGAGTTCGCAGCGGCGCACGCCCACGCGGTACGTGAGCGTGGTGCCGTCCCACTCGAGATGGCCGCGCGCCGACGTGACCGAGAAGAACCCGGTCGTCGGCTTCACGACGAGCGGCGCGTCGGCGCTCGGGATCAGCGGCTGAAGCGGCGTTGCCACGGGAGCTGGTCGGCCCGCCGCATAAGCGGGTAGCGCTGATGAAGTTCGTAGCTGGAGATCTCGCCGAGTTCCACGACCGGGACCCGAGCGACCGTCTGAAGGCGCTCGAGGTCCGCAGGATTCCAGCGTGCCTCCGGGATCGTCTCGTAGGGCCAGCCGTCGTCGCCGAACCAAATATGACGCCGCCCGCCGCCGATGGGATCGACGACCGTGGCCCGCACGACGAAGCCCGAGCCGGCGAAGGCGAAGGTGCGCCAGCCGCGCGCGTTGCTGCCGACCATCGCGCGTTGCCCGTCCCACCAGATGCGGTCGGAGCCGAGCCCCCAGATCAGCCAGACCGGGATCGCCACGCAGACGGCGAGTGCGATCAGCTTCTGCTGCGTGGTCGCCGCCGACGGCTGCGTGAACAGAGCCGTACCACCGAGCAGCGGGATCGAACACCCGATGATCAGCGGCAGCGCGTTGCCACCGGGCCCGACCATCGCGCGCACCTGCGACCAGCGCGTGTACGGCGCAAGCGTGAACGGGGGCACGGGCATCGACGGAGCCGACATGCCCACACGATCGGCCGCCCCCGAAACGCGCCGGAGCCCATTCGACGGACGTTGAGTGCGTCGAATGGGCTCCGGCTGGAACTCGGGCTCCCGCGGGACGGGAGCTGCTGCTCGGCTAGAAGCGGAAGAAGAGCTTCGTGACGGTCTTCAGCAGCTTGCTGCCCTGGCCGTACGGGAACATCTGCGGCATCTTCTTCAGCGGCGCGCGGCTGATGAAGAGGCTCTGGAGCTTCGTGTATTTGAGGATGCCGATCTCGCCGTGGCGACCGATGCCCGCGCCGGACTCCTTCCATCCGCCCATGGGCATCTGGAGCTCGGCCCAGAAGACGAGCGAGTCGTTGATGGACACGGTGCCGGCCTCAATACGGCGGGCGACGGCCTCGGCGCGCTTTGCATCCTTCGAGTAGACGGCGGCGGCGAGCCCGTACTTGGAGTCGTTCGCCAGGCGAACGGCCTCCTCGGAGTTCTCCACCTTCATCACCTGAATCGTTGGGCCGAACGTCTCCTCGTCGACGATCTCCATGCCGTGCTCGACGTCGATGAGCACGGTCGGCTCGAAGTAGATGGCGTTGTCGCCCTTGACGACCTTGTTGCCGCCGCGGACCACCTTCGCGCCCTTCTTGACGGCATCGGCGACCTGATCGGCGATCTCGTCGGCCTGGCTGCCGACGGTCATGGCGCCGACCTCGACCGTGCCGATGCCACCGGCGGGATCACCGAAGTCGACCTTGTCGAAGCCCTTGAGGAGACGCTCGACGAACTCGTCGTAGATCGGCGCCTCGACGTAGATGCGCTCGATGCTCATGCACGTCTGGCCGCCGTTGACGAGCGAGTAGTACAGGGCGTGGTCGGCGGCCTTCTGCACATCGGCGTCGGAGAGCACGATGAGCGGGTCCTTGCCGCCCAGCTCGAGCGAGAACGGGATGAGGCGCTCGGCGGCCTGCTTCGCGATGCCCTTGCCCACGGCGGTGGAGCCGGTGAACATGATCATGTCGACGTGATCGACGATCGCGCTGCCCATCGAGCCCGGGCCGATCGCGACCTGGAACACGTCCTCCGGGAAGCCGACCTCGCGCATGCCGCGCTGCATCAGCAGCGACGTGAGCGGCGTCTTGCTCGCCGGCTTGAGGATCACCGCGTTGCCCGCGAGGAGTGCCGGGATCGCATCGCCGATCGAGTTGACGAACGGGTAGTTCCAGGGGCCGATGATGCCGACGACGCCGTGCGGCACCTGGCGCTCCACCGTCGAGTTGCCGACGAAGAGGCGGTTGCGGGCCCACTTGCGCTTGTCGGCCAGGATGCCCGGCGCGACGCGCGGCCAGTAGGCCAGGCTCGACATCGCGTAGATCCACTCGAGGTAGAACGAATCCTCCTCCGGCTTGCCACCCTCGCCGGAGATCGTCGTGACGAACTCGGCCTCGTGGGCGTAGAGCCACTTGCGCAGCGCCTTGAAGAGCTTTGCGCGCTCGTCGGTGCCGATCGCCTCCCAGCGACCCTGCACCGCGCGGGCGCGCTCGACGAGCGCGGGCACGTCGTCGGCGGTGATGGCCGGAAGCTCCGCGATCACCTTGCCGGTAGCGGGGTTGCGCACGACGAGCGTCGGCGCGGGGCTACCGGGCACCACCTTCGGTGCGGTATGCGGCTCGGCCGCGGCGACGCCGACATCGCCGGCCACCTGCGTCTCCTCGGAGACGGCATCGGTCTCGATGGTCGCAGCGGTATCGAGGTCGGTCTGGCTGGCGTCCATGGGATCCCTCCGGGTACAACGTTGCGCCTCGTGCGGAGCTGCCGGGCGGAGCGAGGCGCCGGCAGCCTGAACACACGCGCGGGGCGCTCGCCCAGCACTCTAGTGACTGCCGGTCAGTTTCTCCACCAAGCCTGGACGCCGCGTCCCGAAGCGCCGACCAGACTTCCTCTGTAGCCGGGGCTACAGAGGAAGTCTGTTCGGCGCGGGGCGGGGGGCGGACTAGGAGTACTGCAGCGAGCCGGGGATGTCGAGCTGCTCGCCGGTCTCGATCAGCGTCTTGAGACCGGAGAGGATCATCGGCCAGCCGCCGTAGAGCTCCGCGTTGGCGGTGGCGGGGAGCTGATCGTGGATGACGGTGAGGCGGCACGAGGTGCCGACGGGCTCGATCTCCCAGGTGACGCGCGTGGTGCCCTGGGCCTTCACGTCGTCGCTCCAGAGCGCGTTGAAGCTCTGCACGAGCACGCGCGGAGGATCGACCTCGAGGTTCTCGCCGGCGACGAGCACCAGGTCCAGATCCGGACCGCCCTTGGCCTCGTAGTTCGAGCCCGGCGTGTAGTCCGACTCGACGTACATCCCGAAGCTGAACTTCGCGCGCTGCTCGGGATCGGTGATCGCCTCCCACAGGCGCTCGGGCGTGCACTTGATGAACACCTCGAACACCGCGGTGCCCTGCGCGACGGGCGCGGTGCCCTCGGCCCAGCTCACGTTCTTGCTTGCCTGCATGTCTGCCTCCAGACGATCTTTGAGCTCGAGGAGCCCCATGGCCACCGGCTCGGCGTATTTGCTGACCCAGCGGTCGTAGACCTGCCGGATCGGGATCGGGTTGAGGAAGTGGAGCTTCTCTCGCCCCCGTTTGCGGGCCACCACGAGCCCGGCCTCCTCGAGAACCTTCAGGTGTTTCATCACGCCGAAGCGCGTCATCGGCGCCTCCCGCTCGGTGAGCGCACCGAGCGTCTGGCCGTCTCGCCGGAACAGCTCATCGAGCAGATCCCGCCGCGTGTGATCGGCCAGCGCTTTGAAGACCTCGTCCATCGCGGACCACAATAGGTGACTAAATAGTCACATGTCAATGGACCGGTACGATGCGCCGCATGCCCCTCGACAGCCTTCGCCGTGCCGTTCGAGTGGCTCCGCTCGCCCCAGACCTCGTCGGCCGCGCCGTGCTCGGCCGAGTCGCGCGCCGGATCGCGGGCAAGTCCATCGACACCGCCAGCGCGCCGGGCATCGGCAACCGCGCCGCACTCGACACCGATCCGCGCGACACCCTCGGGGCGCTGCTCCCGAATGTGCCCATCGACGAGCTCGACACGTTCGAGCGCGAGTACGAGGCGATCGACAAGGAGCTGGCCGAGCGCGCCGCGACGCGCACGCTGCCGATGCCGCCGCTCTGGCGCACCGCCCGCGAGACGGGCCTCGTGCTCTACACGCTCGTGCGCGCGCTGCAGCCGGCGGTGGTCGTCGAGACGGGCACCGCGAACGGCTGGAGCAGCGTGATCTTCCTGCGCGCGCTCGCGAAGAACGGCGGCGACGGCACGCTGCACTCGTTCGACGTGCGCAGCGACGTCGGCGGGCTCATCGACCCCGAGGAGCGCGAGCGCTGGCAGCTGCACCTGCTCTCCGGCGGCTCGCTCCAGGAGTTCGACGCCGAGCTCGACCAGATCGGCCCGATCGGTCTCTTCTTCCACGACAGCGACCACTCGTACCTGCACATGCGTCTGGAGCTGCGGCTGGCCGGCAAGCGCCTCGCCACCGGTGGCGCGCTCACGAGCGACGACGTGAGCCTCTCGCATGCGTACATCGAGGCGTGCGAAGAGTCTGGTCTTCAGCCGCGGCTGCTCGTCGACGGCTACAAGGCCAGCGGGTTCGCCGTCCGGTGAGCCTCGAGGCGGGCAGTCCCGACGAGCCCGGGGCCACTGCCACGCCGGTGCCGCTCGTGAGCGTGGCAATGCCCGCACACCGCGACAGCGCGTACTTCCGGGCGGCCCTCGCGAGCGTGCTCGCGCAGACGCTCGGCGACCTCGAGGTGATCGTCGGCGACGACTCCGGCGGTGAGCTGCGTGCCGCCGTGGACGAGGCCAGCGATCCGCGCATCCGGTACGTCCCGCGGGGCGAGCAGCTCGGGTTCGTCGGCAACCACATCGCCACGCTCGATCTCGCCCGGGGCCGCTACCTCGCGATCCTCCACGACGACGATCTGTGGCAGCCCGACTACCTGGAGCGCACCGTGGGCGTGCTGGAGGCCGACCCCGAGGTCGGGCTCGTGTGCACCGACCTGTGGGAGGTGTTCGAGGATGGCACCCGCCGCCGGCCGGGCGACTGGATCACCGAGGGCCGCCGTGACGACTGGCTCGAGCTCGCCTTCACGCACAACTACTTCGTCCCGACGACCACCGTGTTCCGGGCGGAGGTGTGGGCCGGGCGGCGCACGAAGCGCTGGCCGGAGGCCACCGTCGGCGACGTGGTGTTCTGGTACGACGCCGCCCTCGACGGCACGCCGCTCTACTGGGTCGACGCGCCGCTCGCCGACTACCGCCGGCACGCGGGCCAGATCAGCCAGGACCTCGCCACCCGCTCCGGGCAGGTGCTCGTCAACTCGCTCTACGCGTTCCCGGATCGACCTGAGATCGACGCGCTGCGCCGGCGGCGCGTGGCGCTCGGGCTCGTGGGCCGCGCCGGCGCCCTGTTGCGCGCCGGCGATGCGCTCCAGGCGCGAGCCGATCTCGCCCGCGCCCATCGCGAGTCGCCCGAGACGCTCACCCGCAAGCGCCGGCTGCTCGCCGTCCTCACGTGGATCCCCGGCATCGGCCGGATCGCCAGACTGCGGAGCGCACGGCGCCGATGAAGATCCTGCTCGTCACCATCGACTTCCCGCTGCCGGTGAACGCCGGCGGCGTCGTGCGCCTGCTCGGCATCAGCGAGGCGCTCGCCCGGCGCGGCCACGAGCTCACGATGCTCGCCCGCCTGCGCGAGCCCGGTACGGATCCGGCGCTGATCGGCGAGCTCTCGGAACGACTCGGAGGTGCGCACGTAGAGGTGTTCGCCCCACCGAAGCGCCCGGCGCCGAGCGGCGTGCTGAAGGTCGCGGGCCGCTGGGCGTTCTCCACGGCGACGGTCACACCACCGTGGGTCTGGACCTCCTACTCGCGGCAGATGGCCCGGCGCGTCCGGCAGCTCGCGCCGTCGTTCGACGCCTGCCTGATCCTCGACGACAACGCCCATCATTACGCCCTCGACACCGCGGGCCTCGTGCCGACGGTCCTCGACAAGCAGAACGTGATGGCGGCCTCGTGGAACAACACGAGCCACTACGCGAGCCGCGCCCAGCAGGCGCTCGCTTACCAGCTGCTCGCCCGGTGGGAGGGCTCAGTCACGCGTGCGGCCGACGCCGTGATCGTCACCTCCGCGGAGGAGGCGCTGCGCTTCCGCGAACACCATCACGCCCACTGCGACTGGGTGGGCTCCGCCATCGGCACGCCGGAGCTCGTCGCCGCTCCGCGCAAGGCGTCGCCGTCGGTCGTGTGGCTCGGCGATCACCGCTACCACGCCAACGTCCACGGCCTCGTGCGCTTCCTGCGCGAGGGCTGGCCGCCGCTCGGCGAGCGCGGCCTGCGCCTCAAGATCGCCGGACGTGATCCCGGCGACGAGGTGCTCGAGCTGGCCCGCGAGCTGCCGGGCGTCGACGTGCTCGGATTCGTCGACGACCTCGACGCGCTCATGGCCGAGTCGGCGGCCGCGGTGGTGCCGGTGTGGAAGGGCGCGGGCATCAAGATGAAGACGCTCGTCTTGATGGGTAGCGGCCTCCCGGTGGCGGCCACGCCGATCGGGCTCGAGGGCATCGAGGCCGTTGACGGCGAGCACGTGCGGATCGCCGACGACCCCGTCGCGCTCGCCACCGCCGTCGGTGACCTCGTGGCGAACCGCGAGCGCTCCGAGCAGCTGGGCCTCGCGGGCCGCGAGCTGATCCTCGCGGGCCACACGTGGGACGGCGTGATCGGGCAGGTCGAGAGCGTGCTGCGTGGCGTCGAGCGGCGCCGGCTCCTCACGGCGTAGACGCGCCGGTTGGCGGGCTGGCTGCGGCGCCGCCCATCTCCGAACGTGCCAGGGCCGCCGCCCGGGCGTGCGCGGACATACGTTCTTCTGAGGCGTGCGCTCTGGAGCCCAGGGCGACGCCACCACCGAGGGACTGGGACGACGCCGATGACCACGACTGCCGGATCGCACTCGCACCGCGGTCATCTCGACGAACTGCGCTGCGCTGCCGACATCGCGGCGATGGCGGGCGCCGCCGATGCTGCCGTCGCGGTGCGTTATGGCGACGGGATGCGGATCGTCGGCTCGGTCGCCGGGACGATCGGGGAGCGCACGCTCACGCGAGCGCAGATCGACGCGGCCGCCAGCCTCATGCACCCCGACCACACCATCTGGCTCACTCCCGCCGCACTTCGCGGCCTCGGCGTGCCGCCGCAGGCGCGGGTGCTCGTGGTGCCGGCCGACGAGATGTGGGACGGCCTCATGCTGTTGCGGTTCGACGGCCCACCGCTGCCGTCGCGCTACGACCTCGCCGCCATCTCCGCGGCGCTACGCCGGTCGCGCGCCTCGCACTCGCAGCCTGGCAAGCGGCGAGCCGCCTGATCGCGCCACCGGCTGTCGGCGCCCGCGGGGTCCCGGTCAGCGCCCGAACTCGGTCTCGACGCCGATCGCCGCGCCCAGCGCGTCGAGGTAGTTGGCCGGGAGGTGGTCGACGATCGAGAGCTTGAACGGCAACGGGAGGTGCTTGCCGAGCACCTGCCGCGCGAGGAAGTCGATGCCGACCGACGGCACCGAGGGCAACAGGAAGGCGCGCTGCTTGGTGGGCCGCCGCTCGGCCCATTCCGTGGCGCCGCTCTTGCAGTGCAGCTCAGTACCGAAATGCTGGAAGTCGCCCGAGGCACGGGGAGGCACGGGCGGCACGATGTCGTCGCCGTACACGTAGCGGAACACCTTCCCGCCGAGCATGGTCGGGAGATCGGCGGTGGCCGCGAGCTCGGGGCTGCCCACCATCGGCGCGCCGTAGGTGTAGATCCCGCGGATGGTGCGTGCGAGATCGGGCCGGCGGATCGAGTGCAGGAGCACGCCGGCGAGCGAGGCCATCGCGCCACCCAGGCTGTGACCGGTGATGTACAGCGCCTCGAGCGAGTCCAGGCCGGTCGCGAACTCTCCCGGCGGTACCGCCGCTCCATCGCCGGCCGCGATCGTCTCGCCGCGAGCGACGGACTGTCCCCGCACGGCCCGGTCGAGCGCCGCGACCACTTTCCAGCCCGTGGCGCGGACGTTGCGGTAGAAGCCGCGGTGCACGAAGAACGGGTCGGGCGTGCCGTCGGCGTTGAGGTCGATCTTCACCTGCTCGCGGTCGATCTCGAGGTCGGCGAGCCAGTTGATGCCGCTCGTCGGCGTCGTACCGCGGTAGACGAGCACGCCGACGCGGCCGTCGGCGCTCTGCAGCAGGTAGGCCTGACTGCGCACGAAGAGCACGTCGACCTCCACGTCGAGCCGGCGGCAGAAGTTGTGCGGGAGCCCGAGCCGCGCGCCGGCCGCCGCCACGGTCCAGAGATCCGAGTAGGCGTAGGTGGCGAGCGTCGCGAGAGCGTAGGCGATGTGCGGATCGGGACCGTCCTGCGGCGCGAGCAGGCGGTCGGCGAGATCGGGAATCACGGGCACCGCCGTCTGGCCGGGCCAGAGGTCGGCGTAGCCAGGGCCGCGTGCATCGCCGATCAGCATCGGTGACAGGTTGACGCCCTGCGCCACGTGGCGCGTCCCATGACGGAGGCCCGCTGAACGCCGACGCGCCACGCCAGTTCGGGGTGCCACACGACAGGATGTCCGGGCGGGTCTGGTCGCGGCTGCGCTCTGCACCTGACAGACTGACAACTCGTGACGTCCTCCGAGCCCTCTGCGCCGAGCCAGCCCCGATCTGGTGCCGCCGACCACGCGCGCCGGGTGACGGTGGCCGAGGTGCTTGAGCTTCCGGCGCTCGCGCGAGGCCTTCCCGAAGTGGTCGCGGGCCACGAGGCGCTCGCGCGCCACGTGCGCTGGGTGCACGTGCTCGACGTGCAAGATCCCTCCGATCTGTTGCGCGGCGGCGAGCTCGTACTCTCGACCGGCTTCGGCGCGAGCCGCGACGTGAAGGGGCAGCAGCGCTTTGTGCAGGCGCTCGCCTCCGAGGGTGCGAGCGGGCTCGTGATCGAGCTCGGCTGGACCTTCGATCGCGCGCTGCCGCAGTCGCTCATCGACGCCGCGAACGCCGTGCAGCTGCCCGTGATCGCGCTGCACCGACAGCTGCGGTTCGTCGAGGTGACGGAGGCCATCCATGGCGTGCTCCTCGATCGCCAGCTCTCGTTGCTGCGCCGCGCTGACGAGCTTCAGGACCGCTTCATCGAGATCGTGCTCGCCGGCGAGGGTGCGAGCAGCGTGCTCACCGACCTCTCGCGCCTCATCGGGAACCCGGTCGTCCTGGAGGATCACGCCCACCGGCTCGTCGATCTCGCCCTGCACGACGCGGGCCGCGAGGCCGTGCTCACGGCCTGGGAGCAACACCACCGCGCCGAGGGCCGCCAAGACCGCACCGAGGCCGACTCGGCCGTCGCCGAGGTGCCCGTGCGCGGTCGCGCGTGGGGCCGCCTCGTCGCGCTCGCCGTTGACGGCCCGATCAAGGAGGCCGACCGCCTCGCCGTCGAACGCGCGGCGATCGCCGTCGCCCTGGATCTGCTCAGCGAGCAGAGCGGACCGCGGCTGCGCGCCCGTGCCCGTGGCGGCCTCATCGCGGGCCTCGCTCACGGCCGCCTCGACGAGCGCGACGCCGCTCGCTGGGCCGCCTCGCTCGGATTCCCGCGCCGCCACGGCTCGCTGCTGCCCGCCGCAGCCGTGTGGCGCACGGAGAAGTGGGCTGAGCAGGCCGAGACCGAGCAGGACGTGTGGGACCAGGTCGTCGACTCTCTCCCCCGTACGACGCCGTCCGGTCGCGCGGTGATCGCCGGCACGTACGGCGACGGCGTGCTCCTCGCCCTCGATCTCGGTCAGGCCGAGCGGCCGTCGGGCCAGCTCGAGCGGGCCGCGGGCGAGCTGCGCGGCGTGATCGAGCGCTGCGGTGTGCCCGCCGACGAACTCGTCCTCGCACTTGGCCGCCCGGCGGATTCGTGGAGCGCGCTCGGCGCGAGCCTCGATCGCGTGGTGCGGGCCGCGGCCGCGGCCCGCACCAGCGCGCCCCGCCCCTGGCACGACGCGCGGCGCGGATCGATCGTCGACCTGCTCTTCGGGCTGCGTTCGTCGGTCGAGATGGTCACGTTCGTCCGCGAGCAGCTCGGGCCGCTCCTCGACGAGCGCGACGCCCGCGCCTCCGAGCTCCTGCGCACCCTCGAGATCTACCTCGAGAAGGGCGGCCGGAAGGCCGAGGCCGCCCGCGCCCTCCATCTCGAGCGCCAGAGCCTCTACGGCCGATTGGAGCGCATCGAACGCACCCTCGAGGCGCCGCTCGACGATCCGGACACCATCCTGGGTCTGCACCTCGCGATCCGCGCGCTCCGCCTCATGGAAGCCGACGGCGAGCGCCCGCGCCCGCTGCCTTAGTTGTTGCTGAGCTCGCCCCAGCGGGCGGCAAGCTGGGTGCGGGTGCCGATCCCGAGCTTGCGGTAGACGCGGCTGAGGTGGGTCTCGATCGTCTTCGGACTGAGGTAGAGCTCGCCGGCGGCCTCCTTGTTGGAAGCTCCCGCGGCGACGAGCGCGGCGACCTGGCGCTCCTGGAGAGTGAGCGCGTCGCGCTGCTCGTCGCCGGCGCGACGAGCGGCGGCCTGACCGCTGGCGCCGAGCTCGCGGCGGCAGCGCTGCGCCCAGGGCTCTGCGTCGAGGCGCTCGAACGTGGCCTGTGCGGCCTCGAGGTGGACGCGCGCGTCGGCCCGGCGCCTCGCACGCCGAAGGCGCTGGCCGTAGGCGAGGCGAGCGCGGGCTTCGTCGAACGGCACTTGGGCTGCCGGGTAGCGCTCGAGCGCGAGTTCGAACAGCTCGAAGGCACGGGTCTGATCGGCTTCGAGGATGGCTTCGAGCCAGGGCACCGCCGCGAGCGCCCATCGCCTGCCTCGCTGCTCGGCGTGTTCGCGGAGCTCGTCGAGGGCGTCGCGGGCCGCGGCGTGATTCCCAGCGAGAGCGTGAGCGAGGACGAGGTCGACGGGCCACGTCGCGATGGACGGCTCGACCTGCCCGGCACCGCGCTTCCAGGCGCGGACCGCCTCGAGGTGCTCGGCGGCGATCGCCGGTTCGCCGGCGGTGAGCGCGGTGAGGGCGCGGGCCGCGAGCACGTATTCGCGCATGATCGTGATGCCCCAGTCGTCGCCGATCTGTTGCGCGTGGTCGAGCACCTGCGTGTCGGTGACGCCGGTGCGGAGGCCGGCGATGAGCTGGCCGATGGTCTCCATCTGCGAGGTGGCCGAGGTCATGCCGGCGAGTTCGCTGAGCACCACGGAGCGTTCGGTGATCGCCACCGACCGCGACCACTCGCCGAGTCGCAGGGCGATCTCGGCCTCGGCGATCAGCCCGACGACTTCGTTGAACGCGTCGCCCTGGGCCCGCGCCAGCCCGACGAACTCGCGGGTCGTCTGGTCGGCCAGTTCGAGCTGCTCGATCCAGAGCAGGCCTTCGAGCAGCGCCGCGGTGCCGGCATGATTCATGAGCGAGACGCCGGCGGCGATCCGTCCTTGCAGCTCCGCGGCGGCCTCGACGAGCTCCTCCTCGCGCACGGCGGCGTCGCCATGAAATACGGCGGTGACCACGAGCTCGGACACGATCGCGAGCCGAGAGTCATCCGTCATGGCGTCGAGCGGGAGCTCGCGCATGAGTTCGAGGGATCGATGCACCAGGTCGGGAGCGCCTTGGAGGAGCGCGTCGTTGGCCATCACGCGGGTGAGTTCGGCCGCGAGGTCGTCGTCGAGTTCACGGACGCGCTCGAAGAGCACGTACATCTGCTCGAACAGAGCGCGGGCGTCGTCGGTACCTTGGCGTAGCAGGAGGAGCTCGAGCTCGGCGCGCACGCGCGTCGTCTCGCTCACTGCCAGCCCGCCAGCGCGGGCGACGAGCTCGTGCACGCGGTCAAAACCCGCGCCTGAATAGCGCGCCGCTCGGGCGGCCTCGATGAATCGGGCAGCGGCGGCATCGGGATCGGGCGTGAGCTCAGCGGCGCGCTCGAAGGCGCGGGCAGCCGCCGAGGAGCCAGAGAGCGCGAGGTAGCCCTCGGCAGCCTCGGCGAGGGCGTCGGCCACCGCCGCGTCGGGGCCGTCGGCCGCCTCGGCTGCATGCCACGCCGCCAGCGGCGCCGACGGTGTGGCCCTCGCGAGCGCGGCGTGCGCGGCCCGGCGTTCGGGCCCGGCGGCCCGGCCGTGAACGATCGAGCGAAGGAGCGGGTGCGAGAAGCGCCAGCGGCCGCCGTCGCCGACGAGCACGCGTCGGTCGACGCCCTCCGTGAGCGCCGAGCCTGGGAGACCAAGCTCGGCGATGGCCCGGCGGATCGTGATGTCGTCGTCGGCGATGCTCTCGGCGACGAGCTCCGCAGCAGCGCGGGCATCCGCCGAGAGGCCTTCCAGGCGTTCGGAGAAGCCGCGCTCGATCAGGGCGCCCACTGGCAGCGGGGTGTCGAGGCCTGCCCCGCGTAGCCAGAGCTGGTCGCCGGCGTGAGCGGCGCTCTCCGCGACCGCGAGCGGATTGCCGCCGGATGCGCGCGTGAGTTCGTCGAGGGCGGCGTCGGGGAGCGTGCGGCCGCCGAGCTGCCGGGCGGCGAGCTCGCCGACGGCGGCGCGGTCCAGGGGCCGCAGGTCGATCGGCTCGGGCAGACCGGGCAGAAGGGCACCGGGACGCGTCGCCGCAAGGATCGCCACTCGCTCGTAGGGGATCCGGCGGCCCGCGAATGCGAGCGCCTGCGCGCTGATCGCGTCGATCCACTGGAGGTCGTCTGCGATCACCAGCACCGGTCGCTCGCGGCTGGCCTCGAGGAGGAGGCTCAACGCTGCAGCGTGCACGTGGATGCTCTGCACGACGCCGCTGTCGCGACGGCCAAGTGCCCCCTCGAGCTCTCGTCGCTGAGGTACTGGGAGCGCGTCGTGCAGCGCGTCGAACGGCAGCACCAGCTCGTGCAGCGCCGCGAAGGGGATCTCCGTCTCCCATTCGACGCCGCAACATGAGACGACCGCGAAGTCGTCAGCCAGCTCGCGCGCCTTGGCGAGGAGCGAGGTCTTGCCGGAGCCCGGCTCGCCACGAAATGTGAGCACGCCGCCCTCGCCGCGCCGCGCCCGCGCGAGGAGTCCGTTGATCAGGGCGATCTCGTGCTCGCGCCCGACGAGCTCCCCCTCGGCACCGTCCATCGCACCGGAGGGTAGAGAAGAGGTGTGCTCCGGCCGCGCTTTGCCGCGGGCACGGCCGTGCTGGCTACGACAGCTCGTCCCAACGCGCCGCGAGCTGCGTGCGCGAACCGACCCCCAGCTTGCGATAGATGCGACTCAGGTGGGTCTCGATCGTCTTCGGGCTCAGGAACAGCTCGCCTGCGGCTTCCTTGTTCGAAGCCCCACCGGCGACGAGCGCGGCAACCTGCCGCTCCTGCAGCGTGAGCTCGTCGCGCTGGTGTCCGGCCGCGCGCCGCGCGCCCTTGCCGCTGGCGCCGAGCTCCCGCCTCGCCCGCTCCGCCCAGGGCTCGGCCTCCAGACGTTCGAAGGTCGCCTGGGCCGCCTCGAGGTGGCGGCGGGCATCGGCTCGGCGGTTGGCCCGCCGCAGGCGCTGGCCGTAGGCGAGTTCGGCGCGCGCCTGCTCGAACGGCGCGCGCGCTGCGGGGTACCGCTCGAGGGCAAGCTCGAACAGCGCGAACGCCCGCGCGTCATCCGCCTCGAGCAGCGCCTCGAGCCACGGTACCGCGGCCAGCGCCCAGCGCCGGCCGCGCACCTCGGCGTGCTCGCGAACGTCGCCGAGGGCGTCGAGGGCCGCGTCCCGGGCGCCCGCGAGCGTGTGGGCGTAGACGAGGTCGACCGGCCACGTGCCCATCATCGGCTCGACCTGTCCTGCTCGGCGCTTCCACGCACGGAGGTCCTCGAAATGCTGAGAAGCGCCTGCGGCGTCGCCAGCGGTGAGCGCGGCCATTCCCCGCGCCACCGTCACGTACTCATGCATCACCAACTGTCCCCAGGAATCGCTCACCTGCGTTGCACGGTCGAGCACGGCTGGATCGACGGCGCCCGTCCGCAGTCCCCGGATGAGCTGGAGGATGGCGTTCAGGTGTGGCGGCGCCCAATCGGTGCCGGCGAGGTCGCTGAGCACGGTGCCGCGCTCAGCGCCATCCCAGGCGCTCGACCAGTCGCCGACCCGGAATGCACGCATGACGTCGACGAGCATCCCGATCAGCTGGCTGAACACGTCTCCCTGGGCCTCGGCCAACGCAAACCATTCGCGCAACGTCTGTTCTGAGAGCTCGAGCTCTTCGATCCAGATGAGGCCCTCCGACAAGCCGGCAAGCCCCGCGTGCGTCACCAGGGAGACACCCGCCTCGAGGAGCGCGAGGAGCTCCTCGGCGGCCCTGAGCAACTCTTCGGGCTGCGCACGCGCGTCACCGTGGAGCATCCCAGTCGTCGCGAGTTCCGCGTGAACGGAGAGCCGCGTCGCCGGTGAGAGCTCCCCGCCGGAGACATCGGCGAGGAGATCGAGCGATCGCTTCGCAAGGTCGGGGTCGCAGAGGAGTTCAGCCAAGTTGGCCGCCATCTGAGCGATCTGTCCTGCCAAGTCGTCGTCGGCACCGATCGCGCGATCGAAGAGCGCAAGCATCCGGGCGTGGAGGCCCGCCCCGTCTTCCATCGCCTCATGGAGCAGGAGCGTCTCAAGCTCCGCGCGGATACGTGTGGATTCGACGGTCGCCATCGATCGCGCGCGGGCGACGAGTTCGCGCACGCGCTCGGTGGGAACGCCGGCATACCTTGCTGCCCTTGCCGCCTCGATGAACCGTGCGGCCGCGCGATCGGGGTCGGGCGTCAGCTCAGCGGCACGCTCGAACGCCCGGGCCGCTGCGGAAGTGCCGGAGAGCGCGAGATAGCGGCTTGCGGCCTCGGCGAGCCGGTCGGCGATCTCCGGGTCGGGACCGGTTGCTGCCTGCGCGCTGTGCCAGGCCGCAAGTCCTTCTCGGGTCGCTACCGCCAGAGCGCCGTGTGCCGCGCGTCGTTGAGCCGCCTCCGAACGCCTGTGGACGATGGACCGCAGCAGCGGGTGGGAGAAGCGCCAGCGACCGTCGACGCTCACGAGCACCCGGCGGTCGGTTGCCTCCAGCAACGCCGCCTCGGGGAGCCCCAGCTCGTCGATGGCCCGCCGGATCGTGGGGTCGTCGTCGGCGATGCTCTCGGCGACGACCACCGCGGCCGCGAACGCATCCGCCGAGAGTCCGTGGAGTCGGTCGGAGAAGCCGCGCTCGATCAGCGCGCCGACCGGCAGGGGCGCGTCCAGGCCGCCGCCGCGCAGCCAGAGGCGATCGCCGGCGTGCGTCGCGCTCTCGGTGACCGCGAGCGGGTTGCCTGCCGATGCAATGGTGAGCTCGTCGAGTGCGGCTGCCGGCAACGCCCGGCCGAGCGCGCGCTCGGCCAGCTCGCCGACGGCTGCACGGTCGAGCGGGCGGAGATCGACGGGCTCCGTCAGACCATCGAGCTGTCCGCCGGGGCGCGTCGCCGCGAGCACCGCCACCGATTCGGCCCCGATCCGGCGACCGACGAACGCGAGCGCCTGCGCGCTGATGGCATCGATCCACTGGAGGTCATCGGCGATCACCAGCACGGGCCGCTCGCGGGTGGCCTCGAGGAGCAGGCTGAGCACGGCGACGTGGACGTGAAACCCCTGCACCGGCACATCGGCGTGGCGGCCGAGAGCCGCTTCGAGCGCGAGCCGCTGCGGCTCTGGCAGGGCGACATGCAGCCGGTCGAGCGGCATGGTGAGCTCGTGGAGGCCGCTGAACGGGATCTCGGCCTCCCACTCCACTCCGCAGCAGGCGACGATCGTGAAGTCGCTCGCGCGTCGACGGGCCTCGGCGAGCAGCGACGTCTTGCCAGCACCGGGCTCTCCGCGCAGTGTGAGCACCCCGCCCTCGCCGGCCCGTGCACGCCCAAGGAGGTCGTCGATCAGGGCGAGCTCACGCGCTCGCCCGACGAGCTCCCCCTCGGCACCGTCCATCGCATCGGAGCGTAGACGAGAGGCGTTCCCGAGGGCCAGCCGCTGAGAGCGAATCAGCTCTGCGACAGCTCGTCCCAGCGCGCCGCCAGCTGGGTGCGCGACGACACGCCCAGCTTCCGGTACACCCGGCTGAGGTGCGTCTCGATCGTCTTCGGGCTCAGGAACAGCTCGCCGGCCGCCTCCTTGTTGCTGGCACCCGCGGCGACGAGCGCCGCGACCTGCCGCTCCTGCAGCGTGAGTTCGTCGCGCTGATGCGCAGCTGCGCGCCGCACGCCTTGGCCGCTGGCCCCGAGTTCGCGCCGCGCGCGCTCGGCCCAGGGCTCCGCGCCGAGGGCCTCGAACGTTGCGAGCGCCGACTCCAGGTGGGCGCGCGCATCGGCCCGACGATTCGCACGCCGCAGCCGCTGACCGTAGGCGAGGCGCGCTCGCGCCTCCTCGAACGGGGCGCGCGCGGCCGGGTAACGCTCGAGCGCGAGCTCGAACGACGCGAAGGCCCGCCCGTCGTCGGAGTCGAGCATGGCCTCGAGCCACGGCACGGCCGCGAGTGCCCATCGCCGACCCCGCGCCTCGGCGTGGTCGCGCACATCGGCGAGCGCATTGCGTGCCGCATCGGCGTCGCCGGCGAGCACGTGTGCCAGCACGAGATCCACCGGCCACGTGCCGATCGACGGCTCGACCTGGCCCGCGGCCCGCTTCCATGCGCGCACGACTTCGAAGTGGCGGGCGGCCGCGGCAGCATCACCGGCACTGAGAGCGGCCAGGCCACGAGCAACGGAGGCGTACTCGCTGAGGATGGCGACGCCGGCATCGCGCCCGGTCTGCTCGGCGCGGGCGAGCACCGTCGCATCTCCCACGCCCGTCCGCAGGCCAACGATCGATTCGCGGATGGCCGCGCACACGGCGCTGGTGGATTCGGACCCAAGGACGTCGCCGAGCACTATCCCCCGTTCGGCCGCGACGAGCGATCGAGACCAGGCACCGAGCCGAAACGCGATCTCACATTCGCCCAAGCGGCCGACCATCTCGGCGAACGCGTCGCCTTGCGCCCGCGCCAACCGCACGCATTCGTCGGCCGCATGCTCGGCTCGCTCCAGCTCCTCGATCCACATCAGGCCCTCCACCAGGGCCGCGATGCCCGCGCTCACGCCCGGGCTCATGCCATCGACATCGACCAGCTCGCGTTGCTCAGCGGCGGCCTCGAGCACGTCGGCGTCGTGCACCCCAGGCTCCCCCTGAAGCACGGCGGTCGCGGCGAGCTCGGCGACGATGCCAAACCTGATCTCGGGCGAGACGGAACGGTGACGCACCGTGCGAAGTCGATCGAGCGAACGGCGCACCAGCTCGAGATCGCCGAGGAGCACGGCGTCGTTCGACATCGCGCGAGCGAGTTCACCGGCCATCCCGTCGTCGAGCCCGAGCACGCGGGTGAACAGCCGGTCCATCTTCTCGTGGTGCTGGCGCGAGTCGTCGACGTCCTCGCGGAGCAGCAACAGCTCGAACTCGGCCCGAGCCAGGGCCGCTTCGCTCGTCGCGAGCGCGGCAGCACGGGCGACGAGGCCTCGGACACGCTCGGCCGGCGTCCCCGCGAACCGGGCCGCCCGCGCGGCATCCACGAAGCGGAGGGCGGCGAGTTCTTGATCGGGCGTGAGCTCGGCCGAACGCTCGAACGCTTGCGCAGCGGCCGACACGCCGCTCATCGCCATGTACTGGGCGGCGGCGTCGGCGAGCGTGTCGGCGACCTCTCGATTGGGCTCGGCGGATGCCTCCGCCGCGTGCCACGCCGCGAGTCCCGTGGTGGTCGCGGCCGCGGCCAGCGCGGCGTGCGCGGCGCGCCGTTCCGCCCCGGACGCCCGCGAGTGCAGGATCGAGCGCAGCAGCGGATGGGAGAACCGCCACCTTCCGTCTTCGTGCACGAGGACGCGTTGATCGACGGCCTCGGTGAGCGCCGCCGGCGAGAGCCCGCGTTCGGCGATAGCGCGGCGCACCGTGGCCTCGTCGTCGGCGATGCTCTCGGCCACGACGCCGGCCGCCGTCAGCGCCTCAGCCGACAGGCCGTCGAGCCGGCTCGAGAATCCACGTTCGATCAGCGTTCCGACCGGGAGCGGTGTATCGAGCCCCGCGCCCCGGAGCCACAGGCGGTCGCCCGCATGCGCCGCACTCTCGGCGACCGCGAGCGGGTTCCCGCCCGATGCCCGGGTCAGCTCATCGAGCGCAGTTTCCGGAAGGGCACGGCCGCCGAGGTGGCGGGCAGCGAGCTCGCCGACAGCGGCGCGATCAAGCGGGGCGAGATCGACCGGTTCGGGCAGCCCCGGCAGGCGAGCCCCTGGGCGCGTCGCGACCAGGACGGCGACCGCCTCCCCGGCGATTCGCCGTCCGACAAACCCGAGCGCCTGCGTGCTGACGGTGTCGATCCACTGCAGGTCGTCGGCGATCACCAGCGTCGGCCGCTCGCGCGTCGCTTCGAGGATGAGGCTGAGGGTGGCGACATGCAGATGGAAGCCCTGCACCGGCACGCTGTCGTCGCGCCCCATCGCAGCATCGAGCTCCCGGCGCTGCGGCGCAGGAAGTGCGTCATGGAGGCTGTCCAATGGCCGCAGGAGCTCATGGAGTCCGCTGAACGGGATCTCCGCCTCCCACTCCACACCGCAGCAGGAGACGATGGTGAAGTCGTCTGCGAGCTGCTTGGCCCGGCCCAGCAGCGACGTCTTGCCGGCCCCCGGCTCGCCGCGCAGCGTGAGCACCCCGCCCTCGCCGCGGCGCGCGCGCACGAGCAGATCGTTGACCAGCGCGACCTCAGCTTCGCGCCCGACGAGCTCCCCCGTGGCGACGTCCATCGCACCGGAGCGTAGAGGACTCGAGGGGCTTCGCCGGGCCCGACCGGGGGTGAACCCTGACGCCAGCCAGGTACGGGTTCAGGGACTCGGGGGTTTCCCCCGACGCAACGTATCGGGCGACGATGCACACTCACCGCACCACCTGTTTGGTGGTTCGCGGGGAGGCCGGCCGAGTCGGGGGACGGAGTCGTCCTCCCCGTGATCCCCCGGTGATCGAACCACTCGGATCGGTCCACCGGGCGAGTCTTCTCGCCGCCGCGTGTTCGAGGCGCCACTCACCGCCGTGCGGATGACCAGTCGGGGCGCTCAGCCGCCGCGCGGCGGCTGAGCGTCTCGACGCAGTCAGGCGTGCGGCGGGGAGTGGTGGATCGTGCGTGCGATGGGGCGCCGATGACCACAGGTGTAGCTCTGCTACATCGAGGATCAACGGTGGCGCGGCGTGCGTGCGAGGCGCCGCTCACCGCCGTGCGGATGACCAGTCGGGGCGCTCAGCCGCCGCTGAGCTCGTCCCAGCGGGCCGCGAGCTGCGTGCGCGAGGTGACGCCGAGCTTGCGGTAGATCCGACTGAGGTGCGCCTCGATGGTCTTCGGCGAGAGGTAGAGGGTCGCCGCGGCCTCCTTGTTGGAAGCACCGCCGGCGACCACCTCCGCCACCTGACGCTCCTGGGTGGTGAGGCTGTCGTGGCCGGCACCGGTCTGCGCGCCAGCGCCGAGTTCCACGTCCACCTGTCGCACCCACGGCGCGGCGGCGAGATCAACGAAGGCCTCGCGCGCACGTTCGAGTTCGGCGCGAGCGTCGGTCACCCGGCGGGCACGACGCAGGCGGCGGCCGAGCGCAAGGCGCGTGCGGGCCTCGTCGAACGGATGGCGCGCCGATGGGTAGATCTCGAGCGCCTCCCGGAAGGGCTGCTCGAAGGCGTCGTCCGGGGCGAGCAGGCCGTCGAGACGCGCGACCGCGGCGGTGAGCGACGGCCGGTCGCTCTCGTCCGCGAACCTGCGCAGCTCCTCGGTCGCCGACACCGCCTCGTCGCGCCAGCCCGCGAGCGCGTAGGCCTCGGCGAGGTCGGTCGGCCAGGAGCAGTGGTAGGCGAGTGGCACCGCCCGGCGGACGGGCTCCCAGTCGCGAGCGCGCTCGAGGTGCGGGATCGCCGCGGCCGGCTGACCGAGCGACAACTCGAGGAGCCCGAGGGCGCTGCCGGCCCACTCGTTGAAGGTGCCGTAGCGGTACTTGCGGGCCAGCGGCTCGACGTGCGCGAGATCGTCGACGATCGCCCGCTCGCCACGGGCCGCGCCGAGCAGCGCCAAGCCGCACGCGATCGGCACCGCCGAATCGGCATGCTCGCCGGCCTCTCCGATCGTGCGGGCCTCCGCGAAACTCCGTGCCGCTGCCGCCCAGTCGCCGACCCGGTACTCGAGTGCGGCGCGGGTCCACAGCGTGGGCGTGAGACGGAGCAGGTCGCCACGCTGCAGGAGCGCGTCGCAGAGCCGGGCGATGAGCGGCTCTGCGATGTCGAACCGCTCGACGAGCACGAGCATCTGGCCGACCATCGGCTCGCCGTACGTCTCCGGATCCGAGGTGACGAGCGCGACGAGCTCAGCCTCCGCGGCCGCCCGCAGCTCGGCTGAGCCGTTGGCGAGCGTCGCGTAGAGCCGGCCGGCGTCGGCGTGCGCCGCGAGCGACGCCGGCAGTGCGTCGCGGTCGATCAGCCCGAACCCGGCCGCTGCCTGCTCGAGCACTCGGTTGTCGCCGCTGATCGACGCCTCGACCACGGCCTGGAGCATCGCGTCAACGGCGAGCGGCGGATCGATCGGTGCGAGGCGCTCGCCGAGGCGCTGAAAGCGCGCGCCGAGATCGTCGACGCCGATCACGTGCGTCTCGACGCAGAGCCGTTCGAAGTCGATGGCGAGCCGCGTACGCTCCGCCAGCGCCGCCGTCGCGCTGGCGTCGAGCAGCTCGAGCGCCCACTGCGCCCGCCCGCTGAAGTGCGCCGCCTGCCCGGCCGCGAGCAGGCGATCGGCGCGCAGGTCTGCGTCAGGTGTGAGCGCCGCGGCGCGGGTGAGCGCCTGCGCTGCCGCGAGGTGGCCGCCGCGGTGACCGAAACCCTCGGCGGCCGCAGCAAGCGGTGCGGCGATCGACTCGTCGGGCTCGGTCGCGGCGCTGGCGGCATGCCAGGCCCGCAGCGGCGCGCCCTCGGGCATCACGCCGGCAAGCGCGGCATGGCAGGCGCGCCGCTGGGCAGCGCTCATCCGCCGGTGCACCAGCGCGCGCAGGAGCGGATGCACGAACTCCGCGCGGCCCTCGGCGATCCGCAGCAGGCCCCCCTGCTCGGCCTCCTCGAGCGCCGTGCGCGGCTGCCCGAGCCGCTCGATGGCGTCGTTGAGCACGGCGACATCGTCGTTCAGGCTCGCGGCGAGCACCTCGGCCGCGATCGCCGCCCCCGCCGACTGGCCGGCGAGCTGACTCTGGAACGCCCGCTCGATGAGCTCGCCTGCGGGCAGGGGATCGTCGAGCAGGCCGCCGCGCTGCGTGATCTCCACACCGAGGTGGCGCACGACCTCGACGACGGCGAGCGGGTTGCCCGACGACGCCTCCGCCAGGTGATCGAGCGCGGCTGCGGGGAGCGGGCGCCCGGCGAGCCGCTCGGCGAGCTCGGCGACGGCGGCGCGATCGAGGCCCTCGACGTCGATCAGCTCGGCTTCGAAGCCCGGGAGCACCGCCTCCATCCGGCCGGCGACGAGCAGCGCCACCGGCAGGTCGCGCAGCCGCCGGGCCAGGAAGGCGATGGCGTTGAGACTGAGGCTGTCGACCCACTGCAGATCGTCGACGACGAGCAGCAGCGGGCGGCGCCGCGCGACCTCGGCGACGAGCGCATGCGCCGCGGAGTACACGGCGAGCTGCGCCGGGGCGTCGCCGTCGATCAGACCAAGCGCGACCGAGAGCGCTGTGCGCGGGCCCTCCGGCAGGCGGACCAGTTCGTCGAACGCAGGACCGAGCAGCTCGTGGAGCGCGCTGAACGGGAGCTCGGCCTCCCACTCCACCCCGCGGCACGCGAGCACGCGCAGCTCGCCAGCGGATTCGGTGGCCTGGCGCAGCAGGGAGGTCTTCCCCTGGCCGGGGTCGCCGCGGAACATCACCACGCTCCCGGTGCCCTCTCGCGCCCCGGAGAGACACGCCTCGACGGCGGCCAGCTCCGCAGCGCGACCGAGCAGCTGCTGAGCGCCTGAACCGACCGTCATCCCGGCCACATCGTAAAGCGCCGCGGCCGCCGCGGCACCCCCGCAATCTCCCCGGTAGGGACCCTCTAGCGACGTATAGGGATATCCCCGATGCGCCCGTGATCGCCGCCGAGCAAGATGCTCATCAAGCCCAGTTTCAAGGGTGAAAACAGGAAAGCGCCACACGGGGTCGGGGGACCCTTGTGGCGCTCTCTTGGTTTCTGGGCCGGCGCGCGAAGGGCGCCGGGAGGCGGTGCTAGTCGCCGAGCTCGACCGACTCGATCACCTGCGGCTCCTGCGGACGGTCACGACCGTCGACCGGCGTGTTGTCGATCGCCTCGACGACCTCGTAGCCGCTCGTGACCTTGCCGAAGACGGTGTGCTTGCCGTCGAGCCAGTCGCAGTGCTCGCGGGTGACGATGAAGAACTGCGAGCCATTGGTGTTCGGGCCGGCGTTCGCCATCGCGATCACGCCGCGGACGATCTTGTGGTCGTTGAACTCGTCCTCGAACGTGTAGCCCGGACCACCGGTACCGGTGCCCTGCGGGCAGCCGCCCTGGATCATGAAGTCGGAGATCACGCGGTGGAACGACAGGCCGTCGTAGAAGCCGTCGCCCGCGAGCTTGCGGAAGTTCTCGACCGTCTTCGGCGCGTCGGCGTCGAAGAACTCGAGGGTGATGTCGCCTGCGTTCGTGTGCAGCGTGGCGGTGGACATGGGTTGCCCTTCGTCGGAGGTTCGGGTGGCGGGGCTTCCGGGCGGCGGCGCGTGGCCGGCGACTACGGAAGCACCTCGAGGTTGCTGAGCGCGACGCGGGTGTCGGAGTCCGACCGCGGCGTCGTCAGCCAGAGCAGGATGTAGCGGGCCCATTCGGGCTCGTCGGAGAGCGGGACGACGACGTCGTCGCTGACGTTCTTCACGGTCGCGGCTTCTTCCCAGGCGGCGTCTTCCAGCTTCTCCGGGAGGTCGGGCACGTCGGCGCGGTAGATCGTGGCGCCGAACTTCGGCGTCGGGGTCTGGATGCGCAGCGAGGAGACGCGCTTCGTGGAGCCGAGGTCGAGGACGATGCCGACGCCGAACTCCTGGCCGTCGGCCGGCACGTTCACGTCCCAGACGGTGCGCTGGCGCTTGTCGATCGCCGCCTTCGGCTCGCCGAACTCCACACCCACGCGAAGGTTGGGGTCGTAGTTGTCGGCCTTCTTGACCTTCAGCTTCTTCTCTTTGCCGAGGTCGTCCGGGTTCGCCTTCGTGTCGTCGTCGGTGTTCTCGCCGTCCTTCGACGTGGTGTCGTCGTTGCGCTCGTCGTTGGCCTGGCCGACGACGTCGCTGTCGAGCGACGGGATCTCAAGGGTCGGGCTGGTGTTGGCGGGCACGTCGACCTCGGGAGCCTTCGGCGCGGTGCTCGTCGGCTTCTCGGCCGCCGGGAGCGGGTTGCCGGCCACCTGCACCGGCGCGCTCGCCGGATCGGCGGGGGCGGAGGCGTCGAGGGTGGCTTGGTCGGTCACGGCCGCCTGGGCGACGACGGCGGCACCGCCACCGAGCGCCGCGACGACGAGCGCGGCCACCAGCGGCGTGCGGCGTGCCAGCCGGCGGCGCTGCTCCACGCTCGCGCCGCAGTTCGTGCACCGGCGCTGGCCGGGCTGCACGCGGGCGCCGCAGTCGGGGCAGGACCGCACGGGCGTGGTGCGCGTCTCGTCGGACGAGTCCATGAATCCAGGGTAACGGGGCCGGGTGGCGGCGCGCGCCAGGGCACGCCCTCATGCAGGCGGCCCGGCGTGCGCGCGCCGGGCTAGTTCAGCGTGGTGAGGGCGAGCGCGCGACCATCGATCGCCGGGGCGCTCTCGAGCACCGTGTCGATCTCGGCCGTCGGGATGCGCAGCAGCGTGAAGCGCTCGCGGACGCGAACGTCCTGCACGGCCTCGCCGTCGAGCGCCGAGGCCTCGGTGATCGCGCGGACCACGTCGGCGACGGAGACGCCGTCGGCCGCGCCGACCTGCGCGACGACCGACGTGAGCGGGCCTTCGCCGCGCGAGAGTCCGGGCTTGCGGCCACGGCGGCGACGGCGGCGCGGACGATCGGCGTCGTCCTCGTCGTCGCGCGCGTCGGCGTCGGGAGCGCTGCCGTTCGTGGCCGGGGCGGAGCCGTTCGTGGCGACGACGGGCGCGTCGTCGGGCTCTGGCGCGGCGGCTTCGTCGCCGCCGGTCTCGTCGCCTCCGGTGTCGGCGTCGACGACCTTGCGGCGCGAGCGGGTGCGCTTGGGCTTCTCCTCGGCGGGTGCGTCGCCCTTGGGCTCGTCGGCCTTCGGCTCGTCCTTCGGCGCCTCACCCTCGGCCGGACCGCCGAAGCGCACGCCGACCTTGCCGGGCGCCCACTCGGGGACCTTGTCGTTGATGTGGCGCTCGATCGCCTCGAGGGCGTCGAGCTGGCTCGGCTCGATGAAGGTGATCGCGCGACCCGTGCGGCCGGCGCGGCCCGTGCGGCCGATGCGGTGCACGTAGACGTCGGGCGACGTGGGCACGTCGTAGTTGATGACGTGCGTGACCGAGTCGATGTCGAGGCCGCGGGCGGCGACGTCGGTGGCGACGAGCACGGCGACGCGGCCAGCCTTGAACGAGAGCATCACGCCGTCGCGCTGCCCCTGGCTCATGTCGCCGTGGAGCGCCTTCACGTTCATGCCGCCGTCGCGGAGCTTGCGGAAGAGCTGCTCGCAGCCGAGCTTCGTGCGGCAGAAGACGATCGCCTGCTCGGGGCGCTCGCTCTTGACGACCTCGACGAGCTTGTCGGCCTTCTCGCGCTTGGGCACCTTCACGTGGAACATGTCGATGCGGTCGACGGTGAGGGTGTCGGACTTCACCTTCACGAGCGCGGGGTCGTAGAGGTAGTTGTCGGCGAGGGCGGCGATCGGCGGCGGCATCGTCGCACTGAAGAGCGCGGTCTGGCGGCCGTTCGGGCAGAGCTTGAGGATCTTCTCGACGTCCTCCAGGAAGCCGAGGTCGAGCATCTCGTCGGCCTCGTCGAGGACCACGAAGCGGCAGTCGTGCAGGATCAGGGAGTGGCGGCTGATGAGGTCGAGGACGCGGCCGACGGTACCGACGACCACCTGCGCGCCCTTGAGCTGCGCCTGCTGGGTGCGGATCGGCGCGCCGCCGAAGGTGGCGACCACCTCGATCCCGCGATGCACGCCGTAGGCACGGAGGGCTTGCGTGACCTGGATGCAGAGTTCGCGGGTCGGCGTGAGCACCAGCGCCTGGACGTTGGTGTCGTCGGTGTCGATCGCCTGCAGCAGCGGGAGACCGAACGCGGCCGTCTTGCCGGAGCCCGTCTGGGCCTGGCCGATCATGTCGCGGCCGTCGAGGAGTGCCGGGATTGCCTCGGCCTGGATCGGCGAAGGCCTCTCGTACCCCAGGTCCTGCAGCGCTCGCAGAATGGGTTCGGAGAGGCGCAGGTCAGCGAAATCCGTCACGTCCGGGGACAGGCTACCGGCCAGCGCGCCCAGCCGCTCCCCGATCAGGCCCGTGCGGCGGGGCGATTCACCGCTTGATGCGGATGCCGAACGTCGCGTCGCCGGCGTCGCAGGCGCCGGCGAGCCCGTTGGCCGTCCTTGCGGCCCCACGCGTGGGATAGGTCACCATCACCGCTTGGTAGCGCAGGCGGCGCCCAGGCTTCGCACCGCGGGGGAGCCGGATCGCTGCGCGCACGACCGCCGACGGCGAGCGGCCCACGAGCCGAGCGGTGCGCCGGACCGAGGTGGCGCCGGCGCGCTGCGCTCGCACGATCAGGACGACACCGCCGGCCGCCGAGCTGGGATCGCGGAGGCGGCCGGTGACTCGCACGGTCGCGCCGGCGCGGGCGCTCGCGACGACCTGCATGCGCACGGTCGCAGTGGCCGGGACCGCCGGGCACTGGCGGCCGGCGGAGGGGGCGCGGACGGCAGCGCCGGTGACGGCGAGCGGCGAGAGCGCGACCCCGCCCGCATTGCTGGCGTAGCTGCGGCAGCGCAGCCGGGCACCGAAGAGGTCGGCGGTGATCGCGAGCTCGGCGATCCGCCCGGTGCTGGCAAGCACGGTGTCGCCCGTGGCGGTGGTGATGAGCGTGCGCTGGGTGGTCGCGCCGGAGAAGGCGCCGCCGTCGCACGTGAGTTCGCTGCCGACGAGCGGGGTGTCGCCGCTCCCGCCCGTGAAGCGTGCGCGGGTGAGCCGCCGCGGGGCGGTGGGCGGCGCGGTGGATCCGAGCACGAACTCGCGGTTCTCGGGCGCGTAGAGGTTCACGTAGCGGTTCGGCCCGCCGGCCGGGCAGCTGCGCGGACCGTTGCTGACGATGCCGACGAGGAAGATCCCGGCCGCGGTGACGGGCCCGCCGCTGTCGCCCGAGCAGGCCGAGCCACGTGGTGCCCGGGCGCAGATCTCGGCGGCGTTGTCGGCGTCGTCGCAACGATCGGGGTCGACCACTTGCACCTCGACCGACCGCAGCCAGCCGTCTGGCTCTTTGCCCGAGCTGGTGCGCCCGTAGCCGGTGACCGTGAGGTTGCCGGGCACCTCGTAGGGCGCGTCGGTGGGCACGGGAACGGCGGGCGGGAGGCTGATCGCGGCGACGCGCCGCCCGTCGAGAGTGAGCGGCTCGGAGAGGGTGAGGACGGCGAGATCGCCGGTGCTGCCGACCCGCCCGCGCCAGCCCGGGTGCTGGCGAGCGCTCGACACGCTGCGCTCCTGCAGCGCGATCCGGTCGTCGATCGTGGCCGTCGACCGGCGGATGCTCGAGGTGCCGGCCCACACCGCGAGGCCGCCTTCGCGCGCCGGTGCGCCGGGGTTCGTGCCGTCGACGCAGTGCGCCGCGGTGAGCACGGTCGACGCGTCGAGGATCGCGCCGCCACAGTCGGTCGAGCTGCGGCCGCTCTCGCTCCACACGTCCACCTGCCACGGCGCGTCGGCGATCGGGGCGCGCGTGCCGCCGACGATCCACTCGTTGCTGGCTGAGCCGCTGATTTCCCCGACTCCGACCTGGGAAACCAGCGGCTCAGCGGCGAAGGCGGACGTCTGAGCGGCCACGACGAGGAGCGCGGCGGCGAGCAGGAGGCGACGAGCAGTCACGTGACCTATCGAACCACGGCGCACGCGACGGTGAGCCGCTGATTTTCCAGACTGGGATCGGGAGAATCAGCGGTTCGGCGCGGACTCAGGCGTTGACGTCGAGGAAGAGCTTCCCGGTGTTGCGGCGGCCTGAGAGCTCCTCCTGCGCGGCACCGGCCTCGGCGAGGGGCCAGGTGCCGCCGATCGCCGGCTCCACCTCACCGCGAGCAGCGCGCTCGAAGAGGTCGACGAGCGGGGCGCGGAGCATGCGCTCCGGGTCGTTCAGGCAGTGGAAGAGCCAGAAGCCGATCACGCTGCGGCTGTTGCGGAGGAGGTGACCGGTGCGGACGGTGTTGGCCTGTTTCGTCGAGATGCCGCAGACGACGATCCGCCCGAACGGCGCGAGCGCCCGCAGCGACTGGTCGAACTGCTCGCCGCCGGCCATGTCGAAGACGACGTCGACCTCGCGGCCCTCGTTCGCCTCGACGAGCCGCTCGGTGAGCCGCTCGCCGTCTCCGTCGATCGCGACATCGGCGCCGAAGCCGATCGCCGCTTCGCGCCGCGCCTCGCTGGAGGCCGTCGCGATCACGCGGCCCGCGCCGGCGAGCGGCCGAGCCAGCTGCACCGCAAGCGAGCCGACGCCGCCGGCGCCGCTGTGCACCACCACGGTCTCCCCCGGCGCGACGTGCGCACACGTGCGATGCAGGTGCCAGGCGGTGAGTCCCTGGATCTGGAGGGCGAGCGCGGCCTGGTCGGAGAGGCCGTCGGGGATCGGCGCCAGACGCTTCTCCTCCACCGCGATCTGGGTCGCGTAGCCCCCGCGCTGGCAGAGCGCTACCACGCGCTCGCCGGTGTCGCGCCGCACGCCCGCCACCTCGGCGCCGGGGATCAGCGGCAGGTCGTCCTGGTGCACGTACTCGTTCTGCCGCGTGTGCGTGTCGGCGAAGTTCAGGCCCGCGTACGTCACGTCGACCAGCACCTCACCCGGCCCGGCCACCGGGTCCGCCAGCTCGACGAGCTCGAGCACCTCGGGGCCGCCGAACTCGGTCTGCTGGATCGCGCGCATGAGGCGGAAACCTAGCGACGCCAGGCGACTCCGCGCGGCCGCCAACTCCGCACCAGTCCCGTCCTAACTACGTTCGTCGTCGAGGGGGTGCCGGCGAACGTAGTTAGGACGCGGGTGGTGCGGGTGGTGCTGGTGGTGCAGGGGTGGCGCCGGCGGCGGTGAGGAGCGCCGTGCGGGCGCGGACGACGGCTGGGCGGTGTTCGTAGTCGTCGGCTTCGATCAAGACGAAGAGGCGGGCGAGGTCGACGCCGGCGATGGGCACGGCGACGACGCGCGGGTCGTCGCGGAGGGTGAGGTCGGAGAGCACCGCCGGGTGGCCGGTCTCGAGGGCGGCGCTCACGGCGGCGGCGCTGCTGCCGAGCTCGACGAGCGGGTGGATCTGCAGGCCGCGCTCGTGCATCACGCGGTCGACGACGAGCCGCGCGTGCGAGCGGGGATCGCGAAGCACGAGCTCGGTGGCCGCGAGCTCCTCGAGGGTGACGGAGTCGCGGCCCGCCCACGGGTGGTCGCGCCCGAGGACGACAGCGACGCGGTCGGTCGCGATCACGGGCGCCCCCGGATCAGAGGCCGGGTCATCGGTGGCAACGATGCCGAGGTCGGCGGCGCCCGTGTCGACGAGTCGGCGCACGACCCCGGAGTTCGCCGCGGTGAGCTCGATCGGCAGGCCGGAGAGCTGGTGACGCGCCGCCGCGAGGAGCTCCGGGAGCAGGCGGTCGGCAACGACCGGGCTGCTGGCGATCCGCACGGGCGCACTCTGACCGCGCAGCTCGGCGATCACGTCGTCGAGCAGGGTGACCTCGTCGAGCACGCGCAGGGCGGCCGTGGCGAGGCGCGAGCCGGCGGGCGTGGCGACGACACCCTGTGGCGAGCGCTCGAGCAGGCGGGCGCCACACACGGCCTCGAGCTGACGGAGCCGCTTGCTCAGCGCGGGCTGCGTGACACCGAGGCGCCGCGCAGCCTCGCCGATGCTGCCGGTGCGCAGCGCGGTGATCAGGGCCTCGAGCTCGCCAAGCTCAGGGCGACGGACGGAGGTGGTCGTCGGCATCGTGATTACCGAAGGTTATCGCTCGCGCCGCTCTCAGTAGTTCCCCGCAGCCCAACCCGCCGTAACCCGTACCCGACACGGACATAACCGTTGGTTATGCCGGTGCACCACGTTCTCGGTCTAGACGCTCCTTCCGCGAGGGCCGATAGTCGGGTCATGGGTCTCCGTCGAGGCCCGCCTTCAACCCACCTGTCCGAGGACTAGCCCCCCATGGAAACGCTCGAGCTCGCGCGATGGCAATTCGCCGCGACGACCGTCTACCACTTCCTGTTCGTGCCGCTCACGATCGGCCTCTCGGTGCTCGTCGCCGGCATGCAGACGGCGTGGTACCGGACCGACAACCCCGTCTACCTGCGGATGACGAAGTTCTGGGGCAAGCTGCTCCTGATCAACTTCGCCATCGGCGTGGCGACGGGCATCGTGCAGGAGTTCCAGTTCGGCATGGCCTGGAGCGGCTACTCGCGCTACGTGGGTGACATCTTCGGTGCCCCGCTCGCGATCGAGGGGCTCGTCGCGTTCTTCCTCGAGTCGACGTTCCTCGGCCTCTGGATCTTCGGCTGGAAGCATCTGCCGAAGAAGCTCCACCTCATGAGCGCCTGGTGCTTCGCGATCGGCACCTGGCTGTCGGCGTACTTCATCCTCGCCGCCAACTCGTGGATGCAGCACCCGGTCGGCTACCGGATCAACGACGTCACCGATCGCGCCGAGCTCACGTCGATCTCCGAGGTGCTCACCAACAGCACCGCGCTGTTCGCCTTCAGCCACACGGTGCTTGGTGCGCTGGCCACGGCCGCCTCGATCATCATCGGCGTGTCGGGCTGGCATCTCTACCGGATGCGCCGCACTGGCGTCTCGCGTGAGGAGGCAGGCAAGCTCGACCGCGTCGACGCCGCCGAGGCCGCCAACTCCGACGGCGTTCAGATGACGCCCGCGATCCGCCGCGGCGTGTTCATGAAGTCGATGAAGCTCGGCCTCATCACGATGTTCGTGGCGGTGAGCGCGACGATGCTCGTCGGCCACTTCGACGCCCAGCTCATGACGAAGCAGCAGCCGATGAAGATGGCCGCCGCCGAGGCGCTCTACGAGACCACCCAGAAGGCCGAGTTCTCGCTCTTCACGGTCGGCCCGCTCTCCAAGAAGCCGGAGGAGCACCAGACCCACACGTTCGGCATCCCCGGCCTCACCTCGTTCCTCGCGACCAACAGCTTCAACGGCACGGTGAAGGGCATCAACCAGATCCAGGCCGAGGAGGAGGCCAAGTACGGCCCCGGCGAGTACTACCCGATCATCGGCCTCACCTACTGGAGCTTCCGCCTGATGATGGGCGCCGGCATCTACATGGCGATGCTCTCGCTCGCTGGGCTCGTGCTGCTGAAGCGCCGCGTCTACGAGAAGCGCTGGTTCAAGAACGCCGGCCTCCTCGGCATCTTCGCCGGCTTCGGCGCGCACGCATTCGGCTGGATGTTCACGGAGGTCGGTCGCCAGCCCTGGGTCGTCTACGGCCTGCAGAAGACCTCCGACGGCGTCTCGCGCCTCGCCCCGAGCACCGTGGCGTTCTCGCTGATCGTGTTCACGCTGCTCTACGGCGCGCTCGCGGTCGTGATGTACCGGCTCTTCGTCCGGTACGCCCAGAAGGGCCCCGAGGCCGACGTCCTCGACGAGCAGGGCATGCCCCAGCTCGCGATCCACTACTAACCCCCGACCAGTCAAGGAGATATCGCTATGTCACTGGTCAGCTTCTGGTTCGGGACGATCGCCGTCCTCTGGATCGGCTACTTGATCCTCGAAGGCTTCGACTTCGGCGTCGGCACGCTGCTGCGCGTCGTCGGCAAGGACGAAGACGAGCGCACGCAGATCCTGCGCACCATCGGCCCGGTCTGGGATGGCAACGAGGTGTGGCTGCTCGTCGCCGGCGGCGCTACCTTCGCGGCCTTCCCGGAGTGGTACGCCACCATGTTCTCGGGGTTCTACCTCGCTCTGCTGCTCATCCTCGTCGGACTGATCCTGCGGGCGATGGCCGTCGAGTACCGCAACAAGGAGACCGACCCCGCCTGGCGTGCCCGCTGGGACTGGGTGATCGTCGGCAGCAGCGCGCTCGTCGCGCTGCTCTGGGGCGTGGCGTTCGTGAACATCGTGCGCGGCGTGCCGCTCGACGAGACTCGCCACTTCACTGGCAACCTGCTCACGCTTCTGAACCCCCAGGCGTTGCTCGGCGGCGTCGCCACCCTCTCGCTCTTCGCGCTGCACGGCGCCTACTTCCTCGCGCTGCGCACCGAGGGCGAGGTGCGGGAGAAGGCCCATGCCATCGCTCAGCGCCTGTGGCCCGTCGCCACGCTCGTCGGCGCCGTCACGCTCGTGTGGATCGTGCTGACGAACGCCGACGGCAGCTGGGTCGCCTGGCTCGGCACCGTCCTGGCTGCCGTCGCGCTGCTCGTGCAGCCGCTCATCTGGAAGTCGCGCAACGAGGTGCTGCAGTTCGCGCTCACCACCGTCGCGATCCTCGGCATTGTGATCACGATCTTCGGCGCGCTGTGGCCGAACGTGCTCCCGTCGACCGGCCCCGCCGGCACCGATCTCACCGCCGTGGGCGCGTCGTCGACGCACTACACGCTGAAGGTGATGACGTACGTCGCGGTCGTGATGACCCCGATCGTGCTCGTGTACCAGGCGTGGACCTACTGGGTGTTCCGTCAGCGCATCGCGCCGACGGCCCGTGGCGCGAAGCTCGGGTTCGACACCACGACGTCGACCCCGGCCGGCGCAGCATCGCCGGCCACCGCGGCAACGCCCGCCACCGACGCGGCGCACTAGATGCGGCAACGCGTTCCAAGAAGCCGCCGCCTGGATGCTGGGCGGGCGCTGCTCGCCGGTGATCCCGGCGTGCGGCGCCACGTGCAGCGGAGCGCGGTCGCGGCGCTGCCGCTGGCGCTCCTCGTCGCCGCGCAGGGCTACGGCCTCGCGGCGATGGTGGTCGCGCTCGCCCAGCACGGCCGGTTCGACGCCACCGCGGCGGCCGTGCTGCTGGGAGCGGCGCTCGGACGCGGCGTCCTCGGATGGTGGCTCGAGCGGGCCGGCCGGCGCGCGGCGGCCGGCGCGATCGGGCGGCTGCGGCAGGAGCTCGTCGCCGATGCCGCGCGGCTCACGGCGGCATCGCCTGGTGCGCTGCGGCCCGGCGAGGTCGCCGCCGACGTCGTCACCCAGCTGCCGGCGATCGAGAGCTACGTCGGGCGGTTCCTCGCGGGCGGCCCGATCGTGGGCGTGACCACCGTTGTCGTCCTCGTCGCGGTGTTCATCACCGATCCGCTTTCGGCGCTCCTGCTCGCGCCGACGGTACCGCTGCTCGGCGTCTTCATGTGGCTCGTCGGCACCGAGAGCGGGCGGATCGCCGAGCAGCGCCTCGCAAGCCTGCAGCTCCTCGGCGCGCACCTGCTCGACGTGCTCCGCGGTCTCGTCGACCTGCGCGCCCACGGCCGGGCGGGATTCCAGCGCTCGCAGGTGCGGATGGCCGCAGCCCAGTACCGCGAACAGACGATGGCCACCCTGCGCAGCGCGTTCATGAGCGGGCTCGTGCTCGAGCTCATCGCGATGCTCGGCACCGCGCTCGTGGCCGTCTTCGGTGGGGTGCGCCTGGCCGAGGGCCACGCCGAACTCGCCGCGATCCTGCCTGCGCTCGTGCTGGCACCGGAGCTCTACGCACCGATTCGTCGGCTCGGCGCGGGCTATCACGATGCTGCCGACGCCCGGGCGGCGCTCGCGCGACTGGCGGC
>JAGIBJ010000061.1 GCA_017744415.1 Solirubrobacteraceae bacterium
CTCCAGCGACCCTTCCGCCCAAGGCAGGAGGAGCGGCGCGGCGCGCAGGCGCCGGCGCTCGAGCGCCCGCTGCCAGGGGCCGTCGTGGCCGGGGCGCGTGCGCTGCGCGAGCGCGTCGAAACGGATGGCTCCGGGGCGGGGCCCGAACATCGCCGCGGTGGTGGAGGCGTAGAGGAGTGCGCGCGGCTCCACGCGCTCGAGCGCCTCGCGCGCGGCGGCGCGGCAGGCGCGCGCCTGCACGAGATCGGTGAGCGCGAGCGTGCGTACCTCGCGTGGTGGAACCGGCCGGGCGACCTCGACGGTGATGCCCTCGGCACGCAGCAGCGCAGTGAGCTGGTCGTCGGCGGTGCGCAGCCCGAACGTGGTGCCGAGCGAGACGAGCAGCACGTCGACGGGCGTCCGCGTGGCGGTCACCGGCTGCGAGCCTCGTCGGCGTGCGGCGAGACGGGCTGCTCGCGCCGCAGCCCAGGGCCGCGCACCACCTTGATGGCGCTCAGCGGACCAGTCGGGACGACGTGGAAGACGACGCCGTCGCGTTCCTCGACCGCTTTCACGGCGTACTCTTGCGCGCGCCAGAGCAGCGCCCAGACGATCGGAAAGCCAGCGACGCCTCCGGGCACCTGCGGACCGAGCACCGCGCCACCGGCGACCGCGAGAAAGGTGGCGAGGCCGAGCGGCCAGAGCCGGCTCGCCACGGTCCGGCCGATACGCGGCTCTTCCTGGTTGCGCTGCGGGCGGGCATCGGCGAGGAGCCGTTCGATCGATTCGCTCGGCTCGCCGGCGCGTCGCGAGACGACGATCAGCGCGGCGGTCACGCAGATGAGCCACCACAGGGTGCAGAGCAGCACGACCCGCTGCTCGCGGGTGTCGTAGCCGAAGGCGACAGTGGCACCGGCGATCACGGTCGCCGAGGCGCCGCTCAGCAGGGCGCCGACCCTGAGCAGTTCCGTGAACCGCACCTGGCCGTCACCCGCCTGCCGGCGCGCGCGACGCCAGCGCTGAGAGGAGGGCGCCGAGCTCCGCCGGATCGGCGAGCACGACATCGGCCGCGGCCGCCACCTCCGGCGGCGCGTCGGGGCCGCTCACGGCGATTCGCACGGCAGCGGTGAGCCGGCCCTCGGCGCGAAGCTCGGCGGCGGCGGCGAAGGCGTCGAGGTCGGTGACGTCGTCGCCGGCCACGAGCACGGTCTTTGCGTCCGGCGCACCGGAAAGCAGGGCGCGGAGGCCGTCTCCCTTCGTCACCTTCAGGCCGGGACGCAGCTCGAGCACGGCGCGGCCGGCGCCGGCCCGCAGTCCGGCAGCCTCAGCCCGGGCACCCAGTTCGCGGGCGCGCGCCTCGGCGCGTGCCGGATCCTCGGAGCGGCGCCAGTGCAGCGCGACGATCGGGCCCTTGTGCTCGACGGCGAGGTCGGCGAGCCCGTCCGGTTCGGCCTCGGCCTCGGCGATCAGCGCCGCGACGCGCTGGGCGTCGGCCGCGAACGCTTCGGGCACGATCGGCACCTCGGCTCCGGGCAGCAGGAGCTCGGCGCCGTGCAGGCCGGAGTAGGTGAATTCGGGGAGGCCGAGCAGGTCGCGCGCCTGGAGGGCGGCGCGACCAGTGATGCAGGCGGCGAGTGCGAGCGACGGGGCGAGGGTGGCGAGCGCCGCTTTCGACTGCGGATCGGGCCGCGCGGCGGCAGGGTCCTCGACGATCGGGGAGAGCACCCCGTCGAAGTCGAGCAGCACCGCGAGCTGCCCCAGCGGCTGCGCGGCGAGCGCCTCGATCGCGGCCGGGAGCGGCGCGCGCGACGAGCTCGCGGAGGATCCTGCGGCGGCCATGTCCCTAGACGGAATCACCCATCTAGTATGCCCAGCGATGTCGACCGCCCCGCAGCCGGAGGGCCGGTCAGGCTCCACCGCGAACCTGCTGGCCATCGGCACGGCGGCCGGGATCTACTCCGGGCTCTTCGGCGTCGGCGGTGGTGCGGTCATGGTGCCGCTGCTGATCCTCTGGCGCGGCATGGATCCGCGAGTGGCTGCCGCCACGTCGCTCGCGGCGATCATCGTGATCGCTGCGGCCGGCACCGCCGCCCATGCGGCGTATGGCAACGTGCACTGGGATGCGGCGCTGATGGTTGCCGTCCCCGCCGTCGCGGGCGCGCTGATCGGCACGGCCCTCCAGCAGCGGGTGCGTCGCGAGTGGGTATCGCTCGGCCTCGCCCTCCTGCTCGTGGTCGGCGCCATCGACCTCCTACGCGGTGCGGCGTGATGGCGGCAGCTGGCGGTGCGTCGTGATCGTGCTGGCAACGGCCATCGACCACTCCACCCTGCTGATCGTCGCCGGCTTCCTGGCGGGTGTGCTCGGTGGGCTCGTCGGCATCGGCGGCGGCATCCTCGCCGTGCCCGCACTCGTCTACGCCGCCGGCCTGGGTCAGCGCGAGGCGATTGCCACCTCCCTCGCCGCGATCGTCCCGATGTCGATCGCCGGCACCTATCGCCAGCACCGCTACGGCAACGTCAACGTGCGCGAGGGGCTCGGCCTCGGCATGCTCGGGATCCTGGGCGCGTTCGTCGGCGCCACGCTGGCCGACGTCCTCCCCGATCGCGTCCTGCGGATCGGCTTCGGCCTCCTCATGCTCGTGATCGCCGCCCAGCTCGTGCAGGGCGTGCGCCGCGGGCGCCGCACCACCACGGCCGATCCCGCCGGGTGACGTGTGGACGGGTCCGAGGCACCGCACGTGCCGACGGACCCGCGATACGACCGGTGGACGGATCCCGCAGCCCGCGACCGATCCGTCCACAGCTGAGCATCGACAGGCCGTCGAACGCTCGTTCAACGTGACGACCCGTACGTCCGTCCGAGAGATCGATTCACCGTCCGCTGGCCGATCTTCCACCGCGGGCACCGGAGCCCGCAGATCCGCCAAATCCCGTTGACGCCCCAGTGGTGCGGGGATAGACCGTCACTCGGGCCAGATCGCGCGTCCGCTCCGCGCCTTCTCCCCGACGGAAGGTTCGTGATCCAGGGTCGGCTGTCCACCGGTGGCAGTCGGCCCGCCCGCGACACGGCGCACGGCCCAGGCGCCGCGCCGCGGCCACCCCACCGGTGAACGTCGCCGAGCGCACAAGCCGCCGGCGACCGGCGAGCGGATGCTGGCGTCTCCGGCCGTCGCTGGCGGCGGGCCGTGCAGGCCGACCACGCCGACCAGGCGACCACGCCGACCACCCGACCACGCCGACCACCCGACCCCCACCCCACGATCACCCAGCGATCAGTTTTGGCTCTCTGAGCGAGATCGCAGGCGGCCGACAACCGTTCTGTCGAAAGATCAGGCCCGCGCATCTGCCGAGCCGCCGATTTCCCCGAGCCCAGCCGGGGAAATTCGCGGCTCACCGCCCCGAAGCGGCCGTCAACTCAGGCCCGCGCACCCGGCACTCAGCGGCCACGAACGCCTCTCCGCCCTGCCCCGCCGAACGACCACCGACCAAGACCACCCACCGAACAGCAGCCGCGGCACCCACCACGGCTACCGCGGCAGCAGCCGCCCGGCGCGCCCGGCCCTAAAGCCCGTGCTCGAAGGCGAACTTCAGCTGGGCGTCGACGGCGTTGACGCGATAGAGCGCGAGCGCCTCGAACGAGCCGAACTGGCGGGTGGGGACGGCGTCGGCGCCGTGGTGCGTGAGGACGCAGTGGGAGAGCGCGAGCCATCGCGGCTCGGCGAGCTCGGCGGGGCGGCGGGCCGCGAGGAGCTGGAGGCCGAGCTCGACGTGCCCGAGCAGGCGTCCCTCGTCGCTGAGCTCGATGGCGGCAGCGTACGTGAACTCGCGGATCTTGCCGAGGTCGTGGACGATCGCCGCCGTGATGAGGAGGTCGCGATCGAGGCGCGGGTGCAGCTCGCAGAGCTCCCAGCAGAGCTGCGCCACCGCCACGGTGTGCTCGATGAGGCCGCCGAGGTAGGCGTGGTGGCCGCCGCGCGAGCACGGTGCGCGGCGGATCTGAGCGCGGAGCTCGGCGTCGCCGAGGACGTTCTGGAGGAGGGCGCGCAGGCCCGCGTCGTGCACCTCCTGGGCAAGGTGGTCGAGAAACCCGTCGAGCTCGTCGAGGTCGCGGTAGGCCGTCGGGAGGAGCTGCTGAGGATCGACGCCCTCGGCCCGCACCAGCTGCTGCACGTCGATCTGGAGAGCGTCGCGGAAGCGCTCCACGCGACCGCGGATCCGCACGGCGTCGCCAGGGGTGAAGCGCGCGGCCACGGCATCGGCATCGCGGAACACGCGGCCGGGAATGGTGCCGGTGCGATCGCGAAGCTGCAGCGTGAGGTACGGCTGGCCCGTGCGGCTCATCAGACGCTCGGAGCGGACGACGGCGAACGTGCCCTCGACGAGCTGCTGCTCGGTGAGCTCGGCGACGGTCGGAGCGGTGGCCGCGAGCGGCTGATCGGACGGTGAGGGGTGCATCGTGGTTCCTGTAGCGTGAACCATGTGAAGGCACTTCGCTGGGATCACCGTCCGGAGGGGCTTCGCGGCCCGGCGCTGGTGTGCGCATTCCGCGGCTGGAGCGACGCAGGACAGGCCTCGACGATCGCGCTCGCTGCGATCGGCCGTCAGCTCGACACCGAGCCCTTCGCGAGCTACGACCCCGAGAAGCTCTACGACTTCCAGGCGTCGCGCCCCTACATCGTCGTCCGGGACGGCGTCGTGCGTGATCTGCGCTGGCCGCGGGTGGAGTACCGCGCGGCCCGGGCACCGCGCGCCCCGCGCGACCTGATCACGCTGATGGGTCCCGAGCCGTCGACCCAGTGGAACGGCTTCGCCGAATCCGTCGCTGAGGTCGCCCTCGACCTCGGAGCGCAGATGATCGTCACCCTCGGCTCGCTGATGGGCGACGTGCCCCATACGCGCCCCGCGCCGCTCATGGCGATCGGCTCCGACGAAGCGCACCTCGAGCGCCTCGACCTGCACCGCCCCGACTACGAGGGCCCGACCGGTCTCCTCGGCCCGATCCACATCGCCGCGATGCGCCACAACATCCCGGTCGTCGGGCTGTGGGCGAGCATCCCGCACTACGTTTCCGCCCCGAACCCGAACGGCGCGCTCTCGCTCGTGCGCGGCGTGGAGAAGCTCACCGGGGTGACGTTCGATGCCTCCGCCCTTGAGGAGGGCGCGAAGGACTTCGAGCAGCGCGTGAACGGCGCGGTCGCCAACGACCCGGCCGTCGCGCAGTGGGTGGAGCGCCTCGAGGAGGCCGCGACCGAAGAGCAGCAGGCCGAGATCGGTGACCCCGAGGCGCTGCCCGACGGCGACGTGCTCGCGCGCGAGTTCCAGCGCTTCCTGCGCCAGCGCGGGCCCGACGAGGCCTAGCCCCAGCGGCCCGGCCCGGCGGATCGACAGCTAGTCGTCGCTGCCGCGGCCCCGGCCGCGCCCGCGGCCATGCCCACCATCGTCATCACCCGAGCCCGAGCCGCCGTGATCGTCGGAGCCTGAGGAGCCGCTCCCCGACGAGCCGCCGCCCGACGAGCCGCTCCCGGAGGCGCCGCCGCTGACGGCGCCCGGACCCGGACCACCCGAGCCGGCGCCGGCGACCGGGGGACGCGGTGCGCTGGCAACGGTCGTCGCCGCCGGCCTTGGGGTGCGCGTGGCGGCGGCCTTTGCGCTTGCGGCAGCTCTGCGACGGGCGGTGGCGCGGCGCTCGCGCGCGGCCTCCGCCTCGAGCCTGGCCTTCGCCGTGTCGCTCACCGGGACGGTCGTGCTCGCGAGGCGGTCACCAGCGCCGACAGGCTCGGCGCTGATCCCCACGGGCACGTCAACGAGCGCCGAGATCCCGAACCCGCCGCCCGCGACGAGCACGATCCCGGCGAGCCCCGCCAGGAGCATCCTGCGCATATCCCTGGTCATTCCTCGCTTCACGCTACGCCCCCGTGCAGTCGAGGGTCGCGGTCGCTCCGCCACCTTCGCGGCGCCGCAGGCTCACGCTGCATCCCCACTGCGTCGCGAGCGCCGAGGCGATCGCAAGTCCGAGGCCGGTGCCCGCGCGGCCGCGACCGGCAGCGCCCCGTCGGAAGCGCTCCAGCAGGCGCCCGTCGTCCTCACCCTGCGCCAGCCCGGGCCCGCGATCGGACACGCTCACGGCCCTCCCTGCGGCCACGACCTCGATCGGTCCGCGGCCGCCGTACGCCAAGGCGTTCTCGAGAAACACGTCGAGGATGCGAGCGAGGTCGGCGGCGTCGGCGAGCACCACCTCGGCGCCTTCGGTGTGCACGGTCACCTCGCGGTGGTCGCGACGCGCGGCGCCGCGCACGCGCTCGGCGGCCGCCTCGGCGAGCCCACCGAGATCGACCGGCCGCGCCGCCTGCGGCCGCTCCCCGGCCCGGCTCAGCGTGAGGAGGTCGTCGATCGTTGCGGAGAGCCGGTCGACCTCATCGGTGGCAGCGTCGAGGTGGTCGGCGGACTCAGGCGAGGCATCGTGGCGCGCCTCCTCGATCCGCAGGCGCACACCGGTGAGGGGCGTGCGCAGCTGGTGGGAGGCGTTGGCGACGAACTGCTGCTGCGCGCTCAGGGTGCGATCGAGACGGCCGGTCATGACGTTGAAGGCGCGGGCGACCTCCACCTGCTCGCTGGATCCCGTCTCGGGCGCGGCCGCGGTCATGTCGCCGTCGGCCACGCGGTGCGCCGCGTCTTCGAGCGCCGCGAGCGGCTGACTGAGGCGCCGCGCGATCCACAACGCGACCGCGAAGCCAAGGGCGAGCACGAGTCCGCCCAGGCCGAGCAGCGCAAGCCGGCCACGCCACACCGCGCGGCTGATCGCGCCAACGTCCTGACTCACGCGCACCGAGCCGACGACGTCGTTGCGGGCGTTGCGCGCAGGCGCGGCGGTGACGAGGAGCGGACGGCCGAGGGTCGCGCTGTCACGCTGCTCCTGCATTGCGCGGCCGGCCAGGGCCGCGCGGATCTCGGGCCGCGAGGAGTAGTCGGCGCCGGCGGCCGCTGGCGGCTTCGCCGAGTCGACCTGCAACGCGCCGCTCGAGTCGACGACGATCACGCGCCCGCGGGTGATGCGCGCGGCGGCGTCGACGGTGCGCTGGAGCGTCGCCCTGCGCGCCGCGAGCACGGTGCCGTCGGCGCGAGACGAGCTCCCGGCGACCACCGCCACGAGCTCCGCTTGCGCCAGTGCCTGACTGCGCACCTCCCCCTCCACGCGCTCGGTGAACACGTGCGAGAGCGGGATCGCAAAGGCGATCGCCATCAGCAGCAGTACGTAGCTGAACGCCGCCAGCAGCAGCGCGCGGAGACTCATCGGCGCCGCGTGCTCTCCGCCGCCTGGAACCGGAAGCCGACGCCGCGCACGGTGTGGATGAAACGTGGGTCGTGAGCGTCGTCGCCGAGGTGGCGGCGCAGTGCGGCGATGTGGACGTCGAGGGTCTTGGTGGAGCCGAACCAATTCTCGTCCCACACGTCGTGCATGAGGCGGTCGCGGAGCACCGTGCGGCCGGCGTCGTCGACGAGCCGCACGAGGAGGTCGAACTCCTTGCGGGTGAGGGTGAGCGGCTCATGGTCGAGCTCGACGGTGCGCGCGGCGGTGTCGACGATCAGCCCGTCGGCCTCGAAGCGCTCCGCCGCCCGTGCGTCGTCGGCGCCTCTCCCGGCACGGCGCAGCACGGCGCGGATGCGCGCGGCCACCTCCGCCGAGCTGAAGGGCTTGACCACGTAGTCGTCGGCGCCGAGCTCGAGACCGACCACGCGGTCGGTCTCGGTGCCGCGCGCGGTGACCATGATCACCGGCACGCCGAGCTCGCCGCGCACCTCGCCGCACAGCTGGCGGCCGTCGCCATCGGGCAGCGTGAGGTCGAGGATCACGAGGTCGGGCGCGGAGCTCCGCCATGCCTTGCGCGCATCGGCGGCGGTACCGGCGATGGTCGGCTCGAAGCCCTCGCGGCGCAGCGCGCTGGCGAACGGGATGGCGATCGACGACTCATCTTCGACGAGCAGGATCTCGGGGCGCGTAGGCGTGGTCGACACGGTGGATCGAGGGTACCCCGCGCCGAGGGCGTCCACGGCAGCTCCGCGCAAGGTTTTGCCTGCGCCTTACCTGCGGCTTCCTCGCCTCGGAGGCGGCGCGCCGATGCTCGGGTCGTCGCTCACTTCCAACCCGACGAGACCCACATGCCCATCTCCCGCATCCAAGCCCTCACCGGCGCGACGCTCTCCGCCCTCGCCGGCGCCTGCGCCGTGGCCCTCGCCGCCGGCACGACCACGCCGTCGCCGGCGCCCTCCCCGTCGCCGCAGACCGCCGTGCGCGCCGCCGCGGTGAGCCCGTCGCCCGCGGCCTCGCCAGCGGCGTCCCCGTCGGCCTCGCCCAGCGCTTCCCCCTCGGCCACCTCGTCACCGCGTGCCAGCAGCGGCGGCCGGAACGACCGTGGCCGCAAGCATCGTCGCAAGCGCCGCCACCATTCCTCCGGCATTGCCGTCACGTCGGCGCGCCCGTCGGCCACGAACGCCGCGACGCCGGTGGTGGTGACCGGCGGCGGTGAGTCGGCTGACGACCGGGGCCGCGGACGCGGACGTGGTCGCGGCAGCGATGACGACTCCGGTGACGACCGTCGCGGCAGCGACGACGTCGTCAGCGGTGGCGGCGAGTCGGGCGACGATCTCGTCGTCAGCGGTGGCGGCGAGTCGGGTGACGACTCCGGCGGCCACGGCGGCCACGGCCGCGACCACTCCGAGGACGACTGACCCTCTCCTAGCCGGCGCTGACTCTGCCGAGGGCGACGAACGCGCCCTCGGTGAGCGTCGTGAGGTCGTTGCCGCCGTCACCATCGATCCAGGCGGCGAACGCGACCTTGAAGAGCGCGACGCTCGTCTCAGCCACGATCCGCGACACCGCTGGCTCCTCACCGCGCGCCGTGAGTGCACGGTCGATGAGCCGCGCGAACGAGTCGAGCTTGAGGAGCTCGCGCTCCTGGAGTGCGGGCGTCGCATCGATCACCGCCTGCCGCTTTCGAGCGAACGGCCGGCGCTCCGGTGGCAACGCACCCGCCGCGGCCAGCATCGCGAGCCGGCCGACCGCGAGCGCCCCCTCCCCGGCCGGCGCCTCTCGCAGCGCCGCCTCGACGAGTTCGGGCATCGGTCCGCCGAACAGCACCTCGCGCTTGTCGGCGTAGTGCCGGAAGAACGTGCGCTCCGTGAGGCCGGCGCGCCCCGCGATGTCGGCGACGGTCGTCTGCTCGTAGCCGCGTTCGGCGTAGAGCTCGAGCGCCGCCTCGGCGAGACGGCCGCGTGCGTCGGGTTCCCAGCGGGCCACGCGCCCAATCCTACCGACGATGTCAGCGACTGTCATCATGCTGCTAGCCTTGATGTCAGCAACTGACATCGCTCGCGCGGCACGTGGCCGAGCGAGCGAACCCTGGAGGTAGGTCATGCGTGTCTTCGTCACTGGTGCATCCGGCTACGTCGGCTCGGCCGTGGTCCCCGAGCTGCTCGCGGCGGGCCACGAGGTCGCTGGCCTCGCGCGCTCCGACGCGTCCGCCGCCGCGCTCGCAGCCGTCGGCGCGGAGGTCGTCCGCGGCGACCTCTCCACGCTCGACGCGCTCCGCACGGCGGCCGCCGCAGCCGACGGCGTGATCCACCTCGCGTTCATCCACGACTTCTCGAACCTCGCGGCCTCGGCCGTCGCGGATGCCGGCGCCATCGCGGCGCTTGCTGGAGCGCTCGAGGGCACCGGCAAGCCGCTCGTCGTCACATCGGGCGTCGCGGGCCTCGCCGCTCGCGGGCCCGTCGCCACCGAGCACGACGCGCCCGTGGCGAACGGGCCCGCCGCCCATCGCTCGGCAGGCGTGAACGCCGCCCTCACCGCCGCCGAGCGTGGCGTGCGCAGCTCGGTCGTCCGGCTCGCGCCCTCGGTGCACGACGAGGACGACCGCCACGGCTTCGTCCCCACCCTGATCGGTGTCGCCCGGGAGCGGGGCGTGTCGGGCTACGTCGCCGACGGCGCGAACCGCTGGCCGGCGGTGAACCGCAAGGATGCCGCGGTGCTCTACCGCCTCGCGCTCGAGGGAGCGCCGACCGGCTCGATCCTCCACGGCATCGGCGAGGAGGGCATCCCCACCCGTGCGATCGCGGAGGCCATCGCGGCCGGGCTCGACCTCCCGACCCAGTCGATCGATCCGGCCGCGGCGTTCGACCACTTCGGCTGGATCGCCACGTTCGCGGGCGCCGACGCCCCAGCGTCGAGCGCCGTGACGCAAGAGCTGCTCGGCTGGGAGCCAACCCACCCAGGGCTGCTCGACGACCTGGCGCCCGGCGGCCCCTACTTCGCGGCGTCCTAGGCGGCGCGCCGGAGTTCGTCGCCGGCGCCGAACAGCGGCACGTCGGCGGCGGGCAACGGGCGGCTGAAGTGGAAGCCCTGGCCGAGCTCGCAGTTCATGGTGGCGAGCGCGCCCACCTGATCGAGCTCCTCGATGCCCTCGGCGACGACGGTGAGGCCGAGACGGCGGGCCATCAGCACGATGGCATCGACGAGCGCGCGGCCGCGGCCGTCGCCGGCGACGTCGTCGACGAACGACTTGTCGACTTTGAGGATGTCGACGGCGAAGCGATGCAGGTAGTTGAGCGACGAGTAGCCGGTGCCAAAGTCGTCGATGGCGAGCCGCACGCCGAGGCCGCGCAGCGCCTCCAGACGCGCGACGCTCGCCTCGGTGTCGCGGATCAGCGACGACTCCGTCATCTCGATCACGAGCTGCTCGGGCGCGATGCCGGATGCCTGGATCGCGTCTCGGACCCGCTCGAGATGGTCGGGGCGCTCGAGCTGCTGCCCGGCGACGTTCACGGTCACGTAGCGCGAGTCGTTCCAGTCGAGCTGCCACTCGGCAAGCTGGCGGCAGGCCTCCTGGAGCACCCAGTCGCCGAGCTCGACGATGAAGCCCGACTGCTCGGCCACGGGGATGAACTCGGCGGGCGACACCATGCCGCGCTCCGGATGCACCCATCGCACGAGCGCCTCATAGCCGGCGATGCGCCGCGTGCGGAGCTCGATGATCGGCTGGTAGTGGAGGACGAACTCGTTGCGCTGCAGCGCGAGCACCATCTCGGAGCGCAGCGCGAGGCGCTGCGAGACGGCGTCGTGCATGTGCGAGGCGAACACCTCGACGCTGTTGCCCTCCTGGCGCTTGGCCTCGTACATGGCGAGCTCGGCATCACGGAACATCTCGGAGGCGCGCTCCTGCGGGGAGCCGCCGTTGCCTGGGCCTGCGAGCACGACGCCGACCGAGGCGCGGAGCACGTGCTCGGTGCCGTCCGCGAGGAGGATCGGCGCCTGCATCGCGTCGAGCATGCGGTCGGCGCGAGCGAGCGCGTCCTCTTCGGAGGTGATGCCTTCGGCCAGGAAGGCGAAGCCGTCGCCGCCGACGCGGGCGAGGGTGTCGCGCGGGGACACCCGCTCGGCAAGACGACGGGCCAGCTCCTTGAGGATCGCGTCGCCCTGCTGGTGGCCGAACGAATCGTTCACCGCGCGGAAGTCGTCGAGGTCGAGGAGGACGAGGGCGTGGGCTTCGTTGGACTCGATCCCGGCGGCAGAGAAGAGCTGCGCCAGACGGTCGCTGATGAGCACGCGGTTCGCGAGGCTGGTGAGCGGATCGTGCAGCGTCTGGTGCTGGAGGGCGGCCTCGAGGCGCCGGCGCTCGGTGATGTCGCGGACGCTGAGCACGATGCCGCCGATCCGGTGGTCGTCGGTGTGGTCGACGGCCGATACCTCGGCATGGAGCGTCGTGCCGTCGGGCTGTCGGATCGACCACTCCAGCCGGGCGCGGGCGCCGGCGCCGCCAGCGATCGCGGCGAGCGCCTGGTGCGTGGCGTCGGCCTGGTCGGCGTCGAGGAAGGCGTCGAGCCGGAGCGGGCCGTCGGCGTGGTCACGCTCTCCAAGCACACGCCGCACCTGATCGCCGTGCGCGAGCACGCGGGTCTCCGGGTCGACGACGACGAGCATGTCGGCCGAGGCGTCGAGCAGGGCCCGGATCCGGTCTTCGCTCTCGCGGGTCGCCCGCGAGCGCTCCTCTGCGGCCTCGGCGCGGCTGCTCGCCGAGCCGAACCGGAGCATGAGCAGCCACAACGCCGTAAGTGCGACTGAAAGCAGAGCCACGGAGACGGCGCGCCCGCGACGGGCGCTGTGGGCCGCGGCGGCGTGGTACTGCGACGAGACCCGCCCGAGCTGGCGCTCGAGGTCGTCTCGCAACGGCACGACGCTGAGGATCGCCTGGCGCAACTCGGTCGGGTCCTGCCCCGGGCTGAGCAGCGTCAGCTGACGCTCCGCACTGCCGAGCCAGTGCTCCTGGGCGGCGCGAAGGCGCGGTGCCTCGGGGATGTCCAGTGCGCGCGCCCGGGCGAGGATCTCAGCGCGAGCCTTGAAGAGCCGCGGCGCGACACGAGGAATCAGCGACGGATCGACCGTGAGGGTCCAGGCCACGAGGCTGTCGCCTTGTTGCACGGCCTTGGAGAGTGCGTCGACGCGGTCGGCCGCGGCGGCCTGGTCGCGCCCGGCGGCATTCGTGCGCACGACGGAAACTGCGGCGAGCACGATCACGAGCCCGACGGCGAAGAGTGCGGCAGGCCCCTGCCAGGCGGTGGACGAGCGCACGGCGACGAGCCGCAGGCGCAGCCCCATCAACACGGTGATCACGCCGAGCGGGATGAGGATCGGCGCGGGCTCGAGCGTGCGACCGTCGATGTAGGCGCGGCCGACGGCCACCAGCGGGAGGATCACGATCAGCGCGAGGATCCAGCTGCGGGCGCGCACGCTGGCGCCACCGGGCCGGACACCCGGCTTCAGGGTCGAGGCCGTCGCTGGGCGGACCGCTGACTGCGCCCAGAGCACGCTCGCCGCGAGCCAGCCGAGGTCGACAGGACTCGGCGTCGTGTACGTGCCGGCGATGAGCTGGACGTTGTAGATCGTGTCGGCGACGACCATCAGCAGCATCCCGCCTACGAACCCGGCGGTGGAGCGCGACCACACGCCGGCGCTCAGGACGAACCGGACGACGACGGCGATCATGAGGAGGTCCATCGCGGGGTAGGCGAGGAGCACGAGCGTCGGGAAGAGGTCTTGCGGGGCGTCGTGCAGCGACGGCTGGATCCAGAGCACGTACATCGGCAACGCACTCGCGGCGGCCACCAAGAGGCCGTCGATCATGCTGAGGAGGTCGCGGCGTGGGCTTCGGAGCTTGATCGCGCGCAGCACGGAGGCCGCGAAGAACGGGTAGGCGGCGAGATAGAACGCATCGATGACCGTCGGGAACGGCGCGACCCCGGTCGGGCCGACCATCGCGATCCCGATGAGGTCGCCGATCAGCCAGCACGCGATGCCCAAGCCGAAGCTGATCCACGCGAACCGAGCCGGGCCGTGCTCGCGGCGGACGCGGTCGGCGAAGGCGAGCAGTGCGATCGCGAGGAAGACCTCGTACATCCACGCGCTCGCGGCGCCATCGGTCGCGAGATACAACGGGAGGGCAGCGAATCCGACGGCGGTGTAGATGCGTGGTGCGGTGAGCGCCATCGACCCCTGTATCGGCACCCCAGCTGGTTCGTCCAGTGGTCGATCCGTAGTCATTCGCGGTTCTACCCGAACGACCGGCAAGTAACTACGGACGACCTAGGCCGATCGGCCCAGGGGCCGCGCGGAGTGGCGCTTTTGCAGCCCTAGTTCTCGGTGCGTCGAGCTGGCGCGCTCAGCGCTCGGCCGCCGGGCAGGCGAGCCGGAAGTCGCACCAGCCACAGGCCTTGGCCGACGGCGTGGGGGTGAACTCTTCGGCCTCGATGCCCGCACCCACCTCCTCGACGGTGCCGGTCACCCAGTCGGCGTTCACGCCGGCAGGGAGCTGCACCTTGAGGTCGTCGAGCACGTAGTAGTAGGAACGCAGCGTCGGCTCGATGCGCCAGGCGTCGCGCGCGGCGAGGTCGTACAGCGCGAGCTGCACGTCGCGCTCGAGGTCGGCGGCGTCCCGCGGCGGGCCCGTCTTGATGTCGATGAGGTCGTAGCCCCCGTCGGGCAGACGATCGACGCGGTCGACCCGCCCGCGGAGCGCGTGGCGTCCGATGCGGAAGTCGAACGGGCGCTCCCACCACACCGGCTCGCCGGGATCGAGCGCCAGCCGCGCGTGGTACTCGCGCAGCGCGCGCTCGGCACGGCCACGCCACTGCAGCTGCGCCTCGTCGTAGCCGAGCCCGCCCGTGCGCCAGGCGGTGTCGAGCAGCCCGAGGAGCTTGGGGAGTGCGCCGCCGCCTGCCGCGTGGAAGCGCTCGATCGCCTGGTGCACGGCGATGCCGAAGCGCTGCTGCACCGTCTGCGGCCGCGGCACCTTCAGCACGCGGCCGAACTTGTACTGCAGCGGGCACGCGAGGTAGGTGGCGATGTCGGTGGCGCTGAGCGCGATGCCTTCAGTGCCGCGCCGCGGGAGGAAGCCGGCGAGCGACGGCTCGGTGGCCGGCTCGGCGGCGATGCGGTCGCCGGCAAGGAGGCGGTCGTCGAGGTCGCTCGTGGCGAGCAGCTCGCGCTGCATCGCGCTCGCGACCATGCCGAGCTGGTGGTTGATCTGATCGATGGCCTCGCCGAGCGGGCGCGCCTCGTTGTCACGGCCGAGCAGCGCGGCCACCTTGATGAGCTCGAGCACCCGCACGACGGCGTTCGTGAGGTCGACGTCGCCGTCCAACCGGAGGTCGTCGATACCGGCAGCGGCGCGCGCGATGTCGTGCGAGAGGAGATCGCGCAGCGCGCCGGCGGCCTCGAGCAGCTGCTCCTCCTCGCGGACGGGCGTGCCCTCCGTCGCGACCTGAAGGCTGAGGCCGGTGGCGAGCTCGTCGAGCAGCGGCGAGGCGTCGTCGCCGACGACCGACACGATCAGCCGGTCTCGGGTGCGCGTCGCCGCGAGGTAGAGCAGGCGTCGTGCGCGATCGAGCGGTGCCGACTCGCGATCGCCAAGGATCGGCTCCGCCGGCTCGTGGTCGAGCGCCTCGACGGGCCGGCGCTCGAGCCCGACCAGATGGAGCTCGTCGACGTCGAGCCCGCGCAGCTCGTCGACGCGCACGCCGACGATCCGCACCGCCGGCTGCACGTGGTGCGCCGGATCGGTGGAGCGTTCCTCGGGGAGCGCGCCGGCGTCGAGCAGCTCGGCGACGCCGGCAAACACCTCGCGCGGCGTGGCATCGGGCTCACGGGCGACGTGCCCGGCCGCCACCACCTCCACGCGCCGGAGCGCTCGCTGCGCGGCCCGCGCCTCGGGGCCGGTGCTCGCGAGCTGACGGCGGTGCAGGCCGAGGGCGGCGATGAGGTCGCGCAGCAGGACGGTGGCGTCGCCGGCGTCGATCCGCGGCGCGAAGCGGTCGACGTGCGCGAGGAACTCCTGGGCGCGCTCGCGTGAGCGCGGTTCGAGGCCTGGGCCGTCGAGGGCGCCGCGCACGGCGTCCGTCATCGGCACCTTGCGGCGGCGCCCGACCTGCACGATGCGCGCGAGGTCGGCGCCGGGGATCCCGACGGGTGGACGGGTGAGCGCACGCACCGTGGCCGCGGCGTCCGACGGATCGAGCAGGAGGCGGATCCAGGCGAGCAGGTCGCGAAGCTCGGGGCGGTCGGCGTCGGAGTCGAGGTCGACGGCGTCGCTCGCCACGCCCCGGGCCTCGAGGGCGAGCGCCATTGCGCGGGCGTCGCGCGCCGGATCGACGCACACCACGGCAATGCGCTCCGGGCGCGTGCCGGCCGCGATCGAGCCGGCGATCCACGCGGCCACACGGCTCGACTGCTCCTGGGCGGCGACGTGCCGGTGGAGCTCCACGGCGCCGCCGGGAGCCGTTGCGAGCGGTGGGCGCGCGAGGCGGCCTGACGCCGGCGCCACGAGCACCTCGCCGGCGCGTGCGACGGCGGCGGTGAGGCGCTGGGAGCGCTCGAGGTGCATCACGTCCGCGTTCGGCACGCGCTGCAGCAGGGTGCGGATCACGGCGCTCGCGGCGGGGCCTCCGCGCGGTGCCTGGTCGTCGTCGGCGGCGAAGATCGCATCGGCACCCATGGCACGGGCGCTCTCGAGCAGCAGGTCGAGCTCGGCGGGCTGCAGCTGCTGGGCGTCGTCGACGGCGATCAGCCCGAGCCGGCCGGGCGTCGCGAGCGAGGCGAGCGCTCGGCGCGCGTCGAGCACCGCCTGCGGCGTCGAGAGCAGGCCGCGGGCGTCGAGCATCTCGTCGTGGCGGCGCACGAGGTCGGCGAACTCGCGCTGGCGGGCGGCGAACGGGCCATCGGCGAGTGCAGCGGCCCACGCCTCGATCCGCTCGGCGTCGACGCCGTGGGCGGCGAGCCGGTCGATCCGTTCGAGGAGATCGGCGGGTGAGGGCGCGCCGGCGGCGAGCTCGCGCGTCGCGACGAACTCGTGCAGCATCGCGAGGCGCTCCGAGCGACCGACGAGCCGAGGAGGCCGGGAGCCTGCGCGGGCAGTGTCGCGGAGCACCAGCAGCGCGAGTGCCGGGATCGTGAGCACGCGTGGAGCGGCGCCCTCGCCGTCCGCGCCGCCGGCCCCATGACCGACCCGCGCGCGCAGCAGCGTGGCAGCGGGCGCGGAGACGGCGACGATCAGCGCGTCGCGACCAGCAGCGCGCGCCTCCTCCGCTGCGGCGAGCACGCGAGCCGTCTTCCCGGTACCGGGTCCGCCAAGGATCAGCGAGGTCGCCGGGCCGGGCGTGCGGCCGGCGGATGCGGAGCGCGTCGACCGGGCCGGCAACGACGGATCGACGGCACCCGCGCCGCGCCTGATCTCCCCGTGCTCCATCCGCTCCGACTCTACGCGCGCGCCCGTACGCGAGCTGCACGATCACGTGGACTTCCCGGTCGTTGCGACGAACGTCGTGCCGGGGCGCAACGGGTCCCCGCGGAATGACGTTCACCGCCACCGCCTCGGCGAGCGTGATTCTGGGGCGGGACGGGTAACCCCAGGATGACGTTCGGCGACCGGGGTAGCCTCAGGCTCGTGTCGCTCGACCATGCCGCCTGGCTCGCCCTCTGCCGCGACGCCGCCCGCGCGGCGGAGCGCGCGCTGACGGCCCACCCGCTGGGCGACCGCGCGGATCAGACCGGCGCGCGCGGCGCCGGCGGCGACCGCACCCTCCAGATCGACGCCGACGCCGAGCAGGCGATCATCGACGTGTTCGCCGCCTCGGGCCGGACGTGCACGATCGTCTCGGAGGAGCGCGGCGACGTCGACCTCGGCGCCCCCGTCCCGCGCCTGTTGATCGACCCCATCGACGGTTCGCTCAACGCCAAGCGGGGCACGGCCCACCACGCCGTCTCGATCGCCGTGGCCTCCGGGGGCTCCGTCGGCGACGTGGAAGTGGGCTACGTGCTCGACCTGTCCACGCAGCAGGAGTGGTGGGCAACGCTCGGCGGTGGCGCGTTCCTCGACGGCCGGCGCCTCGGGCCGCAGCCGGAGCGCCGTAGCCCCGACGGCCGCCTCGAGCTCGTCGCGATCGAGGCCACCGACCCACGCCACCTCGCGCTCGCACTACCGGTACTCGAAGATGAAGTCCGCCGCCTGCGCGCGCTCGGCGCCATCGCGGTCTCCCTCTGCCACCTCGCGGCGGGGGCCGTCGACGCGATGCTCACGCTGTCGAACTGCCGGCCGGTCGACGCCGCCGCGGCGCAGCTCCTCGTGCGCGAAACCGGCGGGCTGCTGGAGTGGGCGCCGGGCGAACCGCTGAGCGCCGTGCCGCTCGACTGCGACCCCCGAACGTCGCTCGTCGCCGGGCGCTCCGCGGAGACCCTCAGCGCCGTTCGTGCCGCCGTGGCGCACGTGACCGCTCCCGTCCGCGAATAGCCCCGAAATCCGGGGATTCGGCGCAGACGGGGCACATGCGTCGAGTGCGTGACGCATCGCACCAACGCGCGTCCCCCGAAGCGCGACCTTCGGTCCACACAGATGCGCAACCCCGCCGGTCGCGACGGGCCCGGGAGTGCCACGGAATCGCTCCCCGCATCGCCACATTCGATTCGACCTGTGAGGGACAACATGGCCGATTCCACGACCAGCAGCACGACGACGACCCCGGCGACCACGCCGGCGGCGTCGACGACGACCGCCGCCAAGCCGGCGGCCACGGCCGCCAAGACGACGGCCAAGAAGCCGACGGCAGCGAAGAAGCCGGCCGCTCGCAAGGCTGCCGCGAAGAAGCCGGCGGCGGCGAAGGCGACGACCAAGGCGACGACGGCGAAGACCACCGCGAAGCCGACGCCCGCAAAGGGCTCGACCGCCGCGAAGGCGAAGAGCACCACGGCCTCCGCCAAGCGCACCGCGACCACCGCGAAGACCACCGCCAAGGCCACCGTCACCGCCGCCAAGTCGAACGCGAAGTCGACCACGACGACGGCGAAGGCCAGCGCCGACAAGACCGAGACCGCGGCGAAGACCACGATCACGCAGGCACAGAGCACGATCGAGTCGGCCTACAGCGACATCCTCGAGGTGCTCGACGAGCGCACGGCCAAGCTCCGCGCCACCGCCGACGAGCGCACCGCGAAGCTCCGCGCCACCGCCGACGAGCGCACCGCCGAACTCCGCGCCGACCTCGAGTCGCGCACGAAGGAGGCCCGCACGGCGGCCAGCAAGCGCGCCGAGACCGCGCGTGGCACCGTCGAGAAGGCCGCCAACATCCAGCTCGGCGCCGTGCTCGTCGCCCGTGACGAGATCCAGAAGCGTTACGACCTCGCGTACGCGTTCCTCACGTCCGAGGCCGACCGCACGAAGCAGCTCAAGAAGTTCGAGCGCCGTGGCAAGACGAGCTTCAACAAGACGGAGAAGGAGCTCAAGGCCCGCCGCGAGAAGGCTGCCGCCGACCGCGAGCAGGCGATCGAGAAGGCCAAGGCGCAGGTCACCGACGTCCGCGAGACGGTGAGCTCCTACGCCGAGAAGATCTCCGCGCCGATCACCGACACGTTCGAGGCGATCGAGAAGCGCTTCCAGCGCGCGGCGTAACGCCCGGCGCTCCGGCACCGCCGGGACCAAGCTGCCGGGCCGCGACCGGCCCGGTGGTGCGTCCGGGCGCCGTCCCTCGCCGCCTCACGACGCAGCCTGCGCCCCGTCGCCCTCCTCCGGGCGGCGGGGCGCAGTGTCGTTCGCGGGCCCGGCCGTTCCGCTCCGCCCCGTTTGCATTCACGGGTTTTCCGCGAGACAACCGACAAGCAACCGGATACAGTTCCCGCGCGCCTGTCGTCCCGGGCGCACGTGTCCCACATGTCTGATCGTCGGTCCACCCTCGGCGCGCTGCTGGCCGGCGCGACCCTCGCCCTCGCACTCCCGGGCGCGGCGCACGCCGCCAACGTCGTCACGGCCCCGATCGTCGACCGCGGCCTCGACATGTACGTGAAGACGTTCGCGACACTGCCGTCGCCCGATGGCCAGATGCCGCGCGTGATCGGCATGACGACGCTCGGAAACCGGATCTTCGTGACGACCGAGCAGGGCCGGATCTACGAGATCACCGGCGGCAACGGCTCCATCGTCGGAGACCTCGGCGCGGGCCTCACCGCGTTCACCGGCCGCCACCTCGACTTCGACAACATCATGCACGGCGGTCTGCGCTCGCTCGTGTTCAGCCCGGACTTCGAGACCGACCACACGATCTACACGTCGCAGGTGGAGGAACGCGCCGCCGACCCGCAGAACCACCACTACCTCAGCGACCCAGCGAGCCCGGTGAGCGCCGACAGCGTCGTCGCGGCCTGGGTGCTCGGAGACGACGGCATCCCCGTCTCGTATCGCGAGCTGTTCCGCATCGGCATGCCGGTCTACGACCACGCCATCAAGGAGATGGTGTTCGGCCCCGACGGAATGCTCTACATCGCGCACGGCGATGCCAGCGTGCAGTCAGCGATCGCCGGCGGCGGGATGGCGAACGACGGCCTCGGGAAGATCCTGCGGATCGACCCGCACCCGTCGGCAAACTTGCCCTACACGATCCCGCCCGACAACCCGTTCGTGAACGACCCGTCGCTCCCGGACGAGGTGTGGTCGTACGGCCACCGCAACCCGCACACGCTCTCCTTCACGAAAGAGGGCGAGCTCCTCGTCACCGAGGTCGGCCGCGACAACATCGACGAGGTCAACATCGTCAAGAAGGGCGGCAACTACGGCTGGCCCAATCGCGAGGGCACGTTCGTGCACCAACCGTGGGGCGGCATCGAGACGGGCGTGAGCCCGCTGCCCGACGACGACGCGCAGTTCGGCTACCGCTACCCCGTCGCGCAGGTCGGTCACGACGGCCCATCCGGCGCGGGTTTCATCGGCATCGGCCTTACCGGCGGCTACCCGATCGAGAACGGCTCGCCCGCCGACGGCGAATATTTCTACGCGGAGTTCGCCAACACGGGCCAGCTCTACCACTCGAACCTGGACGCGATGCGCGGCGCCGTCACCACCGGAGCGCCGAGCGGCCTCACGCAGGCCTCCACGTCGCGGGCACGCGTGTTCTTCGACCCCGGCAACGGGCAGCCGGCCGTGCAGAAGGCGTCGCTGCTCGACGTCATCAATGACTCGCCCTGGTACTGGGGCCCGCGTGCCGACCTTCGCTTTGGTCGCGGTCCGCAGGGCGAGGTCTACATGACCACCAAGACCACCGACCGAGTGTTCCTGCTCGAGTCGACGGTGCCCGGCGGCCCTGGCGGCTTCACCGGCCACACCCGCACGCGCGTGGAGGCCGAGACGGGCACCCTCTCCGGCGGCGCGAAGATCGACCGTGAGCACAGCGGCTTCTCCGGTGGCGGCTTCGTCTCGTGGATGACCGCGGCGGGCTCCGCGATCGACGGTCTCAAGATCAACCGCGAGTCGGCCGGCACGACGTCGATGACGATCGGCTACGCCGCCGGCCCGGGTGGCCCGTCCTCGCGGACCATCGGCGTGTACGTGAACGGCCAGCGTGCGGCCCAAGCCCGCCTCGAGCCGACGGGCGACTGGAAGTCATACACCGTGGGCAAGGTCGACGTGCCGCTGGAGGCAGGCGCGAACTCGATCGGCCTCCGGGTGACCGGCGCCGACACCGGCTGGATCAACACCGACTTCATCGAAGTCACCAACCAGGATCCGGCGCCGACACCGACCGCGACGCCCACGCCGACCGTCGAGCCGAGCCCCACGCCGGAGCCGACCGCAACGCCGGAGCCGACACCCGAGCCCACCGCGTCGCCCGAGCCCACCGCCACGCCGACGCCGGACCCGACCGCGTCGCCCGAGCCGACGGCCACCCCGAGCCCGACGCCCGCAGCCAAGACCTCGAGCTACATCGCACGCGGCACGATCACGATCCCGCAGCTCACCGCGACCCGCATGCCCGTCAGCGGCACGGTCTCGCTCACGGTGAGCGCCGCTGGCGATGTCACCGGCTCCACGCTCCTCAACCAGACCCAGGCGCGACTCACCAACGGCACCGTTCCCGTCACGGCAACCATCGCCGTCGTCAGCTCGGGCCCGACCACGGGCACGCTCGCGAGCGGCGCCCTCACGCTCCGCCAGCAGCTTCGGGTGAAGGTCACGTCCGTGAAGGCGTTCGGCGCGGTGCCGATCGCCAGCGGCAACACCTGCCAGACGAAGCAGTTCATCAGCCTGCCGCTCGACGCGGCCTCCGGCTTCGATCCCCTGGTGGCGACCCCGCCGGCAATCGGAGGCTCGTTCCCGATCAGCGACCTGAACGGCTGCGAGCCGCTCGGCGGCATCGTGCCGCCCGCGATCGCGAGCTCGGGCAACACGATCGCTCTCCAGCTCACGCGCCAGCCCTAGGCAAGCGGACCGGAGCCCGCCGCGCGGTGATCACGGCGGCCGGAGATCAGGAGCCCCTACACTCCGGGGCATGGCCGAGACGCTCACGACTCCGACCGAGGATCAGATCCGCGAGGCGCTGACCAGCGTCATCGACCCGGAGCTCAAGCGTTCGGTCGTCGAACTCGGCATGGTCCGCACGATCGCGATCGGTGCGGCCGGCGCGGTCGGCGTCACCATCTCGCTCACGACGGGCGGCTGCCCGCTGCGCAACCAGTTCATCGCCGACGTCAACGAGCACGTCGGCTCCGTGCCCGGCGTCTCGAGCGTCGAGGTGGCCTTCGACGTGCTCTCGGACGAGGAGAAGTCGGCACTCCGGGCCAAGCTCGGCATGCCCGGCGGCCTGCCCACGGGGGCGCTCGCCACGATCGGATCGATCCTCTGCATCGGCTCCGGCAAGGGCGGCGTCGGCAAATCGTCGCTGACCGCCAACCTCGCCGTCGCGCTGGCGAACGAGGGCAAGTCGGTCGGCATCCTCGACGCCGACGTGTGGGGCTACTCGATCCCGCGCATGTTCGGCCTCGGCGGCCAGCGCCCGCCCGTCGACGCCACCCGCAAGATCGTGCCGCTCGAGGCGCATGGCGTGAAGGTCATGTCGATCGGCTTCTTCGTGGAGGAGGACTCCGCCGTCGTCTGGCGCGGCCCGATGCTCCACAAAGCGCTCACGCAGTTCCTCCAGGACGTCGCGTGGGGCGATCTCGACTTTCTCCTGATCGACCTGCCGCCGGGCACCGGCGACGTGTCGATGACCCTGGCGCAGCTCGTCCCGCAGTCGGAGTTCGTGCTCGTCACGACCCCCCAGGACACCGCGCAGAAGGTTGCTCGCCGCGCCGCGGAGATGGCCGACAAGGTCGAGATCCCCGTCGCCGGCGTGATCGAGAACATGGCCGGCTTCGTCACGCCGGAGGGCGGGCGTTACGAGATCTTCGGTCGCGGCGGTGGGCAGGCGCTCGCCGACGAGGTCGACGTGCCGCTCCTCGCCAGCGTGCCGCTCACGATGCCGCTGCGCGAGCAGGCCGATGCGGGCGAGCCACTCGTCTCGGTGAACCCGGACGATCCGGCCGCCCAGGCTGTGCGCTCCGCCGCTCGTGGCCTGATCGCCATGGCTCCCGTTCGCGTGCAGGCACCCGCTCCGGCGCCCGCGCCCATCGGCATGAGCCTCCCGATGGCCTAGCCAGCCGGCGCCTTCGCGCGCGCAGGCGCGCGTGGAGCGCCCGTGTGGGCGCATGAGCGTCACCCGTTCGACGGGTTTCGGCTCAAGACAGAGGCCGTCTGGCCCGATGACCGAGGCGTGACCGCAGCCCGCTCCGATGCCGTCCACCCCGCGCCCGCGCCCGTCGCTCCGACCGGTGAGTGGCCCGTGGCCCCTCGCTTCTCCGTCGTGCCCGTGGCCGCGCCGATCGCAGCCGCCCCGGCGCCCATGGCGCCCGTCGCGCTGGCGGCTCCTGAAGCACCCGCCGCCCCGGCCGCGCCGGTGGCCCCGGTTGAGCCCGCTGCCGTCGCGCCCGCCGAGCCGGTGATCCCGGCCGCCCCCAGCCTTCCCGCCGCGCCCGTCGCCGAAACCCCGGAGCCCGTCGCCGAGGCCGTCGTCGAGACCCCGGAACCGATCGCCGAGGCCATCATCGAGACCCCGGAGCCCGTCGCCGGCGCCGAGCCCGAGATGCCCGAGCCAGTGGCAAGCATCGAGGTCGCCCAGCCTGCACCGGTGATCGAGACCGTCGAACCCGTGGCAACGCCGGAGATGCCGGAGCCCGGGGCGATGCCAGAGATGCCCGAGCCCGTGGCAGCGATCGATACCTCCGCCGCGCTCCCCGTGCCGACCGAGCCGGAGACGATCGTGGTTGCGCCCGCGCCGCTTGCGGCCGCTGCGCCCGTGGTCTCCGACATGCCCGAGAGCTCCGCGCCAATCGCAGCGCCGGCTCCCGCCGTGCACATGCCCGCGCCGTACGCGCCGATCATGGTGACGACGCCCGCCCCGGTGCCGATGGCCGAAGTCGCAACGCCGATCCTGATCTCCCCGCTGCCGACCGGCGCGCCGGTCGCCCCGCACCTCGCCTCCCCGCTCCAGGCCGTGCCCGCCGCCCCGCTGCCGCTGGAGACGCCGCAGATGCCGGCGGCTCCCGTCATGCCCGGCGCCCCCGTCATGCCCAGCGCGCCCATCATGCCCGGCGCGCCCGTGATGCCGGGCGCTCCGGCCTACCCGGTGATGCCGGCGGCTGCCGCTCCGGATCCCAACGCGCCGATCCAGCTCCCGGTGCTCGAGCAGCCGGAGGGCATGTCGATCGCCGAGTGGCCGATCGACCGCGCCGCCGACCTGCGTCCCGATGCCGGCACCTCGGCCCGCCGCCTCGGTTCGCTCCCGAACCTCCCGGAGATCCCGGGCGTCTCACGCCAGTTCCTGCTCGTCGCCGCGCTCGTCGGCGCCGCCGGGTTCGTCGCGATCCGCGGCCTCGGCGGCGGTGAGGATCCCGTCGCCCCGCCGACGCCCGTCGCCCAGACGGCAGCCGCCACCTGGCAGTCCAGCCTGCCGAAGGTGCTGCCCGCGGGCGACGTCGACGCACTCACCCTCGATGCGCGCGAGCTGCGCCCGGCGCGCGTCAAGCACCAGCTCGAACTCGCGGTCACCGCGATGAAGCCAGGCGAGGTGATCCGCGAGATGACCGTCCGCACCGATGGCACCCTTCAGCTCTCCGTCATGCACGGCACGCAGGAGCGCACGATCGTCACGAAGGGCAAAGCTCCCTCCGCGCCGGCAGCCGCTGCCGCCGCCGAGGGCACCCCGATCCTCGCCATCGATCCGATCGAGATCGACGCCCGCGTGCCGCGAAAGCTGCTGCGCGCCGTCGAGAACGCCAAGGGCGTCAGCCCGACGACGATCGACCTGGTGCGCAGCGCCGCCATCCGTGGCGGCCAGCCCACCTGGGTGATGCGCTGGACGCCGGCCGGCAAGCCCGCGACCACCGTCTACGCCACGCAGGACGGCAAGCAGCTCGCCTCCACGGCAGCCGGCCTGAAGTAGGACGCGCTCGCGCCGGCCCCGCCGGCGCACCGACTGGCCCCGCGCGGGCCTCAGTTCCACGCCGAGCGGGCCCGCGCGAATTCGCGGGCGCACGTCCACCGCAGGCCGGTCGCCGGTCGGCCCCGGCCGCGTGCCGCCAACACCACGGCGCGACTATATCCGACTTGGGAAGTTGGCATTAGGGTACCCGAACCTGATAGGAATCCGCCACTCAACCTGCCGATCGACACGAACCCGAGAGAGCGCAGTGAGTCAAACGATTGCCCCGCCGGTGCCCGCGGCGAAGCCCAACCCCAAGCCGAAGCCCGCGCGCAGCCTGAGGCAGCGCCTCGGCCGACGCCCGGTGTTCCGCACCATGCAGGTCGCCCATCGGTGGCTCGCGCTGATCCTCGGACTCGTCCTGCTGACCATCACGATCAGCGGCAGCCTGCTCGTCCTCAAGCCCGAGATCCAGCGGATCGTGCACCCGACGCTGTTCCACGCCACCGACGGCCCGCCGGTCGGCTTCGAGCAGGCGTACGCCGCCGTCGAGGCGGTTGATCCCGCGTTCAAGCCCACCTACGGCCAGCTCGTCAACGGCAACTACCTGCTGATGGACGACGAGAGCAAGAACTACGCCCTCGATGCCGCCACCGGCAAGGTGAACGGCACGTTCAACAGCCAGAAGGGCGTCTTTGCCTTCCTCGACAACCTCCACGAGTGCGGCCTCGGTTGCGAGGGCTACACGGGCTACGTGCCCTTCCTCGGGAAGCCGGTCGGCGGCTTCACCGGCGAGGAGCTCACCTGGGGCGGCCTGATCCTCGGCATCACCGGCCTGCTGCTCGGCTTCCTCGTGGTCACCGGCCTCGTGGTCTGGTGGCCCGGCATCAAGTCCATGGCCCGCGGCTTCAAGATCCGTCGAGGTAGTTCGCGCTACAAGTTCCACTACGACCTCCACAAGGTCGTCGGCATCGTGGTGCTGCCGTTCCTCGCCGTGTGGGCGCTCACCGGCGCGGGCTTCGAGTTCCCGTTCGTGAAGAACGCCTGGTACGGAATCCTCCCGGGCAGCGCACCCGCGGAGCCGCCCGAGGTGCAGAGCAAGCCGGTCAAGGGCGAGTCGGTGTCGATGGTGGAGGCCGGGCGCATCGCCCAGGCCAAGCTCCCGGGCTCCAAGCTCTCCGCACTCTCGCCGGTCGACACGTCAGATCCGAAGAGCGCGTACAGCGTGTGGCTCTCGAGCTCGAACGACCCGTACGACCACGGCTGGTACCCCGGCGACGTGGAGGTGCACGTGGATCGCTACAGCGGCAAGGCCACCTTCGGCTACGGCGCTCCGGGATCGATCAACACGGTCGCCGAGGATCTCTGGGAGCACTGGAACTACCCGATCCACGCGGGCACGCCCGTGAACGGCTACTGGCGCTCGCTCTGGGTCGTCCTCGGCATGGCGCCGCTGCTGCTGGCGATCACCGGCCTGATCACCTGGTGGATCCGCAGCCGCAAGTCGAGGGCGAAGAAGAAGCGCCGCAAGGCGATGGCCACGGCCGCGCAGGCCGGGGCGTGAGCCAGCCGGGCATCGTGACGGGCCTGCATTCGGCAAGCGTGCTCTACGGCACGGCGCTCACGCTCGGCCTCGGGGTGAGCGCGGCGCGCCGCCGGCGGGTGGGCCCGTACGGGCTTGGCGGCCTGGCGATGCTCTGGATCGGCGCGACGGTCGTCGCGGTGGCCACGGCAGCGCGCGAGCTCACGGGCGGCGGCGACCGTCTCGGGGTGGTGCTCGCGTACTGCGTCGCCGCCGCCCTGCTGATCCCGATCCTCGCGGCACCCCGCGACGACGATGGTCCGGGCGCCGCCTCGGCCGCACTCGCCGGGCTCGCGACCGTCGCGGTGCTCTTCCGGCTGACGGCGATCGCATGAGCGCCGCGCGCACCCCACGGGCACTCCGGCAGGGCTACGCGGTGCTCGCCGTGGCGGCGTTCGGACGCGCGAGCTACCAGCTGGCCACCGATGCCGGCGCTGCCCCCGTGGCCTACGGCCTCTCTGCGGTGGCCGCGTGCTTCTACCTCGTCGCCAGCGTGCTGCTGGCGCACGCCGATCGTTCGCCGCGTGCCCGCGAGGCGGCGCGGGCCATCGCTGCCGCCGAGCTCACCGGCGTGCTGCTCGTCGGCACCGCCTCACTCCTCGAGCCGGGCTGGTTCCCGCACGACAGCGCCTGGAGCTACTTCGGCGCCGGCTACCTCCTCGCGCCACTGGCCCTCCCGATCATCACCCTACGCATGCTCCGCAGCACCCTGTGAGGCTAGGCCGTTCTGCAGCGACGTGGCAGAGCCGAAGGGTGCCTGGCCGCGGCGCGCCGGCTCCGCTGGGGGCGAGCGGAGAGGTATGCCTCTAGCCCAACGCGTGCGCGTTGGATGCGTCGCCTCCGGCGAACTCTAGAAGGCGCGCCTGAAGAGCTTCTCAATCCCAAGTTTGTGTGTGGACACCGAGACGAGTCGTGAACGACGCGATCACAGCCGGGCCTCTCGACTACCAGATCTCCGCGCAAACCCCGTTGACGCCAGCCCTGAAGTATGGGGGGAGACACAGTTGGTAAGCGCCGGTCTTGGTCGTGTTGGCCGTCGACACGACCCAAACGCGCATTTTCTCCGCATCCGCCGTCAGGCTCGAGTACTGCGATTTACACTTCAACAGCCCAAACAGTTGGCTGTTGACCGCCGAGTGCATGCCGACACCTAGGGCTCCGCCGCGGCTCGTTCTACTGAAGTACGGGCCACCGCTATCGCCGCCCTCAGATGGGCGCCCGCCGTGGAGAGCCGAGCAGAACTTGATGTAGCCCGCGGTACCGTGCGCTTTGCCGAGGGCGGTCACTGTTCCGCAATGCGAGCCGGAGGTCTGCCCAGAGATGCAGAGCGTCTGGCCCTCGCGACTCGTGCCGACGCCCTCGATCCGAAACTGCGGATTCATCTCACCAGTCTCGGCGAGCGTGTCGCCAGCCTGCTGGTAGACCGCCCAAGGCCGCAGCGAACGTGCGGCCTTGTTCAAGTCTTTCGGATGTCGGAGCCTGTCTTCATAGTCGGGATCAACGGTCACAATCGCGGCATCTTCTCCCTTTGAGAACCCCTCGAAGTGGCGGCTATGAAGCCTCCCGACGATCGTGGAGGACCCTCCCTTAAGAATGGCTTCGTAGTAGCGCGGGCCGCCAACGTCACCTTCGTCGTAGCAGTGCCCGGCGGTCATGAGGTACGGCAGGTTGTCGCTCATTGAGCGAACCGCGAAGCCAACGGTGCAGGGTTCGCCTCCAGAGGCATCGAGATGGATCCCGCCACGGAACGGCGGGCCACATCCAACCTGGCGGCCGCCTACCTGCGCTTGATCCCAGCTCTCGTCATCCTCGGTTGGTCCGCACGCGTTCACGTTTAGTGCTTGTGGTTCGAACTCGCCTCGCGGGCCGTCCGCGTCACTGACGCTATTGGGGACGGACATCGCAGCGGCGTAGCTCGTGACCTCTGAACGCACGGCGGTTGGCGCATCAGTCGCGATTTCGAACGTGACCTTACTCTCCGCAGCCGAGTACCCGATGTCGACCCAACCCTCGCTGAGAGGAATCTCGAGATCGTCTTGGGCCTGGCTAGATGCGTAGTTGAGCTCGGCTTCAGAGATCGTGGTGATGTCGATGATGACGGACGACGACAGATCGTTTGCTGCTGCTAGGTCCTCGACGGTGGATGTCTGCGACGTGTCCAAGAGCTTGACGTGAACCTTCTGCTCGTCATTGTCGAACCACATGCCGGCGTAGCTGAGAGTCGCCGAACTAGACTGGACGTCTTCGTCGAGATCTCCCGCCCGTGCTTGAACTTCGATCCAGTCTTGGGCGACGGCTGCGGTCATGCTGTACTCGTCGCTGAGCCATTCGCGTGCGCCGTCGTCAAACGCTTCCGCGCCGGACCCGACGGTCGCAGTGAATGATTCACTCGTCGCCGCGGAGAGGTTGCCGGCTACGTCCACCGAGCGGAGCTCCAACTCGAGTCCCTGCCCGTCGGTGAGGTTGTCGATCAGGCCGTCGGTTCCGTCGACGTCGCTCCACGCCGAGAAGGTCGCCTCGCCGGCACGCTTTACCCGGTACTGGCTGTGGTCGACTCCGCTGGAGTTGTAGCCGGTGTCCACGCCTGGCGTGAAGTTGAAACCGGCGGTCCCGTCGGTTTCGTCGAAGGCCAGCAGTTCGATGTCAGATGGTGCACTTGGCGCCGTCGTGTCGCCTGTGGATGTTGCGTTCCACGTGATGTCCAGGGTGGGCCATTCGGTCGGTTCGTCGTCCTCGCTACTGACCCAGTCATAGAGGCTGGTTGCGTTGGCCTTGAGTAGGAAACCGTAGTTGGGGGTTGTGCCGTCGACCCAGCCGCGGACGGCAGCGAGCGGGACTTGCCAGGAGTACCAACGACCGCCGTCGGAGACGGCGGTCGGCGCGCTGGTTAGGCCCGAATCGGTGGAATAGTCGCCGCCGGCGGTTGCCCATGGCGTGCCGGATTTGCGGTTGTTCCAGGTCGCGTTGTTGTCCCAGTCGCTGGTGAGGGTGAAGAGCTGGAAGTCCGCGGAAGGGCGCGCGTACGTGGCGCGTGGGTAAGCGCTGAAGGTCGCGGCGCTGACGTTGGCGTCCGCGGGGATCACTGAGCCAACCGCGAACCTGAACAGCGCACGATACGGCCGCGAACTGTACCCGGTGAACATGGTCGTCCACGCGCATGATTTGGTGTTCGCCTGCGTTCCGCCGGCGATCTGACAATCAGCGGCGGCACCGCGGAAACGGGTGGTATCGGGATCGATCCACGAGACGTCAGGGTCGACCATGACCGGGTAGACCCGAGAGGGGTCGGACAACCACGCTACGTCGGGCCGAAGCGTCACCTGCCAGCGACCGCTGGAGACCTTGGAAACCGAGAGCGATAGGTCGTTAGTGAACGCGGGATCGCTCGCGCTGTCCCACGCCAGGGGCGCGGTGATGCGGTAACGCTCATCGCCAGACAAGTCGCGCAGTACGACATCTCCGCCCTCAACCATGGCAGTCCAAGCGGCGTAAGCGCGGAGGTCATACCTGAAGACCTGCGGCGACCAACGCGTGGCGAGTTTCAGCGTCTCCTTAACGCCAGCGGGCCGTGCCACATAGCTCGCGTCGACGCCCGAGAGAACCCCATCAAACGACGCCTCGGCACCATCAGCATCGGCCTGTGCGCCGGCGTTAGCGCCGACCAGCCGCAGCGAAATAGCGCGCCCGTCGTGCTCGAGCTCGACAGGCTCGCTTAGCGAGCTGGGGATGGTGACAGAGCCGTCGAGCGCCTTGGCTTCTAGATCGCCGCTCGCAGTCGGTTCGAGCTCCGTGTCGATTGCTCGCCAGGTCCCACTGCCATCGAGGAAATTCAACGGAACCTGCGACACGGAGGTCTTCAGCTTCCCGCCACCAGCGTCAACGGTCGTCGAGAACTCACCACGATCCACGACCTCGGCCCCAGCGGCACCGCACGGGACCGCGGCGTAGATGACACCGATACCGAGCGCACACAGCAGCGCACGCACCCGGGAGCGGTCGAAAAGCACGGGAGCAGCCAACGGTGATCCAGACAGGTTGGTTAGGGGTGGGGCGAGCACTCGCTGTCCGGGCAGCTGCAGCGGCTCCAAACATACGTATTCGACCCAGCGGGAGAATGCAAACCGGAGCGTGTCAGACACATGCCTACGCCACTGTAGTTTGGGCGCCGCCGTGCCGACTATTCCATCGTGGACGTCCATAACGCGACCGAGGCATCTCCGATGACGCGCGATCCTCGTTCCGCGCCTCGTGGACGTCGGGGACCGCTGCGGTGGGCACTAGTACGACTTCTCACGCTATGGGTGCCCCTGGCGTGGGCACTCGGGATCGCCTTGCGGGACCTACTCGGCCGTCTTCTCGACCCTTGGAGCCCTACCGATCGCGGCCCCGTACTCCTGGACGTGCTGCCGTCGATGCTGCTGTTTGCGGCTGTTCTCATCATCGCGGGACGCTTTGAGACCACCGCGAACCGTGACGTCGGGGCCTCCTCAACCGCGACTCGCGCATATTGGAGGGCATCGGCAGGGCTGTCTTTCCTTTCCTTCCTGGCCCTCGCTTCACACGGCTTTCCGGTAGCCCAGTAGCGACGCGATCGCTAGCGTCGCCGGTCCTGCGGGGGCCGAGGGTGCTCGGATGCCGACGGGATCGGAACGTCCGGCCACCGCACGCCTCGCCGCCTCCGGGCGCGCCATGATGGCGCCGTGTTCGGAAGGAAGAAGGACGAGGGCGGGATCCCCGGATTCGGGAGCCTGTCGCGCGGCGGCTCCGTGACGCCCTCGGGCATCCCCGGCGCAGCCTCCGGCGAAGGCTCCGGCATCCCGGGCGCCTCGCCCGGCGGGTCGCAGCGGCCCGTTTCGCCGCCGCCGGTGCGTGAAGCGGGCGAGCCGCGCACGAGCTTCACGCCGCCCAGCCCGGGCCCGCAGCTCGGCCACCCCACGCGGTGGCAGATCGGCCCGTGGACGATCCGGCTCTTCGTCGCGCTGTTCATCGCCGCGTTCGTCGTGGTCTTCAACGCCGAGGAGCAGCGCCGGCTCGACGATCCGGTCGAGCGCGCTGCCCGCGGAGAGGTGACGGTCCAGAGCTCCGAGTCGCTGCTCCAGGCCGACCAGTTCGAGACGGCACTCGACGCGGCCGAGGGCGCAGCGCCCGATGGCGCCACGGTCGAATCGATCCGTCTGACGCCCACCCGCGTCGACATCACCGTCGCCCAGCGTGACGGCGCGCGGTTCAGCATCGGCGTCGACCCGGCCTTCCGCGTGACCAAGAACGACGCGGGCGCGGCCGAGCCGGCCGGACTGCCGTTCGAGCGAGTCCCGACGGCCGTGCCAGCGCGACTCGTGCGCACGATCGAGGGCAAGCTCGGCCTCAAGCCCGCCGACCTCGACTACCTCCTCCTCAACACGGGCAAGAGCTCGTTCGACGGCAAGCGCACCGATTCGTGGGGCGCGTACTACTCCAAGCCGCCACTCAAGAACGACGCGATGGCCGCGCTCGACGGCACCGACGTTCGGCTGATCGGCACGCCCGACGCGAAGACCCGGGCGACCCTGCGCGCCTCGGCCCGCCGCACCCTCGCCAGCCTCGACCAGGCCGAGCAGCAGATCAGGTCGGCTCCGATGTCGACCGCCGTGCGCAAACAGGCGCTCGCCAACATCCGCCGGGCACGCGCCCAGGCGAAGAAGAACCTCGAGGAGGCCGGAGGATGAGCCGGATCCGTGCCCTGATCGGGCTCGCCGTCGTCGGCGGCTGCGTGCTGTTCGCATGCTGGGCGTTGTTCGACCTCGTCCGCTTCGGCAGCTGCGCGAGCGGCGGGCCCTACGTGTCGGCGCGCGAGTGCGCACCGGGCACCGGCTGGAAGATCATGGGCCTCACCGGCAGCATCTTCGGGATCCTGCTCGGCGTCGCGATCACGGGCAGCGCACGTGCCGGACTCGCTGCCTGGGGGATCGGCTTCTGCGGGCTCGCGGCGACGTTCTTGCTCGCGAGCTTCGGGCCGGCACACGGCCCCGACAACCAGCCTGCGCTGGGCATCGGGATGGGCGTGCTGTTCGGCCTGATGGGCCTGCCGGGCCTACTGGGCGCGATGAGCGCCCGCGGCCCGAAGGTGGCCGTCGGATCTCCCGGCGGCTGACCGCCGGGACGAACCCCTCGACCTCAGGCGCCTAGGCCTGGTAGTAAGCGGCGTTGAGCTGGATGTACTGCTCCAGCTCGGCCGGCACCTGGTCCTCGGCGAAGCACGCGTCGACCGGGCAGGCCTCGACGCACGCGTCGCAGTCGATGCACTCTTCCGGATCGATGAAGAGCTGCTTCACCGTGTCGAACTCGGGCTCGTCGGGCGTCGGGTGGATGCAGTCCACCGGGCACACCTCGGTGCAAGATGCATCCTTGGTGCCGATGCAGGCTTCGGTGATGACGTAGGCCATAGGGCGGTGCAGCTCCTGTGAACGCAGGTGGCGATGGGCCGGACTCCGGAGTCTACCGAGGGATCTCGCTCGCGATCGGTGACCGTCGATCCTCCCAGTGCAGCTCCCGCTCCAGCTGGGCGGCGAGCTGGAGGAGCACGTGCTCCTCGCACGCGCGTCCGACTGCCTGCACGCCGATCGGAAGACCGTCGATCACGTGCGTCGGCATCGAGATCGCCGGGAGGCCGGTGATGTTGGCGACCGGCGAGAACGCCATGAACTCCTCGGCCCGCCGGAACACCTCGAGCGGGTCGTCGAGCCCGGCGGTGATCGTCCCGATGGTCACCGGCGGCGTCACGAGCGCAGGCGTGAGCACCACGTCGTACGGCGAGAACGCACCGACGACGATCCGCGCGAGGCCGTCGGCCATGAACTTCGTCTGCCACGCATCGGTCGCGTTGCGTGCCGCCGCGCGCTGAGCGACGGCCCACGCGAGCGGATCGAGGTCGGCTTCCTCCATCGGCCCCTGCCCGCCGGCCATCGCCTTGCCTGCGGCACCGAGGATGCGCGGCTGGGTGCTGGCCATGTCGGTGAACAGGTCGACCATGAGATCGCTGAACGCGCGGCCGTCGACGGGGAAGGCGAGCTGCGGCTCGACCACCTCGTGCCCGAGCGTCTGCAGGAGCTCGAGCACCTCGCCGAGTGCTGTCAGCGAAGCGGCCGACACCTCCACGCCTTGGAGCCCCGGGTCGGCGAGCACGCCGATCCGCAGCGGGCGAAGGTCGCGCGTGAGCGCGTCGCGGTAGGTCTCGGTGTGCGGCGGGGCCCAGGTGGCATCGCCGAGCTCGGGACCGGCGAGTACGTCGAGCGCCAGGGCAGTATCGGCGACGGTGCGGGTGAGCGCGCCGTCGACGACCAGGTAGTTCTCACCGGTCTCCGGCCCTTGCGAGACGCGACCGCGCTGTGGCTTGAGCCCGACGAGCCCGGTACAGGCGGCAGGGATGCGGATCGAGCCGCCGCCGTCATTGCCGTGCGCAAGCGGGAGCACCCCGGCCGCCACCGCGGCCGCAGCCCCGCCCGAGGAGCCGCCAGCAGTGCGCTCGAGGTCCCACGGGTTGCGAGTCGGCTCGCGGTGCAGCGGCTCTGTGGTTGGCAGCAGGCCCCATTCGGGCAGGGCGGTCGTGCCGACGATCACCGCGCCGGCGCGCCGCAGCCGGGCGGTGGTGTGGTGGTCGTAGGGCGCGACGAGCTTGTCGGTGATGCGGCCACCACTGCGCACGGGGAGCCCGAGCACGGCGCGATTGTTCTTCACCGCGATCGGCACTCCGGCGAGCGGGCGGTCGTCGCCGGCGTGGATCGCAGCCGCTGCCTGCAGGGCACCCTGCTCGTCGACGTCGGTGAAGGCGTTGATCCGCGGATCGACGGCGGCAATGCGCTCCAGGACCGCCGTTGCGAGTTCGGTGGCCGAGATCTCGCCGGCCGAGACGAGCGCTGCGAGCTCGCCGGCGGGGCGCTGGAGCAGGGCGTGGTGATCGGTCGGCATGCGGCTCCGGGGGGACGGGGGCGATGGTCGGCGCTGGGCAATCGCAGCGCCTCACCGAACCTAGCGCGCGAGCCCGTGCGCGACCGGTCGAAACCTCGCGTAGCGACCGCGCCTGACCACCGTAAATCAGGCGCCGATTTCGAGCGAAAATTCGCTGGTAATGGCACGGATACATTCCACACCAACGCGCCGACGAATTCGGGTCATCCTCAGCGTTTACGGGCCATTCGGGGCGATCGCATGCCGAGAATTCAGCGAGATCAATGCGCAAAAGCACACGCCGAATTCCGCTCAGGTCTGCTTGCTACGTTCGAGTTGTCCGCAACGGCGTCGGCCAGCTCTCTGAGGTCTGGCGCCTGCTCTCGCAAAGGAGCTCACATGTCCCGCACTGCTCGAAAGCTGGCGCTCGCCAGCGCGGCATCTGCAATCGCGGCCTCGGCCCTCGCGGCCCCGGCCGGCGCGGTCCAGACGACCACACTGACCTACCAGTGCAAGTACCCGCTGATCGGCGTGAAGGCCCTCAGCGTCAAGATCGACCTCGACATCCCCGACACGTGGCCCGCCGGCCAGCCGACGAACCCGTTCGGCGTCACCGCGACCGCCTCGGCGTTCGACATGGCCGACGGCCTGCAGGCCGTCGACGACCTCACCGCGATCCAGGGCAGCTCGACCGCGTTCGCCACGGTGAAGACCGCTCAGGGCTTCGACGTGCCGGCCAAGACGGTCGCCACCATCGCGAAGACGGTTCTCCCGGACCCCGTCCCGAACCCGCTCGTCCTCACGGCGACCGGCTCGACCCCGGCCCTCACGTTCGATGAGCCCGGCACCGAGAAGATCGTCCTCGACCGCCTCGCGATCAACCTCACCGCCCTCGACTCGGCTGGCGACCCGATCGTCCTGCCGCCCGTCACCAAGGACATCGACGGCAACAAGGTCAGCGACTCCGACGGCGACCCGAACACGTTCGACGTGTACTGCAAGCTCGACGCCGGCCAGGACACCACCCTGGGCTCGTTCGACATCATCGGCGATGACGAGCCGACCCCGACCCCGCCGGTCGGTACCCCGACGCCGACGGCGACCCCGCCGGTGACCACGCCGACCCCGACGCCGACGGCGACCCCGCCGGTCGGCACCCCGACCCCGACCCCGCCGGTCGGCACCTGCACGGGCTCGACGGCCAAGTACAGCTACTCGCTGCAGGGCTCGACGACGATCAACACCCTCACCAAGGGTTCGATGCCGCTCACGGGCGCCATCGACGCCGTGCTGTGCCTTGCCACCGGCAACTACACCGCGACGACGGTCATCAACGACACGCAGGGCCGCCTCACGGCGCTCGGCTTCCTGCCCGTCACCGTCGGTGTGGGCATCATCCCGTCGGGCCCGACCACCGGTCAGCTGATCGACGACCAGATCACCGCGAACCTCAAGGCTCGCATCAAGATCAAGTCGGCGAAGGCCTTCGGTGCGATCCCGCTCGTCTCCGGCAACAACTGCCAGAGCAAGGAGCTCTCGACGATCGCGCTCAAGTCGACCGACTCGTTCGACCCGACCGTCACCGGCGGCAACATCGCCGGCACGTACGCGATCAGCAACCTCAACGGCTGCGGCATCCTCGAGGGCCTCGTGTCCCCGCTGACCGCTGGCGGTGGCAACACCATCACGGCCAAGCTCACGCCGAAGGCTTCGTCGTAACGACGACCTGACGCAACGGCTCGTCGACCGGCACGCACTCCACCGGCCTGTCGACTGACGTCAAGCGCCTCGTCGCCCTCGGGCGGCGGGGCGCTTTGTCGTTCGGGATCGCGCGCGGCGCGGGGCCGTGTCAGACCTGCGGTGCTCCGCCTTCTCGGGCCGCGAGCTCGAGCTGCGCGACCATCTCGACGCACAGCGCGCGCCGATCACGCTGCGGAAGGCCGTGCGTGATGATGCCGTCGAGCGCGTAGACCCAGAGCCGCGCGAGCCGCAAGAGCGCGCCCTCGCCGAGCCCGGGAAGGCCCGCGCTCTCGAGGTGACGGCTGGCCTGCTTCATCAGGATCCGCTCAGCATGCAAGTGGTACTGCGCGTGCCATGCACCCACGGTCGGCGAGATGCCCATGCGGGCGTGCACGGCGGTGACGATCCTGCCGACGTCGTCGAACGAGTTGCTCGCCGCGACGAGGCGGTCGACGAACGACATCGACTCGGTCACCTCACCCGGCGGCCGGCGGGTGCGCAGCTGCTCGGCCGCTGCGACCAGCAGCGCGTCCTTGTTCTCGAAGTACCAGTAGAGCGTGTTGACCGACACGCCCGCCTCGCGCGCGAGCGAGGTCATCGAGGTGTCTTCGTACCCCGCCTCGCTGAATCGCCGCGTCGCGATCTCGACGATGGCGGCGCGCTTCACGTCGGCGGCAACGTCGGGCCTGGTGCGTGCCATCGCCAGGATTCTGCCAGGGCGCGGGTGGGGTCTAGGAACCGCCGGCCAGCTCGTAGGCGAGGTCCGGCCAGATCTCGTGCCACCGGCGCACCTGCTGCAGCTGGGCGGCCAGGGAGATGAGCAGCGCCTCGCTGTTCGCGGGCCCGAGGAGCTGGATGCCGAGCGGAAGGTTCTCCTCGGAGAAGCCGCCGGGCACGTTCACCGCGGGCCAACCGAGCACGTTCCACGGCCACGCGTACGGGCACGCGCTCGTGATGAGCGAGTTCGTCTGCCACTTGCGCAGGCCCTTGAGGGCCTCGGCCGGGAGCGGCGGCACGGCGGTGGTGGGCGTGATGACCACGTCGACCCGCCGGAAGATGCGCCCGACCTGCCGCTGGAGGAGCCGCTCGGTGCGTCGGGTCCCCGCGAGGATCGGGCCACGCAGCACGTGCGCCATCCGGGCCATGCTGCGAATTCGGGGGTCGACGAGCTTGCGGTCGGGTGCGCGGCGCATCCAGTCCTCGAGGCCGACCATCGCGCGCGGCATGAAGCTCGCCCCGACCTGCGGCCCGAACCGAAGGTTGGCGTCGACCACCTCGTGGCCGAGATCTCGCAGCGTCCGCGCCATCGCATCGAGGGCGGCGCTCACGTCGGGATCCACCTTCCGCCGCATGCCGTTGAAGGCGATGCTCCGCGACACGCCGATGCGCAACCTCCCTGGCGCCCGCCGAGCGGCCTCGAGGAACGGTTGGTCGGGCGCGTCGAGCTGGATGCGATCGCTCGCGTGGGCGCCGGTCATCACGTCGAGCATGAGCGCGGCATCTTCGACGGTGCGCGCGAGCGGGCCGATCACCGAGAGCCCGCGCCAGTCGTCGTCGTGCGGCCAGGTCGAGATCCGGCCACGCTGCGGCTTGATGCCGACGAGGTGGCTCCACGCCGACGGGATGCGCACGGATCCCGCGCCATCGGAGCCGACGGCAGCCGCGAGGATGCCCGCCGCGACCGCCGCGCCCGATCCGCCCGACGAACCGCCGGGGGTGAAGTCCAGGTCCCACGCGTTGCGGGTCACGCCACAGACGTCGTTGGCAGTGACCGGCCACTGGCCCATCTCGGACGCCGTGGTCTTGCCGATCACGATTGCTCCCGCAGCGCGCCGCCGGCGCACCACCCCGGCGTCCTCGTCGCGCGACGGCCACGTACCCGCGGCACCGAACTGGGTGGGGAGCCCGGCGACATCGACGTCGTCCTTCACAGCGATCGGCACGCCGAGCAGCGGCAACCGATCGCCATCTCGCAGCCGGGAATCCGCCTCGCGCGCCTCGAGGATCGCCTCCTCCTTGCGCAGCGACCAGAAGGCGTTGAGCGTCTCGCGCGAGCGCTCGGCGCGTGCGAGCGCCTCGCGAACGAGCCCCTCGGACGTGACCTGTCCATCGGCGAGCGCATCGCGCTGCTCGAGCAGCCCTTGCAGCGGGGCGTCGACGCGCCGCACGGCGCCAGGAGCAAGTGGGGACATGGGCGATCTCTCGGGGACCAGTTAAATGACGTTCAACAGCATACCCTGAGCGCCGTTCGGGATCGATTCGTCGGGTGCTCCTGGTTCTCGCCCGGCGCTGACCTCGGCGGTGCAGGGAGCCGATGCGACGCTCGACGCATGGCCCGCTTCCACGCGACCGTCCCCTCCGCGCGGTCGACCGACGACACGTTCCGCTACCTCGCCGACTTCGGCAATCTCGCCGAGTGGGATCCGAGCACGCTCCGCTCCCGCCGCCTCGATCGCGAGCCGCTCGGCGTCGGCAATCGCTTCGACGTGACCATGCGCCTCGGCGGCCGGGAGGTGCAACTCGACTACGCCACGGTGGAGTTCGACGCTGGCCGCCGCCGCGTCGTGCTCGTGGGCAGAAACGGCGGCACCACCTCGATCGACCGCATGACCGTCGCCGACGACGCCACCGTCACCTACGACGCCACCGTCGAGTTCACCGGCCCGCTGCGCCTCGCCGACCCGTTCTTCGGGCTCTACTTCCAGTACATCGGCAAGAAGGCCGCGCGCCGGATGCGCGAGGTGCTGGCCGCGTAGGACGGGAGCAGTCGCCGCGCTTGCTGCGTCAAACTGCACGCCATGCCCGGGACGCCCGCCACCGCCGCGCTCAGCGCCGCCGGCATCGCCTTCACCGAGCACACCTACGACCACGATCCCGCCAACCGCAACTTCGGTGAGGAGGCGGCCGAGGCGCTTGGGCTCGATCCCGAGGAGGTGTTCAAGACGCTGCTCACCGACGTCGATGGGCAGCTCACCGTGGCGATCGTGCCGGTGACGGGCAAGCTCGATCTCGGGGCGCTCGCGAAAGCCGCGGGCGGCAAGCGCGCGACGATGGCGGATCCCGCGATCGCGCAGCGCAAGACGGGCTACGTGCTCGGCGGGATCTCCCCGATCGGGCAGAAGTCGCCCCACCCGACGGTGGTCGACGAGACCGTCGAGCTGTTCGACAAGGTGTACGTGAGCGGCGGCCGACGCGGCTTCGACATCGGCCTCGCGCCCGACGACCTGATCGCGGTGACGAGCGCGATCGTCGCGGCGATCGCCAAGGACTGAGCGAGCGGACGGCACGCCGGATCACCAGCCGGCGCATTGCCTCCCGCGAGCGGCGCAGGCGCGCGGAGCAAGATCGCCTGGAGGTCTTGGCCAGCCGTACAACCGGTCGCGCCGAGGCCGTCCATACGCTCTGCGGGCCATGAGCGAGATCAGTCGCGCGCGCTATGCCGCGCTCTACGGACCCACCGCAGGCGACCGCGTCCGCCTCGCCGATACGAACCTCTTGATCGAGATCGAGGAGGACCGCTCGTTCGGTGGTGAGGAGGCCGTGTTCGGCGGCGGCAAGGTGATCCGCGAATCGATGGGCATGGCGATGGCCACGCGCGCCGAGGGCACGCCGGATCTCGTGATCACGGGCGCGATCATCCTCGACCACTGGGGCGTCATCAAGGCCGATGTCGGCGTGCGCGACGGCCGGATCGTCGCCATCGGCAAGGCCGGCAACCCCGACACGATGGACGGCGTGCACCCGGACCTCGTGATCGGCCCGTCGACCGAGATCCTCGCCGGCAACGGCAAGATCCTCACGGCCGGGGCGGTCGACTGCCACGTGCACCTGATCTGCCCCGAGGTGATCGAGGAGGGCCTCGCGTCCGGCGTGACGACGATCATCGGCGGCGGCACCGGGCCGAACCACGGCACCCTCGCGACCACGGTCACCCCGGGCGCGTGGAACCTGAAGATGATGTTCGCGGCCCTCGAGCAGTACCCGATCAACGTGGTGCTCCTCGGCAAGGGCAACACCGCCAACGAGGCGGCCATGTGGGAGCAGCTGCGCGCCGGCGCCTGCGGCTTCAAGCTCCACGAGGACTGGGGCACGACCCCCGCCGCGATCAACCACTGCCTCAACGTGTGCGAGGAGGCGGGCGCCCAAGCGGCGATCCACACCGACACGCTGAACGAGGGCGGGTTCGTCGAGGACACCCTCGCCGCGATCGCCGGCCGGACGATCCACGCCTACCACACGGAGGGTGCCGGCGGAGGGCATGCGCCCGACATCATCACCGTCGCCGGGCACCCGAACGTGATGCCGTCGTCGACCAACCCGACGCGCCCGCACACCGTGAACACGATCGACGAGCACCTCGACATGCTCATCGTCTGCCACCACCTCAACCCGTCGGTGCCGGAGGACCTCGCCTTCGCCGAGAGCCGCATCCGGCCGTCGACGATCGCCGCGGAGGATCACCTCCACGACCTCGGCGCCATCTCGATGATCGGCAGCGACGCGCAGGCGATGGGCCGGTGCGGCGAGGTGATCACCCGCACCTGGCAGACCGCGCACGTGATGAAGAACGTCCGCGGCTCGCTCCCGGGCGACGGCCCCGCCGACAACATGCGCGCGCGGCGTTACGTCTCCAAGTACACGATCTGCCCGGCCGCCTCGCACGGCCTGGAGAAGGAGATCGGCTCCGTCGAGGTGGGCAAGCTCGCCGATCTCGTCCTGTGGGAGCCGGCGTTCTTCGGCGTGAAGCCCGAGGTCGTGCTGAAGCAGGGCGCCATCGCGTGGGCGCAGATGGGTGATGCGAACGCCTCGATCCCGACGCCGCAGCCGATCCTGCCGCGGCCGATGTTCGGCGCCTCGCCGACCGTCGCCCCGGGCCTCGGCCTCAACTTCGTGGTCCCGGCGGCGCTCGAGGACGGGCTGCCCGAGCGGCTCGGGCTCACGCGCCAGTTCGTGGCCGTGGAGAACGTGCGCGGGCGCGGCAAGGCCGACATGCCGATGAACGACGCCCTGCCCGACATCCGAGTCGACGCCGACACCTTCACGGTGACGATCGACGGGGACGTGGTGGAGCAGCAGCCGGCGACCGAGCTGCCGATGGCGCAGCGCTACTTCCTCTTCTAGGTCGCACGCCGCGATGCCGACTCCCTCCGATCTGCTGCTGCTCGCCGACGGCCGCCTGCCGGCCGGCGGACACGCGCACTCCGGTGGGCTCGAGCAGGCCGTCGAGCTCGGCGACGTGCGCGACGTGCCGACGCTGCGCGACTTCCTCCGCGGACTGCTGCGGAGCTCGGGGCAGACGTCGATCGCGGCCTCGGCGGCGGCGGCGCGGGCGTGGCTCTCGCAGGACGATGCCGCGCTGCTGGAGCTCGATGCCGAGGAGTCGGCGCGGATGCCGTCGGCGCAGCTGCGGGGTGCGTCGCGCGCGCAGGGGCGGCAGCTGATGCGCGCCGCCGAGGCGATCTGGCCGTCGCCCGCCCCCCTCCGGTTGCTGCCGGCGCTCCCGCACGGCCCGCACCTGTCACTGGCGCAGGGCGTCACCGCGGCGAGGCTCGACCTGGAGCCGGTGGATGCGGCGCGGCTCGCGGCCTACGGCGTCGTGAGCGGGCCCGCAACGGCCGCCGTGCGGTTGCTCGGGCTCGACCCCTTCGCCGTGCACGGCGTGGTCGCGACCGTGATGGGTGATGCCGAGCCGGTGATCGCCGCGGCGGCCGAGCACGCGTCATCGCCGGCCTGGCTGCTGCCCGGCGGGGCCGCACCGCTGCTGGAGATCGGCGCCGAACTGCACCGCACCCGCGAGATCCGGATGTTCGCGTCGTGAACGGCGGCGTGCGCATCCGCACCGAGGCGGACGCGGAGACCGGCCGCACGCGCATCGTCGAGCTCTCGGCGACGGCACCGCTCGGCGTCAAGGTGACGGGCCCCGAGGAGGTCCACATCATCGGCACCGCCGCTGCGCCGCTCGACGGCGACGTGGTGACGATCGACCTCGAGGTCGGCGACGGCACGCAGCTGACGATCGGCACGGTGGCGGCGACGATGGCATGGCCCGCTCGGGGCGACGTGAGCCCGTCGGTGATGATCGTGCGGGCGAAGGTCGGCGAAGGGGCGAGCCTGAGGTGGCTGCCCGAGCAGCTCGTGCCCGTGCGCGGCTGCCGGCACGTGCTCCGCAGCGAGGTGCAGCTCGCGGCCACCGCGAGCGTCGTCTGGCGCGAGGAGGTGATCCTCGGGCGCAGCCGCAACGACGAGGGCCCGGGCGAGCTCGACGCCGAGCTGCGCGTGGTGCGCGCCGGCGTACCGCTGCTCCACCAGCAGCTCCACCTCGACGGCTCCGGCGGCGCCGCCCACACCGCCGCCTCGCTGCTCGGTACCGCTCGCGCGCTCGGGAGCCTGCTCGTGGCCGGGCCCGGCGCACCCGAGCACTTCGCCCAGGCCAACGAGCCGGGGCTGCGCGGCGCCGTGCTCGAGCTCGAGGCCGGGGGCCGGCTGGCGAGCGCGACCGCCGCATCCGCCGTCGACCTGCGCAAGTGGCTCGAGGCGCGACGCGCGGGCATGGCTCCGCCGGCAGCGCAACCGGGCGACGAAGAACCTCCCGCGACCCCCTCCGATCAACAGGAGCTGCTGTCCCGATGAGCCACCGGCATGAATCGCCCTCCGGCGGGGTGCGCGCTGCGTCGGCGCACCCGCTCGCGCCTGCGGTACTCGCCGTGGTGGTGCTCCACCTCATCGGCTTCGGCCTGCTCCTCTACTACACGCTCTCGTCCGATCTGCGGCTCGGCACGGGCGAGCTGTTCGGGTTGAGCGTCGGCCTCACCGCCTACACGCTCGGCATGCGCCACGCGTTCGACGCCGACCACATCGCGACGATCGACAACACCACCCGCAAGCTGCTCCACGACGGCGAGCGGCCGCATGCGACGGGCTTCTTCTTCTCGGCCGGTCACTCGACGGTCGTCTTCGTGCTCGCCGTCCTCGTCGCGCTCGGCGTGCGCGGGCTCGGCAGCGCCGTGCAGGACGAGGGCTCGACGCTCCACGAGGTCACCTCGGTGTGGGGGCCGACCGTCGCCGGGCTCTTCCTACTGACCGTCGGCGGATTCAACATCGGCGTCGTGCGGCGCACGCTGGCGCTCGCACGCCGCGCGAGCGCGGGCGAGCTGCAGCCCGGGGATTTCGACGACGGGCCGGTCGCGCGCGGACCGATCAGCCGCCTCACGGGCCGTCTCGCCGCGAAGGTGACGCGCCCGTGGCAGCTCTACCCGATCGGCCTGTTCTTCGGCCTGGGCTTCGACACCGCCACTGAGATCGCCCTCCTCGTGCTCGCGGGCGGGAGCGCCGCGAGCGGCCTGCCCGTCGGCGCCATCCTCTGCCTCCCGATCCTCTTCGCCGCCGGCATGACCCTCCTCGACACGCTCAACGGCGCCACCACCGCCCGCGCCTACTCGTGGGCGCTCACCGCCCCAGCACGGCGGGTCGCCTACAACGTCGCCGTCACCGGGGTGTCCGTCGTCTTCGCACTGCTGATCGGATCGCTCAGCCTGCTCGGCGTGATCGTCGAGGAGTTCTCGATCGACGGCGGCCCGCTCGCCGCCATCGCGGCCATCGACACCGCCCTCCTCGGCTACGCCCTCCTCGCCATCATCCTGATGGCCTGGGCGAGCGCCGCCCTCTGGGCGCGCAGCGTCGAACGCCGCCTGGCCTAGGCGACGCAGCCTCCGCGACCGGCGGCCTTGCCCGCCTCACGGTGGAGCCACCCGACCGACGGCCTCGACGACCACGACGCTCGAGGAACGCCTCGACGGCGAGTGCGGACGCAGGGGCGCGCCGCCGGGGCCTCAGGCCGGGCTCGTGCCCGGGGGAAACTGGCCGGTGATGACGCTCGCGAGGAGGTCGGTGGCCGTCTCGACGAGGTCGTCGACGGATTCGACGTACTGGTCGCGCTCCAGGGCGCCGATCATCACGTCGGTCATGCCGCCCACGACGGCGGCTGCGAGCATCGGCGGGAGGGGCCGCGACGGGACATCGGGGTTTCGCTTCCGGGCCTCGTCGACGATGCTGCTGAGGAGGACGCAGAAGTGGTCCAGCATCGAGCGGCGCGCCTGGGTGGCCCGCTCGCTGAGAGTGCCGATCTCGATGAAGAACGCCTTGGTGAGCATCGGCTCGATAGCGAGGGCGGAGAAGTACGCGTGAGCCCCGGCGCGGATCTGCTCGCGCCAGTCCAGCTCGGCCTTGGCCGAGGCGGCGAGAATGAGGCCTTCGAGCTCCTTGGCGGTCTTCTCGTAGAGCTCGAGGAAGCACGACTCCTTGTCGCCGAACTCCTCGTAGAACGTGCGCTTCGAGACGCGCGCGAATCGCACCACCTCAGTAATGGTGGCGCCGCGGTACCCGTGCTTCGCGATCGTCTGAGCCATACCGATCAGCATGCGATCACGCTGATGGAGCTCCGACACGGTCGACGACGCCGCTTCCCCGACCGCGGCCGGGGACACGGCCGATTCAGTGGACATGTCTAAAAGGTAGACCCTCGGGCGGGCGCACGGACGGACGTTTTCCTGCAGCGCCGTGCGTACTGTCGTCCGATCTGGGGACGAGCGGGCTCACGGTTACCAACGCTGGGCGGGGAGACTGACCGATACCCCCACTATAAAGAGGGAAATCAGCCTTACCGCAGCAGTCATGCCGGAGGCGCGACAGCTGGTTCGATCGCCATGACCATCGCCTCGACCGGTTGAGCACCGCTCAATGCGAAACGCCGCTCGAAGACGAAGAAGGGCACGCCGCGCACCCCGATGCGCTCGGCCTCCTGACGGTCGGCGATCACGCCCTGGGCGTAGGCGCCGGTGTCGAGGGCGGCCTCCACGAGGTGCTCGTCGAGGCCGACGTCGCCGGCGGCGTGCACGAGCACCGCGCGATCGCTGAGGTCGGCGCCGTCGGTGAAGTGCGCGCGGTGCAGGCGCGAGATGAGCTCGACGTCGTGGCCCGTGGTGCGGGCGAACTGGATCGCCTGGTGGGCGAGCCCGGTGTCGCACGAGATCGCATCCTCATGGTGCATCTCGAGGCCGAGCTCGGCGCCGAGTGCCGTCACCTGACCGGTCATCTCCTTCACCTGCGCGGGCGTGCGGCCGAACTTGCGGGCCAGCATCTCGACGGTTGGCTCCCGGCGGGCGCCGGGATCGAGCTGAAAGGCGCGCATGGTGATGCGCGTGCGCGAAGCCAGGCCCGCCTCCTGCAGCGCGAGGCGTAGGCGGGCCTCACCGATCCAGCACCAGGGACACACCACGTCGCTCCAGAGCTGGATGTCGAGGAGCGCCTCCTCGCCCGGCCGGTGCTGCGCGTCGCCCATACGCCCACCGTAGCCGCGATGATCCAGCGGTGCACCGCGCACGTCTGCATCCCGCCCAGGCCCTGGTGCTCGCGTTCGCGGCGGTGATCCTGCTCGCCACAGGCCTGCTGATGCTGCCGGCGGCGACGGCGAGCGGCGAATCGACCGGGTTCGTGGATGCGCTGCTGCACGCGACGACCACACTGTGCGTCACCGGCGTGGTCTCGCTCGATACCGCGACCCACTGGTCGACCTTCGGCCACATCGTGCTCGCCGTCTGCATGCAGCTCGGAGCGTTCGGGATCATGACCTTCGCGACGGCCCTCGGCGTGCTCGTCGCCCGGCGCCTGCGCCTCTCGACGCGCATCCTGGCGGCCGCCGAGACCGGCACCATCGCCCTCGGCGATCTGCGGCGGATCCTGCGGGGCGTCGTCGTCTACTCGCTGGCGATCGAGGTGGTCGTCGCGGTGGCGCTCGCGCTGCGCTGGTGGCTCGCCTACGACCTCCCGTTCGGGAAAGCCTGCTGGTACGGGGTGTTCCACTCGGTCGCCGCCTTCACCAACACGGGCATCTCGCTCTACACGCAGAACATGGTCCCGTTCGCGAGCGACCCGTTCATCCTGCTGCCGCTCGCCGCCGCGGTGATCCTCGGTGGGCTCGGCTTCCCAGTGCTGCTCGAGCTGCGGCGCGAGATGCGAGGACGCCTGCGCTGGAGCCTCAACACGAAGCTCGTCCTGAGCACGACGGCGGTGCTGCTCGTGGTCGGCGGGCTGTTCGTGATCGTCTCGGAGTGGTCGAACCCGCGCACCCTCGGCGCCCTTGACGATCCGGGCGCGAAGATCCTCTCGGGGTTCTTCCAGGCGACCATGACGCGCAGCGGCGGCTTCAACAGCTGGGACCTGTCGGCCAGCGATCCCACCACGTGGTTCGGGATGGACATCCTGATGTTCATCGGGGCCGGCCCGGGCGGTACGGGCGGCGGCATCAAGGTGACCACGCTCGCCGTGCTCGCCCTGCTGGTGTGGAGCGAGATCCGTGGCCACGACAGCGTGCACGCCTTCGGCAAGCGCATCCCGGCCGCGGCGCTGCGCCAGGCGATCACCGTCACGGCCATCAGCAGCGCCGTGATCCTCGCAGCGACGATCGTGCTGATGAAGACCGACGACCTCGGTCTCGACCGCTCGCTCTTCGAGATCGTCTCCGCGTTCGGCACCGTCGGCCTGACCACCGGCATCACGCCCACGCTCACCGATCCGGGCAAGCTGTTGCTCGTGATCCTGATGTTCGCCGGGCGGATCGGCCCGATCACGCTGGCCTCGGCGATCGCGCTGCGGCGGCGCGAGCGAGAGTACGAGTACGCCGAGGAACGGCCGCTGATCGGCTGATCACGCCATGGAGGAAGCCACGTGACCACCCCGCAGACCGCCCGCGCCGCCAGTCGCCTCGCCGAGGCCGACTCCGTCGTCGTGCTCGGGCTCGGCCGGTTCGGCAGCGCCCTCGCGAACGAGCTCATGCGCGTCGGCGTGGAGGTGCTCGGCGTCGACAAGGACCCCGCCATCGTGCAGGCGCACGCCTCCGAGCTCACCAGCGTCGTCCAGGCCGACACCACCTCCGAGACGGCCCTGCGGCAGCTCGGCGTGCCGGAGTTCGACCGCGCGGTGGTCGGCATCGGCAACGACATCGAGGCGAGCTTGCTCACGGCCGCGCTGCTCGTGCAGTTCAACGTGGGGCAGGTGTGGGCGAAGGCCATCACCGATGCGCACGGGCGGATCCTCGAGCAGCTCGGCGTCGGCCACGTGGTGTTTCCCGAGGTCGACATGGGCCGGCGGGTGGCCCACCTCGTCCGCGGCGCGATGCTCGACTACGTGCCCTTCGACGACGACTTCGCGATGGTGCGCACCAAGCCCCCGCGCGAGGGGATCGGCGTGCCGCTGCAGCAGGCACAGCTGCGCAAGAAGTACGGCGTGACCGTGATCGCGGTGCGCACGCCGGGCTCCGGCTGGACCTACGCGACGGCCGACACGGTGCTCGGCGAGGCCGACGAGGTGATCGTCACCGGCCCGACCCGCAAGGCCGAGCGCTTCGCTCTGCTCGACTAGCGGCTACTGCAGCGCGTCGTCGACCTGGTCCTTGGCCTTGTCGACCCGGTCCTTGGCCTTGTCGACCTGCTCGCCGGCCTTGTCGAGCTGCTCCTGCGCTTCCTTGCGCGCTTGCTCGGCCTGCTTCTGGGCCTGGTCGACCTGCGCGTCGTCGACCTGCTTCTGCACGTCGTCGGAGCACGCTGAGAGGCCGAGCGTGGCGGCGGCCAGGGCCGGGAGCACGAGGCGCCGGGCGGAGCGGAGCGAGGCGGTGGTGCGCATGAGGTGCCTTCGATGATGGCGGTTAGGCCGCGCGGTCGACCCCACCGACGCTCTCGACCAGATCGGCGATCGACTCGATCACGCGAGTGGGGCGGAACGGGTGGCGCTCGATGTCGGCCCGCGTCGCGACGCCGGTGAGGACGAGGATCGTCTGCAGGCCGGCCTCGAGCCCGGAGAGCACGTCGGTGTCCATGCGGTCGCCGATCATCGCCGTGCTCTCGGAGTGCGCACCCACCTTGTTGAGCGCGGTGCGCATCATCAGCGGGTTGGGCTTGCCGATGAAGTACGGCTGCACGCCGGTCGCTTGGGTGATCAGGGCGGCGACGCTGCCGGTGGCCGGGAGCGAACCGTCGGGCGACGGCCCGGTGGGATCCGGATTCGTCGCGATGAA
>JAGIBJ010000062.1 GCA_017744415.1 Solirubrobacteraceae bacterium
CACCACGACTATCGGTGCACCTTCATGACTCACCCATCTGATCAGCCCGTTCCGCATGAATCTCGGACATTGACAATTAGAATTCACCCGCCACGGTGAGAATGATCCGACATGCAAGGATCGTCGAATGACCGCCACCGCCGTGCCAGCCGATCCCGATGCCGCAGGGAAGCTCGTATTTGTGGGGCGCGCGGCCGCAGTGCCGGCCGGACTCCTCGGGTTCCTCGCTGTGGTCGTCCGCGAGGGTTGGGGATACGGCACGGTCTCACGGATCGTGGGCCTCGTCCTCGCCGTCGCGCTGCTGGCGCTCGGCGTGGCGTCGCTCCTGAAGGCCGACCGGCGACTGGACCTCGCGATCGTCGCGATCGGCGCCGCGCTCTGGGGCGGCCTCGGCATGCAGTCGACGTACGGCACCTCGATGACGCTGTTCGCGATCGCCGCGTGGCTGGTCACGCTCGGAGCGTGGACACTCACCGCGTCACAGTTCGTCCTCGCCGGTGGCGACACGATCGCCAACGCCATCTCCGTGGCCGATGTCGCTCGAGCGACCGCCGCGCCGGCCTCCGGAACATCGTTCGCCGATCGCGCCGTTCATCAGCCGCCGGCGCCTGCCTACGTGGGCCGAGCAGATGGTTGGTACGCCGACGAAAGCGATCCGTCGCTCGTCCGCTACTTCGTCAACGGCGCGTGGACCGACCACACGCAGGCCAACCCGAACGCCGTCGCCGCGGATGCGCTTCCAGACAGCACACGCGTGAAGATCGCGTTCGACGACGATCCCGCGTAGCGCCCGGTCGGCGATCAAGCCGGGCGCGTGTGCTCGGTCCAGCTCAGCCCGTCCCACCAGCGCAGCCCGCTGGGATCGGACGGATCTGAGTACCAGCCCTGTTCGCGCCGAGGCTGGGCGGAGGGGGCCGGAGCGAGGTACGCCGGGGACGGGCGCGCGGCGGTTGGCCGCGCGGCGAGCAGGCCGACCGTCGCGACCATGGCGGCAACGAAGGCGAGCGCCGACGTCACCATCTGCACGATGCCGGCGGCATCGTCACCGGTGTAGTACCCGGCGGAGAGCGGCGCCGCCGCGAGTGCCGCGCCCGCGGCAATACCGCCCAGCAGCACCGCACGGGCCGATGCCGATCGTGAGAACAAACGGAGTGAGCTGGCGAGCCACAGCAGACACAATGCGATGCTCACCGCGAACCCGATCGAGTAGAAGACCAGTGCCCGGCCGTCCCAATACTCGTGTTCACGGGCGGTCAGCACCACGTGCCACACCGTTGGGATGAGCAACATCACTGCACCGAACACTCCGAAGGCGGCGGCGATGGTCGCTGCCCCACGGCGCGGGACAGGTGGTACCTCATGAGTTGTCATCGAAGGTCCCTCCAACGAGCAAACGTGCGCACAGACTAACCACGAGCGTTAGGGGCGCGAACGAATTCATATCGCTCAGCCGCATACCGGCTCGAGCGGTCGCAGCGCGACCACTTCGAAGTCGCGGCTCACCCGCCCGATCTCGTCCGGCACGGCCGCGAGTCGGACGTTGAGCGACATCGCCGTGTCGCTCTCGAGCGGGCGGAAGAAGTCGTCGAAGTGGCTCGCGACGACGACGTGCGGCTCGAGGCGTCGCAGGATCCGCGACCAGTAGTCGCGGGTGAACATGCGGCCTGCAATGCCTGCGAGGAACACGTCGACGCCGCCCGTCGGCACCTCGTCGTCGATCAGGTCGGCGCTGCCCTGGTGGTAGAGCGTGAAGCCCGCGACCTCGATGTGCACGCCGTACACCTGGCCGCACTTGTAGGCCGACGGGCTGAGGCCATCCAGGTGATCGCAGGTGAGCTCGCCGTCGCTCGGCACCGCCAGTCCGAGAAGCAGCTTGGAGTGCACGCTGGGGAAGAAGCGCACCGTGAACGGGCCGAGCTCATAGGGCCGACGCAGATCGACCTCGATCGCACGCGCCTCGTCGCCGTAGGCCCGCATCAGCTGCACCAGCGATGCCGAGCCGAGCGCGGGAGCGTCGTAGCGCGCGGCGATCAGGGGGATGTCGATCGCGTGGTCGAAATGCGTATGGCCGGCGATCACCCCGACGACATCGCCCGCGTTTGGATCAAGCACCCGCTCGTAGACGCCGACGTCGGGCACGGCTCGCCCCGACCGTACGAGCGCGCCGAGCGGCACGCGCGAAAGGTAGGGGTCGACGTAGAGCGTCTGTGCCCCTCGTAGGTGAGGCGGTACCCCGCCGTGCCGAGCCACTCGAGCTCGAGGCCGGGCGGGAGGCCGAGCCGCTGCGCGACCCCGTCTGACAGGTCGTGCAGAGCAGCCCGGTCTTCAGCGTCGCGCGCAGCGCGGTGCCGCACGAATCGGCCGAGGCTGGTGACGTAGCGCGCCAGCTCGCGGGCAGAAGGGCTCATGACCGGCGGGCCGGTGGCCCAGGCGGCCGGCTAGAGCGGGCCGCCGGCGGCGACCGGTGCGTCGGCCTCGGTGCCGTCGGCCTTGCCGAAGCTCTCGCGGGCGATGAACTCCTCCGCGAGGAGCGGGTTGTCCTTCGAGCGCTCGGCGACCTTCAGGAGATCGTTCATCTTGCTGATCTCCTCCACCTGCTCCTTGAGGAACCACTGCGTGAACTCCTCGGAGATGAAGTCGTTGTTCGCGCGGGCGACGCGGGTGAGCTCGGCGATCTGCTCGGCGACGCGCTCCTCCTGCGCGAGCGCGAGGGCGATCGGCTCGACGATGTCGGCGAACGACGTCTGCGGCGACGCGACACCCGGGACGATGGCCTTCTGGCCGCGATCCATCAGGAACTGCAGCATCATCATCGCGTGGTTTCGCTCCTCGAGCGCCTGCTGGTAGAAGACCGCCGCGAGCTGCGGCAGGGTCTCGTCGTCGAAGTAGATCGCGATGGCGATGTACTGCTGCTCGGCGGCGAACTCGTTCGCGACCTGGGCGTTGAGCTTCTCGACGAACTCCGAGGCGATCATGGCGAGCAGGCTATCGCTCCTGCGGGCGACGGCGGTCAGCGCGACCCGGCCGGTGCGAGCGACACCGCAATCGGCTTTTGACGGACCGCAAACTCCCAGGCAAAATCAGGGCCTCAGCGCCCATTCACACCGAATGCCTACCGTCAGCATCGGGATTCCTGTACGGTTTCGATCGTGCCGTCATCGGTGACCACGAAGAAGCGCTGCTGCAAGAGCGGGCCTCGGTGCAAGAAGTGCCCGGTCGTGTGGAAGCGCCTCGAGAACGAAGGCCTCGCGGTCCGCAAGGACAAGCGGGAGTGGAAGCCCACCGACGGCAAGATTCCCAAGCGGGCGATGAAGGCCGCCCGCGCGCGCTGAGACTCCGGACGACTCACGGCACGAGAGCCGGAGTCTCAGCGCGGGGTACTTCCTGCCCGGGGTGACACGGACCAGGCAGGGGCTGGGCGCCCCGCACACTAGTGAAACGGCGCGCCGCGAGGCGCCGCTCGCGTGCTTACGGCAGGTCGGCGACGGCGTCGGCGAGCGGCTTGCGCAGGCCGGTGAGGAACGGCAGCTCCTCGCGGGTGTGGCGGCGGGCGCCGGCGCCGCGCAGGTGGCGCATGAGGTCGACGATCCGCTCGATCTCCTCGGCCTCGAAGGCCAACAGGAACTCGTAGTCGCCGAGCGCGAACCCGGAGACGGTGTTGGCGCGCACGTCGGGGAAGCCGACGGCCATCATGCCGTGCTCGCGCAGCAGCGCGGAGCGCTCCGCGGGATCGAGCAGGTACCACTCGAGGCTGCGCACGAACGGGTAGACGCAGAGGTATTTGAGCGGGTCCTCGCCGGCGAAGAACGCCGGCACGTGACCCTTGTTGAACTCGGCCTCGCGATGCACGCCGATGTTGGTCCACCAAGGCGTGAGCGAGCGGCCGAGGCGCGTGTGCTGGAGGTTGACGAGCGCCTGCTGCAGGCCATCGGCCGTCTCGGAGATCAGCCAGAACATCAGGTCGGCCTCGGCGCGGAAGCCGACCAGTGAGTAGGTGCCGCGGATGTGCACCCCGGGGACGCTCGCGATGGCCTCCTCGGCCTCGGCGGCGGCTGCCGCGCGCTCCATCGGATCCAGACGACGGTCGCCGCGCTCGCCCGAGTAGGCCGCGTAGGCGGTGAAGGTGAGGCCGACGGGCTCGTTGCCGGAGCTCTCGGGCTTCACGTAGGTCTTCGTGGGCGTTTCGGTCGGGGCTGACACGTTCAGGTGCTCCTTGGCAACGGTCTCGGGAATCGCCGGTTCATGAGCGGTCCCCCGGGAATCATGATCGCGCGATCTCGTCGCGCGCGGCAGTCAGGCCGAGGCGGATGAGCTGGGCGTCGGCGGCCGCGCGCCCGTCGCGGATGCAGAGCGGCACGCTCGCGCCGCGGTAGGCGGCGCCGGCGAGACTGAGCGCGGGCAGGGCTTCGGCGACCTCGGTGGTCGCGGCCGCGATGCGCTCGGGGTGGCCCGGCGCGTACTGCGGCAGCCCACCGGAGACCCGCACCACACGGCTCGCGATCGGCGGCGCCGTCAGGCCCAGGATCTCGGCCAGCTCGCGATGCAAGGCGTTGACGAGGTCCTCGTCGGTGAGGCGTTCGAAGCGGGCGTCGTCGATGCGGCCCGTCGAGCACTTGATCACCACGGCGTGCGCAAGGTCGTCCCCCGTGCCCTGCTCTTCGGCGACCGCCCGGCGCTGCGGCCACTTGCGATCGAGGAACGTGCAGGCAGTCATGAGGCGGCGCTCGGGGCGCGGGACGAGGAAGCCGGTGCCGGCCGGCAGCTCGGCGGGGAGCGACGACGGGTCGTATGCGAGCGCGGTGTGCGCGACCGAGGCGTAGGCCAGCGCGCCGAGCGTGGATGCCGCCGTGACCGCATGCGGCGCGATGAGCCCAGCCGCGGTCGCGGCCGGCACCGCCAAGATCACGCCGTCGGCCTCGATCACGCCGCCGCTCGCCAGGCGGAGCGTCAGCGTCGCGTTGTCGCCGGGCTCGATGGCGTCGACCCGGGCGCCGGTGCGCACCTTCACGCCTGCATCGCGGATCGCCCGGATGATCGCCTCGGCGAAGGGCTGCATGCCGCCGCGCGGCGCCATGAACACGGGGGCGCGTGGCGCTCCGGCGGCTGGGACCGGCGGGGCCGTCTTGCGGAGGCCGCGCAGCAGTGAGCGGTCGGCGCGAGCGGCGGCAGCAATCTGCGGCGCGGTCGCAGCAAGGCTCAGGTCGTCACAGCGGCCGGCGTGCACGCCGCCGAGGAGCGGATCGATCACGCGCTCGAGCGTCTGGCGGCCGAGCCGCCGGCGGATCAGGTGGCCGATCGACTCGTCGCCGGCGGGCGCGTTGGCCGGAAGGATCAGGTCGAGCCCGGCGCGCAGCAGCCCGAGCGGGCCGAGGAGCCCGGAGCGCACGAATGGCAGGGGGCCGCCGGGCAGGCCCGCGAGAATGCCGGCCGGCAGCGGGCGCAGCTTGCCGCGCGAAAGCAGGAACGCCCCGCCCTCTCCGGGCGCGACCAGCTCGTCGTCCATGCCCACCTCGCGCGCGAGCTCGCGCGCCCACGGCATGCGCACCAGGAGCGAATCTGGGCCGAAGTCGACGGGCCGCCCGGCGAACGACTCGGTGCGGATCCAGCCGCCCAAGCGCTCGCTGGCCTCGAGCAGCGTCACCTCCAGCGGGAGGTCGACAGCGGCTGCACGGCCGGCGAGCCGGTGCGCCGCGGCGAGGCCACTGATACCACCACCGATCACCACCACATGCCTGACGGGTTCCGTCACGACTGTCAGTCTGACGTGTCGCGCCCCGCCCCCGCTCGGTGATTCGCGCCCGATCTCCGCGGAGAAGTACGCGCTCGCCTCAGACGGTCGGTACGACGAGCACCGGGTGGTGCTCCGTTAGCGGATGCCCGTCAGAGAGATCGAGAGCGACGCCTCGCCGTCACGCCCGTTCTGCGCGTCGCGCTCGTACGAGATGAGCAAAGAGCCCGCACGGTCGGCGTTCTCGCTGACATCGCGCGCGCCAGGCCGGGCACTCCAGCTCACGGACTCGCCGAGCTTGCGCACGTCCCCGGAAACACCCGGCTCGGTCACGGTCCTCCACCCCACCCGTTCGGCGGCGGCGCGGGCCTTCCGGAATTCCAACTCGATCCGGTCGGACGGAATGCGAAACCGCCTGTGGATCGAGGCGGGCAACCGGCTCCCCTTGATGCTGTCGTGAGCGTTCTCCTTGAACTCGCTACTCGGCTTGATGCCCGCGGGCTCGTACGACGCCATCGGGTCGTGCTTCAGCTGGCGCAGGTCGGAGCCTGGGAGCGACGTGACGACGCTGAGCCCGACGAGCGCGACGATCACCAGCGCCCCCCAACGGGTCCTCGGCCCCTTGCGCTGGCTGGGCCCAACCTCGCGGTTCGCGAGGTCCGGAGCGACGTACGGCTTGACCTCGAGCGGATCCCCCATGCCCTACGTATCGGATCTCGCGGTGTCACCTGAACCTCGCGTCAGCTCCGATCGCGCGTGCGAGTGACCGAGCGCTCAGTTGCCGTCGAGCGTGATGCTGAGCACTGGGTCAGCGCCAGGTCCGTACCGCGGGTCCTTCGCCAGTCGGATCGACACGCTCGCGGCGCGCGGCCGGGTCCAGTCGGCCGGTTCCGGCCGACGCCCGCTCCAGCCGACCGACCCACCGAACGGGATGTCAAACTCCGCAGGCTTCGATTCATCGTCCGGCGTCCACCCGGCGCGCACGGCGGCGGCACGCGCACGCTTGAACTCCGCCACAGCGCGGTCCTCGGGCACGCGGAACGCGCGCCAGATCCCGGCCCGGTGACGTTTGCCCATCGACGAGCCAGCGTCGTCCTGATCGTTGCGAAAGGCCGCGATCCCGACCGGCGCGTACGAGGCCATCGGGTCGCGCTGCAGCGCCCGCAGCTCCGGGCCGGACCGATCGACAAGCTTCCAGGCGGCCACGGCCTCGACAGCAAGAACGAGCGCCAGCACAGTCACACCGGCGCGCGCGCTCGCGGTGAGGCGCGCTGAGCGCCAGTCTCCCGCGCGCTCGGCCGTGGTCGGTGCGACGTGTGGCTGCGGCTCGCCCGGCTCCTCCATGCTCCTACGTATCGGAGCAAGCCCCGCCAGCTGTAGGCGGCGCCGCTTCTGACCGACGCGCACGTCGGCGAGCTCGACGCCACGCGCGCGGCGAGCGCATCCACCTGCGCGTTTGTGATCTCGAGCAGCGGGGAGCGGCCGCCGGGCAGCTGGCGCTAGCGCTAGGCGAGCTCCGCGATCACCTCGTCGCTCGGGGCATGCCCGTGGCGGATGTGGGTGCAGTACTCGTTCACCTCGCTCGGATCCGAGCCCGTGCCGGAGCCCATCGCGAGCAGGCCGATCCGCGCGCTACGCCGTCGCCTTCGCCGAGGTGAGCTCGCGAACGAGCCGCACGACCTTGCCAGGCGTCTCAGCGTTGGTCTCCGGGAGCACGCCGTGGCCGAGGTTGAAGATGTGTCCGACGGGGGGCGCGCTCTCGACGATGCGGCGCACCTCGGCCTCGATCACCTCATCAGGCGCGAGGAGGACGGCGGGATCGAGGTTGCCTTGCAGCGCGCAGCGCTCGGGCACGAGCCGGCGGGCGTCCGCGAGATCGATGCGCCAGTCGACGCCGACGCAGTCGGCGCCCGTCTCGGCGAGGAGATCGAGCAGGTGGCCGGTGCCGACGCCGAAGATCGTGCGCGGTACGCCGAGCTCGGCCAGCTCGTCGAAGAGGTCGCGCATCACGGGCAGGATGTGGTCGCGGTACTGCGCGCGGCTGAGCGTGCCGATCCAAGAGTCGAACACCTGCACCGCCTCGGCGCCGGCGTCCACCTGCTCGCGCAAGCTCTGCGCGGCGATGCGCGCCAGACGCGTGAGGAGGTCGCGGAAGAGCTCCGGGTCGCTGAGCATCATCGCCTTGGTGAGCGACTGCTGCTTGCTGGGGCCGCCCTCGACGAGGTAGCTCGCGAGCGTGAACGGCGCGCCGCAGAAACCGATGAGCGGGATGCCCTGCGGGCCGAGCTCAGCGGTGATCAGCTTGATCGTCTCCGCGAGTGCGGGCATGTCTTCGGCGGGCGCGAAGTCGCGCAGGCGCGTGAGATCCGCGCGGCTGCGGAACGGCTGCGCGACGACGGGCCCGATGCCCGCCTTGATCTCGACGTCGACGCCGATCGCCTCGAGCGGGGTGACGATGTCGGAGAAGAGGATCGCCGCGTCGACGCCGTGGCGGCGCACCGGCTGGAGCGTCACCTCGGCGGCAAGATCCGGGCGGTGGGTGATCTCCATCAGGCTGCCGAGCTTGCGCACCTCGAGGTACTCGGGGAGGCTCCGGCCCGCCTGGCGCATGAACCACACGGGCGTGCGCTCGACGGGCTCGCGCCGGAGCGCACGCACGAGCAAGGGATCGGCCGAAGGCGAGACCATCAGGTCAGGGTACGTGCTGGCGGGCGTCCGCGGATCGCCGGGATCCGCGGTGACGCCCGCGGCGTGGGTGCTGAGCGTGGGCGGATCCCCACGCTCAGCCGAGGCCTACGGGAGCAGGCTCGCGAGGTGCTCCCGGAACGACGTCGTCGCGCGGGGCTGCACCGACATCGCGCCTTCGTCGTCGGTCGACAGCACGACGAGGCCGGCGGGCCCGAGATCGGCCCACTGGTAGCGCGAGATGACGAGTTCGCCGTCGTCGACCCAGCGAAGCTCGATGCGGCGGAGCGAGTCGGCGGCGATGGCGTCGCCGATCGCCTGGGCCGTCGGCACCTCGACCGGCTTGCCGGCACTCAGCTGCTCGAACGCGGCCTCCAGCTCGTCGGTCGTGATCGGGCTGGGTACGCCGTCGGCACCGCGCGCGGCACCGTCGAGCCCGAGGAACTCGGCGACGCGAGCCTCGAAGCCGTCGTAGGCGACGCCGTTCAGACCGATCATCGGGTCCTCAGCCGCGACGCACTCGATCACGTGTTCCTCCGTGTGCTCGTCCGCCACCGCGAACCAGGTGCGGCGGGCCTCGTCGACGGTGGCCTCGAGCGCGAACTCGCAGCTCACGATGGGGGCCAGCAGCGGTGCGACGCTCTCGAGCAACGTGAGGTCGTTGCCGTCGCGGAGGAGCAGGCCGCGCTCGACGACGTGGTCGAGCACCTCGAACCAGGCCTCCTCCGGCTGCGCAGGAAGCTGCGGGAGCACGAGCGGGAGGCGCCCGTCGAGGTGCGCGAGCATTGCCAGCTCGGCGACGTTGAGGGCGAGTTCGGCGTCAGCGGGAGCGACGCCGGACGCAGGATCGGCAGGCTGGGACATGGCGAGCGATGGTAAGTGGCGAGGCGGCCGTGTCAAGACCGACCCGACCTTCCGTCGACGCGTGCGGAGCCCGCGAGTCAGTCGACCAAGCCGCGGCGGCCCGCCCAGACCGCCAGCTCGTGGCGGCTGGAGAGCTGGAGCTTGCGGAGCACCGCACTCACGTGGGTCTCGACGGTTCGCGGGCTGATCTCGAGCTTGAGCGCGGCCTGCTTGTAGGAGTAGCCACGGCCGATGAGGCGCAGCACCTCGCGTTCGCGCGGCGTGAGCTGCTCGACCTCGGGGTCGACCGCACCGATCGGCGCGCGGCCCGAGAACGCCTCGAGCACGAATCCTGCGAGGCGAGGCCCAAACACGGGCTCGCCGGCGCGCACCTGCTCGACGGCGGCGACGAGCTCATCGGTCGCGATCGACTTCTCGACGTAGCCGCGGGCGCCGGCGCGCACGACGGCGATCACATCCTCGGGCGCGTCGCTGACGGTGAGCGCAAGGAAGCGCTGGCTCGGGCGCTGCGCGAGCACCTGCTCGATCACGGCGACGCCGCCGCCATTCGGCATGTGGACGTCGAGCAGCACGACATCGGGGGCAGCCGCGACGACGATGCGCACGGCCTCCTCGACCGTCGCGGCCTCGCCAACCACGTGCACGCGCCCGGCGAGTTCCGCGCGCACCCCCGCGCGGAACAGCTGATGGTCATCGACCAGCACGACGGTGGGGAGCGTGTGGCCGGTCACCGGCAGCTCCCACCGCGCCGCGCGAGGGCCGAGCGCCGCTTCAGCGAGCGGCGGCGATTGCGGGATGAACACGTCACGCCACCCCACCTTCGCTGCGGGAGGCGTCGAACCGCAAGGCCACCTCGGTGCCACCGGTGGACGAGTCGATCGCTGCGGTGCCACCAATGTGTTCCATGCGGCCGATGATCGCGTCGCGAACGCCGCGCCGCTCCTCGGCGACCTGGGCAAGATCGAACCCGGCGCCGGTGTCGCGGACGAATACCTCGCGCACCGTGCCCTCCACCTCGATGAACACGCGTACCGGCGATCCAGCGTGGCGGACGGCGTTGCGCATCGCCTCACGGGCGGCGCGCACCATCGCATCGGCCGCACGATCGAACGGCGCGTCGCCGACGGCCACCACCTCGATCCGCGCGCCCGGCTCCTCGTCCTCCACCTCCTGGGCGGCGACGCGCACGGCGCCGGCGAGGGTGTCGGACGATGCCTCGTCGCGGCCCGCGAGCCAGGCCCGCAGGCTCCGCTCCTGCTGACGTGCGAGTTGCTGCACGCGCGCGGGATCCTCGGCGTTGCGGTTGATCAACGCGAGGGTCTGGAGCACCGAGTCGTGGAGGTGCGCGGCGATGGTCTGCTCATCGCGGGCCGGAAGGCGGGCGTCGGCCGCAGGACTCGTCCTGCCGGCCGCCGGCGCGCCTGAAGCGGCACGCCGCGAGGTGCGCACGCCCCAGTACCCAGCCGCCAACGCGGCGACGGCGAAGAGCACGAGCAGGAACATCCCGGCCAGCATCAGCAGCGCGAGCGAGCGGCCGTCGAAGATGTCGGAGATCGTCGAGAGACGATCGATGAACCAGCTCGCCCCGACCCACGCGCCGCCGAGGAAGACGACGGTGCCGCCGAGCAGCCCGGTGAGATCGACGAGCACGGCGCGCGCATCTTGCCCATCCGCGAGCGACTGCCACGGCGTACTGCCGCGAGCCGACCGCGTGCGGAGCCGCAGCAGGCTCGAGGCGCCGAGGAGCACGCCGATCACGCACGTCCACGTGGCGAAGGCGAGCTGGCCGCCCCCGAGGGTCGCGGTGATCGCCCAGAGCGCGCCGACGACCAGCATCGCGAGCACGCCGACGGCGACGACCAACGCCTCACCGGACCGAAGCGCCACCCAGCCGCGGCGGACGAGCGCCCCCGCGAGCAGCAGCACGGCGATCGCGGCGAATGCGCGGACGGGCACGGCCGAGGCGTTCGGCCCTGCGGCGAGCGACCAGGCGAGCGCCGCCGAGGCGGCGAGGCCGCCGGCGACCGCCGATCGCTGAAGACGTGGCGCCGGGCGTGCCGCGGAAGCCGTGTCGGTGCCTTGGAGGGAGAACGGGGCACGCATCAGCGCACCTCCTTCGACGACGGGGAGCTGACGACGGCGAGGTGGGCGAACGGGGGCGGGGGATCCCGATCGATCCGTGCCACTCCGTCGCTCCCGGCGCGATAGACGCGCACGGTGCCGTTGCCGTTGACGGAGAGGTGGTGGGTGACCTGGCTGCCGGGCTGGTTGACGTAGGCCGTCTGCCAGTAGCTGCGCTTGTCGAACGTGGTTGCGCAGGTGCCGGCGGCGAGCGCAGCCGAGTTCCGGGCGGCGACCACCCAGCGCTCCGCCCACTTGCGCCACACCCGGTACTGACGGGCGACGTGCGAGCCCGTGGGGCGCTCACGCCACTGGTCAGCGATGCCGACGTCGCCCGGCGAGGGCGGCAGCGCGATGTTCTCGGGCCAGCGCGCATCACCGACCTGCTCGGACCCGTTGATCGACACGGGCTGGCCGCCATCCCACGAGAGGTAGGCCGGGCCGATGTCTCGCGGGTAGTCGCGCACGAAGATCATCCCGGGAGCGCTGAGCGCGAGCCGCAGGCGCGGAGCCCGCGGATCGGTGACCGGGCGCATGTAGTTCCAGACCGGGCGACCGTCGCGGCCGACGTCGGAGTTCGCCGGCTCACGTACCGTGCGGCCGTACGCGTTCACGTTCGAGGGCGTGAAGCCGCCGTACTGCCAGTCGGGCGCCCGGAACGAGTTCGTCGAGTCGTAGTAGCTCGGGCCGTTTTCGATGGCGCCGAGGATGCGCGGCATCGCGAGCGCGAGCCCGCGCACGCCGCTCGTCGGGAGCTCCGGCTGCGACGCCGCGAGCTCCACGTGCACGCATTTGCCGACGGGCAGCGCGACGTAGATCCGGCCATCATCGGACGATGCCGCCACCGTGGTGGTCTGGCCCTCCACGAACGCCGTCCGGCGTAGATCGAGGAACACCGAGCCATGGCCACGCGTGTACGGGCTGCCGGTCTCGAGCTCCTGCGTGGTGCGCGGCTCCACCCGCAGCAGACCGAAGCTGCGGTCGATCCGCGCGGGCTGCGTGGTGATCATCGCCGCCGTGAGTACGAGCGCGCCAGTGGCCAGCGCCAGCGGGAGCGCCGCCCGGCGCAAGAGCGTCGCGGCCAGCAGCATCGTGATGAGGCCCGCGACGAGCACGAGGCCGCCGAGCCCGAACAATGCGAGCGGCCCGCCGATCAGGCCGGCGGCGACGACCACCGCGCTCCAGAGCAGCAGGCGGAGGGTCCACCACCCGACTTCGGGGAGCACGGCACGCGTGATCGCGCGGTGCGGCGGCTGGCCCTCAGCAGGCGGGTCGGGCGGGGTAGTGGGCATGGAATGCATGGTCGGTGCAGGCGCGCCGCGCGAACACCCGGACCTGCACGTGGGAGTCTCCGGGATGTCCCGGAGCGCTGCGCGCCGCATCGGACGCCGCTGACGCACTCTCGGCGACCCGCCGAGGCCCTGAGCGCCCAGCAGCAGGCGTGCTCTACGATTCGGCCCTATGCCGACGACTGTCGTGACCGGCGGAGCCGGCTTCCTTGGTTCCCATCTGTGCGAGACGCTGCTCGCGCGCGGCCACCGGGTGATCTGCGTCGACAACCTGGAGACGGGCTCGCTGCGGAACATCGACCACCTCCGCCAGCCGGAGTTCGAGTTTCGCCAGATCGACATCATCGAGCCCTACTTCGTCGACGAGCCGATCGATTTCGTCTACCACCTCGCCTCGCCGGCGAGCCCGATCGATTACCTCCGCCTGCCGCTGCAGACGCTCAAGGTCGGCTCGCACGGCACGCACCACACGCTCGGCCTCGCGAAGAAGCACCGCGCGCGCTTCCTGATCGCCTCCACCTCCGAGGTGTACGGCGATCCGCAGGTGCACCCGCAGCCGGAGACCTACTGGGGTCACGTGAACTCGGTCGGCCCGCGGGGCGTGTACGACGAGGCCAAGCGCTACGCCGAAGCCCTCACGATGGCGTACCACAACCAGCAGGGCGTCGATACGGCGATCATGCGCATCTTCAACACGTACGGCCCGCGGATGCGCGCGCAGGACGGCCGCGCGATCCCGACCTTCATGCGTCAGGCGCTGCAGGACAAGCCGATCACCGTGTTCGGCGACGGCAGCCAGACCCGTTCGTTCTGTTACGTCGACGATCTGATCGCCGGCATGATCCTCCTCGCGGAGAGCGGTGTGCACGAGCCGGTGAACATCGGCAACCCGAACGAGTTCACCCTGCTCGAGCTCGCTGAGCAGGTGGTCGAGGTGACCGGCAGCAAGAGCGAGATCGTGTTCGAGGCGCTCCCGACCGACGACCCGAAGATCCGCCGCCCCGACATCACGCGCGCCAAGCAGCACCTCGGCTGGGAGCCGAAGGTCGAGCTGCACGACGGCCTCGTGAAGACGCTGGAGATCGCGGGCGTCGAGCAGCTCATCGGCCACTAGCCGGTGGCGCACATCAGCTGATCGAAGGGCGTCCCGCGGGGCGCCCTTCGTCGTTCAGGGCGCGCCGAGATGGTGATTCCATGGCGCGCGTGCGGACGCAGCGCGGGGCTCTGGAATCAACCATCTAGCGCCGGATGACGATCGGCAGTGCCTTGCGGCCGCCGACGGTGCCGCCGACGCCCATGAACACGATCTTCAGCTTGTAGGCGCCGGCCGGGAGGCGCTTGCCGGCGAGGCAGCCGGTGAACGTGGTGCGGGTGGCGCCCGCGGCGACCGTGAAGGTGAGCGCAGGCTTGAGGTTGCGGGCCTTGCCGCCTTTCGGGGTGCTCGTGACGACGATCCGGATCTTGCCGGCCGTGTTGGTCGTGAACTGCAGCGGGAGGCCACCGGCGGCGGGCGACACCGAGGCGCCGCAGTTGCCGGGGGCGAAGCGCTTGCGGGCAAGCGCGCGCACCCCGAGGAGCTTGGCGGCCACCGCCGACTCGGCGCGTTGGGTGGCCTCGGCACCGGTGCCCGAGACCGTCGCTGCCGGCGTCGCGGACGACGACGCCGTGGAGGGCGACTTGGCGGCGATCGTCGGCGCAGGCGTCGTGCCCGGCTTCGGGGTGACGAGCGGCTTGGGCGTCGAGGTGGGCGCCGGCGTGCTGCCCGGGGCGGGGGTCGCAGACGGCGCGGGGCTGCTCCCCGGGGCGGGGGTCGCGGTCGGCGCGGGGGTGCTGCCCGGGGCGGGGGTCGCGGTCGGCGCGGGGGTGCTGCCCGGGGCGGGCGTCGCAGTCGGGGCGGGCGTGCTGCCCGGGGCGGGGCTGGCGGTGGGCGTGGGGGTCGGCGTGGCGTTGCCAGCTCCGGGAGCCCCCGGCTGGATCGTCGACGCGATGAGCGACGCCATCGCCTGCGCGGCGGTGCCGCCTGCTTGCGTGCGGCGCTCCCAGAGGAGCAGGGCGTTGCCGTTCGCGTCGGCGCCCACCACGGGCGCGCTCGCGATCCCGGAGGCCGGGCGCACGTCGGAGGAGGTCCAGAAATCGTTGGCGATCGGGGCGAACACCGCCGCCTGCACGCGGTCGGTGGTGGAGCCCGTGCCCGCCGCCCAGGCGACGATGCCAGTGCCGTCGGAGCCGACGGTCACGGTCGGCGGCCCGGCGGTGATGCCGGTGGCCGACACCTGCCGGTTCACCTCCCATGCGCTCGTGCCCGGCGTACGGCGGGCCGCGGCCACCGCGCCCGTGGCACTCGCGCACGTGTGATCGGCGGGCTCGATCCAGCTCACGACGGCGCCGCCCGCCTGGCTCGTGCCGATGGCCGGCTCGCAGCCGTTGGCCCCGGAGAGCCACTCAGCCGTCCAGCCCGTGGCGCCGAGCGCGCGGCTCGCGCCCCACACGCCCTGCGAGACCCCGGAGTCGACGCTGATCAGCTCCCAGGCGAGCACACCGTTGCCGGCCTCGTCCATCTTCAGCTGGGGGTCCACGACCGACTGCGAACTCGCGTTGAACACCGTCTTCGTCGCCGTGAACGTGGCGGCCGTCTTCGCACGCGTCATCGCCTTCATGGCCACGGTGCCGATGTACGGCGGCGTGTAGGAGATCCCCGTCTCCACCCAGGCGAGGGCGGCGTTGCCGTTGGGATCGGCGGCGACGCGCGGGAGCGAGAGGTTGGCACTGGTCGACGAGACCGTCTGGATCGCGGCCGACGTGCCGGAGGTGGAGACCGAGGCGACGCGCACCTGAGTGTAGTCGGCGGTCACCTGGCGCCAGGCGACGAGCGCCGAGCCATCGGGCTCAAGGGCGATGCTCGGGGTGTTGGCGGAGTAGGCGGTGTCCGACACCGTCACGGGCGTGGACCAGGTCGCGGAGGTGGCCGGGCGGGTCGACACCTGGATGGTGCCGGTGGCGTTGGCCGAGATGCGGTCGGTCCAGGCGAGCGCCGCACGGCCGCGGGCATCGGTGACGAGGGTGATGTCGGTGACGTAGGCGGCCGAGCTGGCGGGGACGCTCACGCGCTGAGCCGTGGAGAGCGTCGTGGCGCCGCTCGGGCGGCGTGCGGCCCAGAGTTCGCTACCGGTGCCTGCAGGCTGCTGCCAGGCGACCGTCTGGCCGGCGCCGTCGGCGCCCGCGCGCTGCTGCGCCACGCCGCTCGCGGCCCCATCGGCCAACGCCGACCAGGTGGGGGACGCCTCGGCGACCGCGGGCAGCGACGTGAGCAGCAGCAGTGGAAAGAGCGCGGCGAGCACTCGCGCGATGTGGCTGGGACGAGCCATGGGCATCTCGAACGTACGCACGCGCGATCCCGCCTACCAGCGTTCGCCGGATCCTCATACGCGCTTCCTTTCGCCAACGCGCCGGGATCTGGACGGACGTCCACCCTGATCGTCATGCGGCCGTCGAGAGGGCCCCGTCGAGGCAGGCGTTCCGCTCCGCTCCGATTCGCCATCCGTGCGATGTGGCACGGGTTGCCCACGTGCCGGGGTGTGCGCCCCATAGACTGCGATAGCTCGCCCGGCGCAACTTCGGGCCCGCGCGTGGGTTCACATCCTCGCGAGAGCTCCCAGCCGATGGCCGTTCGTACACCTGATCCCGTCACTCCCCTGCGTCGCCCTGCCGCCGCCGTGACCGAGACCCGCGACGCCCGCAACACCCGGCCCCCCGCCCTCGCGTTCCTCCTGCGCGCGTCCACGTTCCGCGTGATCGGGCGCATCGCGTCGTTGCTCCTCGTCGATGCGTTCGCGATCTTCGCTGCCCTGTTCATCGCCCTGAGCGTGAAGGCCGTCGTCCGCGACGTCTGGCACCTCGATCCCGTGCTCGCGGCGACCAAGGACTACTTCTCCTTCACCTACCTGCTCACGGTGCTGCTCTTCTCGCGCTCGGATCTCTACGCCGAGCGTGCGGCCCGGCCCGGCTCGTCGAAGGTGGTCGCGGCGCTGTTCCAGGTGACGCTGGTGGCCGTCGTCTATGGCGTGATCAGCGGCCAGGAGTTCAACTCGTACTACATCTTCTACGGCACGCTCACGTTCGCGATCGCGATCGTCGTGGCGACCCGCTGGGCCTACGAAGCAGTCACCGGCCTGCTGCTTCGCTCCGCCGGCTACCACCGCCGCGCGATCGTCGTGGGCGAGCAAGAGGATCTCGCTGCGCTGAGCCGCTCGCTCGAGAAGAGCCGCCACGAGCCCATGCAAGTGGTCGCCCGCGCCTCGATCACTGCCCGCGGCGATGAGATCACGCCGATCGCCGAGCTCGCCGCGATCGACGTACTGCTCGACCGCTACCCGGTCGACGAGGTGATCCTCGCCGAGCCGACGTACGCCGAGGGCGACGTGATCGACCTCGTCTCGAGCTGCCACGCCCGCGGCGTGCGCGTGCGGATCGCGCCGGCCACCACCGACGTCCTCATCCGCCGTGCCGAGTTCGTGCCGGGATCCGCGACGCCGCTCTTCGAGGTGCGCGCACCCGTCTTCGAGGGCTTCGACTTCTGGACCAAGCGCGCGTTCGATCTCGTCGTCGCGAGCCTGCTGATCGTCATCCTCGCGCCGTTCATGGCCGTGATCTTCACGCTCATCAAGCTCGACTCGCGCGGGCCGCTCTTCTACCGCTCCCGTCGCCCCGGGCTGGGCGGCGTGCCGTTCGACTGCCTGAAGCTGCGCACGATGGTCGTCGGCGCCGACCAGATGCAGTCGACGCTCGAGCAGGACAACGAGGCAGATGGCCCGCTGTTCAAGATCCGTAGCGATCCGCGCGTCACGCGCATCGGAGCGTTCCTCCGCCGCCTGTCGCTCGACGAGCTGCCCCAGCTCCTCAACGTGATCCGCGGCGAGATGAGCCTCGTCGGCCCGCGACCGCTCCCGGATCGCGACTTCGAGCAGCTCACCGATCGCCACCGTCGCCGCTACGAAGTGCTGCCCGGCATGACCGGCCTCTGGCAGATCTCCGGCCGCTCGGATCTCACCTTCGACGAGCTCGTCCGCCTCGACTTCCAGTACCTCGAGGCATGGTCGATTTCCCTGGATCTGGCCATCATGGCCAAGACCATCCCGGCGGTTCTCCGCAGCCGCGGCGCCTACTAGCTCGCGCACCCCGCCGCTCGTGACCGCCGTCACGGATCATCACGAGCGGGGCACCGGACGCCGTGATCCGGGAAACTGCTCCTGATGCTCGCCCGCCGCCACTGGTTCACGCTCGCGAGCGCCGTGATCTCGATCGTCACGATCTACCTGCTGTACGGCTGGCTCAAGAGCCAGGGCGAGCTCAAGCTCCCGAGCGGCAAGGAGGCGATCGCGTGGATGGCGCTCGGCGTCGTCGTCTACCTCTGTTCGTTCATCGTCCGCGGCCTGCGGTGGAAGGTGCTGCTCAACGAAGTGGGGGTGAAGCCGCCGCTCCACGAGACCACCGGCCTACTCACCGTCGGCTACGCCGCCAACACGCTGCTGCCCGCCCGCGCCGGCGATGCGGTGCGCGTGTTCCTGATGGCGCAGCGCACCGAGGCGAGCGCCTCGCTGATGGTGTCGACGCTGATCGCCGAGCGACTCCTCGATGTCGTCGTCCTCGGCGGCGCGTTCGTCATCACCAGCTTGGTCTTCGCAGGCGGTCTCCCCCAGGGCAACCGCGCGATCATCGCGCTCGTCCTGCTCGGCGTCGGCGCCATCGGCCTCGCCGTCGTCACCTGGGCGATCCGCTCCGACCGCCTCCCTGCCGGCGTCCGCGGCATCCTGCGCGACGCCTCGCTCGCCGTCCGCCAGCTCCGCAGCAGCCGCCACCTCGCGGCCGTCGCCACGCTCACCCTCGGCGCCTGGTTCCTCGAGGCCTGCGTCTACCTCATCGCCAGCAAGGCGGCAGGCGTCGAGCTCCACCTCGGCAGCGCGCTCTACATCCTCTCCACGGCCGCGATGTTCACGATGATCCCGTCCGGCCCCGGCTTCGCCGGCACCATGGACGGCGCCATCGCCTTCACCCTCCACGTGCTCGACGAGCCCAAGCGCCTCGTCGGCACCTACATCTTCACCGTCCGCTTCATCATCTTCATCCCGATCACCGTGCTCGGCGGCCTCCTGCTGGTGCTGCGCTACGGCGGTTTCGCGGCGCTCAAGGCCGCCCGCAAGGCGCAGTCCGCCGAGAACGAAGAGGCGGAGGCCGCAGCGAAGGCGCACCTGCCGCTCGAGGATCTGCCGACCGGCGAGATCGCGGCTGTTCGCGCCGACGAGGTCGATACCGCCGACGCCGCTTCGCGCTGACGCGCTGCGGCGGCGAGGGTATCCGCGGGGGCTTTCGCTTGCACGAGTTGGGTCGGCACCGAGGCTGCGTGGTGTCCGGGGTTGCGCTCGTGGGTGGGCCGCGCTCGCCTGGCGGCTCGCTTCGAGGGCGGCCGTTTTGGGTGAGCCGCTGATTTTCCAGAGTGGGGTCGGGGAAATCAGCGGTTCGGCGTCTCGTTGGCGTTGGCGTGGCGTCAGACTGTGGGCATGACCGACGCCGTTCACCCCGCGACGCTGCCGCGGGTCGAGATCGCCTACTGCACGCAGTGCAACTGGCTGCTGCGGGCGCAGTGGATGGCGGCCGAGCTGCTGCAGACGTTCCCCACCGAGCTCGGTGAGGTGGCCTTGCTCCCGCGCACGGGCGGCACGTTCACGGTGAGTGCTGCGGGCACCGTCGTCTGGGACCGCCGCACCGACGGCGGATTCCCGGATGCCGCGGAGCTCAAGCGGCGCGTGCGCGACGTGATCGCCCCCGAGCGCAAGCTCGGCGGGCACGTCGACCGCCGCTAGCCGCTGGGGGTGAACGGGACATAACTGCCGCCACAGCAACAGTTATGTCCCGCTCACGGCTAGCCAGCGCCTAGGGCGCCACGCCGCCGTCGGCGGGAGCGGTGGTCGTCGAGGCCGCGTCGGTGGGCGCGGCATCAACGGCCGGCGCGGTGAGGGCCGACTCGATGGTCGCCTTGAGCGACGGCGAGAGCGGGTTGAGGTAGACGGCGGCCTTGTAGGCGGCCGCCGCGCGCTCGGCGTCGGCGGCCGGGCCCAGCTCGAAGTCGAGCAGCTGCTGCCAGCCGGCGGGATTCTCGGGCTGCATTGCGATGGCACCTTCAAGGGCGTCGCGCGCGGCCGCGATGTCGCCCCCGGCAGCCAGGGCCGTGGCCTTGGCCGAGGCGGCGTCGAGCGAAACGGGATCCTCGCTCACTGCGCGATCGCCGAGCTTGACGGCATCGTCGATCCGGCCCTCCGCCACCGCGGAGATCGCCGACTGGCCGGCGAGGAATGCCCGGTAGGGCTGCCAGATGCTCCAGACCGAGAGCAGCATGAACGCGGCGAGCTGCACCCGCGGCGTCCAGCGGCCAAGCCTGCCGACCCAGCCGTCCTCCTCCAGCGCGGGCACCACGTCGGGAAGCTGCTGCGGTTCGGCGATGGGCCCGCGCCCGACGAGCCAGCCGGCCGCGATGAGCGCGGGCAGCGTCGCGGCGGGGAACGACCACGTCCAGTCGAGGAACGAGTGCGCGCCGTAGGTGATGACGGCAGCGAACAGCGCCACGGCGCCGACGCGCTCCGGCGGCCAGGGCTGCCCGCGGGAGCCGAGCGTTCGACGCACGCCGATCCCCCAGGCGCCGAGCAGGAGCACCGTCATCAGCACCCCGACGACGCCGAGGTCGGCCAGCGTCTGCACCACGAAGCCGTGCGCGTGCACGACGTCGCCGGTGTCACTGCGCACCTTCAGGCGAGCGGTGCCGTATCCGTTGGCGCCGGCACCGATGGCGGGCCGCTCCTTCCACACGCGGAACGCATCACGCCAGTAGAGGCTGCGCGCGTTGCCAGCCTGGGTGAGACGGTTGGGACTGTTGGCGGGGGCGCTGCCCGCTTTGCTGTTCTCGTTGGGATCGGTGAGCTTCTTCCAGCCGCTCGAGATCGTGCCGCCGAGGCCCTGCTGGCTCTGGCTGAGCGCAGCGAGCCCGGCCACCGGAACGAGTAGCGCCGCACCGAGCAGCACCGCGCCGATGCGCCGCCGCCACGAGGCGTTGGGCCCGCGGGTGGCGGCAACGAACTGCACGAGGAAGGAGCAGAACGTCACCAGCAGCAGGACGGTGAACATCACGACGCCGAAGCGGTGCCCGGCCGTCTCGCGCAGCAGGAGATCGACGTCGTCGGTCGTCAGATCCGGCTGACCGAACGCCCACAGGATGATCACGGCCGCGCCGATCAGCGGGACGACCATCACCGCGACGCTCTTGAGCCGCGCGGGCGCGAGCAGCAGCCACACACCGATACCGATCGCGCCGGCGATGAGGGCGCCACGCGAATACGCGAGCAGCACCGTGACGAAGAGGATCGTGAGCGCGGGCGCGGCGAGGATGTCGAGCACGGGCTTCCCGTGGCGTCGCGTGCCGTAGTAGAGCCAGATCGGCACGCCGAACGCCCCGATCAGGCCGACGGCGTTCCAGTACTGCAGCGGCTCACGCAGCCGGGCGTAGCGCTCGCTCGGCGCGAAGAGTTCCGGCGACACCTTCGAGAGCATCGCGACGAGGCTCACCAGCACCGACGACACCGCGAGCGCCAGCAGCACGCTCCGCCAGCGCTGCGGGAACGCTCGCGCGACCACCACGGCGCCCGTGAACGCCGCGAGGTAGCTCAGCAGGCGGTTCACCTCCTCCCAGGTCGCCGCAGGATCGACCGACCAGGTGATCGAGAAGCCCGAAAAGGCGACGAACACGGCGAAGAGCGCGACCGACCACTGCCCGCGGAACGACTGGCGGCCGCCCTTCTCGCGGCAGAACAGCACGAGCGCGAGGCCGACGACCACGCCGATGGTGTTGACGATCGCGGCGCGGCTGGAGGCGAGGCCCGTGCCACCGACGACGGAGAGCGCGAGCAGCAGCAGGCCTAGGGCACCGCCCCAGCGAAGATCGCGGCCGTCCTCGGCCAGCTCCGTCGTCGTGGTCGTGCTCAAGCGGGAGAGACTAGATGAGGTGTTGCCGTGGCAACGCCCGTCTACGGCGTCGTGGAGGTCGTGCCCGTCGGCGTACCCCCGAAACGCGCAACGACGTACCGCGCGAGCGGCAGGCCGGCAGAGAGCAGCACCACGACCGCCGAGGCGGCCAGCGGGAGCGGCAGGCTCAGTGCCCCCGCGATCGACGGCACGCGCTCGGAGGCGAGGTCGATCTGCTTGCCGTCCACGGTGACCGGAGCCGGCGCGGGCGCATCGGCCGGCGCGGGCGCGGCCGGATCGACGCCGCTGCTCTTGAGCGCGCTGCTGAGTTCGGCCGGCGCGACCGCGGCGCTGCCCTCGCCGGACGAGCTGGTGCCACCGCCCGAGTTCGAGCCCGTGCCGCCACCACCGGTGCCGCCACCGCCGCCGGAGCCGGCGTTGGCGTCGCGAATCTGGGCCTGACGGATCAGGTCGAGACAGTTGGAGTATTCGGCGCCGTCGGCGGGCGGGTTCTTCAGCGCGTCGCTGTAGTCCGCCTGGCTGTGCTTGTGGTTGATGGCGCCGTCGGCATCACCGCAGTCGTTCCAGACGTCGGTGCCGCTCGCGAGGGCCGGCTGCGGGACGACGAGAACGGTGCCGAGGACGAGTGCGAGCAGGGCTCGGCGCACCCGCCGGAACCGATCCACAGGGAATCGCATGCGCGTCACGCTAGCGAACCCCCCAGCGCCCGCGCGACGGTAGCTGCCCAGGCATCCCACGAGAACAGCCGCGCGCGTTCGTGCCCGGCGCTGGCCAGCCGCCCGCGGAGCTGCGCGTCCTCCAGGCCCCGATGCAGGGCAGCGGCGAGCGCGGCAGGGTCCCCGGCGCGGAACACCAGGCCCGTTCGCTCGTCCTCCACGAGCCCTCCGGCAACGGCGCCCACCTGCGTGGATGCGGCGACGAGCCGTCTGGCGTGCATGGCCTCATTGACCACGAGACCCCACGGCTCGCGGAAAGTTGCGGTGCGCTCGGACGGCACCACCAAGAGCACCGAATCCCGAAGTTCTTGGCGTACCCGCTCAGGGCTGACCAGGCCGAGGGCGGTCACGCCGGCGGTCTCCGATGCCCGGCTCGCATCGGGACCGGCAAGCACGAGCTCAGCACCGGCGACGGCGAAACCGCCGCGCTCCCACGCCTCGAGCAGGGTGCCCACGCCCTTGCCGGGATCGTCGCGGCCCACGTAGAGGATCCGCGGTGGCGTGCCGGCGGGCGGGGGCTCATCGGCGAGCCCGCCCCAGAAGTCCTGGTCGACGGCCTGGGGCGCGACGATCGGGTCGCGGGCGCCGTGGGCCTCGGCGAACCGCGACACGTGCTCGCCGTAGGTGACGACGGTCGAGGCGCGCCGGTAGAGGAGCCGCAGAAGCAGGGCACCCGGGGCGTGCGCCACCGAACGCGGGTGGGCCCAGAGGGCAGTCCACAGGACGAACGGGATCCGAGCACGCTCGGCACCGAGCCAGGCGGCGGGCAGGGCGGTGCGGCCCGCCGTGCCGGCGAGCACCGCGCGGTAGTCGCCGCTGGCGGCCAGGCCGTACACCTCGCGCTGGGTGACGATCCGCGCCGGAAGGCCGTGCACATCGGCCCCGACGCCGCCCGTGGCGTGCAGCCCGCCGCCGAAGAGCGCGAACTCGACCGGCGTGCGCGCGGCCAGCGCCTGGAAGGCGCCCACCCGGTCGGGCGGCACCTCCGTCGTCACGAAGAGCGCGGGCTTCATGCGGCGGATTCGAGCGCGGCCGGGCGGCGAGCGGCTTGCCCGGAAAGCACACGCTCGTAGGCCGCCACGGTCGCCTCGCCCGTCGCCTCCCACGAGCAGTTCGCGGCGATCACGCGGCGCCCGATCTTGCTGAGGCGCTGGCGCTCGCCCGGGCTCGCGAGGAGGCGGTCGATCACGCGCGAGAGGTGCTCCACGTCGCCGGGGGCCGCGAGCTGGATGCCGCTGCGCAGGTCGGCGAGGTCGAGCGGGCCGGGCTCGCCAAGGGCGCCGATCGTCGGTAGGCCGTGGGCCATCGATTCGACGTAGGCGACGCCGTAGGCCTCGTCGACCGACGGCATCACCGCGAGGCTCGCCTCGTCGAGCGCCGCCATCGCCTGCTCGTGCGGCAGCTGACCGCGGAAGTCGACGCGATCCGTGAGCTCGAGGCTGGCCGCCAGCTGCTCGAGCCGCGCCCGCTCGGGGCCGTCGCCGACGATCACGTAGCGCAGGCTCGGCCAGCGCGTGCGGAGCACCCACATCGCGCGGAGCACGTCGGCGTGGCGCTTGCGGGGCACGAGGTGCGCGAGCGTGATGAGCACCGGATCTTTCGGCGGGCGCGGCTCCTTCTCGGGCACGTCGGCGCCGAGCAGGATCACGTCGATCGGGCTGCTCGTGAGGCGCCGGCAGGCGGTGGCGATCCCGGAGGAGTTCGCGAGCACGAGGTCGCTCGCGTTGAGCGCGGCGCTGACGGTGCCGGCCCAGTCGGCGCGGAGCTGGGCGGTGTGGAACACGTCGCCGCCATGCACGCTCGTGATCAGGGGCACGCGTGGGCCGGTCCGCTGCACGGCGTCGGCGGGCGGCACGGCGTTGTGCGCGTGGATGAGGTCGTAGTCGAACCGGCGCCGCAGCCGGGCGAGCGCGACGCGCAGCGGCGGCGCGGCCCAGGTGCCCCAGGTGCCGTAGGTGTTCGTGCGCTCGGGCGAGACGAACGGCACGTAGGTGATCGAGACGCCGTCGAGCTCGGTGCGCCCCGGCTGCTTCAGCAGCGTGCGCATCTCGGTGAGCGCGGCGCGGGCCCCGGCGCGGAGCGTGCGCGCGGGCGGCACGAGGCGGTGGAGCACGAGCACCTCCACCTCGGCCCCGGCCTGCTGGGCGGCCATCGCCTGCCGGTGGGCCCAGACGCCGAGCACGGGATCATGCGCGCGGGGGTAGAACTCGGCGACGACGGCGACCTTCATCGTCCTGCCCGCCTCGCGGGGGCGGCGGGTTCCGACCAAGCCGCCTCGTCGCGGGTCACGTAGGGGCGTTCGGCGAGGAACGCGCGCGCCTGCTCGACGACCTCCTCGCGCCCGTAGCCGCCGGCGACGGGATGGCGGTGCAGGAGCGGCGTGCTGTCGACCACGCCGATCGGCCAGCCGGCCTCGCGCGCGAGCGCGCCCCAGTGCACGTCGAGTCCCCAGCCCATGCCGAGATCCTCGGGGAACGGGACGAGCTGCGCGAGCGCCGGCGCGCGCATCAGCGTGATCGGGCCGATCTCGACGAAGTGCGTGCGCCGCGCCGCGTGCGGGAGGCGGCGACGGGTGACGGGCCACGCGGCGTGCGAGTGGCGGCGGTGCGCGGGCTGGGCGAGCACCAGGCCGGCGCGCTCGACGGCCCAGAGGAATCGGTCCATGAAGCCGGCTGGCAGGTCGACGTCGTCGTCGACGAGCAGCACGTGGTCGTAGCTCGCGAGGTCGTGCGCGGCGAGCATCGCGGTGAGGCGCTGGTATTTGCCGCGGGCGTCGAGCGGCTGCACGTCGAGCTCGACGTCGTGGTGCCCGGCGGTGAGGTGCGGGGCGATCGTCGCGGCGAAGTCGGCGGGGTCGCGGGCGATCGCCACGGCCAGCACGCGCCGCTTCGGCAGCCGCCTCGCGCGGAGCTGCTCGATCGCCGTGATGGGTGCGCGGAGGGCGTCGAGCAGGGCGTCGGCGGCGCGCAGGAGCTGGCCGCGCTTGCCGGCCACGTGCCCGCTGCGGCCGCTGAGGAAGTCGGTGAGGCCCGGCCGGGCCGGCGGCGGCTTGGGGAGGAGCGTCTGCTCGAGGCGGCCGTAGCTGTGGGCCGCGAGGACGAGGCCCATCGGGCAGCGACGGAGCATCGCGTGGGCGAGGCTCCCGAAGAAGCGGCGGAGCTCCTCGGGAAGGCCGGGCGCGCGGCCCTGCTGGGCGTCGAAGAGGCGCAGGTTGCGGCCGCGGAAGCGCGCGGCGCGGGCGAGGCGGCGCAGCGAGGCGTCCTCACCGATCCGCTCGTGGCGCACGCTGGCCGCGGGCAGGTAGCGCACGCGTCCCCCGGCCGCTCGGATGCGGGTCGTCCATTCCTCCTCGTCGCCGCCGATCGCGTGGGCCTCGTCGAACGTGCCGACTCGGTTCAGCCACGTGCGGCGCACGCCCATGTTCGCGCTCCAGCCGTTGTCGATGTCCTTCGGCTCGTCGCCGACGTCGAGCTCCGTCACCCAGCTGCCGTGTCGCCCGCAGGTGCGCGGGGCGTACGCCGGATCGAGCCACGGGATGATGCGGCCCGCGAGCACGGCCACGTCGTCGGGCTCGCTGGCGTGCGCGTCGAGCAGGGCATCGAGCCAGCCGTCGGCCGCGCGGATGTCGTCGTCGAGGAGGATCACCAGCTCGGCCTCGGTGGCCGCGAACGCACGGTTGCGGGCGGCGTTGGGCCCGTAGTGCGCCGGTGCCGCCGGCGCTGGCACATCGCCGCCGCGGTCTCCCCGGGTGGTCTCCGAGGCGCGGACGGGTGGCCCGGCCAGCAGGTACGTGGCGCCGTGGCGGGCGGCCGCTTCACGGGTCGCGTCGCTTGGGCCGTCGTCGACGACGATGATCTCCACCCCGCGCGCGGCGGCCTGCGGGGCGATGGAGGCAAGGGCCGTGTCGAGCTGCCCGGGTCGACCTTGCGTCGGGATCGCGATGCATGCCGTGGGCGCCACCGCCGCATTGTCGCGCGCCAGCGGCCTGGGGTGTCACCTTCGCGTGCACAGGCGCACAGCCGGGGATGCGCGGCGGGGGTTGAGCCGCTGATTTGCCCGACCCCAACACGGGAAATCAGCGGTTCACCGAGTTGGCGGCGAGCCGGGCTGAGCTGAGCCGCTGATTTGCCGCGCTCCAGCAAGGGAAATCAGCGGTTCACCGAGTTGGCAGCCGGCCAGGGCGGGGCCGGCTGAGCCGCTGATTTGCCCGACCCCAACAAGGGAAATCAGCGGTTCACCGAGTTGGCAGCCGGCCAGGGCGGGGCTGAGCCGCTGATTTGCCGCGCTCCAACAAGGGAAATCAGCGGTTCACCGAGTTGGCGGCGAGCCGGGCTGGGCTGAGCCGCTGATTTGCCGCGCTCCAGCATGGGAAATCAGCGGCTCAGCGTTGCAAGCGCGATGATGCGGCGATGGGTTTCGGGCCGGAGGCGCTGACGGACGACGCGCTCGCGTTCCTCACCGAGCGGCACCTCGCGACATTCTCGAGCGTGCGCCGCTCGGGCTCCGTGCACGTGACGGCCTGCGGATTCACCTGGGACGTTGACGCCGGCGTCGCGCGGGTGATCACGACCGGTGGCAACCAGAAGGCGACCAACGCGAGCGTCCCGGGTGGCGTGCCGGCGGCGCTCTGCCAGATCGACGGCCCGCGCTGGCTCACCCTCGAGGGCGTGGCCCGCACCGTGAGCGATCCGGCCTCCGTGGCCGATGCCGAGGCGCGCTACGCCGTGAGGTACAAGCCGCCGCGCGAGAACCCGCAGCGCGTGGTGATCGAGCTGACGGTCACGCGGGTGCTGGGGTCGCGGGCGATGCTCGCGCGCTGAGGCTGGGCCGCCTGGGCGACTCGACGTGAGGCTCGCGGCTCAGGTGGCTCCGTTACGCTGCCGACGAACGGGCCATGCGGGATCGCCTGCATTGGAAGGACCGGACCGCGCTGGCGATCGTCACGCCGCTGCTGACCGTCGCCGGGCTCTTCCTTGTGCTGTACGTCGTCCTCTTCGGCGGCATCCCCGTGGTGCCGAACCCGACCCGGGGTTCGGCGGCGACCCCTGCTGCGCCTGGCCCGACTCGTGGGCGGAGCAAGCCGAGTGGATGGCGATGTCGTGGGTCATCGGCGTGCCGGGGCTGTTCGCGCTGATGGGAGCCTGGATCACGGGTCGGTCGGCATTGACGGGAACCCTGCCTCGTCGGCTCCCACGACGGACGGTGCTCGCGGCGCTCGGCGTCCCGATCGGGCTGCAGCTCGGATGGTTCCTGTGGCTGTGGGCGACGAACTAGCGGAGTGCCAGCGCCCGCTCCGGGCGCGAGCCGTCGCTACGGGCTCTTGAGCAGGGGCGCCGCGGCCCGGGTGCCGCGCAAGTTCGAGTCGGTGATCGTTTGCGGGTTAGGGCGGGTCTGGCCTGAGGGGGTGTTGGCGAGGTGTGCCAGGGCCGGCGGGCGGTCGGGGGTGTTGGCGAGGTGTGCCGGGCCGGGGCGGGGCGGCCGGTCCGGCGCGGCGGGTCGACAGATCCGCCAGTGGGGTGGCGGATGGTCGACACGGCAGGGCGGTGTCACACCTGCGGGGACACAAACCGCGCCAACGCCAGGTCACCCAACGCCTGGCACCCTCACAGAGGCCAGGCGTTGGGTGATGCCCCAACCAGCGTGCCCGAACCCCGGACCAAACCGCAGGCTGCTCCGACACGGAAACGTGACCTGATCCCGAAAACGTGTCCGCCCGCGGCACGCCCAGTCCCAACCAGCGCCCGCCGACACCACGCCAGCGCCGACGACGCCCGCCACGAGCACGCCCCCAAAAATCGACACCACCAACCCGCGACAGCTCCACCCCAAACCGCCCACCAACGCCAGCCACCCGCCAACTCAACCAGGCCACCAACAACGTCACGCCCCCGCTACCCCGCGCCGACAGGCGCCCGAGGCGAAGGCGCGCTCGACCCGAATCGCAGGGCGCTGGCGTCAGATGCGCCTGCGTCTCAGCCCGCCGTCGGCGGTACGAGGAGCACGGGCCTCGTCGCGTGGCCGAGCACGCCGTGCGACGTGCTGCCGAGCACCATCGACTTCACGCGGCCGTGGCCGCGGGTGCCGACGACGATCGCGTCGACCTCGAGCTCGTCGGCGATCTCGATGATGAGCGGCGCGGGGGAGGTGGCGTTGGTCTCCGCGGTGCGTGCGGTGGCGTGGAGCCCGGCGGCGGCGGCGAGTTCGGCGCCCTCCGCAGCGACCCGCTCGGCGGTCGCGCGAGCCTGCTCGTCGAGATCCGGGAATGCGACGCCGGCCATCCCGGAGACGCCGCCGGCCCCGGCCCGCGCGAGCGTGCCCGAGTAGGGCTCCCAGGTGGTGAGCACCGTCGCCACGGCGCCCGGTGCGACCTTGGCGGCCGCGTCGATCGCGGCCTTCGCGTTGTCTGACCCGTCGTACGCGATGAGGAGCATGGATCTAACGTACGCGCGCGGGTGCGCCAGTTCGTCGGTGATTCGCCGACGCTGCGCGTGGCCGATCCGCAGGACCCGCCACCGGTCTACGGCCTCGCCAGCCGGGTAGAACGACCGGGCCCCCGAGCGATGCGGTCAGTCGTCGGCTGGGCCGGGCACGACGAGCACGGGCCGCGCCGCGTGGTGGAGCACCTGGTTCGAGGTGCTGCCGAGGAGGAGCGCGGAGATGCGGCCATGCCCGCGGCTGCCGAGGACGATCGCGTCGGCTCCGAGGTGGTCCGCCACGTTCAGGATGGTCGCGGCCGGCGCGCCCGGGCCCGCCTCGGTGCGCGGCGTCGCCTTGAGGCCGCGCGCGTTGGCAGCAGCCGCGCCCTCGCTCGCCATGCGCTGCGCGTGGGCCTCGAAGTGCTTGTCGAAGTCGGCGCCGGCGTCGTCCGCGATGCCTCCGATCCCCACCGCGCCGGCGCGCGCGAGGCCGTCGATGTAGCGCTCCCATACGGTCACCACCACCGCGTCGGCGCCGGGCATCAGCTTGGCCGCAGCCTCGATTGCCGCCTTGGCGTGGTCTGAGCCGTCGTACGCGATGAGGAGCATAGAGCCGACGGTACGCGCGAGGGGCCGGTGCGTTCGTCGGTGGTTCGCCGAGATGTCGCGCGGAGGAGCCGCAGGGAGCGCCGGGGGCTCGGGAGATGCCTAGGCGGCTCGGGCGGGCGTCGGAGGCGTGGCTCGGCTCGTGTCGCCAGCACGGGCGGCCTTCTCGCCCGCCACGCAGTCGCTCGGCACCACGATCACCGGCCGGTGCGCGTGGTGGAGCACGTGGTGCGAGGTGCTGCCGAGCAGGAGCGACGCGACCCGCCCGTGGCCGCGGCTGCCGAGCACGATCGCCTCGGCCTCGATCTCGTCGGCGACCTCGAGGATGGTGGTGGCCGGTGAGCCGGTGGTGGGCTCAGCTCGCGGTGCGGCCCGCAGGCCCACGGCGGTCGCGAGCTCCGCGCCTTCGGTGGCGGTCTCGAGCGCGTGCCTGCTGACCTGCTCGTCGAGGTCGGCGGTCGGCATGGAGGCGGCGCCGCCGAGGGTCGCGGCGCCACTCCGCGTGAGGGTGTCTTGGTAGGGCTCCCAGGTGGTGAGGACCAGCGCGTCGGTGCCGGTCCGGCCGAGGAGCGTCCCGGCCTGATCGATCGCCGCCCGCGCGGACTGAGAGCCGTCGTACGCGATGAGCAACATGCCTCTACGTTACGCCCGCAAATCCGCAGGTTTCGCGTAGTGTGACCGGGCGGTCGCGCTGCCGCTCGCGATGCTCCGGCCCAGGCCGGTCGGCGCGCCCGGCCGCTCGGTTTGGTGCCGCGATGGCCGGACATCCGCGGGGCGCGATCGACGCTGGCGAGCCTCCGGTTTCGGGGCGCGTGGAGTGGGGCCGCGGCGCACCCGCCGCGGCCCCACCTCGCGCGATGCGTCGTCCCGCTGGGCCGTGCGCCGACCCTGCGGAGCCGGCGCGTCTACGCCGCGGCGACGGCGGCGCGCGACTGGACCGGGTCGAGCCCGAGGTGGTCGCGGAGCGTGTTGCCCGCGTAGTCCTCGCGGAAGATGCCGCGGCGCTGGAGCTCCGGGACGACCTGGTCGACGAACTCGTCGAAGGCTCCGGGGCCGAACGACGACGAGATCATGAACCCGTCGGCTTCGCCGCCCGCCCTCGCGGCCTCGAGCTGGTCGGCGACGTCGCTCGCGGTGCCGACGAACTGCGGCAGGAGCACGCCCTGGGCGTAGAGCTTGCCGATGTCGCGGAGGGTGAGCGAGTCGCGGGCGCTGAGGCGGCGGCGACGTCGAAGAGGCCTTGGGTGCCGGGCACCTGGAGGTCTTCGACGGGCGCGTCGAGGTCGTGCTGGGAGAAGTCGTGGTCGGTGTGCGTGCTCAGCGTGATGAGCCCGCTGATCGGGTCGGCAAGCTCGTTGTGAAACGCCTGCTTCTCGCGCGCGATCGACTCCGTCTCGCCGATGAACGGCAGCACCGCCGGCAGGATCTTCACCTGCTCGGGATCCCGGCCGAAGTTGCTGACGCGGCTCTTCACGTCGTCGTAGTACGCCCGCCGGCCCTCGGGCGTCGGGTCGATCTCGAAGATCGCCTCGGCCCACTTCGCCGCGAAGTCCTTCCCCTTGTTCGAGGAGCCGGCCTGGATCAGCACGGGCCGGCCCTGCGGCGAGCGCGGCACGTTCAGCGGCCCGCGCACGTTGAAGAACTCGCCCTGGTGGTGCGCCGCCCGCACCTTGCCCGGGTCGATGTACACGCCGCTCGCCTTGTCGGCGACGATCGCGTCGGCGTCCCAGCCGTCCCAGAGCTGCTCCGTCACCCGCAGGAACTCGTCGGCCCGGTCGTAACGCAGGTCGTGCTCCAGGTGGCCGTCGGCGCCGAAGTTCTGCGCCTCCGCCTCGTTCAGCGAGGTCACTACGTTCCACCCGGCGCGGCCGCTCGTGATGTGGTCGAGCGTGCCATAGCTGCGGGCGATCTCGTACGGGTGGAAGTACGTCGTCGACTTCGTCACCGCGACGCCCAGCTTCTGCGTCACCGCCGCGATCGACGTGGCCACCAGCGTCGGATCCAGCGTCGCCGTCGCCTGCGTCCCCCGCCGCAGCCCCTCCGCGATGCCCCCGCCATACCGGCTCGGACCCGCCAGCAGGTCCGCGAAGAACACGAAGTCGAACTTGCCCCGCTCGAGCGTCCGACCCAACCGGTGGTAGTAGCCCGGATCGAAGTAGTTCCCGGTGCTCCCCGGATGCCGCCAAGCAGCATTGCTGTGCGTCACCTGCGACGCAATCTGGAACCCACCAAGGTGGAGCTGGCGAGACATGAGGGACCTTCCCGGACGGGTCGCAAAACGAAGTCCCTACGCTTTCTATACCAATTCAGTCCTCTTTAGGCCGGTACGGCCCCGGATGGTGCCGGGGGCAGCCAGTGCCGCCCGCACACACGTGACCTCGGGTAGGCGCACGAAATCGCCCTATGCCCGTAAGCTACGAGGTAGTAACGTTGCCGAAACTAGCGCGGTCGACCTCAAGCTCCGCGGCTCGATCGTCGACTACGGGTGTGGCAACTCGCCTCTTGGAGATCCCATGGACCTGAATCCTGATACCGGCCTAGCGCTGGAATACCAGGCCCATTACGGGGGCGCCCGCGGGCAGCTGGACATCGCGGACCTCGTGAATGATGCCAGCGGCAAGGGCCGCGTCCGCGTCCTTGGTCTGCTGCCGCTCGAACAGCTGCACGACGTCGGCTTCGGTCAGGTTGGTCCGCTCGCCGAATACCGCGCCGATTCGCCGCTCATCCGCCACCAGTGAATCCATCCGCTCGGTGAGGAAGCGGCGGTCCATCGTGGTCTGAGCCGGCACCGTCATCGAAACGCCGTGGAACATGAAGGTCGCGTTGGTGCTCGCGTAGCGCTCCTCGCCAGCCAAGAAGACGGCGTTCCCGATCGAATCGACGTTGCCCACGTTGTACGTGATCAGCTTGAACGGCATGGCGCGCAGCGCGTTGTAGATCGTGATGCCGCTCATCACGACGCCCCCTGGCGTCGACAGCATGAGATGCACCTCAGGGACGCGCTGGGTCGCCAGGTTGCCCATCAGCCCGATCAGGCCCTCCGCGGTCGAAGGGTTGATCTCGGCCGTAAACGAGACGTAATGCGGGGGCGGAGTCGCCCCAGGCACGATGGGCTGCACTGCGATTCACCAGGATCGATGTATAGGGAAGCGACGTCCGGTCCGCGGTCACGGATGTATCGAACGTTACGAGCAGCTTTTCAGGCGCTCCGGACGTCATCTCGCCTCGGATCCGTCCGGGATCCCTGCGACGATCGGGAAGCCTCACCAGGGCCGCTTCATCCACTCGGGGAAGACGTCGCGACCTCGGGCGGTCACCCGAGGTCCGCATTGCGTGCCCCGCTTCCAACCGACTGGGAGCGGGGCACACCCTTTCCTGCTCCTGTTGCTCATCGCGCGAAACTCCGTCCGGAACGCAGAAAGCCACCGCAGGGCGGGGCTTTCTCCCCTGCTTGCAAAGTCGACGGCGGGTACTGCGGAGTGCTGCAGGACGGTGCGATGTACCGCGGCCATGCTCGCCAACAGTTCATTTCAGCGGACCGCCTGTGGCGCTCTCCTGTGCCACTCCGTGCTTCCACGGCGCTTCCAGCGGGCGGCAGCGACTGCCAACTCTTAGCAGCCGCCCGCAATGTTGCCAGGGTCCAGAGCCTTGACCGCCTCTGGCATGAAGTCTGCCGTGCGACGCCGAGGATCGGGGCGGTACCGGACTCGTTCGTAACAGCTCAAGAGGATCGGCCGATGCCGATTGACATCCAGCCTGAAGGCTTCGATTTGATGCAAGCCGCTATCGGCATGGTCTGCGGCACGCAGCAGATAAGAGGTCACGAGCAGCGGTTTCGTGTCTCCCCGAGAGACTAGCTGATACTGCTCGGTGTGATACCCCGAAATCCGTAGATGCGGGTTGTATGCGTCCTTCAGAACGACGCGCGTTCGGAGACGGTTGATGGCGCCGCGTTCGTACAGTCTAGGCCGATCGGGAACAGCGATATCCGGCCTCTGCCTCACCAGCGGCTGGAGCTTGTAGACACTCGCGCCGTCGTCGAACCGGAGCACCACTGGGATCGGGTCAAATGCTCCCATGGCAACCGGGGCGTATGAGCCGATCAGCTCATCGGCTCCCGATCCGTCCAGGTCGTCCAGCGAGTCCACCCTGAAGACCAAGTGAGTGCCATAGAGCTCTTTCGGGCGAAAGCGAAAGCGCAGCTGGAGCCGTCCGCGATGCACGTCGTATACGCGGAGTTCGTCGGAGGCGGGCGTGTTCTTCCACCACGTTCCCGGCGCTGGCGTTTCTGGCTTCAAGACCACCAGGTAGCTCGTGTCGTCGGCGCCGCGAGCGTCGAAGTTGCGTGTCTCCGCCGACAGCCCGTCGGCGGCAGCACGGGCACGAACCTCGCGGAATTGCTCGGACAGCGGAGGGGCCGCGAACATCGTCGGGATTCCCCAAGTCAGAGCCATCCCGATGGCACTGCCGATGAACGCACCTCCGGCTGTGCTCCCGACCCATTTCCCGAAGGTTCTAGCCTTGCCAGCCCACCTGCCGCGCGACCTCCCTTGTGAGGGATTGCTCTCGCTTGAGTGAGGGTCTGCCTCCTGCACGCACCAAAGCTATACCGATGCTGAGATCTGTGGCTTACTCGTCTGGTTTCAGAGTAGTGATCCACTGGACAGTGTCCGGAGCGTGGTACTCAGCGCCCCACAGGTCTTCGAGCGCGCGAACGTTCAGCGGCTCCGCGAGCGCCGGTGGGAGCGATCGCCCGTGGGGGGTGTGGAGCAAGGCCACCGGACGTGCAGGGTCGAGGTCCCATTTAAAGGTCAGCCCTCCGATGACGAACGGATTTGAACCGCCGTCTTCGCCAAGCGAACGTTTCAAGAACTGGAGGTGTGAGACCAGGAGTACCGCGTCGACGTTAGGAAACCGAACAGGCTGCCCGTGCCCGTCGGTCCAGAAGGAATTCGGGGTCAGCAGTCCGGACGACTTGTGAGTCAGCGACGTCACGGGTTCGTAAATGAAGTCGTCCCAGACGATCGCCAACACCCCGTAGAAGTCCGGATCGTTTTGACGAAACGCCGCGAACTTCTCATCGGCGCTCACCAAGAAATCCTTCACCGGATTGTCGCGTGGCAACGTAAGCTTGTCCTTGCCGCCAGCCATCTCAACGAGCTTCTCCGGGGAGTGGATTCGACCGCCCGCCTGCAACGGCCTCGTGCTCCGCTTAGCCTCGTGGTCTAGCAGCGCGGGGGCCTTGACCTCGATGCCTAGCCGGGCCGAGGGCGTGCTGACAACCATCTCGGGATTCTTCTGGCTGCCGGGGGCCGTCGGCTCGTCCGAGAAAGTCGTGCCCGCGGGCCAATCAGCTCGAACCATTTCCAGCGCCACGTGGACCTCTGCGAGCCGTTGGAGCAACTGCTCGTAGTCTGGCCGATGTTTCTCCCGACCGGAAACTGCTCCGACCGCTTCGATCGTCCGTTGGGCGTACCCGGGCATCACCCCGTCGATCTCGACGATGGCGCTCGCAAACGCCAACGCGAACGGGATTGGCCGCCCTATCGCCGTGGAGCCAAAGTGATAGTGCCACCAGTGCCATTTACCAGACGTTGCCTTGTCCAGCTGCCTTAGAGCGGTTGAAACGTCCACAATCGCCGCAAACTACCGCAATCGCCAGGGTAGTCCGGGTGGTCAACGAGCATGCGATCCAGCCGGTTCAGAGTCACAGACCGGCGCTCGTCCCGAAACTTGTCGTCGGGGCCCACAATCGCGTTCACCGCATCGGACGCGGCACGAGGAACCATTGGCTAGGTTTCACGCGGTCCAGGCGCAGATGCGCGCGAAGGATCGGCAACCGACGCGGCCGACCGCGGAGCGCCCGGCGCCCGCCTCCGGACACCCGACGGTAGGCACCGAGTATCGGCCAGCGAATCCGAGAGCCAAGACCGCCCGACGCGAGCCATTCACCGTTGACCCCGACCTGGTCGATCGGGCGTTGGGAGCGCACGCGCTAACGCAAGACGCACTGGCCGCCGCGGTACGGGCAACGGGAATGGTGCCGCGATCGCTGAGCCCCGGCGAGCCAGCATTCGGCCTCGCCTGGAACGACGGCCCGGAAGTATGTGTTGCCGAGGTCAAGAGCCTCAGCGGTTCGAACGATGAGAAACAGCTCCGACTCGCCCTCGGCCAAGTGCTCCGACGCGCACCTCCTGGGAGCGAAAGGACGGCCCGTACGATGCGTGATCGCTGTGGAACGCAAGCCCGCCGACCCGAGCTGGGCCAAGCTTTGTTCGGACCTGGAGGTCTCCCTGCTCTGGCCGGAGATCTTTGACGCGCAGCTCTCAGCGGAATCGTCCCCGCGGCGCCGCGGCGTCCGGGATCAACGATTAGACCCCCGACTCGGGTAGCGAAGATGCTCGTCCGGCTGGTGGCCGCCGCCGTTAGGCTCCAGCGATGCAGGGCAAGCCCGTGCCAATGTTTCGGCTACGCGCGAGCCGCGCCGCGCCGCCGGGCCGCGCCTCGATGCCGGAGCGCGCAGACACGTTCGACGCTGCGATGGCGCAGTTCGAAGAGCTTCTCAAGGCAGCAAACGTCGCTGGGCCAGCAGCTTCACCGCTTCCCTTGTTTTACGCGCTGTCGCAGGCCGGTCGTGCGATCTCTGCTGCTGCTGCGTCGGATGGCGCCAGCTGGCGCCTCGCGGGCCACGGCCTCCAGGCGCGGGCGCTGGATGGCGAGCTCCTCGATGTGCGGGTCAAACCGAAGGAATCGCGCAACGTACAAGCGAGAACAATCTCGTCGTTTCAAGGCGTAAGCGAGCTCTTTGGAGGCGAGCCGATCCAACGGTCGGTCACCATCGGCGACGTATGGGCGGCCCTCCCAGAGATCAACGACCTTCTTGGTCGCGACGGCAAGCGACGTCGCCCGTTGTGGGTTGTGCCTGACGACCCGGCGAGCAGCAGCTCCAAGCTCTTCCCCTGGGGACGCGTATTCGTGACGGTCGTGGGGCTAACGGTGCCCGACGACGTTCGAGGCCAAGCGCGTGCGCAGGCCGTCGCGGACGAACTCGGCAACTACGCCGTCGGCGTAGAGGCCCGGTGGGCGCCGTGGGTCCCGGTCGGAATGAGCGACCCAGTCGTCAGCGAGACTTCACACGGGTACGGGTTTCGCTTGTCGCTGGAAGCGACGCAACCAACCTTCGCCGGGCACATCGCCGCGCTGCGACAGGTCTCTCGCGAGGCGCACGGATTCGAGAGCTTCGCCTTGCTGCCAGCTCTCGGCGACGCGCGTGGCAGCCGCCTAAGTCTTTGGTGGCTCGTCTTGTTCGGCTTGTCGATGGTTGCGCGATACGAGCCAGCCGGTTGGGCAAGAGCGTTGGACCCGCGCACATCGGTGATCGCAGCGCCCGTCGAGGAGCTCCTGCGGCGTGCTCTGGAGGTGCTGCCGGAGATCATCTGGCAGCAGCTCGAATGGGCGCGCATCGAGGCGATCGGCAACGATTTGCCCGACTAACGCTTCCATTAGCGCCCCCACGACATCGCCGCGTCGCCCTGCCGGAGCTACCCAGAAACGCAGAAAGCCCCGCAGGGCGGGGCTTTCTCACGGAGTGGAGCCTGTCGGGATCGAACCGACGACCCCCTGCTTGCAAAGCAGGTGCTCTCCCAGCTGAGCTAAGGCCCCGTGCTCGCACATCGTAGACGGCTCGGGGCGCGCGTGCGCGCCGCCGCTTGCAGGGGGCGTTGGGCTCAGCGGGCGCTGGCCGCGAAGGCGTCGACTCCGGTGACCTCGGCGCTCCAGGCCCAGAGGCGGGCGGCGTCGTCGGGGTCGAGGGCGTGGGGGCGCACGCCGCGTGGGGCGTCGGAGTCGGTGGGGACGATCTCGGCGACGTCGACGTCTTCGAGGTAGAGGCCACCCAGGCCGTCGAGCTGGGGGGAGGTGGCGGCCCAGGTGGCAGTGGCGGCGCCCTGCTCGGGCGACTTGAAGGCGTCGTTGGGCTTCGGGGACCCGTCCTCGTTGCGCCAGCCGAGGGCGACCTGCTCCTCGATCGGGATGTGGCGCTGGAGGGGCGTGAGGATGCCGCCCGGATGGAGAGCGAAGGCGCGGACGCCTGAGTCGGCACCGAGCTTGTCGAGCTGGACGGCGAAGAGCACGTTGGCCGTCTTGGCCTGGCCGTAGGCGACCCATTTGTCGTAGCCGGTGGTGAAGTCGGGGTCGTCCCAGCGGATCGGAGAGCGGCGGTGGCCGAGGGAGCTGACGGACACGACGCGTGCACCCCCGTCGGCGGCGAGCGCAGTCCAGAGGCGGTTGGCGAGGGCGTAGTGGCCGAAGTGGTTGGTCGCGAGCTGGAGCTCGACCGAGGCGCCGTTGACGTCGACGTGCCGCTCCGGCGACGCCATCACGCCGGCGTTGCCGATGAGCATGTCGATCGAGCGGCCCGAGGCGAGGAACTGCTCGGCGAAGGCCGCGATGCTCACCTGGTCGGCGAGATCGAGCTCGGCGACCTCGACGGAACCCATGTCGTCGACCATCTCGTGGGCCGTCGCCGGACGCCGGGCCGGGACGACGACGTGGGCGCCGGCGCCCGTGAGCGCCCGGGTGATCTCGAGGCCGAGGCCCGAATAGCCGCCCGTGACGATCGCGAGCTTGCCGCCGAGATCGATGCCGTGGAGGACCTCGGCGGCGGTGCTCTTCGCGCCGAAGCCGCTGCCGATGGGATGCTGCGCCGAAGTCATAGGGCTCACGCTAGGCGCTGCAGCGCGCTCGAAGTCAAAGGCAGCGGCGCGGTGGGACCGCCAGGCGGGGACAGACCCGGTCGACGGCGCTGAGCTGTGGACGGATCCCGCAGCCGGCGACCGATCTGTCCACACGTCAGGCGACGGCGGCCCGCGGGCGCTGAGCTGTCGACAGATCTGCCAGCGGGCGGCGGATCCGCGGACACGTCACGCGGCTACTTGTCGTCGGCGGGCGGCTGCTGGCCCGGCGGCTGCTCGGGGCCCGGCTCGGTGGGGGCGTCGTCGGTCGGCGGCTGCTCGCCCTGGGGCTGCTGCTGCCAACCGCCCTCGGGCGTCTGCTGCCAGCCGGCCGGCGGCTGGCCCTGCTGCCACCCGGCGGGCTGGCGGCCCGGGCGGTGGAAGATCGGGCCGGTGCCCGGGGGCGGGCTCGGCGGCACGCCAAAGGGTCCGCTGCCCGGAGGCGGGCTCGGCGGGACGCCGAACGGTCCGGCGGACTGGCCGCCCTGGCCCCCACTCCAGGTGCCGCCCGGCTGACCGCTGCTCGACGAGCCCCAGCCTCCCTGGTAGCCGCCGCCCTGCTGACCCTGGGCTGGCGCACCGGGCTGGTCCGGCTGCTGCCCGGGCCCCGGCTGACCCTGGCCCCACTGCTGACCGGCACCCGGCTGACCCTGACCCCACTGCTGACCAGCGCCCGGCTGGCCCTGGCCCCACTGGCCACTCGGAGCCACACCACTCGGGCCCGGCAGATCGATCGGGGCGGAACCCGGCGGCGGCACGTAGGACTCGCCGATGCGGGCCTTGTGCGAGAAGAAGAGGAGCGTGAGGGCGAGGGCGACCCACGAGAGGAAGGCGGCCTGGATGAAGCCCTCGACGACGGCGCCGCCGACCTTGACGGCGTCGGCCGTGCCGTCGGCGCCGATCAACGCGTCGATCACGGCGACCGGGATGAGCGCCATCACGTAGCCGACGAGCGTGATCACCACGACGGCGCCGAACGTGCGCCACCAGCCGACGGCCCGCACCACGCGCAGGCTCTCGCGGATCGCACCAAAGCCGCTGGCGACCGAGAGCGCGACGACCGTCGTCGCGAACACCGCCCCGACCGAGATCCACAGGCCGGGGATGAAGAAGAAGACGAACCCGATGATCATCAGGACGCCGTAGATCAGGATCACCCACACGGCCGCGGCGAACACCTGCAGCCCGCGGCGCAGCGCCTCGCGGCCCCCGATGTCGTCGCCCTGGGCGAGGGCCGTAACCGCACGCGCGTGCGTGGCGGTGACGAGCGCCGGCACGAGCAGGCCGGTAACGAGCAGCTCGATACCGGTCGCGATGAGCGGCCACTGGGCATCGCTCCACGAGATCCCGGGGAGCCAGTCGCTCGGGATCGACTCCGTGTTGCGGGTCGACTGATCGAGCGCGTTGGTCACGTCGGTCATGAAGTCGTCGACCACGAAGACGGTGAGGATGCGGCTCAGCGCGATGGGGATCACCGCGACGGCGAGGGCCGTGAGCAGGAACACCGTCGGCCGTGCCCGCCAGATCCGCCACGACGACGTGAGCAGCGCGCCGATGTCTTTCGGCTGCGCGAGGTCGAGCGGGCGAAGCGGGCCCGAGGCAGGCGGCGGGACGAACGTCATCGCGGCCGACGGTATCCGCAACGGCGGCGTTGCGCAGCCGGTCTCGTCACACGATCCCTGTCCACGGTGCCCGGCATGAGCGGGCGCCCCCGAGCCATCGACAAGCATCGGGCATGCGAACCCCAACGGCGAGCCACCGTGGAGGGGGTTCTCCGTTGGGGTTCCCATGCCCAGACCCGTTCCGCCCCGGGCCCGTCGCCCGACCCCGCCGTGCCGACTCATCGTCCAGCCAGGCCCGTCAGCGCAACGGCGACGCAACGAGCGGCGGCTACGTTGGAGCCATGACGCACGTCGCCAGCTCGACGACCCGCACGCGCGTCGCGCGAACGCCCGCGGTGGTGGTCGACGCGAGCGGTGCCCGGCAGCGCACGCGGGAGCGGGTCGCCGGGGAGGAGCCGCTCGAGATCCGGATCGCGCTCGGCGGCGGGGTGCTCACCACCACGTCGACGATGCGCACGCCGGGCTCTGACTTCGCCCTGGCGGCCGGTCTGCTGCACGCCGAGGGCGTGATCGCCACCCGCGACGACATCGAGCGGATCCGCTACTGCGCCGACGTCCGGACCGGCCCCTTCGACAGCCCGTCCGGCGCGTCGCACACGGGCGCCTCGTCCTCCTGTGATGCCCGCGACCAGCCCAGCACCGGCCCCTCCTCCACGAGCGCCAGCGCCAGCGCCAGCGTCGAGCACGGCCCCGGCGCTTCCGCCACGGGCGCCGACGCCAGCACAGAGCCGAGAACCGGCCGCCGCGCCACCGGCCCAAACCCCGACCAGCAGTTCAACGTCGTCACCGTCGATCTTGCCCGGCGGCCGCGGCACCCGCTTGGCCAGCGCACGCTGATGGCCACCGCCAGCTGCGGCGTCTGTGGCAGCGCCGAGATCGACGAGCTGTGCGAGCGGATCGCGCCGATCGACAGCGACCTCGAGCTCGACGCGGGCGTGCTCACCACGCTCCCGGACTTCCTCCAGGTGGCCCAGCGCGTGTTTGCGGAAACGGGCGGCCTGCACGCGGCCGGGCTCTTCGACGCTGGCGGCCGGCTGCTCGCGCTGCACGAAGACATCGGCCGCCACAACGCGCTCGACAAGCTCATCGGCGAGCAGCTCCTCGCGGGCGCACTGCCCGCGCGCGAGCGGGTGATCGTGCTCTCCGGGCGGATCTCGTTCGAGCTGGTGCAGAAGGCCGCGGCCGCGGGGGCGCCGGTGCTGGCAGCGGTCGGTGCGCCGTCGAACCTTGCCGTCGCCACCGCTGAGCGTCTCGGTCTCACCCTCGCGGGCTGGGTGCGCGACGGCCGCGCCACGCTCTACACCCACCCGGATCGCATCGTGCAGCCGGGGCGGATCACCCCGCGGGCGACGCATGCCACCGCCGGCGCGGATTCCTCGGTCTCGAACGGCAGAGCCGTCGATGGCTCCGGCCAGGCAACCGGCTCCCCCGGTCATCCCTTCGGCGCCGACCCGGCGGCCGGGCCCGCCAGCAGCCCCTTTGCCGCCAGCGCCGATACCCGCACCACCGCCGACGCGCGCACCACCCGCGCCAGCACCACCGCCGACGCGCGCACCACCCGCGCCAGCACCACCACCGACGCCCGCCCCGCCGCCGCGACCCGCTCGTCCCGATGAGCTACGAGCACCACCTCGGCCGAGGCCGCACGACGCGCGACCACGACGTGCCGCAGGACGACTCGGCGCTCGAGGTGAGCAGCGAGGGGCCGCTCGACCACGCGGTCGGGCGCGCGGCGAGCGTCTCGATTGCGAAGCAGGGGATGCGCCACCTCGGCGTGACGCGGAGCGCGCGGTCGCTGCTGAAAATGAATCAGCCGCAGGGCTTCGACTGCCCGGGCTGCGCGTGGCCCGAGCCCGAGCAGGGCGCGCACCATCTGGAGTTCTGCGAGAACGGCGTGAAGGCGGTGGCGGAGGAGGCCACCCTCCGCCGGATCGGGCGCAGCTTCTTCGAGCGGCACTCGGTGGCGGATCTCGGCGAGCGCACCGGCTACTGGCTCGGGCAGCAGGGCCGGCTGACCGAGCCGATGTATCTCGCGCCCGGCGCCACCCACTACGCGCCGATCGGCTGGGACGACGCCTACGCGGTGATCGCCGACGAGCTCCGCGCGCTCGACTCGCCCGACGAGGTCGCCTTCTACACCTCCGGTCGCACCAGCAACGAGGCCGCCTACCTCTACCAGCTGCTCGCCCGCGCGCTGGGGACCAACAACCTGCCGGACTGCTCGAACATGTGTCACGAGTCGTCGGGCGTGGCGCTCGCCGAGACGATCGGGATCGGCAAGGGCTCGGTGACGGTGAACGACCTCGTCATGGCCGACCTCATCGTGATCGCGGGCCAGAACCCGGGCACCAACCACCCGCGCATGCTCACCACGCTCGAGGAGGCCAAGCAGCGCGGCACGAAGATCCTCACGATCAACCCGCTGCCCGAGGCCGGCCTGGCCCGCTTCGACAACCCGCAGACGGTGAGCGGCATGCTCGGCCACGGCACCCAGCTCACCGACGAGTTCCTCCAGATCAAGGTCGGCGGCGACCACGCACTCTTCCGCGCGCTCGTGCACTGCACGTTCCTCGCGGAGGCGGCCGCGCCGGGCACCGTGCTCGACCACGAGTTCCTCGCCAGCTCGACGACCGGGTTGGCCGAACTCGAGGCCGAACTCGGAGTCGGAGGCGCCAGATCGACGGACGCCCAATCCAGCGCGCGTTCCACCTCGCGAGTCGCAGACCTCGAAGCCGACCTCGGCGCCGACTCCCCCTTCGACTGGCCGGAGACCGAGCGGGCCACCGGCCTCACGCGCGCGGAGATCGAGAGCGCAGCCGAGCTGCTCCTCGCGCACGACAAGGTCGTCGTCTGCTGGGCGATGGGACTCACGCAGCACAAGGCGTCGGTGCCGACGATCCGCGAGATCGTCAACCTGCTCCTGCTCCGCGGCCAGATCGGCCGGCCCGGCGCTGGCCTCTGCCCGGTGCGCGGCCACTCGAACGTGCAGGGCGACCGCACGATGGGCATCTGGGAGCGACCCAACGCCTGGTTCCTCGATGCGCTCGACAGCGAGTTCGGGATCCAGACGCCGCGGGAGGACGGGTTCGACGTCGTCGAGACGATTCACGCGATGGACGACGGCCGGCTCAAGGTGTTCATGGCGATGGGCGGCAACTTCGCGTCGGCCACGCCCGACACCGCCGTCACCGAGGCCGCGATCCGCCGGCTGCGACTCACGGTGCAGGTGTCGACGAAGCTCAACCGCTCGCACGCCGTCACCGGGCAGGCCGCGCTGATCCTGCCGGCACTCGGGCGCACGGATCGTGACGAGAGCCCGCGCGGCAAGCGCGTCCAGGCGGTGACGGTGGAGGACTCGATGAGCGTCGTCCACGCCACCCGCGGCCACCTCCCGCCGCCGAGCGACGACGTGCGCAGCGAGCCGCGGATCATCTGCGAGCTGGCCCAGGCGGTCTTCGGCGACGGCGACGCACGAGGCGCGCTCCCCGCAGGCGGCGGCGTCGCCGAGCGCGCCGCGACACCCCCGTGGGACACGAATGACGACCGCTGGGCCGCTCCCGACGGCGCCGCCCGTGCCGCCACCGCCCGTGCCATCCCGTGGGACGCCTTCGTCGAGGACTACGCGCTCGTCCGCCAGCGGATCGAGCGCACGATCCCCGGCTTCGAGCAGTTCGAAGACCGGATCCGGCTGCCCGGCGGGTTCGTCCTCCCGCACGCGCCGCGCGACCACCGCACGTTCGACACGCCCGACGGCAAGGCCCACCTCACCGTCAATCCGCTGCGCATGATCGAGGTGCCGGACGGCCACCTGCTCCTGCAGACCCTCCGCTCGCACGACCAGTACAACACGACGATCTACGGCCTCGACGACCGCTACCGCGGCATCACCGGCGGCCGTCGCGTGCTCTTCGTGCGGCCGTCCGATCTCGACGCACTCGGCTTCGCCGACGGCGACATGGTGGACCTCGTCGCCGACCAGTTCGACGACACGGTGCGCCGCGCCGACGGCTTCCGCCTCGTCGCCTACCCGACGGCCCGAGGCTGCGCCGCCGCCTACTACCCCGAGACCAACCCGCTCGTCCCCCTGCGCAGCACTGCCGACGAGTCGCGCACGCCGACGAGCAAGTCGGTCGTGATCCGCCTCGAGCGCGCCACCACACACCCTTGACTCGGCGTCCTCACTACGTTCGTCGTCGAGGGGGTGCCGGCGAACGTAGTTAGGTTGCCGGCCGAAGGGTTACTGGAGGGCCGAGGTGAGGCGCGCGATGTTGTCGACCACGCGGCCCGGGAGCGGGCGGGCGAGGTGCTCGGTGAGGGTGAGCTCGGCGCTGATGGCGCGGTAGCCGTCCTCGATGGCGCGGAGCTCGTCGACGAAGTCGGAGCCGTGGACGAGCAGCGTGGATTCGAGGTTGAGCTCGAAGCTGCGCATGTCGAGGTTGCTGGAGCCGATCACGCCGACGGCATCGTCGACGGTCATGTGCTTCGCGTGGAGGATGTAGGGCGCCGGGTAGCGGTAGATGCGCACGCCGGCGCGCAGCAGCACCTCGTAGTAGCTGCGCTGGGCGTGGTAGACCATCCACTGGTCGCCGACGGCGCTGACGAAGAGCTCCACGTCGACGCCCCGCTCGGCGGCGGTGCAGACGGCGGTGAGCAGCGATGCGTCCGGGACGAAGTAAGGGCTCGTGATGCTCACGCGCTCCGTCGCGGCATACATGAGCGAGTTGAAAAGCTTGAGGTTGTTCTCGCCGTCGAAGCCCGGGCCGCTCGGCACCACCTGGCACTCGAGCGAGCTGGTGGCGAGGTGCGCGTCGCCGCGCTCGATCTCACCGGCGAGGATCTCGTCGGTCTCGCTGAACCAGTCGGTGACGAACAATGCGTTCACCCCACCGACGACCGGCCCCTCGACGCGCGCCACGAGCTCCTGCCACTTGAGCCCGCGACGGCGGTTCTTGCGCTTGCCGTAGGTGCGGTCGATGACGTTCTGCGAACCGACGTAGGCGACGTGCCCGTCGACCACGATCAGCTTGCGATGGTTGCGCAGGTCGGGACGCTGGAACTGACGACGCAACGGCAGCACCGGGAGCATCAGGTGCGACTCCACCCCGACGCCCGCAAGGCGCGTCAGCTCGCGGCGCGTGCCGCGGTAGGCCGGCACGCCGCGCGAGCCGATGTGGTCCCAGAGCACGCGCACCTTCACGCCACGCTGCGCCGCCCGCTCGAGCGCGGCGAAGAACGGGCGAGTCACGTCGTCGAAGGCGAGGATGTAGACCTCGACGTGCACGTATTCGGTGGCCGTGTCGATCGCGTCGGCCATCTCGTGGATCGCGGCGTCGTAGTCGTCGATCAGCCGCACGTGGTTGCCGGTGACGAGCGGCATGGCCCCGAGGTTGCGGTTGAGGCGCGCCACCGAGGCGAGCCACGGCGGGCCGGGGTCGTCGTCGGGCACGTGGTCCATGCCGGCGGTGAGCTCGAGGATCCGGGCATTCGCGCGCCGCTGCTTCTCGCGCCGCACCTTCGGCAGCTTGGGGTCGCCGATGAGCAGGTAGAGCGCGCCGCCGAGGTAAGGCGCGAGGAAGATCAACATCAGCCACGCCGTCGCACTGCCGGGACGGCGGTTGACGGGCACAGCCATGAGCGCCGCGATGCGCACTGCCCAGCCGAAGATGCTCAGGCCGAGCAGGAGCTCGATCACCCACTGCGCCCCGCCCGTCACGCCGCAACCGTATCGCCGGTGCGGGGCGCCGCCGGAGCGGGCGTCTCCGCCCACGCCGATATTCGGGCTGCCCTACGCGTGGGCTTCGTCGTCCTCACCAAGGGACGAGCGCCCTCAGTCGCCGGGGCGGCGGCCCGCTAGTCGCGCGGGGCTGCGGCGCGCAGCGCCTTGGCCATCGCCCGCTTCGGGCCGGCCGGGATGGCGACCTGGTGCTCGCCGTCGTCAACCGTCAGCAGCTCGGGTGAGCCGCCGAGGTGCACGGTGGCGCCCGTCGTCGACGTCGGCCGGATGCCGGGGCGCGTGCCCTTGCCGTCGAGCGCGTTCGTCAACCGGTGCAGCTGGCCGGAGCTCAGCGGGCACGCCACCGACCACTCGCCGTGCTCGACGACGAGCGTCCCCGCGATCGAGGCGTCGCCGCCGGGCACGAGCAGCGCGATGCGGCCCGGCGCCGGTGCGTCCTCGGGATCGCCAACCGGGAGCAGCGCGCCGTCGGCGTCGAAGACGCGCGGCACGAACGTGCTCCCCAGGCCCGCGCCCAGCGGCAGCGGCGCGGCGTCGGTCGCCAGCTCGGCGACGAGATCGGTGTACGGCAGCTCGTAGATCGGCGGAGCGTACGCGAGCGGTGGCCCGCGGTGCTCAGTCGCGTGGGTCGTCGGCCGGCGCGAGGAAGCCCGCTTCGATGCGGGCGTCGCGGTAGGCCTGGCGCCGGGCGGCGCGGCGCGCATCGTAGGCGCGGTCGCCGGGGCGCTCGAGGGCCTCGAGCAGCGCGAACTGCGCGACGAGGAAGAGCGTGCCGTACACGAGCAGGTCGGTTCGGACCATCACCGCGGCCATGGCGATCGAGAACACGATCCCGAAAGCGAGGAACTGCCGGCGATCCTTCCGGCGCTGCCGCCGGTCTCCCATCACGTAGGTCCAGCGAAGGGCGATGATCGTCAACAGGAGCCCTCGGCCGACGCGGCACGACAGCGCGCGGCCATCGTCGAAGCGCGTACCGGGAACGCTGGTCATGCCCACTGCATCGGCGCGGCGGGCGATACAGCAGAGCAACTTGGACGCATCGCACGCTCGCGCCCACGCCGGCCGCGCCCGCCGGGCTGTGCGCAGGGCGATCCCGGCGCTACCCGCTACACGATTCCCGCGGGACCCCGGCCGACGCCAGGCCCAGGCGTGCGGCACTCTTCGCGGGTACGCCGCGGTTCCCGGCCGCGGCGGCCTCGACGCGCGCCACCATCGGCTCGCGGCCCACCGCCCGCCTCGGCGAGCCACCCGAACCTCAGGAGCCACCCATGACCGGTGTCGTCATCACCTCCGGCGCGCGCACGCCGATCGGCAGCTACGGCAAGAGCCTCAAGGACGTGCCCGCCGCCGAGCTCGGGGTCACGGCCGCCAAAGCGGCGCTCGAGCGCAGCGGCATCGAGGGCGACGCGATCGAGCACGTCGTGATGGGCAACGTGATCCACACGAGCACGCGCGACATGTACATGGGCCGTGTCGTGAGCATCGGCGCCGGCATCCCCCAGTCGACGCCGGCCTTCACGATCAACCGCCTGTGCGGCTCGGGCGTGCAGGCGATCATCACGGCCACCATGCACCTGCAGACGGGCGATGCCGACACCGCCCTCGCCGGCGGCGCCGAGAGCATGAGTCAGGCGCCGTACTGGAACCCGGCCGGCCGCTGGGGTGCGCGCATGGGCGATACGACGCAGATCGACCCGGTCGTCGGCGCGCTCACCGATCCGTTCCACACGATCCACATGGGCGTCACCGCTGAGAACCTCTCCACGCGCGACACCATCAGCCGCGAGGATCAGGATCTCTTCGCCTTCAATTCCCACCAGAAGGCCGCCGCCGCTCGCGCCGAGGGCCGCTTCGCCGAGCAGATCGCGCCCGTGACGCTGAAGAGCCGCAAGGGTGACGTGCTCTTCGACGCCGACGAGCACATCCGGGCCGACATCTCGCTCGAGTCGCTCGCCGGCCTCAAGCCCGCGTTCAAGCGCGAAGACGGCACCGTGACCGCCGGCAACGCCTCCGGCCTCAACGACGCCGGCGCCGCCGTGGTACTCATGACCGAGGCCAAGGCCCAGCAGCTTGGCTCCACGCCGATCGCCAGGGTCGCCGGGTACGCCATCACGGGCGTCGACCCGAAGATCATGGGCATCGGTCCCGTCACCGCGATCCAGAAGGTGCTCGCCCGCACCGGGGTCGCCCTGGACGACATCGGCGTGATCGAGCTCAATGAGGCATTCGCCGCGCAGTCGCTCGCCGTGCTCCGCGAGCTCGGCATGGCCGACGACGATCCGCGCGTCAACCCGAACGGCGGCGCCATCGCCCTCGGTCACCCGATCGGCGCCTCCGGCACCGCCATCACCGTGAAGGCGCTCTACGAGATGCAGCGCGTCGACGCCCGGTACGGCCTCATCAGCCTCTGCATCGGCGGCGGCCAGGGCATCGCGCTCCTGCTCGAGCGCCCCTGAGCGGCCAGGCGCGAGCGCCATTCCGCGGGCGAGAGGCGCCCGATAGCCCTGCTGTCGCAGGCCGGACGGGTCCCCCAACGCCTGGCACCCCATGGGGGTGCTGGCCGTTGGGGTATCGGGCGTTGGCGCGGTTTGTGCACCCGCAGGTGTGACAGCGCCGAGCCGTGTAGACCGATCGTGCACCCAGCGCACGATTTGTCGACACGGCATGCGCTCCGACGAAGCTCGGCGGCGAACGAACGGTTCTTCGCAACCCAACCGGCCGCCGACACACGCACGCCTCGCCAACACACGCGGACCCGCCTCCGCCGTAGCCCGCAGAACGACCACCGGCTGCAACTCCCGCATCGCCTGAGCCGTGGAACGCGCGCCGACCCCTCGCGATTGGCCAGCGCCAGCGCTCGTCCCGCGACGGCGGCTTGCCCCGTAGAACGGCGAAGGCGCCGGCGCGGACGAACCGCGCCGACGCCTTCTCGCGTCGGGCCCGAGCCCCACGGCATCGGGCCTGGTCGCGACTAGTGGCGGATGAACCCGCGGCCGTAGCCGAGGTCGGCGCCGTCCGTGCTCTCCTCCTCGGAGATCGGGTCGAACGGGCCGAAGTCGGTGCTGCACGAGGCGCCATTGGCGGGCAGCACGGCCGGATTGATCAGGTAGTTGTCGACGTAGTTGTCGACGCACGAGCTCGCGAGGTTGTACGAGGTGTGGCCGTACATGTCGACGCTGAGCAGGCGGGCCTTGGCGAGGGTGGTCGAGGCGAGCTGCGCGTTGCTGTACTTCACCGACGGATCACCGCCCCGGTTGCCGAGCACGAGGATCGTGTTGGTCGTGGAGGTGTTCCAGGGGCCGCGGTAGACGTCGGCGTCCTGCACCGGGAACGAGGCGCACGCGGCGGTCGTCCAGATCCAGAACGGGCCGAAGCCGGGCACCTGGCTGTCGCTCGTGCGGCCGTACGTGATGTAGGGGCTGGTGGTCGTCGGGCCGACGGTGTCGTTGCAGACGAACGTCGAAAACGCGTCCTGGAAGTTGTCGTACGGCTCCTGCGACGGGCCGCCCGGGCCCTCGAACCAGCGGTGCAGCGTGTCGAGCAGCGCATGGAGGTCGTTCGAAGGGATCCGGCCGTTCTGGGCCTTGCTGGCGGCGTCGATGGCGTCGAGCGTGCCGGCGAGATCCTGAGAGGTGAAGATGCCGACGTTGAGCTCGCCGTAGATCATCCCGATCAGGTCCTGGTAGGCGATCGTCTCGGGGCCGTCACCGAAGTCGACGACCACGCCGTTGTTCGCCTTCACCCGAGCGAGCAGAGCGTTGAACTTCGTGCGCAGCTGCGCGGCGGTGGTAGCACCGGGGCCCACGAAGGCGCAGGTGCCGGGGGCGGCGGCGCAGGCCTTGAGGAAGCCGGTGACGGCCTCGTCGGTGCCCACGTAGCTCTTCAGGCGCTCGTCGAGCGGCTGGCCTGCCTCCGTGGTGCTGCGGCCCGCGGTGAAGCGGAGCGGGTCGATCGTGCCGTCGAGCGCGAGCGCGCGGGTGGTCGACGGGAAGATGTTGGCGTAGGTCTCGCCGATCAGCGTGCCCGACGAGAAGCCGAGGAAGCTGAGCTTTGCATCGCCCACGGCGCGGCGCAGGAGATCGAGGTCGCGGGCGACGTTCGCCGTCGACATGTGCGAGGCGATCGTCGCCGAGCGGTTGCAGCCGGTGGCACCCTGCGCGGCCTTGTTGGCAGCCGTGATCTCTTGGGTGGCGTTGATCGGGAACACGGGGTTGAGCAGGCTCGCGGCCTCTTCCGACGTCGCGGCGCAGCGCACCGGCGACGAGCTGGCGCCCGTGCCGCGCGGATCGAAGCCGACGATGTCGAAGCGCTCACGCAGCTTGGCGGTCGCGAAGGTGGGCGAGTCGACGCCCGGGGCGCCCGGGCCGCCCGGGTTGACGAATACCGTGCCGACCTTTTGATGAGCCGGGCCGGTGGCCGGGAGCTTGGAGACGGCGAGCTGGATCTTCGTGCCGGTGGGCTTCTTGTAGTCGAGCGGCACCGTGGCCGTAGCGCAGACGAAGTCGGGGTTGGCGTCGAGCAGCGCGGGATCGCACGACGCGGCACTCCAGCTGAGCACGGGCGCGGCCGCACCGTTGGTGCCGAGCACGGCGGCCTGGGACGGGGCCGCGCCGGCGCCGGCCGCCACGACGGCGAGGGCGGCACCCGCGGCCAGGCGGGCGAGCGAGATGGATGGGGTCAGCGCGAGGCGCATGCGTCTCCTAGGAAGGGCAGGGTTCGGGACGGTGGAAGGTGGCCGCGCGACTCAGGTGGGCGCGCCGGGCGACGGGGTGCAGCCCCACTCACCAATGCGCGGCGCATCGTTGCATGTCGACCTCGCCGGGGCCAAGCGAATCCGAATCCACCTCCATTCTCATGCCGCGCTGTTGCGCAGACGCTCAGCTCGGCGTTCGTGCCGGGTTGGCGACGCGTGGGCGGCGTATGATCCGAGGCCCGGCGCCCACACGGATGCCGGGCAATCTCCTGCTCCGCGTGACCCACTCCGTCCTCGCACTGCACCACGGCTACCGGGTGCCCGGCGGCGAGGAGCGCGCAGCCGAGCAGCTCGCGGATCTGGCGGAGGCCGAGCTCGGTGAGCGCGTGGCGTGGCTGCGCCGCGACTCCACCGCCCTGACGGCCAGCGACGCTGCACGCGGCCTGCTCGCAGGCGGGCTCGGCGGCCGCCAGGTGACCGACGCCATCGAGCGCACCGGCGCGAACCTCGTCCACGCCCACAACCTGTTCCCCACCTTCGGCCCCACGGCCCTGCGGGCGGCGCGCAAGGCGGGCGCGGCCGTCGTAGTGCACCTCCACAACACGCGGCTCGTGTGCGCCGTGGCAACGAACGTGCGCAACGGCGCCGACTGCACCCAGTGCCACGGCAACTGGGCGATCCCCGGCATCGTGCACCGCTGCCGCGGCAGCCTGCCGGAATCGGTCGCTTATGGCGTCTCGCTTCCGCGCTGGCGCCGCGAGGTGGTGGGCCTCGCCGACGCCGTGATCGTCCCCAGCATCGCCGCGCGCGGCCGCATGCTGCAGCTCGGGCTCGGACTCACGGCCGACGCTCTGCACGTCGTCGGCGGCGTCGCACCCGAGATCGCCGAGGCGTCGCCGGCCTCCGGCGGGCGGTTCGCGCTGCTCGTCGGCCGCCTCGCACCCGAGAAGGATGTCGAGACGGCGATCGCCGCGTGCGGCCTCGCCGGGATCCCGCTCGTGATCGCGGGCGATGGCCCGGAGATGGCCCGGCTTCAGGACCACTCGGGCACCGAGCGCCGGCGCATGCCGCGACATGCCGATTCGCGTCGCCTTTGGGTGCGCACCGAGCCCTACCCGGGCAAGACCTCCGACCCGGCCGCGAGCGCCGATGCCATCACGACGACCGGCGCCACGGGCGAGCCGACGGCCTCCGCGCCCGCGCCCCTGCGCCGCGGGTCGTTGCCGACCGCCGTCGAGATCCTCGGCGAGGAGCTGCTGCTCGAGCTGCCGAATCCGCCCGTGGTGCGTGGATCGACGGTGTTCGTCGGGCGCGTCGATGCATCCGTGCTCGCGAAGCTGCGCGCGCATGCCCGGGTGGCGCTCACGCCGTCGCTCGCGCATGAGACGTTCGGCCTCGCCGCGCTCGAGTCGATGGCGGCCGCGCTCCCGACGATCGGGTCGAACGTCGGCGGGCTGCCGGAGCTGCTCGGCGCCGACGCCGTGGTGCCGCCCTCCAACGTGCCGGCGATGGCCGCGGCGATCCGCCGGCTCGAGGGCGACGACGAGGCCGGCCTCGCTGCCGCGGCGCGCGCCGAGGAACTCGCGAGCCCGAAGGTCGTGGCCGACCGGCTGCGGCGCGCCTACGACATCGCGCGCGAGCGGCCGGCGATCAACCGCCACTACCGCTGATCCGGGGCGTACGAACCCGAAAAGCAGAGAGGGCGACCTTGCGGCCGCCCTCTCGCGTCCTTGCCCTCCGAGGCAAGAGCTGTGGTGCTTCCCGGTGGTGAGTCGGGAATCCCTGTCCGGTCTCGTGATCGTCCCATGCACGCACCGACTAAAGGCGCATTGGACGTCCGTCCGACTGCGGGTACCTCGATCGGCATGGGTCGACGCGACCGAAGGCGTCCGCCAGCGCCCGCACCGCGAGCCATCAGGCAAGCAAGCGCGTCCTACGCTCTGGGGCGTGTTCGAGGCGGCGAAGCGCTCGCAGCGCGCGATCGACGACGCCCAGGCGGAGTACGCCCGGTACGACCGCGCGCGCCGGAACCTGTCACCGGACGCGCCTGTCGAGGACCCCAACCGTCGGCTCGCGATCGTCGCGTCGTTCCAGGTGCCGGTTTTCGCCTTCGGCGCCTTCGCCTACGACGACCCGTGGGCCCGAGGCTTCGCCGCGCTGGCATGCCTCCTCTGGCTCGTCACCGGCGTGCGCGCCACACGCGCCTGGCGTTCCAACACCTAGGGTCCCGACCGCCACGCAACCGCTGGGCGACCCCAGAAGAGGTCCGCCCCTCGAAGAGCACCGCGCCGCAAGCGGTTCGAGCAGCGTCCTCCGCGCCCACCGGCGCTGACGACCTTGCAGATCCCAGAAGACGCCCGCAGTAGGCGCCGGCGCCCAACGACCACGCCACGTAGCGCGGGGGTGGTGGTGATCCTAAGGCGGACAGTGCCCTACCGGAGGCCGCGCGAGCTTGCGAGCCCGGGCGTGAGGGTGTCCGCCGTGGGTCACCACCACCCCCGCGCGGACCGAGCCACCGACGAAGTCGCCCGTGACCGTAAGCGGCGGCCTAGCCGAAGTCGAAGTCGCGCGGAGGACGCTGCTCGAACCACATGCGGTCGTGCTCGGGCGTCTCTTGGAGGAACTCGGGCGTCTCGTCGAGCACGTCGTGCTCGCCCTCGGCCTCGGAGACGGGCTCCGGGGCGGGCTCGGGCGAGAAGGCGCTCGCGGCGTCGCCGGCGTCGAAGAAGTCGACGGGGACGCCCGGTGCCGCCTCATCGGCGGCGGGCGGAGGCGACTGCGCGGCGCCGGCGGCCGGGGTGGCCGGGGCCGGCGGCGCGGTGTTGCCGCTCCAGTAGGCCGGCGGGGCGTCGGCATCGGATGCGGGCGGCGTGGGCCGGGCCGGCGCGGGGCTGGCGGCGCTGGCCGGATCGGAGGCGGCGGCACCTGCGGCGGCGACGGGGCGCCCGGCGGCGAGGCGGTCGGCACGCTCGCTGAGGCGCTTGCGCCAGGCGGCGAGCTCCTCATCGGAGAGGCGGCGGGCACCGGTGCGCTCGGCGGCGGCGCTGGCGGATTCTGCGGCGGGCGCCGGAGCCGGGGCGGCCGGGGGCTCGGTCGACTGGGCGGATTCGGCGGCGGCAGCCATGAGCTCGCCCGTGCCGGGGAAGATCTCGCTCGGCGCGCGGCCGGCGGGATCGGCCGGGGCCTCGGAGTCGGTGAGCGGGGAGCCGGCGAGCGGCGGCTCGGGCACGACCTCGTCGTAGGCGGGGTCGGCGTAACCGATGCCCTCGGCGTCCTCGGCGTACGCCGGGTCGGTCGCGGCGATCGGATCCTCGTAGAGGTCGGCCGCCGGGGCGTCGTAGGAGCCCTCCGGTGCGCCGTCGGAGCCGAGAATCTCGCGTTCCTGTCGCGAGACTTCAGCGCCGTCTGCGCCGCGCCGGCGCTTGAGCTCGAGGTGCTCGCGGATCGCGTCGTCGAGGAGACCCATAGCGGTCAGCGTACCTCGCCTGCAGGGCCTTTGGCAGGGCTGGCAGATTCCACCCGGTTCCGCCCACCACGCTTGGCGCGGTAGAGGGCTTCGTCGGCGGCGCGTACGAGGTCGCCGACGTCGTCGCCGTCCGATGGGAGCGATGCCACGCCGAGGCTGGCCGTCACGGGAACTGCGCCGGTGGTGTCGTCGCCGAGCTCAAGAGCTTCGATCGCGAGCCGCAGGCGCTCGGCGAAGTGGCGGGCCGCCTCGGTATCGCCGGTGGCGAGCACCACGGCTAGCTCCTCACCGCCGTAGCGGGCGGGGAGGTCGCGGTCGCGGGCCGTCTCGCGCACCACGCGCGCGACGGCCTTCAGCACCTTGTCGCCGAACGGGTGACCGTGGGTGTCGTTGATGACCTTGAAGCGATCGAGGTCGAGCATGACGAGCGCGATCGGGTCTTCGTTGGTGGCGCGGGCCGCGGCATGAGCGAGCACGTCGTCGAAGCGCCGGCGGTTCGCGAGGCCGGTGAGCTCGTCGGTGATCGACTCGCGCGCGACGTCTTCGTGCCGGCCCACGTTTCTGAGCGACACCGCGGCCTGCTCGGTGAGGTAGGCGAGCAGCTCGCGCTCGCCCGGATCGAACGGCCGCATGCGGGCGACGGAGATCACGCCGAGCGGGCCGTCGCCGCGCTCCACCTGCATCGGCTCGGCGATGGCGTGCAGCTCGCCGACCTCGGCCGTCGCGGAGGTACCGGTCGCCAGCGCGCGGCGCTCCACCTCGCCGAGGGCATCCCACGAGTCGAGCACGGCACCGAAGGAGCCGCGCGTCTCGGGCGTGCCGCCAGGACCTGACGGCATGAGCGCGCGGCCGGCATCGGCGGTGAGGCCGTCGACGGCGGATTCGACGACGAGCTCGACGAGCGTGTCGCGGTCGAGGTTGGCGGCGAACGCCTTGCCGAGGCGCAGCAGTGAGCTTTGGACGCGCTCACGCTCACGCTCGAGCTGATCGACGCGCTGATCGAGCTGGCGGGCCATCCCGATGAACGCGCGCCCGAGCTTCGCGAACTCGTCGTGGCCGGCCGCCGGGATCTGGGCGGCGGCGGAGAAGTCGCCTCGACCGAGCTTCTCTGCGGCGCCGAGGAACGTCTCGATCCGCCAGCGCAGCGCCCGCACGAGCACGAAGCCGAGGGTGATGCCGACGATGATGAACGCGGCCAGCACGCCGAGCACGAGGCGCGAGGCCAGCGGTGAGGTGCCGCCGGACGGGTTGAGCGCGAACACCACCTCGGCGTTCGAGGCCGTGCCGAGCGTGGAGATCGGCTGCTCTGCGCTGCGCCAGCGACCGAGCGGCTGCGGCGGCATGACCTTGAGGTTGATCGCGTCGTCGCCGGGGAAGGTGGAACTCTTGGCGAGCACGCGGCCGTCCTCGCCGACGAGCGCGACCGGCACGCCGCCCGTCTCGGCGACCTCGTTCACGTAAGCGGGGGCGCTCTGGAACGCGAACGTGAAGAGGACCTCGCCCTTCCCGGTCGGGCCCAGCGGGGCCTTCACGTTGGCGATGCCGACGGCCGGGGTGACGCCGACCGTTTCGGTGCGGCCGCTCGGGAACTTCGCGATCACGCCGACGAGCCCGGCGCGCTTGACGGCGGCGGGGAGCGCCTCGAGGATCACGCTCGGACGGCCGGTGTTGATGGCACGGCGCAGCGCGCGGTCTTCTTGCAGCGTCTCCGCGCGCGCGGCCGAGCGCCGGTTGGCGGTGCTCTCGATCACGCCACTCACGCGCGAGGCGGCCTGTAGGCGCGCATCTGCCTTCGCATTCTCGTTCGCCGTGACCACGCGGCCGATCGCCAGCGCAGCGATCACCGCAGGGACAACCACCAGCACCGCGAGGGAGAGGAAGAGCTGTCTGCGGAAACTCATCGTGCGTACGTACGCGAGGCCCGGGGCGGGGCCTTCACAGGCGTCCGCTTCGGCGTGGGGGCGCCGCACCCTTCCCCGTTCAACCGGTAGACTACGCGCCGTCTGGGGCTATAGCTCAGTTGGTAGAGTGCCTGGATCGCACCCAGGAGGTCGCCGGTTCGAATCCGGCTAGCTCCACTCCCAGAACCCTCGGATTTCCGGGGGTTTTTTGTTGCCCGAGCGTCCGGCGAATGGCCGTCGGTTCCGCCCTGCGACACCTGTCCAGTGGGTCCCGAACGCCCGGCTCCCGCGCACCCTGTTCGGGTCGGTTGGCTGGCACGAGTGCACGCTCGATTGCAGTGCACCGGGGCCGATCCGGCGAACGGCGTCAGGGCGTCGTCGCCGCGGAGCCGGAAACGGGCGGCAGCGGTTCGCGGTTGAGTTCGTCCGCGGCTCCGACGACGTCGCCTCGCTCGGGGAAGTCGATCGCCAGGAGCGTCGGCGCGCGATCGCGGAGGCGCATGCAGCGCCGGGCCCGCTCGACGAGGAGCGCTTTCTGGTTGACCACGTCGGCGTTGCGGGGATTCGGCGGGTAGGTCTCGATCCAGTGGTTGACGAGCATCATCGGCGCGTCGGCCTTGCCGCGGTTGTCGCGGCAGGAGGCGTCGGTGCGCAGCTCGGCCGCGCTGTCGAACTTGAAGGGCGTGTCCTGGACGAGGTCGAATCCGGCGGGATACCAGGGCGCGCCAGCGCGGTTCTCGGCGAGGAGCACGACGCGCCGGCCGCTCGCGATCAGCTGGGCGAGGGTCGGCTGCGGGCCCGACGCGGGGAGCGTCGCGGCGAAGTCGGCGAGCCCCGAGTCTTTGAGCGCCTTGGTGATCATCGCGGCGGGGGCCTCGTCCTGGATGAAGATCATCAGCACCTGGCGGGGGTGTGTGCGCACCCAGTCGGCGATCTGCTCGAACTGCGTGACGGCATCGCTCGCGCCGAGCTCGCAGAGCACGTGGCAGAGGTAGAGGCGCGTGTCGCCGGCGATCGGCCCGAACGCGACGCTGCCTGCGAGTCGCTGGGCCGCCGCGAGGCCGCCCTTGCCGATCTGCCCGACCACCTGGTCCTCGGTGGCGCCGCGCAGATCCGTGCGGACGACGCCGTCGGCGTTGCGCTGGCCGGCGAGCGCGTCGATCAGCAACCCGCGGATGCCCATGTTCAGCTGGGTGGGGATGTTCGGGCCGTTGTTGGCGTTGAGGTAGCCGTCGGCCGCATTGGAGTTCGCGTTGTGGACGGTCGGGAAGACGAGCTGGTCGAGGCGGCGGCTGCAGAGCGCAGTGGTCCCGTTGCAGCCGCGATCCGCCGTCGCCGGCTTGGCCTGGCCCGAGTCGGCGGAGGCGGCGATCAGGATCGCGACGGTCGTCGGGACGAGGAAGGCGGCGGCCGTCGCGGCGGCCACCGAGACGCGGCGCAGGGGCGGCGCCGTGCCCGCGTCCGGCGGCGGGCCGACGAGCAGGCCGAGGAGCCCCGTGAGGCCGAGCAGCGCGATCCACCCGCCGACGAGGCTCGCACCGAGGGTGAGCGCGCCCTGCGGGCTGCCGAGGATCAGCAGGCCGGCAGCCAGGAGCGCCGCCGCGCGGAGCACGCGGCCGCGGGTGTGCATGGGCGCGCGGGTAGCGGCCGCCCACGCGTGCCTCGGCAGATCGGTGAGGTCGATCGGCTGCAGCAGGCTGGCCGCCGCCGCGGCCAGGAGTGCCCCGGCGCCGCCAAGGCAGAGCGCCCAGCGGCCGAGATCGCCGAGGAACGCGCCGAAGATCGCGTCGGCAATCTCGGGCGAGGCGGCCGGGAGGAGGTGGCGCTGGAGCGTCGCCTGGAGCACCACCTGGAGGGTGAGCACGAGCGCACCGACGGCGAGCAGCGCGAGCCCGGCGTCGCGCAGGCCGCGGCGGCGATCACCGGCGGCGGCGATCCCGCCGCCGAGCGCGAGCAGCGCCACGATCGGCGCGACGAACGCGATCCAGGCGATCTTGCCGGCGATGTGCGCCACCTGCGTGCCGACGGTGCGGTCGGAGATCGTGGTCACCACCTGCGACGGCGTGCCGTCGAGGCGGGCGGCCTGCTCGCTGGCGCCGGTCGAGCGGAGATAGGCCTGCACCACGACGGTGAGGTCGGCGAGGTTGACGACGAGACTGCGCTGGTCGGCGGTGAGCAGCCCGCGGTGCACATCGGCCGCCGCGCGGGCGATCACGCCGGCCGCAGCGCGCCCGCCGAGCGCCGCCTCCGCTCCGCTGATGAGGATCGGCCGGGCCGAGATCAGCTGCGGCTCCTGCGCGATGAGCTGGTCGGCGAAGGCCGTGGCGATCGCCTCGCGCACCGGCTCGGCCCGCACCGCCTCAGCCGCGTGCTGGCCGAAGCGGTCGCTGTCGACGAGGGTGGCGCGGGCGTAGCCGGCGACGGCCGCGACGAACGCGGCGAAGGCCCCCAGCACGAGCAGCCACCGCGAAAGCTCGGGGCGACGGGTCACGCGCGCATCCTACGCGCGCGCCAGGATCAGGTGGTGGCGACCAGCCGGCGGGCGCCCACGTAGTGCGAGGCCCAGTAGCCGCTCGCGATGGTGTGCTCCATCACGCCCTTGGTGGTCGCGGAGATCACCTTCGTCGGGCCGGTGGCGACGCCCACGTGCGAGGCGCCGGCTCCGGCGGAGTCGAAGAAGACGAGGTCGCCGGCCTGGATCTGGCTCTTGGTGATCGCGACGCCCTCGCGGTATTGCTGGAAGCTCGTGCGGGGGAGGTCGATGCCGGCCTCGCCGAACGCCCACACCATCAGGCCGGAGCAGTCGAAGCCACCGGGCTTGGTGCCGCCGGAGCGGTAAGGGTCACCGACCCGCGAGCGGGCTGCCTCGATCGCACCGGCGACGCCGGCGAGGGCGGTCGGCGGGATCGTGGCCGCATCGGTCGTCGCCGTGGAGGCCTGGGCCGCGAGGCGCGCCGCGTAACGCTCGGCCACCTTGAGCCCCAGCGCGCGGAGGGTCTCCACGTTCGGGCGGCCGGTGACGGTGAGCTCCTGCTTGCGCTGGTAGCGCCTGAGCGACGCCTTGGTCTTCGAACCGAGCACGCCGTCGGCGCGCAGACGCAGGCGGCGCTGCACGCTGCGCAACTGGGTGCGGGTGAGCGTGATCGGGGTGCTCTCGAGGGCCGTGCCGGTGCCGGTCGTTGCGGGGGCGGCAGCGGGAGTGGGTGTCACCGTGGCGCCCCCGCCGCTCGCCGCGCTCGCGGTCGTCGGGATCAGCAGCATTCCGGTGGCGGCCAGCCGTAGGGCGGCGCGGGCAATAGGTCGCAAGGAGAAGAACTCTTTCGTCGGCCTACGGGGTTAGCTGACGGGCTGGCGCAGAAAGAGCAGCGCCCCCACACGCTCGGGTGTGGGTTAGCCCCAGTGGGGAGGGTTTGGGTCCCCCGCTCGCCAGGCATTCCCTGGCGACTCGGCTTCGCGGCAGCCTAGCAACCGGTTACACCAGAAAGCGCCAGCCTGGCGTGGTCACACCCGGCACCGGCAGCTGGGCGGACGCTTACGGAGGTCTGACAACCCGACCGGCAGGATGCACATCAAGCTCGGTGGTCTGGCCGCCGGCCGCACCACCGCACCGACCTCTCACCGCACCAGCAGTCTCTATGCCGAAGCAGCCCCCACGTTCCCTCTGGACCGACCGCGAGGACGACGCGCACGAGCGCTGGCTCACGCCGGATCCCGAAGCGCCGACCACCGCCTACCAGCGCGACCCGCGGCCGATGCGCCCGGCGAAGAAGAAGCGCGTGTGGCGCCGCCGCGTGCTCGCGGTGCTCGGCGTGGCGGCGCTCGCCGGCGGCGGCGTGCTCGTCGGCCAGCAGCTGGGTGACAAGACCGACGTTGCCGGCAACCCGCAGATCACGATCCCGGTCGTGAAGGGCAAGACGGAGGAGACCCGCGCGAACGAGATCTATTCGCAGGTGAAGAACGGCGTCGTGCAGATCAAGACGAGCGACGGCTCCGGCACCGGCTTCGTCATCGACAAGAACGGAACGATCGTCACCAACGCGCACGTCGTCTCTGGCAGCACGAACGTGAAGGTCTACTTCGACGACTCCAACGACGGCGTCGACGGCACCGTCACCGGTACCGACGTGTCGAGCGACCTCGCGTCGGTGAAAGTCGATCCGAAGGACGCGAAGCTCGTACCGCTCGCGCTCGCCGACTCCGACGACGTGAACCCCGGCGACGAGGTGCTCGCGATCGGCTACCCGCTCGGTCTCGACCGCACCCTCACCGAGGGCATCGTCTCGGGCCTCGGCCGCCAGATCCAGGCCCAGAACGGCTTCTCGATCGACAAGGTGATCCAGACCGACGCGTCGATCAACCCCGGCAACTCCGGCGGCCCGCTGATCGACAGCCGCGGCCGCGTGATCGGCGTGAACTCGCAGATCGCGACCTCCAGCGCGGCGGGCGGCAACACGGGCATCGGCTTCGCGATCCCGTCGAACACCGTGCGCGCCGTGATCCCGAAGCTCGCGGCCGGCCAGACCGTGAAGCACGCCTACCTCGGCGTGAGCCTCACCAACGGCAACAACCCGGGCGCCGAGGTGGCCGACGTGACCGCCGGCGGCCCGAGCGACAAGGGTGGCCTGCGCTCAGGCGACGTGGTGAAGGCGATCGACGGCACGAAGGTCGAGACCTCGGACGAGCTGATCTCCACGATCGCGCAGATGGCGCCCGGCCAGACGGTCGAGCTCTCCGTCGAGCGCGGGGGCAGCGACGAGAAGGTGAAGGTCACGCTCGGCGAGCGGCCCAACAACGTCGCCAGCGCGCAGCAGTCGTCGGGCGGCTCCGGTGGTTCGGGTGGCGGCTCGGGCACGAACCCGTTCCAGATCCCGTAGGCCTCACCGCCCCGCACTGATCGCAGCATCGTGAGCTTCCTCTCCCCTCTGGTCCTGTTCGGGCTCCTGCTCGTGCCGCTCGCCGCCTGGTGGTACCTGGCGAGCGACCGCCGCCGCCGTGCCGGTGCCGCCGCGTTCGCCAGCGCCCCGGTCTCCCCCTCGGTGGCGCCGCGGCGAACGGGCTGGCGCCGGCACGTGGGGCCGGGCGCCTACCTCCTCGCCCTGGTCGCGCTGCTGCTTGCTGCAGCCCGTCCCGAGGCGAAGGTGTCGGTGAAGGTGCAGAAGGCGTCCGTGATGCTCGTGACCGACCGCTCCGGTTCGATGGCCGCCGACGACGTGGCAGGCGGGCGGATCTCGGCGGTGAAGAACGCGGCCGGGCTCTTCCTCGACCGCGTGCCGGACGACGTGCGCACGGGCCTGATCGCGTTCAACCAGGACGTACAGGTGCTGCAGAGCCCGACGACCGACAAGGCCGCGGTGCGCGCGCAGGTGCAGACCCTCGAGCCGGGCGGCTCAACGGCCACGGGCGACGCCCTCGCCCGTGCGGTGAGCCTGCTCAGCCCGAAGAGCCAGCAGCCGGCGCAGGGCACCGACGGCACTCAGGGCACGACGCCGAAGGGGCCGCCCGCCGCCATCATCCTGCTCTCCGACGGCAAGTCGGTGCGTGGCCAGGATCCCGTCGCGGCGGCGGAGGAGGCCAAGAAGGCCGGTATCCGCATCTACACCATTGCCCTCGGCACCGATCAGGGCGTGCTGCGCGGCAGGCGCAAGGACGGCACCGAGCGCGTGCAGAACGTGCCGCCGGACCGCGCGACGATGGCGAAGATCGCCGAAACCTCCGGCGGGGAGGCGTTCGACGCCCCCACCGCCGAGGCGCTCGACCAGGTGTACGAGCAGCTCGGCCGCCAGGTGGCGACCCGTAAGGAGCCGCGCGAGGTGACGGTCGCGTTCGCCGGTGGAGCCCTCGCCCTGCTGCTCGTCGGCGCGGGCGCCTCGCTGGCGCTCGTCGGCCGCCCGCTCTAGCGCGGCGGCAACGGGGGGGGGGGGACCTGCCTCCCGAACCATCGCGTATGCAGGCGTAACACGACTGCAGAGTGGGCCGCGTTCTGCCGACAAGGTGCAGATGCCCCGCTCTGGCAGCCCTCGCCGACGCGTCGTCGGCGCCATCGCCGTCGCCCTCTCCGCCGCCCTGCTCTCGGGCTGCGTGAAGATCAAGTCGCTCGAAACCACCCAGCGTGACGGGGTCGGAGACGTGCGGGTCACGCTCGACCTGTGCCAGAGCACCTCGTTCACCTCGGGCGCGATCGAGCCGTTCGACGAGGACGGCTGCGCGATCCACGAGATCGGTGCGGCGGGCCTGCCGGTGCAGGTGTTCGTCACGTACGTGGTGCCGGACGGGGTCGGGCTTCCCCAGGAGCTCTCCGTGGTCGGCGGGACGGCGGGCGATGCCCTCGTGGCCGATGACGACGACACCGACGCTCTCCTCAGCGGCGCGACGGCCCCCGCCGGGTACCGATTCGCCACCTACCGCTCGCCCGTCACCCCCGCTCTCGCCAATGGCGCAGGCGTGGCTCGCGCCGACTCGGTGGTCGCCGACTTCGACGTCTCGGCGCTCACGGGCGACTTCACCTACGCCGCGACGGTGAGCTGGCGGTTCGCCTCGACCGATCCGCTCGACACGGCATTCGACCCCGCGCGGGCGGTGCTGTGCGGCTCGACCGGCGGCCCGGGCTCGTCCAGCGCCGTGCCGCTGCCGGGCGCGTCGTGCCGCACCGCGACCGAGCCCGCTGCTCCCGGCGCCGGCACGATCACCGCCGGCAGCTGGACGCTCTTCACGGTGCCGACGAACCGCCTCGAACTGCACGCGCCCACGGACGCGACGCTCGGCGCGGGCGGCACGGACACCGTGGAGTTCCCCGCGACGAGCCACCTCGCCAGCGCTCCGGTGCAGGTGCCGCTCCAGGCGACGACCACCATCCCTGGCGCCACGGCGAGCGCCCCCGGCCACCTCGCGCTCGGCGGCTCGGCGGACGTGCCGGTCGAGGTGACCGTGCCGCCGGGCACGCCCACCGGCACCTACCTCGTGACGCTCACGGCGGGCTCGGGGTCGGGCATCCGGACGGCCCAGACCGCGGCGATCGTCGTCGAGGGCGACCCCGGCCCGCCAGCGGCAACCGCGACGCCGGCGATCACCGCGACACCGGTAGCGACCGTCGCCCCGACCACCACGGCAGGGTCGGCGACCTCCTCGGTCCCGGCGCCGACGACACCGCCGGCGGATCCGCAGCGCGCGGTCGAGGCCTCCGCCAGCGACGTCGTCACGATCGTGCAGGGCAAGAAGAAGACGGGTCAGCTGCGCAAGGGCGCGGCGACCGTGCCGGTGAGCGTGAGCGGGCCGGGCACGGTGCGCCTCACGATCCACGGCCGCTCGAGCCGCGGGAAGAAGTTCCCCGTCTGGGCGGTAGGCGAGACCTACGCCAGAGCGGCGGGCAGCGTCGACGTCACGATCAAGCCGACGAAACTCGGCCGGGCGCTCCTGAAGGGCGATGAGCCCGTGAAGGCAACGCTCGTGGTGCGGTTCTTCGGGGCCGGCAGCAAGTACGTCGCGCCGGGCCAGCCGATCACCCTCGGCTGAGTTCGGCGCTGAGTCGGCCGGCCCCGGTGGAGCCGGCCGGCGCGCGCTGGCTACGGGGCGGTCTGGCCCGAGCCGGCGGTGTAGGCCTTCACGAAGGCCTTCTTGAACTGCTCGACCGACTCGTCGCCGCTGAGCGCGGTGATGGCCTTGGCGGCGGTGATCGACGCCTCGGCGAGTTCCTCGGGGTGATTCTCGGCGGTCTCGAGGTGGTCCTCGAGCTTCTCGTCGATCTCGCGGAGCTGCGTGATCGTCTCGTCCGGGAGCTTGCCCTCGGCACCGTCGATGGCCGCGCGGATACCTTCAAGGCGTTCGTTGGCGATCTTCTTGGCGGTGGTCGCCTGGAGCGCGCCGACGCCGTAGCCGATGTCCTTGCCGGCCGTCTCCTCGGAGCCGCAGCCGGCCACGCCGATGGCTGCCGCAGCGAGCGTCGCGATCATGAACTGGCGCTTCACGTGGGTTCCTCTGGGTGTGGGTCGTGCGCCGCGCGGTGGTCGATCGGGCGCCTGATCGTGCAAGAGACCGGGCGCCATGGCGCCGCGCGTCACGCCTCGGCAGGCTACCGATGGGCGTGACGCGCGGGCGGGCCGACTGGTGAGGGCTACACCAGCATGGCCTGCGTGGTCGCTCCTGGAGCGACCATCGGGAGCACCTCGGCGGCCTCCGGGATGGGCACGTGGAGCAGCGCCGGGCCGTCAGTTGCGAGCAGCTCCTCGACGGTCGTGGCGACCTGGATCCCGCAGGCGCGCGCGAGCAACGCCCAGTCGGGGCCGTCGCCCAGATCGGCAGCGAACGCGCCGCCGAGGAAGCGATCCTGCTGCGCGCGCACCATGCCGAGGCAGGCGTTGTCGAGCAGGACGACCTTGATCGGCAGCCGCTCGGCACGGGCGGTGACGAGCTCCTGCAGATGCATCAGCAGCGAGCCGTCGCCGGTGACGCACACCACCTCGCGGCCCGGTGCCGCCGCCTTGGCCCCGAGGGCAGCGGGCACGCCGAAGCCCATGGTGCCGGCACCGCCGCTGGTGATCCAGCCGCGGCCCGCGCCGAGGTCGAGCCGGTGCGCAGCCCACATCTGATGCAGGCCGACGTCGGTGGTGACGATGGCATCGGCTGGCAACGCAGCCGCGAGCGCGTCGAGCGCGGCTTCGCCCTCGTGCTGAGCCGGAGGCCGCACCGGATGGTCACGGCGCTGGTCGTCGATCTCTTGCCACCACGCGGCCCGAGCCGGCTTGGGGCTGCTCGTCGCCACCGCCTCGCGGATCGCCTCGATCGCGAGGCCGGCGTCGGCGCAGATCGCCACGTCGGGCCGCACGAGCTTGCCGAGCTCGCGGCGGTCGAAGTCGACGTGGATCACCTGCGCGCCCGCGGCGAAGCCGTCGAGGTTGCCGGTGAGCCGGTCGTCGAATCGCGCGCCGATCGCGAGGATCACGTCGGCGCGGTGCAGGGCCCAGTTCGCGGCCTGCGTGCCGTACACCCCCGCCATTCCGAGCCAGCCGCGCCCGCCACCGAGTTCCTGCCCGTGCAGGGTGGTGACGTACGGCGCGTCGAGCGCCTCGGCCAAGCCGCGCAGATCGCGGTGCGCGCCGGCTCGGACGACTCCGCCGCCGGCGAGGATCACCGGTCGCTGGGCGCCGGCCAGCACATTGCCCGCCTCGGCGATGCGCGTGGCATCCGGTGCGGGTGGCATGAGCGGCCGCGGCGGCCGGTAGTCGACGATGCCATGCGGCGGCGCCTGCGCCTTCGCCACGTCGACCGGGATCTCGAGCAGCACCGGACCGGGCCGCCCCGATCCCGCCAGCTCGTACGCCGAGTGGAAGGCGGCAGCGAGATCATCGCCGTGGCCCGCGCACGCGGAGTGCTTGACGACCGGGATCGACATCGTCGTCACGTCGGTCTCCTGGAACGCCATCGTGCCGCGCAAGTGGGTGGCCACCTGCCCGCAGAGGAAGACGACGGGGACGGAATCCATCCACGCGTCGGCGACAGCCGTGAGGAGATTCACGGCGCCGGGGCCGGAGGTGGCGATGGCAACGCCGGGTCGACCCGTCGCCCTTGCCCACCCTTCCGCGGCATGGCCGGCCGCCGCCTCATGGCGACAGAGCACGTGCCGGATGCCGGAGGTGGCGAGGGCGTCGTAGAGGGGCAGGGCCGCGCCGCCGGGGATCCCGAAGACGGTGTCGACGCCGTGCGCCTCGATCGCGCGGATCAGGGCATCTGCATTGCGCATGCTCGTTCCCCTTGCCAGGCGCCATCACGGACGGTGGAAAGAAGGACGGGTACGACGAGAATGAGCGAGCGCATTGGAGAACTCCAACGTGGTTGAGGCGCGGGGGCCGGGTTCGAGAGGAACTGCCGCGCTATGAGCGCGGAAGTACGAGCACGACGAGGCCGACGCGCGAAATGCGAATCATGTCGGCCAAGGTCTGCACGGAATTCAGAGTAGCGCCGCGTGGCGGCTGTGGCCAGTCGGTGATGGCCGGACGTGACACGAAACCCGTCAAGACGACCGGTTTGATGGCAGCGCTGGCGCTGGGCTACCTTCAGGCAATGGCAACGCCGGACCGCCGCCTCCCTCGACCGGCGCGGCTCTCGTCGACGAAATCCTCCGTGAGCGCGTCCCAGTTGCGGGCGTCGACTTCGCGGAGTTGATCCGGGCCGAGCGCCCCTCCTGCTAGCGCTCAGCCGGCGGTGGAGCCTTCGCCGATGCTCAGCTCGCGCGTGAGGCGGCTGACGCCGCGCACCGAGCCGACGATCGAGAGGTAGCGCGTGCCCGCGGGGGCGCGGCCGGTGACTTTGGTGGTGGTGAGGCGCACGTCGGCGCGGGTCGGCACGCCGGTGAAGGTGACGACCATGTGCGCGCCAGCGGTCGTGGTGACGTCGATCCTCAGTGGGCCGGAGGTGCGCTTCCACTGACCCCCGCTCGCCGTCGCACCCGCGAGGGGCGTGACGACCGAGTCGGCGCCCCAGAACGGGAACCGCAGCACGAAGCGCGTCGCCTTGCCGGCCGGGCGCAGGCGGTAGGACGTGGTGATGCGATCGGCGGTGAACCGGTGGCTCACGGTGATGCGTGGCCCCGTCTCGGCGGTGCGGCCTGAGGCAGCGTAGGACGGGTAGCGGCTGCTGCGGTTCACGCGCTGCGGGGCAACACCCATGCCTGAGGTGAGCGGGAGGCCGTGGTTGCGGCCCGGCTGGGTGTCGGCCAGCACCCGCGTCGCGCCTTTGAGGAGGCGGAGGCCCGGGGCGGGGCCGACGAATGCGTCGGCCATGAGCACGGTGAGCGGGCGCTGGCGGCCGTCGAAGAGGCGGGTCGGCTCCAGGCCACCCTCCTCGGTGGTGCCAGAGCGCAGGATCGCCGTGTTGTAGGCGGCGGTGGTGATCGCGAGGCGACCGGCGACGCTGTCATGGCTCGCGAGCAGTCGGGGCCGCAGCGGCGAGACGTCGGAGAGCAGGTCGCGGCGCTCGAGCTCGGCGATCGCGAAGCGCAGCGGGGCGGTGGCATCGTTGTTGGTCGCGCTCGGGAAGCCGTTGATCGCGCCGAAGCTCGTCGGCCCGGGCAGCGCGCCGGTGCCGTTCCAGGCGGTGCGCGCGAAGAGCTCCACGCCGCGCGCAGCGGTGGCCCGAGCGATGCCGCGAGTGGTGGCGTCGCCGCCGATCGCACCGCTCCGCGAGCCGCGGATCAGGCCGTCGAGCGCGAAGCCCCAGTACTGGCGCAGGTGCTTTCGGCGGGCCGCGAGGCCGGAATCCCAGTTGAGGTAGCCGGCCTCGGTCCAGGTGCCGATCACCACCTGCCGGCTCCAGCGCGAGAGCCGGCCGATCGCCCAACCCGGGATGCGGGGCATGCCACCGGCCCGGGCCACGCCGTACCACCCGAGCGCCGTGCGCACGAGGTTCGCGTACTCGCCCGTGCCCGTGCGATTCACGTTCGCGTCGCCCGGCGCCGGCAGCCAGTAGTGGAAGGCCCCGCCGGGCGTGGTGCTCGTGGTGCCGTACTTCACCGGCGCCTTGGTCATCGAGCGCGCGAACCAGATGAGCTGGTGGCGGTAGGCCATGAGCGAGGCCTTGCGACGATTCACCTGCCAGTCGGCCATGAGCACGTCGGCGTTCCAGTTGATCTGATTCTCTGCGCGACGGCCCTTGCGGTAGAAGCTGCCGCCGGCGACGGCCCGAACAGCCCGCTGGATCAGCGCGCGGTGCGCGGCGTCGAGGCCGAGCGCGTCGCGGGCATCCCAGGCGTCGGCCAGGGCGCGAGCGACGATCGCATCAGCGGACGGGTGCAGCGGCGCTCGCGCGGGATCCTCGAAGTAGGCGCCCGCGAAGGCCGGGGTGTGCGGGAACACCGCTGAGCTGCGCTTGAGCTTGGTGCGCCACACCAGCACCGGTGGCTGCGTCAGGAGCTCGACAAGCCGCCGCGCGTTCTCGTCGTTGCGCGCGGCGCCACCGGTGTAGCCCTCGCGCGCCGCGTGCGCGAAGAGCTCGAGCATCATCGCGTTGGTGCGGATCGCGATGCCGGTCTGGCCGTCGTACGCCCCGAGCTTGGGGCGCCAGTCGATGAGCAGGCGATCGGCGATGCCATCGGCCAGCTGCCACTCGCCCACGCCGTCGTCGGCAGCCTGGGCGCGGGTGCCGTCGAGGCCGTAGGTGGAGGACGCCGGGGCGCCGGGGGCATCCGCCGGGACCGCTGCGTCGCTGACTCCCGGGACGGCCGAGAGGGCGAGCGCACCGAGCAGCGCGAGGCGGGCCAGGGACGGGCGCAGCACGAGCGCGGACGATACGCGGAGCGGCCCGCTCCGCGCCGCGGTGGGGCGGGCGTGACGCGTACTGCAGTGGGACGAACGGCGCTCCGCGTGACAGCAGCGCGGCTCAGTCCAACAGCCAGTGGTCGCTGGCCCACTGCAGCGCGTGCACGCATGCGGCAAGGCGCTCAGGTGGACCGCTGCCACTTTCCAACGACCCCTTCGCGTCGCCACGCCTCGCCTCCCAACAGTCGTTGCCGCGGTCGGCGGCCGCGTACTTCACGTCCATGAAGTTGCCGCTGTAGTCCCAGACCTGCACGGTGCACGTCCACCGTCGAACCGACGAATCGTCGCCGTCCGCCTCGCAGTGCGCGGCGCCGATCACCTCATCCGCCATCGAGACGCTCAGCGTCGCCGTCGTCAGGTCGCCATGGGCCTTGTTCGTCAGGTAGGCGACGGTGAGCACGCCGCCGATGGCCGCCGCGATCAGGAGCCCCATCACCACGCCGATCCCCACCGCGATCCGGTCACCGAGCGACCGGTGGCGTTTGGTGGGCGTCGCGAAGGGCGGGCTGAACATCGGGTTGCTCACGGTGCACTTCTACACGGAACGCATCGACTCGCAGGCTGGTCCCTCCGTCCAGGTTGCGCGCCCGGAACCTGAGAGCTTGCTGGGAATGGGCGTCGAACCGGGGGTCCGGTCCGGTTGCGCGCACTACCGTCGTTGGAACGATGGACGCAAGCCGCGGGAGCATCACCGTCACGGCCCTGATGGGCACGGGCGCCGTGACCTTGGGGGTCGCGTTGTTCGGGCTCGCGGGCGTGGGCAGCGACCTGCGCGCCGCCGATGCCGCCAACCGGTCGACCCCCGCGATCACCACGCAGGACCTGAGCGACAGCCTCCGCGAGGAGCGCCGCTCGCCGAAGTGGGACGGCCACAGCGACTGCCCGCCCGCCAGCGGCGACGATGCCGCCACCGGCACGACGCCGGAGCGCTCGCCGCAGCCCGTCCCCACGAGCGGCGCGAGCGCCGCGTCGAAGGAGATCTAACCGTGCGGGTGCTCGTCGTCGAAGACCAACCGCGCGTCTGCGAGGCCGTGGCCCGCGGGCTGCGCCGCACCGGCGCGGCCGTCGACACGGCCCTCGACGGTGAGGACGGCCTCTTCAAGGCACGCGTGAACCCGTACGACGTGGTGGTGCTCGACCGCGACCTGCCCCGGCTGCACGGCGACGACGTGTGCCGCACGCTCAACGCCGAGCAGCCCGACAGCAAGATCCTCATGCTCACCGCCGCGCGCGGCGTCGATGATCTCGTCGAGGGCCTCGCGATCGGCGCCGACGACTACCTCGCCAAGCCGTTCCGCTTCGAGGAGCTCGTCGCCCGCGTGGGCGCGCTGGCGCGCCGCTCCGGCGAGGCGAAGCAGTCGGTGCTGGCCCGCGGCGACCTCGAGCTCGACCCGGCCCGCCGCACCGCGACTCGTGCCGGCCGCGATCTCGAGCTCTCGCCGAAGGAGTTCGGCGTGCTCCAGGAGCTGCTCGGCGCCGACGGTGCCGTCGTCTCGAGCGAGACGCTGCTCGAGCGCGTGTGGGACGAGAACGCCGATCCGTTCACCAACACGGTGCGGATGGTGCTCGTCACGCTGCGCCGCAAGCTCGGCGATCCGTCGCCGATCCAAACCGTTCGCGGGGCCGGCTACCGGATTCCCTGATGCGGCTGGTCAGGCCCGATCTGCGGCGGCTGCCTCTGCGCGCCCGGCTCGTCGGGATCTTCGTCGCGGTCTTCGCGGTCTCGACGGCGGCCGTGCTCTTCGTCAGCTACCTGCTGATGAAGAACCACCTCGAGACAACGCTCGAACCCGGTCAGGCCGCGCCGATCTTGCGTGGCCTCGCCATCCAGTACGTGCTCGCGCTGATCGGCACGTCGATGCTCGCCGGCGGGCTCGGATGGCTCGCGGCGCGCCGGCTGCTGCGCCCGGTGGCGGTCGTCACCGAGGCGGCCCGGCGGGCGTCGGACGAGCACCTCGGCGAGCGCATCGCGCTCGGTGGCCCGCACGATGAGCTGCGCGAGCTGGCCGACACTTTCGACGCGATGCTCGACCGCTTCCAGGAGAGCATCGAGGCGCAGCGGCGGTTCATCGCGAACGCGAGCCACGAGCTGCGCAGCCCGCTCACGGCGATCCGCACCGAGGTCGACGTCACCCTCACCGATCCAGGCGCGACCATCGCCGAGCTGCGGCAGATGGGCGAGCGGGTGCTCGAAGGCAGCGACGAGCTCGACCGCCTCCTCGCCGCGCTGATGGTGCTCGCCCGCTCCCAGCGTGGGCTCGTGGCAACCGCTCCGCTCGATCTCGCGCAGGTGGCGGTGCTCGTCGCCCAGGATGCGACCCGCCAGGCTGAGGCTGCGCGCATCTCGATCGATGTCGACGTGCCCGCCGCGCCCGGCATCGAGGCGCCGCTCACGGTGCCGATCAACGGCGACCCGGCCCTCGTACGGCGGCTCGTCGCCAACCTCGTCGACAACGCCATCCGCTACCACCGTCCCGGCGGCACCGTCCTGCTCCAGGTCCGCGAGGAGCAGGGCGAGGCCGTCGTGCGCATCGTCAACCTCGGCGGCGCGCCGGTGCCAGCGGCCGAGGTGGAGCGCCTCCGCCAGCCCTTCGAACGCCTCGGTCGCACGCATGCTTCCGGCTCCGGGCTGGGGCTCTCGATCGTGCAAGCCGTTGCCGAGGCGCACGAGGGCCGGGTCGAGCTGGCGGCCCCGGCGGCCGGCGGCCTCGAGGTGACAGTGCGACTGCCGCTGCGCACGGCCGCGCCTACGAGGCCCACGCCGCATCCGGGCCCGGTGCCCGGCGTCGCCGCGCCGCCACAGCGCTGACGCAATCTGCGCAGTTTCGCGCGCATTGGCTGACCAGCGATCTCACCCGGCGGTCGCCCCGCGTAGATCCGTCATCCCTCGAAGGCGCCGCTGGATCGCCTTACGAATGATCGGGGGGCAACGGCCCGAGCCGCTCCGGCAGCGACTCAGTCCGAGACGCTGTTCAGCCCAGTCGCGAGATCGACGAATGCGCGAGCGCCGCCCAACACCAAGGCGTCGACCGCTGCAACCACGGCGAACAGGTAGAACGCCCATTCGGCATCTCGCGCCCATCGGCCCCGCCGAGGCATGCCGACTTCGGCGGCGATCAGAAGTGCCTGCGTCGTCGCGCAGAGGGTCCAGGCCAGGAGGAGACGCTGTGCCGTCGGCGCCGCTACGGGCACACCCTGCTCGTCGCCCGGGGTCCCGGCGAGCAGCCACCAAAGCGCGAGGTAGCCGGGGATCGGCACCCACAAGAACAACGTGCGGAGCGTGCGCCACATCGGCGATGACTCGTTGATCTCCGCGTGCTCTGCCGCCGACATCCAGACATCGTGACCGATCCGCGACGGCGCGACAGCCGCTCGGCGTCGTGCCGGAGCGGCGCGGGGAGCCCGGATCAGTCGTCGTACTCGACGTACGTGCGCTGGGTCTTGGTGGTGCAGCCGTCGGCGCCGCAGGCGCGGAGCTTGATCGTGTGGGTGCCGGGCTGCAGGCCGCGGGAGGCGAGGTTGCGCTCGAACTCGCGCGTGCCGTCCTCGCGGTCGATCTCGGTGAGGTAGCCCTTCGCGGAGCGGCCAGCGATCGTGAAGGTGACGCGTGTGGCGCCGCGCGTCTCGACGGAGAGGTGCAGTCGGTTGCCGGGGCGCAGCTCGGCGTCGAGATCGACGACGCGCGGCGCGGCCGCCTGGGCCGGCACGGCGAGCGCAGCCCCGCCGACGACGGCGGCTGCGGCGCACGAGGTGGCGAGGAGCTTGGAGCGGCGGTGCAGGCTGGTGAACATGGGGGTCGGTCCTCCTTGGGGATGGCGTACCGCCAGTTCTATGGAGGCGTCGATGAGAGCCCGATGAGTCCGGAGCCGCGCCGCGCTGGCGGGCTGCACCTGCGCTCTCAGGCCGGCAGGCGCAGCGTCGCCACGGTGCCGCCGCCAGGCGCCGGAGCGAGCGCGGCGCTGCCGCCGTGCGCTTCGGCGACGGCGCGCACGATCGCGAGACCGAGACCCGTGCCGGGCGTCGCGCGCGAGGCATCGGCACGGGCAAAACGCTCGAACGCGCGCGCCGCGAACTCGGGCGCGATCCCCGGGCCGTGGTCGCGGACGGTGAGCGCGATCATCCCTCCGTCGCGCTCGGCGACGATCTCGACCGGTCCAGCGCCGTGGCGCAGCGCGTTGTCGACGAGGTTCCCGACGGCCTGCTCAAGGCGCGCGGCGTCGGCGGTGACCGTGAGCCCCTCGTCCATCTCGAACACCACTTCGGCAGTGCCTCCGGCCGCGACCTGCGCACGGTTCGCGGCGCGCCGGACGAGCTCGTCGAGCATCACCGGCTCGGTCGCGAGTTCGAGGCGATCGTGATCGGCGCGTGCGAGGAGCAGGAGCGCATCGGTGAGGCCACTGAGCTGCCGGGTCTCCTCGAGTGCGGATTCGATCGCGGCGCGCAGCTCGTCGGGCGTGCGCTCGCCGCGGAGCGCCAGCTCGAGCTCGGTCTGCATCATCGCCAGCGGGGTGCGGAGCTCGTGGCTCGCGTCGGCGGTGAAGCCACGCTCACGGTCGAGTGCGTCGCCGAGGCGGCCGAGCATCGCGTTGAGCGTCTCGGCGAGCCGGCGCAGCTCGTCGTCTGCGTCCGGCAGTTCCAGCCGGTCGCCGCCGGTGCCGCCCGAGATGCGATCCGCTTGGCGGCGCATCAGGTCGACGGGCCGCAGCGCCGCACCGATCGCGAGCCAACCGACGAAGCAGGCGAGCGCGAGCGCCACCGGAAGCGCGATCACGAGCACGTGCCCGAGCGCGCGCAGCGCATCCTCGCGGTCCTCGAGCGTGATGCCCACGATCACCTCGTACTCGCGTCCGCGCACCTCCACGTGCCGCGCGAGCACCCGCGCGCGATCGTCCTCGAACGCCTCGTCGTCGGTCTCCTCGAGCGCGCTCGTGTCGATCTCGTCGTCGCCCTCGTCCGGCTCCACGCGCACCCCGCGCAGGCGGATCGTCATCCCCTCGTTCGCGTCGTCCCGCTGGCCCGCATCCAGCAGCGGGCCACTGGGAAGACCGCGCGACGCGAGCACCACCCGGCCGCTCGCATCGAGGATCTGCGTGAACGACTCGCCGGGATCGTCAAGCCCGTCGGTGAGCCCCGGCTCGGGACCGGCCGTGGCGACGAGCAGCCGCCCGACCGCTGCGGCCTGGAGCTCGAGCTGGTTGTCGGTGGCGTCGACCAGCTGATCGTCGACGCCCGACCGGATCGCGAATCCCGCCGCCACGAGCAGCACGGCCATCGCCAGCGCGAACGCTCCCACGACGCGCGGGCGGATCCCAAGGCGCCTCACGCGTCGCCCGCGCGGTCGTCGACGAGCCGGTAGCCATGGCCGCGCACCGTCTCGAGCGAAGCACGGCCGAAGGGGCGGTCGATCTTCTCGCGGAGGTAGCGGATGTAGACGTCGATCACGTTGCTGCGGTGCTCGTACGCGTGGTCCCACACGAGGCCGAGCAGGTCGTCGCGCGAGAGCGTGGTGCCGGGGCGGCGCATGAACGCCTCGAGCATTTGGAACTCCTTGCTGGAGAGCTCGAGCTCGGTGCCGCCGCGGCGCGCGATCACCGCGGCCGGATCGAGCTCCAGGTCGCCGACCGTGAGCGTGATCGGCCGGGGCGCCGCGCCGCGCCGGACGAGTGCACGCACGCGGGCGAGCAACTCATCGACGGCGAACGGCTTGACGAGGTAGTCGTCGGCGCCGACATCGAGGCCCCTCACCCGATCGGCGATCGCGTCGCGCGCCGTGAGCATCAGCACGGGCGTCCAGTTGCCCTCCGCGCGCAGCCGCCGGCACACCTCGATCCCGTCGGCGCCGGGCAGCATCCAGTCGAGCAGGATCAGGTCGTAGGGCGTGGTCGCCGCACGCACGAGCGCCTCCGTCCCATCACCGACGTGGTCGCTCACGGCCTCCAGCTCGTCGAGCGCGCGCAGCAGGAGCCCGGCCATCTTGGCCTCGTCCTCCACGACCAGCACGCGCACGCACCCGAGTATCGCGGGCTGCGGATGAGGGGACGATGAGTCCGGGCGGCCACGCCCTTACGAAGCCCTGACGCACGCCCCCGTACGGTGGACTTCAAGTTCGGCCGAGCCTCGCGCGCGGCCACCCCCTTCGGAGACCCGCACCAGCATGACCACGCCCTACACGCCCGGCGACGGCGACACGCCCGACGACCTGCGCGACCGCAGCCTCCCCGACGACCAGACGGCCCTCACCGATCGCCACACCGCGGCGACGGCGGCCTACCGGGCGGCGGCCGAGCCGTCGATCGACGAGGAGGTCGCGGCGGTGGCCCGCGGCATGAAGGCGGTGCTGCACGAGACGAAGAAGGTGGTCATCGGGCAGGACGCGATGCTCGAGCGGGTGCTCGTGGCGCTCCTGAGCGGCGGGCACGTGCTGCTCGAGGGCGTGCCGGGCCTCGCGAAGACGCTCACCGTGAAGACGCTCGCGACGGTCATGGGAGGCAGCTTCCGCCGCGTGCAGTTCACCCCCGATCTCGTGCCCGCCGACCTCGTTGGCACCAGGATCTGGCGCCCGGACACCGGCAAGTTCGACACGGAGCTCGGCCCGGTGTTCGGCAACCTGCTCCTCGCCGACGAGATCAACCGCGCGCCCGCCAAGGTGCAGTCGGCGCTGCTCGAGGTGATGCAAGAGCGGCAGGTCACCCTCGGCGGCACCACGCACGCGCTGCCCGATCCGTTCCTCGTGCTCGCGACGCAGAACCCGATCGAGTCCGAGGGCACCTACCCGTTGCCCGAGGCGCAGGTGGATCGCTTCCTGCTGAAGGTGCTCGTCAACTACCCGCAGCTCGAGGACGAGGCGGCCGTGGTCGCCAGCTCGATCGGGCCCGCCGCCAACGTGCGCACGGTGCTCACGCCCGAGCACCTCGTCCGCTACCGCCGCGCCGTGCGCAGCGTGCCGGCCGACGCGCAGGTGATCCGTTACGCCGTACGCATCGCCGATGCCACGCGCCACCCCGAGCGCTACGGGCTCGCCGCCCTGCGCGAGGTGATCGAGATCGGCGCCAGCCCCCGTGGCCCGATCGGCCTCGTGCAGGCGGCGCAGGCGCTCGCGGTGCTGCGCGGCCGCGACTACGTCGCCAGCGTCGACGTGCACGACCTCGCCCTCGACGTGCTCCGCCACCGCATGGTGCTCAGCTACGAGGCGCATGCCGATGGCGTGCACCCCGACAGCATCCTGCGCCAGGTGCTCGAGGCCGTCGACCCGCGGGCGACGAGCCAGCCGACCGCGGTGCACCAGCCGCAGCAGTTCGTCGCGCCGCCGGCCACTGGCGCCGATTTCGGCTTCGGGGGCCAGGCCCAGCGATGAGTCGCCTGCGCCTCGTCGCGCCGCCGGGCCGCCAGGGCCCGGGCCCCACGCCCGGCGCCGCCGTGGCCGCGCTCGACCTCGCCATCGCCCGTCGCACCGCCGGCCGGCTCCCCGGCGAGCACCTCTCCTACGGCGTCGGCCTCGGCACCGAGCTCGCGCAGATCCGGCCGTACTCGGTCGGTGACGACCTCCGCCAGATCGACCCCGCCGCGAGCGCCCGCACCAACGAACTGCACGTACGGCAGCAGATGCCGGAGCGCTCGCTGACGACCTGGGTGCTGCTCGACGTGTCGCCCTCGATGGCGTTCGGGACGGCCGAACGGCTCAAGAGCGACGTGGCCGACGGCGTGACGACGGTCGTCTCGCGCCTCTCGACGCGTCGCGGCGGCCGCATCGGCGTCGTGCGCTGGGGTGCGGGCAAGGAGGTGGTGATCCCGCCGCGCAGCGGGCGCCGGGCGCTCGGCGCCATCGACCGCCTCATCGACGAGGGCGTCGCCGCCGACGGCACGCGCGCTGAGGGTGATCTCGCCCACGGGATCGGTCGGCTCGGACTGCTCGCTCGGCTCCCCGGGCTCGTCGTGGTGGTCTCCGATTTCCGCGACGAATCGCACTGGATCCGCCCGCTCGGCCTGCTCGCGCAGCGCCACCGGGTGGTCGCCGCCGAGATCAGCGACCCGCGCGAGGAGCAGCTGCCGGACGCCGGCACGATCCTCGTCCGCGATCCCGAGAGCGGCGCCGAGGTGGAGCTCAACACGAGCTCCCCCGAGCTGCGCGCCGCCTACGCGAACGCCGCCGCCCAGCGCCGCAACCAGATGGCCGCCCAGTTCAAGCGTCTCGGCGTCCGCCACATTCCCCTGAGCACCGGCCGTGACTGGCTGCGCGACCTCGGAGCGGGCCTCGCATGACCCTGAAGGATCCGATCTTCCTCCTCACGCTGCTGCTGATCCCGCTCGGGATCGCCGCAGCCCGGCTCGCGCGCTCGCGGCGCCGACGCTTCGCCGTGCGGCTCCCCACCGCCGGCATGGCGGCCCGCCTCGTTGGGCGCGAGCCGGCGTGGCGCAGGCTCGTCGCGCCGATCTTCACCGCGGCCTCCGTGCTCGCGATCTCCGTTGCGCTGTCGCGACCCGAGGTGACGGTGGCCGTGCCCGTCGAGCGCGCGTCGGTGATGCTTGTGACCGACGCGTCGGGATCCATGCGGGCCGAGGACGTGAGCCCGACCAGACTCGACGCCGCGAAGAACGCCGTGGGCGAGTTCCTCGACCAGGCGCCTGAGCAGATGCGGGTCGGCCTGCTCTCGTACTCGAGCAGCGTCGAGGGCGTCGAGAATCCGACGACCGACCGCCAGCAGATCCGCGACGCGATCTCGTCGATCGATGCCGGCGGCGGCACCGCCACCGGCGACGCGCTTGCCGCCGCCATCGAGGCCCTCCGCCCGGCGAACGAGTCGAAGAACCCGGCCCCCGCCGCGATCCTGCTCCTCTCCGACGGCATGACCTCGGGCGGCGTCGACCCGATCGGCGTGGCGCGCGAGGCGAAGGCGAAGGGCATCTCGATCTCCACCGTCGCACTCGGTACGCCCGACGGCACCGTGCAGCTCGCGCCCGGCCAGTGGCCGATGCGCGTGCCGCCGGATCCCGAGACGCTCCGCGCGATCGCCGAGGTGAGCGGCGGCGAGGCCTTCACGGCCGACGACGCCAGCAAGCTCAGCGACGTCTACAAGCAGATGAGCTCCAAGCTCGGCACGCGCCCGGAGCAGCGCGAGGTGAGCGCCGGCTTCGCCGGGCTGGCCGCCGTGCTCCTGATGGCCGGCACCGCGGCGGCGCTGCGCCGCCGCGGGCGCGTCGCGCTCTAGCCGCGCTGAGCCGCTGATTTCCCCGACTCTGCTCGGGGAAATCAGCGGTTCACCCCCGATACCGCCGCTCGGACGTACCGCTGGTATCCGGCTGGGGCCGCGCTGCGTTGTGCGTGGCGGGTGGCCCGCGTAGCGTGCCACCCATGCACCGGACCGCCCGCATCGCTCTTCTTGCCATCGCGGCTGCGACGAGCGTGGCCACCCTGGTCGTCGCGCCGGCCGGAGCGGCTGTCACGCGCACCACGCTCAGCAGCGGCAACGACGTCGCCCAGGCCACCCAGAACTCGCCGTCAGCCGACGGCGCACCAGATGGCAGCGCCGCCGTCGCGTGGATCCAGAAGGACAATGGCGTCGACCACCTCTTCTTCTCGCGCCTCGAGAACGGCACCTGGTCGACCAAGGCTCGGGTCGATGCCGACCCCAGCTTCACCACCGCACCGTCCTCGTTCGTGATCGGCGTCGGCAACGGCGGCCGCCTGAACGTCGCGTTCGCGAGCGGGACCGCAGGCAACGAGCACCTCTTCCTCGCCACGTCGACCGGCAACGGAACGGCGCTCGGCGCTCCGGTCGACATCTCCGGCGCGCTCAGCGGCTGGAAGTCGCTCGATCTCGATGTCGGCACCACCGGCGGCGGCTACCTCACCGGCCACCGCCAGACCAAGCTCGAGGCGTTCCGGATCGCGGCCGGGGTCGCGACGAAGGTCGACGGCCCCACGACTGGCTCGCTCAACGCCGATGCCGCCGGCGACGCGAGCGGCAACGCCCCGAAGCAGGCGAGCGTCGGGGTCGACCCGACCGGCCTCAGCGCCACGATCGCCTGGAGCGAGCAGGACGGCGGCGGTGCCGATCACGCCTTCGCGCGCCGCATCACCGGCACCGCACCCGCCCAGGTGGGCATGGCGATCTCGGCGGAGATCCCGTCACTGCAGGGAGCGCTGGCGTCGGCGAACGGCAACGACGAGTTCTCCGTGGCGGCTGGCCCGGGCGGCAAGGCCTGGGTGGCGTTCCGCGAGAACTTCACCTACGGCGCGGTGACGAAGGCGCGTTCGCTCGTGCGTGCCTTCGACGGCCTCAGCTTCGGCACCGCGCAGGTGCTCGACGCACATCCGCTCACCCCGGCCGACGTGACCGACGGTGCCGAGAACCCGTTGATCGCGATCGACGGCAACGGCAACGGCGTGGCGGTGAGCAGCGGCCAGCTCGACAACCTCTCGCACGTGGCTCGCCTCACGGGCGACACGTGGAGCCGCGGGACGATCGTCCCGAACACCGGCGTCGTGCCGCGCGTGGCGATGAGCGCCGCCGGCACCGGACTCACGCTGCTCACCACCGATGGCACCGGCCCCGCCCCGAACCAGCTCCAGGCCCGCATCACCGGCGGCCCGGCCGACGGCACCTCGGAGCTCGTGAACGACGCGGCGGCTGGTCCGGTCTTCAACACCACCGGCACCGCGGCGGCGGGGAACACCGGGGTCGTCCTCTACCGGCAGGCCCAGGCCGCCGACGCGAAGATGATCGTCGCCACGTTCCCGCTCCCGGCGACGCCGGCCCCCACCCCGACTCCCACGCCCGTGCCCGGCTCCGGCGGCTCGACGCAGACGCCGATCTTCGTCCCGGCGTTCACGAAGCTGAAGCTCAGCAGCAGCTCGATCAAGCGCGCCAACACGAAGCCGCGCGTGCTCAGCCCCACCGCCAAGGGCCCGTTCCTCACCTTCACGCTCAACCGTCCCTCGCGGGTCGTCGTGTGGGCGGAGCGCTCGACCGCGGGCCGCCGGAGCGCGGCCGGCAAGTGCGTGAAGCCGTCGAAGTCGAACGCGAGCCGCAAGCGCTGCACCCGCCACGTGATGGTGAACAAGGCCCTCATCCTCGATCGACCTGCCGGCACCACCAAGGTGCGCTTCACCGGCCGCCTCGGCGGCAAGACTGCCCTGGCCAAGGGCCAGTACCGCCTCGCACTCACCGCCGCCGACCGGGCCACCGGCGGCATGACGAAGATCCGTTACCTCAACCTGACGCTGCGCTAGCGCAGCGTCGACGGTCGCCGCCCTCAGCGGCGGCGGCGCAGCCCGTCCATGTAGACGTTCACCGGCTGCATGGCGGTCTCGAGGTCGACGCCGCGGCCGTGGACGAGCCGGCCGGCGCGGACGGTGAGGGCGACGAAGGTGTCGGCGACGACGTCGGGGTCGACGTCGCGGCGGAACTCGCCACGCTGCTGGCCGCGGCGGAAGGTGGCAGCGACGACGGGCGTGAAGGTGTGGACGAGCTCCTCGTCCTGGATCGGCTCGCCGACGAGCACCTCCGTCCAACGCGACGTGCGCGGGAGGTTCTCGCGGGTCATCTTCAGCAGCTCGTCGCCGAGCGACCCCTCGCAGTAACCAGGGCGCGGATCGGCCCCGAGGCGGTCGCGGACGATCTCCTTGCCATGACCGAGCGCCTCCTCGAGAAGCGCCTGCTGGATCGCGGCCACATCGGGGAAGTGGCGGTAGACCGTCGCACGGCCCAGGCCGGCCGCCTCGGCCACATCGGCGATCGAGGCAGTCGGCCGCTCGCCGAGCAGGCTGGCGGCGGCGTCGAGGATCTGGTCGCGGTTGCGGCGCGCATCGGCGCGCGCGGTACTGGGTGAGGACACGAGGACGGTGCGGGGACAGAGGCAGGAACCGGGGTCCGGAAACCGTACGCCCGTCCGGCACTGTTCGCCAGAACCGCCTCCAGCTGTTGACGCCTCGTCAGCGGCCGCGACCCATCCCGGCGGCAACGAGGGCGCGTCGACCGCACACGCCCACCCCGCCAGCGCCGATCCGCGACGCCGCTCGCAGATCGGTCGCGGCTTAGCGCGCTTCGGCCTCGGCGTGCCGATGCTCGTGGGCCGCGGCGGCGATCGCCTGGGTGCGGGCGCCCATCTGATCGATCCACGCGAGGCCGATCGCCGAGACGATGAACGCCATGTGGATGATGGTCTGCCACATCACCTGGTCGTTCGTGAGCTGCGTGCCTTCCTCGCCGAACTCGATGAACGTCTTGAGCAGGTGCACCGATGAGATGCCGATGATGCTCATCGCCAGCTTCACCTTCAGCACGTTGGGGTTGACGTGACTGAGCCACTCGGGCTGATCCGGGTGGTCGTCCATCTTGATGCGGCTGACGAACGTCTCGTAGCCGCCGATGATCACCATGATCAGGAGGTTGGCGATCATCACGACGTCGACCAGCCCCAGGACGATGAGCATGATGTCGTACTCGCTGAGGTGGCCGAAATCGGTGACGAGGTGTGCCAGCTCCTTCCAGAAGAGCGCGACGTAGACGCCTTGGGCCACGATCAGGCCGAGGTAAAGCGGCGCCTGCAGCCAGCGGCTGAGGAAGATCGAAGCGCCGACGGCGTTGGCGAAGGGGTTGTTGCGGGGGACCTGGCGGTCGGCGTTCGTCGTCATGGAGCGGGTGGCGAGGGTTGGCGGCCGGAAGCTAACGGCTCGATCGTTCCGATGCGCCGCCTCCACAGCGTCAAAGGCGCCGGGTCGGTCACGGACGGGCCGGGAGTTGATGCATCAGCGCAGGCGAGGCAGGATGATCGGAACCGAAGCCGCAGCGCTCATGCGGCTCCCGCGACTGCACGCGCGACCCTTCCTGGAGTACCTGGATGATCGACCCGATGGCCCGCTGGGCCCAGTACGGCGAGAAGCCCGACTATGCGGGCCTGCTCACGTTCGCCGGCGTGAAGTACACCGAGGACCCCTCGGAGCTCGCCGGCTTCGATGCCGCGATCGTCGGGGCGCCGATGGACGAGCTCGTCTCCGATTCGCCGGGCGCGCGCTTCGGGCCCCGCGCGATCCGTGCCGCCAGTTGCCCGCCTGGCCCGCACATGGAGGCGCGCGTGGATGCGATCGGCGAGGTGCTGAAGGTCGTCGACTTCGGCGACGCGCCGATCATTCCGGCCGATCCGGTGCGCTCCCACCAGGCGATCCGCGAGACGGTGACGCACGTCGTCGCGGCGGGCGCGATCCCGATCGTCCTGGGCGGCGACCATTCGATCGCTGAGCCCGACATCTCGGCCTGCGCGGACGTGTACGGCCCCGTCGGGCTCGTGCACTTCGACACCCACACCGACACCGGCAGGACCGTCTTCGGAGCGGAGCTCTCGCACGGCACGCCGATGTACCGGCTCGTCGAGAGCGGCGCCGTCGACGGCAAGCGCTACGCCCAGGTGGGGCTACGCGGCTACTGGCCGGGCGAGGAGGAGTTCGCGTGGCAGCGCGAGCGCGGGATCAAGAGCTACCCGATGCACGACGTGCGCGACCGCGGCATCCGCGCCGTGATCGACGACGTGGTCGACGACCTCGGTCCCGACGCCGGCCCCGTGTTCCTCTCGGTCGACGTCGACGTGCTCGATCCGGCCTTCGCCCCCGGCACCGGCACGCCCGAACCCGGCGGCATGACGTCGACCGATCTGCTCTTCGCGGTGCGCGAGATCGCCCGCCGGCTGCCGGTGATCGGCGCCGACGTCGTCGAGGTGCTGCCCTCAGGCCCGATCGGCTCCCGCGACATCACCGCCCTCGTCGCCGAGCGCACCGTGCGGGAGATTCTCACGGGCATCGCGATGCGCCGCGGCGCGGGCGCGTAGGAGATTCGCCGATCTCGCCCGGTGGGTGGGCGAATATCGGCGCATGAGCAGCCGCACGTACATCCGGATCGAAGGGACGAACCACATCGTCGAGGGAACGGTCGAGGAGGTGGTGGCCAAGTGGGAGCGCGCGAAGCGCGACGGCACCATGCTCTGGTTCCACCTGCCGGAGTCGACGCAGGTGCGCGCGGTCAACCCGAGCTGGGTGGAGGCGGTCGGCGCACCGCTGGGCGGCGGCGGCACGCTCACCTGGGCCCGTTAGCCAGCGGCTCGATCGACTCGAAGCGAGGTGGGAGGATCGCGCCATGCACACCAAGCCCGAGTCGCCCGAGACGTATCTGGCGTCACTCGACCCCGAACGGCGCGCACGCCTGGAGACCATCCGGCGCGTGATCACCGAGACGGCTCCCGACGCCACCGAGGCGATGGTCTACGGGATGCCCGGCTTCCGGCTCGGCGACAAGCCCTTGGCGGCGTACGCCGCCACCAAGAAGCACGACGGCTTCTACCCCTGCAGCGGCCAGGTGATCACCTCGCTCCCCGAGATCGGCGCGCGCTTCTCCACCACGGCCGGTGCGGTGCACCTGCCGCTCGACCAGCCGATCCCCGAGGACGTCGTGGCGCTGCTCGTTCGCACCCGCATCGGCGAGATCGCTGCGCGCGGCCGCTGAGCCGCTAGGCCTGCGCCCCGAGGCGCTGCCTGGGCGTCAGCCCGGGGCTTCGGTGCGGCCGAGGGCGGCGGCGAGTGCGTCGCCGGTGAGCTCGGCGCCGTAGAGGTCGGCGCCGTTCTGGAAGTCGCGCCCCGCGGCGAGCGGGCCGGCGTCGACGAAGTCGAACCCGATCTCGTCGATCAGCTCCTCGACGAGCTGCTTCGCCGCGGGATGGTCGGAGGCGACCGGGATCCCTCGGCGGGTGCCGGGCGCGGCCGCTGCGTCGCCCTGCTCGGCCAGGTGCTTGAAGAAGATCGAGTTGAACGCCTTCACCACGCGCGCGCCGGGCAGCAGGCGGGCGACGAGCTCGCTCTCGGTGAGGGAGTCGTCGTCGAGCTCGGCGATCTGGCCGTCGCGGGCCGGGTAGTAGTTGCAGGTGTCGACGACGATGCGGCCGTCGAAGGCCTCGGCCGGGAGATCGCTCACGGCCCGCAGCGGGATCGTCACCACCACGAGATCGCCGAACGCGATCGCCTCCTCGGTGCCCACCGCCTGCGCGTGCTCACCCAGGCTGGCGACGACGTCGGCAAGCGTCTCCGGCCCGCGCGAGTTGCTCAGTGCGACTTCGTGGCCCGCGGCGACCAGATCCCCCGCGAGCGCCTGCCCGATGTTCCCCGCCCCGACGAATCCGATCTTCATGGGATCGAGGCTAGGGCCCGCTTGCGGATCCCACCCACCCTTCGGTGCGCCGGTTGGTGGTGTCGTCACTGGTGGTTGGGCCGGACTGAGCGTGTCTGTCGCGGGTCGGAATTGTCGACTGCGGGGGCGTGCTCGGTGCTGGCGTCGTCGGCGCTGGCGTGTCGGAAGCGGGATCGGGAGGCCTTCGTCGGTGCAGGGCGGTGCTCGGCGCTGGCGCTTTGCAACCGCTGGTGGTTGCGAATCGCGGCCGTGTTCTCGGTTGCGGCCTTGGGGCGTGTCGGGGAACGTTGCGCGGGTGGGGCATCACCCGACGCCCCGCACCCTCACGGGGTGCCAGGCGTCGGGGTATTGGGCGTTGGCGCGTTTGGTGTACCCGCTGCTGTGACATCGCCTAGCCGTGGCACCAGCCCACCCGATCACCCAAGCCGGCAGCCGACCAGAGCTGTGCCCACGAATAGCGCAGGCAAACCAGCCCACGGAGGCCAGAACGGCGACCGCTCGCCGCGGAGCGGCGGCGGGCCGTGGTCCGCCGCCGCTAGCGCCGAGAGGCGGCGGGCCGTGGTCCGCGCCCAGAGCGCCGAGCGGCGGCGGGCCGTGGTCCGCCGCCCAGAGCGCGGGGCGGTGGTTCAGCGGGGGCGGAGGGCGCGCACGATGCGCGTGCGCAGACCCGGGTGAAGCTCGGGGTCGAGCACCTTGCCCGTGAGGAAGGAGCGACGCGGAAGCGGAGCCACGGCGGGAACGACGGGCGTTGCTCCCAGCTGCTGATCGATGTTCGGCGTGGACACGCGCGCTCCCCTCTGGGTGGGCCGCACGGTGCGGGTGAACTCCACCGTTGACACGAGCGGGTGGTCCGCCCCCAGGACGTCCCCCGACAAATCTGGGGGCGGACCGCTCGCGAGGCGCTGCTCGGCAGCTCCTACCCCCTTTATGTCCGACAGGGTCGGGGTTGTGACACGCCTTGCCAGCGTTGGCGCAGATGCGTGCTGCGCTGACCTCTTCGCCTTGCGTTCGCCAGCTTTCCTGCCGTTCATCCGGAAACCCCTCTGCTGCAGGCGATTCGCCAGGCGGGCTGCTCGATACGCCGTGGCTCGATGCATCGGCGCGGGCCGATCGGCCCGAATTGCAATCCGCCAGCGAGGTTCGCCGCGCCCGGTCGCCTCCGGCCGCCGACGGCACCGCCCTTGGAGCTGAGGCCAACGTTCCACTGCGCTCCCGACCCGGATCCCGCCCCCGGGCGCTCGCCGGCCGACGCCCGCCCCTATCCTCAGGCGGTGCCCGCCGACGCCGAACCCTCCGGTCGCCCGCGCCCGCCGCGCCGCCCGCGCCGCGGCCGCGATGGCGCGCCCGCGAATGCCGGCACACCAGAGGATGGCCGGCAGGCAAAGCCCGCCCCAGGCGGAACCGGACGCGGCGGTGGAAAGCCGGCAGCTGGTGAGCGGCCAAAACCCGGCCCAGGCGGAAACGGACGGGGCCGCGGCACGCCGGCCGAGGGCGACCATGCGAAGCGCACCGGCGGGAATGCCCGCGGCCGTGGTGGCCAGGGGCGTGGCGGTGGCGATCGCCGGCGCTCCGGGCAGCGTCGCGAGCAGCTCGTCGAGGCGCGCCGTGCGCGTGCGCCGCAGATCACCGCCGCCAGCTACCCGCCCGAGCTGCCCGTCAGCGAGCGCCGCGAGGAGCTGCTCGAGGTGCTGCGGGCCAACCAGGTGGTGGTGGTCGCGGGTGAGACGGGTTCCGGCAAGACGACCCAGATCCCGAAGCTGCTGCTCGAGCTGGGCCGCGGTATCGAGGGCCAGATCGCCCACACGCAGCCGCGCCGGATCGCAGCGCGGAGCGTCGCCGAGCGCATCGCGAGCGAGCTCGGTTCGGAGCTCGGCAGCGCCGTCGGCTACGCCGTGCGCTTCGACGACCGCTCCGGCGAGGACACGCTCGTGCGGCTCGTCACCGATGGCCTCCTGCTCGCCGAGATCCAGCACGACCCGCTCCTGCGGCGCTACGACACGATCGTCGTCGACGAGGCTCACGAGCGCTCCCTGAACATCGACTTCCTCCTCGGCGTGCTCCACCAGCTGCTCCCGAAGCGGCCGGATCTCAAGCTCGTGATCACGTCGGCCACGATCGACACCCAGCGCTTCGCCGAGCACTTCGGGAGCGCCGATGGCACGCCGGCGCCGATCGTCGAGGTGAGCGGCCGCACCTACCCCGTGGAGGTGCGGTATCGCCCGCCGATCGACGAAGACGGCAACGACATCGATGAGGCGGATGCGATCGCCGAGGCCGTCGACGACCTGCTCACCGAGGGCAAGGGCGACGTGCTCGTGTTCCTCTCCGGCGAGCGCGAGATCCGGGACGCCACCGAGATGCTGAGCGGACGCCTCGGCAGCCGCGCCGAGCTCCTCCCGCTCTACGCCCGACTCGCGAGCGCCGAGCAGCAGCGGGTGTTCCGGCGCGCCCCCGACGGCAAGCCGCGCGTGGTGCTCGCGACGAACGTCGCCGAGACCTCCCTCACGGTGCCGGGGATCATGAGCGTCGTCGACGCCGGCTTCGCGCGCATCAGCCGCTACTCGTCGCGCCTCAAGGTGCAGCGGCTGCCGATCGAGGCGGTCAGCCAGGCGAGCGCCAACCAGCGCTCCGGCCGCTGCGGCCGCATCGCCCCCGGCACCGCCGTGCGACTGTATGGCGAGGAGGACTTCAACGCCCGGCCGGAGTTCACCGATCCCGAGGTGCTGCGGACGAGCCTCGCCAGCGTGATCCTGCGCATGGCGGCGCTGGGCCTCGGCGACGTGGAGCAGTTCCCGTTCATCGATCCGCCCGATCGCCGCCAGGTGCGCGACGGCCTCAACCTGCTCCATGAGCTCGCCGCGATCGAGTCGGCGAGCGGGGAGCTCAAGCTCACCGATCTCGGGCACCGCCTCGCGCGCCTGCCGATCGATCCGCGCCTCGGCCGGATGATCCTCGAGGCCGACAAGCTCGACTGCGCGAGCGAGGTGATCGCGATCTGCGCGGCCCTCTCGATCCAGGATCCACGCGAGCGCCCCGAGGACAAGCTCGCGCAGGCGCAGCAGCAGCATGCGGTGTTCGCCGATGCGCGGTCGGACTTCCTCACGTTCCTCAACCTCTGGCAGTGGATCCAGACCGAGCGGCGCGCCCAGACGAACTCGGCCTTCCGCAAGGCCTGCAAAGCCCGCTTCCTGCATGTGCTGCGCGTGCGCGAGTGGCAAGACCTCGCCAGCCAGCTGCGTCGCTCAGCGAAGGAGGTCGGGATCCGGCTCAACGAGCAGCCGGCCGACCCCGCTGAGATCCACAAGGCGCTCCTCTCGGGCCTGCTCAGCCACCTCGGCCTGAAGGACGGCGACACCCGCGAATACCTCGGCGCGCGCGGCTCACGATTCATGATCGGGCGCGGCTCGTCGCTCTCGCGCAAGCAGCCCACGTGGGTGATGGCGGCCGAGCTCGTCGAGACCAACCGGCTCTGGGCGCGCACCGTCGCGCAGGTCGATCCGAAAGATGCGCTGGCGCTCGCCGAGCACCTCGTGCGCCGCACCTACGAGGAGCCGCGCTGGGACCGCAAGCGCGGCGAGGTGGTGGCCACCGAACGCGTCAGCCTCTACGGCCTGCCGATCATCCCGGGGCGCGCGGTGCCATATGGCAGCCGCGGCTACGAGGAGTCGCGCGAGCTGTTCCTGCAGAAGGCGCTCGTCGAGGGTGACTGGGATGCCCGCCACCAGTTCATGGCGGTGAACGAGCAGCGCATCGCCGACGTGGAGCGGATCGAGGAGCGCGTGCGCCAGCGTGGCCTGCTCGTCGACGACGCCGTGCTGCGGGCGTTCTTCGACGAGCGCGTGCCGAAGGACGTCGTGAGTGGCGCGCAGTTCGACCGCTGGTGGCGACGCACCCGGCACTCCGAGCCGCATCTGCTCGAGTACCCGAAGGACCTGCTGCTCAACGAGGCGATGCTCGGCGACGTCGACGCGCGCGACTGGCCGACGCTCTGGCGCCAGGGCGACCTCGACCTGCGCCTCAGCTATGAGTACGAGCCCGGCACCGAGCGCGACGGCGTCACCGTGCACGTGCCGCTCGAGGCGCTCGGCCAGATCCGGCCCGACGGCTTCGACTGGCTCGTCCCGGGGCTGCGCGAGGAGCTCGTCGAGGGGCTGCTGCGCACGCTGCCGAAGGAGCAGCGGCGCGCGCTCGTGCCGGTCCCGGAGCTCGCTCAGCAGGTGGTGCGCGCGGTGAAGCCGCGGAGCGGGCCGATCGGCGAGGTGGTCGCGGCCGAGGTGCTGCGGCTGCGCGGCGTGCGGCTCGATCCGGCGCTGCTGGATCCGAAGGGGCTGCCCGGGCACCTGCAGATCCGCTTCCGCGTCGAGTCGCCCGAGGGCAAGACGCTCGCCGACGACCACGACCTCGACGCCGTCCGCAAGCAGCTGCGCCCGAAGCTCCAGGCGCGGCTCACCGAGCAGGCGGCCGTCGTCGAGCGAAGCGGGCTCGTCGACTGGCCGGAGATCGACTCGGCCGGCAACCTGCCGAAGGTGGTCGCGCTGCCGGGGACGGGCCAATCCGTGCGCGCGTATCCCACGCTCGTCGACGAGTACGAGGCGGTCGGTGTGCGCGTGGTGCCGACCCAGGAGGAGCAGGCGCTGCAGATGCACGCGGGCACGCGCCGCTTGCTCCTGCTCCAGCTGCCGTCGCCCGCCAAGGCCGTGCTCAAGCAGCTCACGAGCCGCCAGCAGCTCGTGCTCGCGGGTGCGCCGTACGCGGGCGGAGCGCCGGCGGTGCTCGACGATGCCGCCGCCTGCGCCGTCGATGCATTGATGGCCGACGCCGGCGGGGCCGTGTTCGAGCGGGCAGCCTACGAGGCGCTGCGCACGCGGGTGGGCGCGGGACTCGTCGAGCGCACGGTGCGCGTGGCGCGCGACGCCGCGGCCGCTCTCGAGGCCGCGGGGCGCGCGCAGGATGCGCTCGATCAGCTGCCGGTGGGCGGCGACCTCCAAGAGGCCCGCGATGACATCGCCCACCAGCTCGGCCTCCTGATCCACGAAGGCTTCCTCGCCGCCACCGGCGCGACCCACGTGCACGCGCTCCAGCGCTACTTCGACGGCATGGTGCAGCGTCTCGGCCGCCTGCCCACGCAGATCCCTGTCGACCGCGATCGCATGCACGCGATCCACGCCATGGAGGACGAGCTCGCCGCCGCCGCGGAAGCGCTCGGCCCCAATGCTCCGTGGCCGCCCCATCTCACCGCCGCGTTCTGGGCGATCCAGGAGCTGCGGCTCGTCCAGCTCGCCCCGGGCGTGCGCGCCGAGGGCGGCCCGTCGGCCAAGAAGGTGCGCCGCCTCATCACCGCCTGAGCGCCGAACGTCATTCTGGGGCTGAACGGATCACCCCACAGCGACGATCACGCCTGATGGGCGGTGGGGTCGAAGTCGTGGATCCAGGCTTGGCGGCGCTGGGCCGACGCGCTGCCGGCGAGTTTGAGCATCGGCGGCATCATGAGGTCGGTGATGCGGCGGGCGATCGGGCCGGCCGTCTTGGTGTTGCCCGTGCGCCGGCCCCATGCGGCGATCTTCTCGACCCTCGCGCGACGCGCGGCCTCGTAGGCGGCGAGCGCCTCGCTGACAGCACCGCCCGATCGTGTCGCGAGGACCGCCCGGGCCGGCGATGAGCCTTGCCCATCCGCCGCCAGGCAGCGGGCGAGGATGACGGCATCCTCCAACGCCAGCGAGGCGCCCTGGCCGGTGGTGGGTGAGACGGCATGCGCGGCATCGCCGAGGAGCACGGTGCGGGCAGTAGTCCACCGGGGGATCGAAGGGAGATCGTGCTGCGCCCAGAGCTGCAACGACCCTTCGGTGGCGGCGACGATCCGTGCGGCGGGGCCGGCGTCGTCGGCGAGCAGCTCGAGGAGGGAGGCTCGGATCTGTTCGGGCGTGCGCTCACGCAGCGAGCCGCGCGGCGGCTCGGTGGGCTCCGGCGGATTCGCGAACCACCACACCTCGCCGTCCGGCGCGACCGTGTGACCGAAGAAGCACCGGTGGCCCCACGTCATCCAGTAGTCGCCGCCATCCCAGTCGACCCCGGCCACACGGGCGAAGCCGCCCGTGTTAAGCACCCCGGTGTAGCGCGGCGACCGCGCCCCCGGATGCACGAGCCGTCGCACGCGCGAACTCAGGCCGTCGGCGCCGACGAGCAGGTCGGCGCGCGCAGTCGACCCATCGGCGAAGTTCAGCTCGACGCCATTGCTCAGCTCGGTCACGCCCACCAGCTCGCGGCCCTGCTCGATTCGGATGCCGCGCGCCTCGGCAAGCTGCGTGAGGAGCGCGAGCAGCTGGGTGCGGCGCACGGTGCGGGCGGTGGTGCCGTCGTCGAGGCGCGGCCCGATCGGCAGCGCACCGAGCACCTTGCCGCGGCCACTCGCGAAGCGGATCCCGCCGGTGGCGAAGCCAAGCGCCCGCGCCTGCTCGCCCGCGCCGAGTGCGGCCAGCGCCACCTGCCCGTTGATGGCGAGCGTCAGGAACACGCCCTGCTGATCGAGCGCTGCTTCCGGCGCCTGGCGCTCGTAGACCACCGGTTCGTGGCCGGCCCGCTCGAGCGCGATGGCGGCCGCGAGGCCGCCGATCCCTCCGCCGATGATCGCGATCTGCATGTGTGGTTCCTCCGCCGCACGCGGCGGCCGACCCCGATGCGTTCGCAAGGTCGCACCACGAGGCCATATCGTTCGTTCGTCCGAACGAACTATACAGACCCACGCGATACGCTCCAGCCGTGACCCGCTCCACGCCTGTGCCCGATGAGCTCCGCGCGCGGCTCGATCAGGCCGGGCGCGAGATCAGCGCGGCGACGGTCGCGTTCCACACCGCCGTCGCCGCCCGCCGCGGCCTCAGCCCGAGCGACACCAAGGCGCTCGACACGCTCATGCGCGAGGGCCCGCTCACGCACGCCGAGCTCGTCAAGCGCACAGCGCTCAAGCCCGCCTCCGTCACCGATCTCATCGACCGTCTCGAGCAGCGCGGGCTCGTCGAGCGCAGCCGCCACCCGGACGATGGCCGTCGCGTGGTGGTCACCGCCCGCGACGACGTGATCTACGCCTCGATGGCGCCGCTCTTCGGCGACTGGGTCGGTGAGCTCACCGCGATCTACGACCGCTACACCGACGCCGAGCTCGAGGTGATCGCCGACTGCATGGCGCGTATGGCCATCGCCCAGCAGGGCGCGGCCGAGCGCCTCGCGGCCTCCGACGACTGAACGTCACTTCGAGGCTGAACGGGTCACCCCGAGCGTGGCCGTGACGATCGCGCCCGGAGCATCGGCCGCGCTGGCGAGCCGCTGGCCGCCGGCCGACCAGATCGCTGAGCCACCCGCGGTGGGGTCGTAGCCCTCGCCGGTCGGGCCGGCATGGCTGGCGAACGCGACCGGTGCGCCCGTAGCGCGCCCGATCCACTGCGCTCGGCGCTCCTGCTCAGGGAGCGCCTCAGGATGATCGACGAGCCCGGCGACGTAGAGATCGACGCCGAGCTCGGCGACGCCCTCGACGTGTTCGGCCATGCCCGTGTCCTTGCAGATGCCGAGGCCGACCCGCCAGCCGTCGACCTCGATCACGGCCGGGCCCACGCCTGCCGCGAAGCGCTGCGCCTCGGCCTCGCCGAGGTGGCTCTTGCGGTAGACGACTCGCGGCCGCGCCCGCTGATCGTCACCGGCCGGGCCGATCGCCAGCATCGCGATGCTGGGGCCGTCGTCGCCCATGCCCGCCACCGGTGCGCCGACCAGCGCCAGCGTGCGGGTGCGGGCGCACGCCACCTCGATCGGGGAGAGGCGTGTGTCGGACGGGTCGACGAGATCGGCGGAGAGGTCGTACCCCGTGAGCGACAGCTCCGGGAACACGACGATCCGCGCGCCCGCCGCGATCACGGCCTCGGCGTGCCGTCCGGCGTTGGCCGCGAGCTCGCCAGTAGTGAGGCGCGGCTGCGCGACGGCGATGGTGAGCTCCTCTGCCATGCCGCGCATTCCAGCAGGCGCGGCGGTCAGTCGGCCTCAGCGGCCGGCCAGCTCCACCCGTAGCCGCCCGACCTCGCGGCGCAGATCCGCGGTGTCGCGCTCCTGAAGGGCGAGCGCCCGGAAGCCTGCCTGCTGCACGGCGGCGGCGATCGGCCAGAGCTCGTCCTCGCGAGGCGCGCTCGTGAATCGATCGCCGAGTGCTGAGTCGGTGACCGACCGCAGGTTGAGGAGCCGCACGCGCAGATCGTGCCGAAGGGCCCGCTGCGCCTGGGAGCGCCGCTCCGACCTCGCGTGCGGCGTCTCCGGAGCGCGGTCGGCGGCGGCATGGGCCTCCGCGGTCGCCTCCCGGCGGGTGCGTGAGGCCGCCGCCCGGCCACGCCGTCCTCGGCCGGCGGCCATGCGCCGCGCGCGGAGCTCGTCATCGCTCGGGCCGGTGCGCGCCATCATCCACTTCGCGGTCGTCGAGCCGATGAGCGGAGCACCGGTGCGCTCGGCGTCGGTGGCATCGAGCAGGGCGGCGATGCCGTCGAGGGCTCGCGCGAGCGCAGCATCGAGCTGCTGCCGTGCGCGCGACGGCCACAGGAGCCGCCCGGCGAGGATCGCGACGACGCAGCCGACGAGCGTGTCGGCGAGGCGCCACCCGAGCAGCGAGTCGGTGAGAGCGCCCGGAGCGCCCACCTCGCTGAGCAGCAGCGTCATCGGCGTGATGCAGATCACCGCAATCACGTAGCTCGCGGCGATCGTCATCTCGGTGAGGAAGAGGAACAGCGCGACCCCGCCGACGATCGCCCACGCGCCGGGGTCGGCCGCGACGATCCCGGCCGCGATCGCGATGCCGAGCGCGGTGCCGGCGGCGCGCTCGATCGCTCGGCGAGCCGTGGTGAGGAGCGTCGCACCCTGCATCACCGCGGCCGTGGTGAGGGCGATCCAATAGGGCCGCGGCAGGCCGACGAGCGCGCCGATCGCGAGCCCGCCCGCAACGGCGACGCCGAACCGCAGCGCGGTGGGCGGGACGAGCGAGTCGCTGCCCATTGCGTTGCGCAGCGACCAGAACCCGGAGCGCAGCGGCGGCCGTCCGGGATCGCGCGGCGCCCGGCGGAAGCCCAGCCGGGGCAGCGCGGCATCGGTCTCGCTGATGAGCTGGCCGAGGTGGCGGCGCAGCGCGATCCGCCGCAGATCGCCCGTCGTCCCCGGGTCCGGATTCGTGGCGCCCGCGCGCGGGCCGAACAGCGCGAGCACCGCGTCGAGCTGGTCTTCGGTCTCGAGCTGGAGCCGGCGGAGCAGCGGCGCCGTCGGGCCGCCCGCGAACTCGACGGCACGGCGCGCCGTGCGCGTGGCGAGCACGGCATCGTGGCGGCGCGCCGCACGGTTGTCGCTCGAGCTGCCGACGAGCCGGATGATCGCTCGGAGCGCCGCCCGCAGCGCCTCGCGCTCAGGCCGCTCGCGATCGGTGAGCCAACCCGACATCAGGACGATCCACGCCCAGGTGCCGCCGAGCAGCGCCCAGCCGGCCATCTCCGGCGGTGGCGCAGGCGAGGCGGGCAGCGCGCCGACGAGCAGGCAGATCAGCACGAGCATGTATTCGCGGGGTGCCGGGAGCGCAAGCGCCTGGCAGACGAAGGCCGCGCCCGTCGCGAAGACGCCGGTGACGAGCACGGCGACGAGGTCTGAGCCCTGCGCCGCGGTGCCGGCGAGCACCGCGAGCGTGTAGGCCAGCACCATCGCGCCCACGAGCCGGGCGCGCTGCGGGTACGGCTCGACGTGCCCGTGGAAGCCGGCGAAGCCACCGAACGAGACGGCCAGGCCGACGGCGATGCGGTCGACGGCCAGCCCGATCGCGAGCGGGCCGACGACGCAGATCACGATGCGCACCGACTTGCCGAGCCGGCCGCGCTCGGGCCTGGTGCGGCGAGCACCCTCGACCATCGCGCGCGTGAGGCTCCCGGTCACCTCCAGGCCTGCGCGTCCCGTGGCGATCGGTGAGCTCATCTGTCTCCAGCGTAGAACGCGTCCCCCGGCGCACCTCCTCGACGACCGGACATGCGCCGACTCCCTGCAAATCGGCGGTTTGCCGCCCGGTGCGTGGCCTAGTCTCGGCCGAGATGTCTGCTTCTCTCAGACCGGCAGGCACGAAAAAGCCCAGCGGCCAACGCGTACGAGTGGCCACCGCTGCCCTCCTGGTCCCCTGCGCCGTCCTCGGACTCACGACCGCGACCGGCCCTGCCCAGGCGCAGACCGGCGAGCCGAAGGCCTACACGGATCACACCCCACCGGTCGTCACGATCCGGCTCGTCTCGAAGACGCGCAAGAGCCTGCGGTTCGACGGCGTCCGTGCGACGGTCATCCTGAACGAGCCAGGCACCTTTTCGGTCGTCGTGCGCGATCCCCACGCGCGACAGATCTCGGCGGGCAACACCGGCATCGCCTCGGTGCCAGAAGGTGGCGCAGCGACCGTGTCGGCCCGGCTCACCCAGTCGGCGAAGACCAAGCTGCGGCACAACGAGAAGGTTCGCTGGACCGTGGTCGTGACGGCGCTCGACGGTGTCGGCAACCGCGCGAAGCGCAGCACCAAGCTCTGGGTCGGCTAGCCTCGCGGGGCGCCGCCGCCGCGAGACGGGGTCAGCTCAGCGCTTGATGCCGATCTGGAGCACCTCGATGAGGTTCTCCGGCACCCCGGGGCGCTCGAGCTTGATGCGCACGCGCAACGACTTCACCTTGCGGATCGCGGCGAGCGTGGCCGGCTTCAGCCTGATCTTCACGAGGGCGGTCTTCCCGCTCGTCACCTTCGTTGAGGTGACCACCTTGATGCCGTCGCCGAGCAGCGTGAGACGCAGGACGCCGGTGCCGGGGGCCTGGACTCCGATCGTGAGGGCTTTCGAGCGCGCGAGGGCCTGCGTGCTCACCTTGCGCGTCGGGCCGTAGACCTTCAGCTCAGGGCGGGGATCCGTGGCGGTGGCGAGTTCGGTGAGCGCGCCATCGACGGGCGCCGCAAGGGCGCTCGGCTCGGTGCGGGGCTCGGGAGTGACGGCGAGCTCGGGGGTCGGCGTGGCGTCGGCCGGCGGAGCTGCGGTCGGGGCGGGCGTCACGGTCGGGTACGACGCCGGAGTCGGGGCCGGGTAGTTGACGGGCAACGCCGTGGGAGTAGGCGTCACGGTCGGGTACGTGACCGGCGTCGGCGTGGATGCCGGCGTGGCCGTCGGAGTCGGCGTGGGAGTAGGCGTCGCGGTGGGCGTGGGCGTCGCGGTGGGCGTGGGCGTCGGCGTGGCCGTCGGGCTCGGCGTCACCGTCGGATAGGTAACCGGCGTGGCCGTCGGCGTCGGCGTCGCCGTCGGCGTCGGCGTCGGCGTCGGAGTCGGCGTCGGTGCGGGGCTCACGGTGATCGCCGTGTTGCGCACCGCCTGGCCGCCGCAGGCGCCGGCGATCGTGAGGGTGACGTTGGCGACGCCGACCGAGAACTGGTGGCTCACCTGCGCACCCGTCGCGGTGGTGCCGTCGCCGAAGTCCCAGGTCGCGGTACCGGTCGAGCAGCCGCTCACGACGCTGCCGAAGTCGAGCCCGGTGGCCGAGAGCGTCACCGAGGTGCCGGCGTTGGCCACGCTCGGCGCATCGATGGCGCCGGTGACCGCGGGCAGGGCCCAGTTGCGCACCGACGCGATCTCGCCCGAGGTCATCCCCTGATAGATCGTGGAGAGCGGGCCGCTCGTGAGCGACTCGGCCGCCGCCTTCGCGAGCGGGGCCTGCGTGAGCCACGACTTCTCGTCGCTGGAGGCCAGCACCTCCCACGAGAGGAGCCGGACCGTGCTGCCGGCAGGAATGGAGACGTTCTGCCAGCCCCAGCCGAACTGCTGGCGGTTCAGCGATCCCGCGGCGTTGTCGATCGGCTTGTCGCCAGCCTGCGCGCCGCTGCGCACGACCGAGGCGCGCACCGCGCCGCCCGGGCCGTTCCAGACGTGCCCGATCGCCGGATCCGACGGGTCGCCGAGGGTGTTCTGGCGCGCGTCGGTGGTGACGGCCCAGTCGTCGGCACTGCTCACCGCGACGTCGCCGGAGGAGCTGTGGCGGATCTCGGTGGTCGCGTCAGACCCGAGGCCGTCGGTGACGCCGTCACGCAGGTCGCCGACCCAGACGCTGGTGGAAACCGCCGTGGGCGCCGGGTTGGTGACGGCATCGACGATGCGCACGCCAGAGCCGGTGTCGCCGGTGCCGGGCACGAAGATCGAGCGACGCACCTTGAGGCCGCCAATGGCCACTTCGGCGAAGTCGAGGCGCTTCCCGCTCTGGGTGAGCGTGCAGCCGTGCGCATCGCCCGAGGCGTACCGCGTGGCCGCGCTCGGCGTGGCACCGACGAAGAGCTGGCCCCATCCCTTCCACGTGTCCTCGGCGAGCAGCGTGCGCGAGCCGTCCCAGAGGGTGGCGTAGCCGCCGCTCGAGGTCGTGTTGATCGCGACGGTGAAGCCCAGGCGATCGATCGGCGCGAGACCGGCGATCAGGCTGAGCGGAGCGCGCTGCAGCAGGCACTCGTCACCAAGAGGCGAGTAGGCCGCGGCATCCGCAGGGCGCATGGCTGCCGCGAGGCTGAGAACGGCGGCGGCCGAGGCGGCGAGCCGGGTGAGGGTGGGCCGGGACATGGCGTGGGAACGCAGGCACCGGAGATCAGACCCCGGCGATGTCCCCCGTTCGTCGACCGCTCCGTTCCGCACTTGAGCGAACGCGCCAACTTCTCGGTCGCGCGGCGCCGGCCCAGCACTGGATACACCGGGAACCGGCTCCCGTTCTCGCTCCGATCTGGCGGGTGCGTGGGGCGCTCGCCGTCAGGCGCGCGGGCGGTGCGGGCGCTCGATCCGGAGCAGCTCGCCGAGGCCCGCCCACTCGTCGCGGCCGAGCCGCGCGACCGGCCCGAGCGCCTCGGCCACGGGCAGCCCGTCGCCCGCGAGCACGGCTTCGTCGATGGCGATGTGCAGCACGTCGCCGAGCACGACGATGCCGTTGCCGATCTCGAGTGTGGTGCGCAGCGCGCACTCCAGCGCGACCGGTGAGCCCGCCACGCGCGGCGGCGCAACCACGGCACTCGGCTCCCGCTCGACGCGCGCGAAGTCGAACTCGTCGACGTGCGGATCCACCCGCGCGCTTGTGAGGTTGATCTGGTCGATCAGCGCAAGGGGTGCGAGGCAGACGACGAACTCCCTGGTCTCGGTGACGTTCGCCAGCGAGTCCTTCGGGCCGATCGACGTGAACTGGATCACCGGCGGCGCCGCGGAGGCCACCGTGAAGAACGAATGGGGTGCGAGGTTGTCGACGCCCCCGGCGCTGCGCGACGACACCCACGCGATCGGCCGCGGGATGATCGAAGCGGTGAGGAGCCGGTAGGCGTCGGCCGGCGGAAGATCGGCGACGGGCAGCTCTCGGCGCATGCCCCCACGGTAGGCGGCCGGGGCGCGGCACTGCGGAGAGGTCGAGTCGGCCAGGCCGCTCGCGGGGCGAGAGGTCAAGTCGGCCAGGCCGCTCGCCGGGCTGGGCACGGGGATCTACGATCGCTCGGTGGCTCGCCTCGTCCCAGCGGTCGTCACGGCCCTCGCACTCCTCGTTGGCCCCAGCGCGGCGAGCGCGCACGCTGCGGCAACGGCCAAGCAGGAGCTGAAGTCGGCGCGCACGTTCGCATTCGCGCTCGGCGTCGATCTCACGAGCGCGAACCTCACGCGCCTGGCCCGGCGTGATCTCGTGATCCTGGACGGCGAGGATGCGGGTTCCGCGAAGGTGAAGCGCCTCCAGCGCGGGGGCGCGCTCGTGCTGGGCTATCTCAGCGTCGGCTCCGTGGAGTCGTGGCGCTCGTGGTTCTCGCTGCTCGAGGACCACCGCCTTGAGCCGCTCGGCGACTGGGACGGTGAGCGCTACGCCGACACCGCTGATCCCGCGCTACGCGACGCCCTCGCCGACACGATCGCGCCGTCGCTCCTGGAGAAGGGCTTCGACGGGCTCTTCCTCGACAACGTCGACATGGTCGAGGACCACCCGCTGCAGGCCGACGGCATGGTCGATCTCGTGAAGCGGATCTCCACGAGGGTCCGTGCAGGCGGCGGCGTGCTGATGGCCCAGAACGGCGACAGCATCATCGCGCCCTACCTCGCGCTGCTCGACGGCTGGAACCGCGAGGACCCCACCGGCACCTACGACTTCGAGCGCAAGAAGTACGTGCCGACCGATGCCGGAGGCCGCGCCCAGGCGCGCGCCACGCTCAGGGCCGTGAAGGCGGCGGGGGTGGTGACGACCACCACCGACTACTTCGGAAGCCCCAACAGCCCAGCCGCGCTGCGCGCGGTGCGGATCGCCTGCTCGGTCGGCGCGATCCCCTTCGTCGGCGACATCGCCCTGAGGCGCGTGGCGAAGCAGCCCACGCGCTGCCCCGGCAAGTAGGTCGGGCTCAGCGCGGTGCGGCGTTCTCGGTCTGGGTCGGACGAGAGGCCGGGGCCCGATGTGCCTTCGGGTGCGGGCCGGCGTGGGTGCCGCGGCCCGAGCGTCGCGAGGGGTCTGCGTTGGTGGTCGACAGATCTGCCACTGGGTGGCGGATCTGTCGACGCGCCGGGCCGGTGTCACACCTGCGGGTACACAAACCGCGCCAACGCCAGGTCACCCAACGCCTGGCACCCTCACGGGGTGCCGGGCGTCTGGTGATGCCCCAGCGACATGCCCGAACACGTTTCCGGGACCCGATCCCGAAAACGTGTCCGCCCGGACCGAACCGGCGGCGGCTCGGACACGAAAACGGGTCCCGGTCCCGGAAACGTGTCCGCCCGCCGCCAGCGCAGTCCAAGCCAACGCCCGCCGACACCACACCAGCGCCGACGACGCCAGCCTCCAGCGCGACCCCGGAGTCGACAACGCCAACCCGCGACAGACATGCCCGAACCGGCCACCGACCCCGACCCCCCGCCAACTCAGTCAGGCCGCGAAAGCTTCCCGCCCTCGCTGCTCGCGTCGAAGGCGCCCGCCAACTCAGTCAGGCCGCCAGAGTCTCCCGTCCTTGCCGCCCCGCGCCGACAGGCGCTCCTGGCCGCCCGCCGGCGCGAGCCGTGGCCTCGCGCGCTCGAGCGAGATCAGGACGGGCCGGGCTGTGATCAGACCTTCGCGAGCAGCGAGCGGAGCTCGCTGATCACGTGGTCCGGGGTGATGCCGAGCTTCTCGAGCACGAGCGCGCCCGGGGCCGAGGCGCCGAAGCGGTCGATCGACACATGGGCCTGCGCGTAACGCTCCCAACCCATGCGGATGCCCGCCTCGACGGAGACGGTCGGCAGGCCCTTGGGCAGCACCTCGTCGCGGTAGGTGTCGTCCTGATCCTCGAAGAGTTCCCAGCTCGGCAGCGAGACGACGCGCACGTGCGTGCCGTCCTCGGCGAGCTGCGCCTGCGCCGCGAGCGCGACCGACACCTCGGAGCCCGTCGCCACGATCGCGCCGACCTCGTCGCCGCCTGCCGGGGAGAGCACGTAGCCGCCGCGGGCAACGCCCTTGACGGTGCCGTACTTGGTGCGGTCGAGCACCGGCAGGTCCTGACGACTGAGGATCAGCACGCCGGGACCGTCGAGATCCTCCAGCACGACGCGCCAGGCCTCGGCCGTCTCGGTGGCATCCGCCGGGCGCAGCACGACGAGCTCCGGGATCGCGCGCAGCGCGGCGAAGTGCTCGATCGGCTGGTGCGTCGGGCCGTCCTCACCGACCGCGACCGAATCGTGGGTGAACACCCACGCGACGTTCAGGCCCATCAGCGCCGACAAGCGGATCGACCCGCGCATGTAGTCGGCGAACTGCAGGAACGTGGACCCGTACGGGCGCACGATGCCGCCATGGGCCGCGAGACCGTTGACGATGCCGCCCATCGCGTGCTCGCGCACGCCGAAGAAGATGTTGCGGCCCGCCGCCTCGTGCGTGAACTGCTCGCTCTTCGGGAAGATCGTCTTCGTCGACTCGGTGAGATCGGCGGCGCCGCCGATCATCGTCGGCACGGCGGCCTCGAACGCGGCCATCACCTTGCCGCCGGCGGCGCGAGTGGCGAGCTTGTCCTTGTCCCAGGTGGTGGGGATCACGCCGTCGAGCGACTTGGGCGGCTTCGCCTTGAAGGCCTGCGACCACTCCTGCGCGAGCTCCGGGTTCGCTGCCTGCCAGGCCTGGAAGCGGTGGTTCCACTCCGTGTGGGCCTCGCCGCCGCGCGCCACGGCGCTGAAGGCGTGGTAGACCGACTCGGGGACGTCGAACTCCTTGTCGGGGTCGACGCCGAGCGCCTCCTTCGTGAGGCGCGCCTCCTCCGGCCCCAGCGGGGCGCCGTGCGAGGCGCTCTTGCCCATCTTGTTGGGCGACGGGTAGCCGATGATCGAGTGGACGTGGATCAGCGTCGGGCGGGCGAGCTCCTCGTGGCCGGCCTTGATCGCGCGGCGCAGCGAATCGAGGTCGTCGGCGTCGCCGACGTCGAGCACCTGCCAGCCGTACGCCTCGAAGCGCGCCGACACGTCCTCGCGGCTGAAGCTCAGCGACGTCGGGCCGTCGAGCGAGATGTCGTTGTCGTCGTAGAACCAGGTGAGGCGACCCAGGCCGATCTGGCCGGCGATCGACGCAGCCTCGGCGCTGATGCCCTCCATCAGGTCGCCGTCGGACACCACCGCGTAGGTGTGGTGATCGATCACGTCCTTGCCGTAGTGCTCACGCAGGAACACCTCGGCCATCGCCATGCCGACGGTGTTCGCGCAGCCCTGGCCGAGCGGGCCGGTCGTCATCTCGACGCCCGGCGTCTGAACGTGACGATCCAGCTCCGGGTGACCGGGGGTCTTGCTGCCCCACTGGCGGAACTGCTTGATGTCGTCGATCGAGAGGTCGTAGCCGCTGAGGTGCAGGCCGGCGTACTGCCACATCGAGCCGTGACCGCAGGAGAGCACGAGGCGGTCACGGTCGGGCCAGTGCGGATCCTTCGGATCGTGCTTGAGCACCTCGCCGTAGAGCAGGTAGGCCAGCGCCGCCATGCCCATCGGCATGCCCGGGTGGCCGCTGTTGCTCTTGTTGATCGCGTCGATCGTGAGCGTGCGAACCGCGGTGACGCAGCTGCGTTCGATCTCGTTCATCGGTAGTCCCGGTTCCGAAGGCGTTGGCGATGGAGCCCCGTGGGGGACGAGGCTCCTTGGAGCCATGGTATGCGGCTCGGCCGGGTCGGGGCGGGGCGCACTCGCCACGCGCCACGTTCTTCCTGCACCGTCCGGCCGTCGATCGGCGATCGACGAGGCGACGGGCGAGTTCCCACGAGCCGAAAACCTTCGTTCGCACGGCGATTTCTGGGCGTCGCTGCGCCAGCGATGGGCGGTGCGCGTGGCATATCTGGCGCGCAGGACGTCATGCAGGGGCGCCACCAAACGTGTGCCACGGTGTTCGGGTGGTCGACGACATGATCGTGCGCCACGTGCCTCACCTCAGCCCCCTGCCTGCGCGCCCTTCGGGTGTGCGCGGCGGCGTGGGCCGAGGGTTTTCGCCGAGGCGCGGCCTGCTCTCCCTGCTCGTGGCGATCGCCTCGCTGCTCGCTCCTGCCCTGGCCCAGGCCGCCGAGCAGTCGTCGTACCGCACCGAGTCGCTGCCCTCGGGCGCACCGGTCGCCGGGGCGGCGCGCGGCGGCAGCGCGACGGCTGGCTCGACGATCGAGCTGCGGGCCACCAAGCGCTTCTCGATGGTCGGCCTGCGGTGGGCCTCGGCGCACGCACAGGTGAGCGGCAAGGTCCGCGCCCAGCGCACCGACGGCTCCTGGACCGGCTGGCTCGAGCTCGAGTCGCAGCAGGGCACCGACGGCGTCGTGCGCGGCGCCGACGGCGCGGAGGCCGCAGCCGGTGAGGCGCGGCAGGCCAAGGCCGGCCTGCTCGGCTCCACCGAGCCGCTGTGGACGGGCCCGGCACGCCGTCTCCAGATCCGCCTCGACGGCGCCCGCCCGAAGGGGCTGCGCGCCGCCTTCGTCGACGTGACCGGCGACATCCCCGCCGTGCGAGCCTCCGCGGCCCGCGCCAAGCAGACCGACGATTTCGCCGGCATCCAGCCGCGCGCCGCCTGGGACCCCGACAACGAGTGCGCGCCGCGCTCGGATCCGGGCCTTGGCAGCGTGCAGGCGGTGGTGGTGCACCACACGGTCGGCACGAACGACTACTCGCTGGCTCAGGTGCCGGCGATCATCCTCGGCATCTGCAAGTTCCACCGCAACGGGAACGGCTGGAACGACATCGGCTACAACGTGCTCGTCGACCGCTTCGGCGGTGCGTGGGAGGGCCGCGCAGGCGGGATCACGCAGCCGGTCGTCGGCGCGCAGGCGCAGGGCTTCAACGCCGTCACGGCCGGCGTGTCGATGCTCGGTGACTTCCAGGCCGTCGCGCCCAGCCCCGCGCAGCTCGCCACCGTCGGCCGGGTCGCCGCCTGGCGCCTCGCCGTGGCCGGCGTGCCGCGCTCGGGCACCGTCGATCTCACCAGCGCCGGCGGCTCGCTCTCGCGGTTCAAGAGCAAGGCCGTCGCCACATTGCCTCGGGTGATGGGCCACCGCGACGTGGGCCTCACCGAGTGCCCGGGCGGCGCGGCCTATGCGCTGCTCGACGGCGTGCGCGCCGCGGTCTCCGCCGCCAGCCCGATCATCCCCGCCAGCCTGCCGGCCGCACCCGCACCAACGCCGCAGCCCGTGAAGATCACGATCTCCACGCAGCGCACCGTCGGCGCCGGGAGCACCTCCGTGGTGAAGGGCACGGCCAAGCAGGGCAGCGCTCCGCTGAAGTCGGCGACCGTGGCGCTGCAGGTGAGCGCCGACGGCACGAAGTGGCAGTCCGTCACCCGCGACCGCACCACGTCATCGGGCGCCTACTCGCTCGCGCACCGCTTCAGCCGGTCGTGGAAGCTGCGCGTGGTACGCACCGACGGCGACGGTGGCACGTCGTCGACGGTCGCCATGAACCTCGTCCCGAAGCTCACGCTCACCGTCCCCAAGCGCATGAAGGTCGGCAAGCGCGTCGTGCTGCGCGGCACCATCTCGCCGGGCCGCGGACCGGTGCGCATGACGATCGAGCGGCGTTCGAAGAGCGGCAAGTACGTCGCCGGGTCGACGGTGGCCGTCAAGCAGAGCGGCCGCAATCTCTCCGTCGCCGTCACGCCGCACTCGGCCACGCTCTACCGCTTCCGGCTCGTCGTCGCCGCGAGCGAGTTCAACACCGCGGCGAAGTCGTCGCTCCGCTACGGCCGGGCCGTCACCGGCTCCTCGAGCGGCGGCGCCACCGTCGGCACGTAGACCGCCCCGTCGCGGCGCGCCCGAGTCGCCGGGCATCCCCAAACGCTTGGCCCTCGGTGGGGGTGCCACGCGTCTGGTCGTCACTGCGCAAGCGAACGGTCGTCATTCGGGCCGCGGACGGTCAGACTCCCGCCCATGGCGACCGAGGCCACGACGGTGCAGGCGGGCGAGCGCGAGGTGCGGGTGAGCAGCCCGAGCCGGGTGATCTTCGCCGCCACCGACCGCACGCCGGAGATCACGAAGGTGGAGGTGGTCGAGTACTACCTGTCCGTCGGCGACGGCATCATGCGCGCGCTCCGGGAGCGCCCGACGACCCTGGAGCGCTGGCCCAAAGGCGTGCACGAAGGCATGGTGCTCTCGACGCGCGAGCGGGGCGGCGGCGACGCGTTCTTCCAGAAGCGCGTGCCGAAGGGCGCCCCCGACTACCTCGAGACGGCGACGATCACCTTCCCGAGCGGCCGCTTCGCCGATGAGATCTGCCCGACCGAGCCGGCGGTCGTCGCGTGGGCGGCGCACATGGGCACGATCACGTTCCACCCGTGGCCCGTGCGGCGCGCCGACGTCGACCATCCCGACGAGCTGCGCATCGATCTCGACCCGCAGCCCGGCACCGACTTCAAGGATGCCGTGCGCGTAGCGGCGACGGCCAAGGCGCTGCTCGAAGACCTCGGCTACCGCGGCTTCCCGAAGACGAGCGGCGGGCGCGGCATCCACATCTACGTGCGCATCGAGCCCAAGTGGACGTTCACGGACGTGCGCCATGCCGCGATCGCGTTCGGCCGCGAGCTCGAGCGTCGGCTGCCCGGCGAGGTGACGACGAAGTGGTGGAAAGAGGAGCGCGGCGAGTGCATCTTCGTCGACTACAACCAGAACGCCCGCGATCGCACCATCGCCTCCGCCTATTCGATCCGCCCGAAGCCGGGAGCACCGGTGAGCGCGCCCGTGCACTGGGACGAGCTGCCCCACATCACGCCGGAGATGTTCAACGTCGCGACGATGCCCCAACGCTTCCAAGAGCTTGGTGATCTGCACGCCGAGATCGACGACGTGCACCACTCGCTCGAGCCGCTCCTGGAGCTCTACGAGCGCGACGAGGCCGAGGGCTCGGGCGACATGCCCTACCCGCCCGACTACCCGAAGATGCCGGGCGAACCGAAGCGCGTGCAGCCCTCGCGCGACACCGACCGCAAGACCGAGCGCGACGCGCAGGACTAGGAGCCGCGATCCGTGGGGGTGGGCCTGCCCCGTGCGCAGTTCCGCCCACCCCCACGAACCGCAACCTGGACCACGCGCGGGGATCGCTGTGAAGCGCGCAGTGCTGGCCTGGGATCGGGGCCCACCCGCCAAGACGGGCCTCCGGATCACTCGTGCGACCGACAGAATCGTCTCGCCGCGCGGGCGTCACCGCGTGAAACTCTCGTGACGCGGATGTGAAGCTCCAGAGACCAGGTATCCCGCAACGTGCAACAGACCGTTGCGCGGTGAGTCGGGCTCAGCGCCAGCCGCCGCGATCGCCGCGGTAGAGGCCCGCGCCACCGAGAACGGTGAGGCCGGTGCGCAGGATGATCTGGACGTCGCTGCGCAGCGAGCGGGTGGCGATGTAGGCGAGATCGATCTCGATGCGCTCGCTCCAGGGCAGCGAGGCGCGGCCGGAGATCTGCGCGAGGCCCGTGATGCCAGGGCGGACGGCGAGGCGGCCGAGCTGGCGGTCGGTGTAGGCCTCCACCTGCGAGCGCACGGTGGGACGCGGCCCGACGATCGCCATCTCGCCGCGGAAGACGTTGACGAGGTTGGGGAGCTCGTCGATCGACGTGCGCCGCAGGAACGCACCGACGCGCGTGATGCGGGCGTCGCCCTGCTCGACGGCCAGACCGGCGCCCATGCCCTCGGCACCCTGCACCATCGTGCGCAGCTTGATCACCTCGAACTCGTGCCCCCGCAGGCCGACGCGCCCCTGGCGGAACACCGCCCCGCCGCGCGACTCGAGCACCACCGCGAGCGCCGCGGCCGCAAGGATCGGGCTCGTCACCACGAGCACGGTGCCGGCGATCAGCAGATCCACCAACCGCATCCAGCGTGCCTGGCGCACCAGCGGAATCGGCCGCCCTTCGGCCGGGCCGACGCCCGGCACGGTCGGGAGATGCGAGAGGTCGGCGCCACCGGGCGGCGGCACCGCGGCCTGATCGGGGGTGGCAGGGCGCGTCACGCCCCCCATCCTGACGCTTCCCGCCCTCCGCGGGGTTCCGGCGTGCGTTGCTCCACGCAATCCCGAGAAGCGCACGCCAGAACCGCCGGCGGGTGGAAGTGAGCGTTAGCGGGTGCCCTCCGGCGGGGTCCACGAGGCCTCGGTGCCGTCGATGAGGTGGTCGCGCAGGCCGAGGGCGATCGCCGCGGTCGTCGCAACGTAATAGCGGGCGAGCAGCCCGATCCGGCGCACCGGGCCGGCGGGGAGAGCCTGCGGGCGGGCCGCGAGCACGAGCACCGCGAGCTGCCCGGCGACGAGCAGCCGCGCGATCCGCGAGCGCCGGGCGCCGCGCAGCGACGCCTCACCGAGCCAGAGGTGCAGGAGCGGACCGCCGTACCGCAGCCAGCGGTGCGACACGAGCATCGCCGAATAGGTGGTGGGGAGGCCGCGGAGATCGAGCATCCCGGCCTGCAGGACGATCGGCCAGGCGTGGCTCATCATGCGGCGCTTGCGGCGGAACTCACCGTCGATCGTCGGCACCATCTTCTCCCAGGCCCGCGCCGACGGCACGTCGACCGCCCGCCAGCCGGCCCGCACGAGCTGGAACGGCATCGCGAGATCGTGGCCCATCACGGGATCGAAGGCGTAGGCGGAGTAGGCGGCGCGCCGGATCGCGTAGATCGCGCCGTTGCCGGCCGTCACCGAGGCGAGCGCCGATTCACGGGAGCGGATCGCCATCTCGTAGCGCCAGTACACGCCCTCCTGGTTGTCGCCGCCCTCGGCATCGCCCTGAACGAACCGCACGCGGCCGCAGGCGTAGCCGGTGCCGGGCTCGGCGAGCGCGTCGACGAGCTGGTGCAGGGCGTCGGCATCCCAGGTGCTGTTGGCGTCGGAGAAGGCGACGATCGGCTCATCGACGGCCGCCACTGCGGCGTGCTGGGCCGCCATCTTGCCGCCGCGCGGGAGCTCGAGCACGAGGTCGGCGCCGGCAGCGCGGGCCACCGCGGCGGTGTCATCGGTGCAGCCGTCGCAAGCGACGACGATCCGCAGGCGATCGCGCGGGTAGTCGAGGGCAGCCGTGGAGCTCACCTTCGCGCCGATCACGTCGGCCTCGTCGTGCGCGGCGATCACGTAGGCGACCGGCGGCAGATCATCGGCGTGCACCGTGCGGCGCGAGGCGGCCTTGCCCGGCTCGCCGGCGAGCGTGGCGGCGGGGTTGGCTTGGGGTCCGCCGAGGCGCGCCCAGGCCCACAGCACGGCTGGGTAACCGAGGTGGTGGTACGCGAGGAGCGTGGCCGGCAGCCAGCCCGTGGGGCGGCGCAGCTGGCTCGGGATGTGGCGGGGGCGACTCATCGCAGACCCGCAACCTTCGCATCCGCGCGGTCTCCGAGGAGCTCACGGTAGGCCTGAAGGTGCTGCCCGGCGACGGCCTCCCACGACCACGGGCCGAGCGCGAGCCGCCGCGCACCGGCCGTGAGGATCGCGCGTTCGGTCGGATCGGCGAGGAGCCGCTCGAGGGCCGCGGCGAGGGCCGGCTCGTCGCCCGGCGGGACCGTCGTGAGTGCGCCGTGCGCCTCGGCCTCCGGGAACGCGCCCACGGCCGTCGCCACCGTCGGGAGCCCGAACGCGAGCGACGTGGCGAGCACGCCCGACTGCTCGATCTCGCGGTACGGCAGCACGGTGATCTGGGCGGCGTCGAAGCAGGCGGCGAGCTCGCCGTCGGTCACGAACCGCGGGACGAACCGCACGCGGTGGTCGGCCAGCGCGCGCAGCTCGTCGAGATCGACGCCACGAGGCTTCCCGACGATCCACAGCTCGGCATCGGCGTTCACCTGCCGCCAGGCGCGGAGCAGCACGTCGGTGGCCTTGTAGGGGCGGATCAGGCCGAACGAGAGGACGACCGGGCGTTGGGGCTCGTCACCGCCGGCGGTACGGCCGAGCTCGGCGGGGAGCGGCGCGCGGGGCGTGAGCGCCAAGTGCTCGAAGGCCCCGTGCGGGATCACGCGGATCCGTTCCTCCGGCACCCCGGCCTCGTCGATCAGCCGCTGGCGACCATGGTCGCTGTGGGCGATGACGAGCTGGGCTCGCTCGTAGATGGCGCGCTGCGCGGCCCGCTGCCAGGTACGCGCCTCGCGGGGCAGGATGTCGTGGGCGGTGATCACCAGCGGACGCAGCTTGGGCAGCGCGAGGTGGTCGATCTCCTGGACGGGCGCCCACTGCACGTGGGTGAGGTCGGCGGGCCGGGCCCGCAGGCGGCGCAGGCCGGCGGGATGCTCGACGGCGCGCGCGAGCTGCCGGAGCCGCCCGCTCCCGAACAGCTCCGCGCTGCGCCGGTAGAAGTCGAGCCGGCGGGTGTAGGTGGCGCCGCCGGCGCGAGTCGCGGCGGCCGCCCACGCAGGGGCTCCGGGCATGCCGACGGGCACGGCCTCATCCGTTGCGGCAGCGCCGGTCGCGGCCTCCCAGTCGGGTGAGGCCGTCGTGATCAGCTCCACCTCCGCACCGGCTCGGACGAGCGCGGTGGCGAGGGCGTGATCGTACGGGGGCGTGTACGCCGCAGGGTCGACGAGCTGGACGAGCACCGCCGGGGAGTATCGTCGCTCGCGCACCTCCGGCGTCGCCCCACTGGGAGGGGCCTTGCGCCGCCCGCTCCCCCGTCCGTGCCCGACCTCTCCGTCCTGATCGTCAACACGCAGTCGCGTGAGCTGCTGCTGCGCTGCCTGGATGCCGTGCAGCGCGAGCTCGCGACCGGTGACTGGGATGCCGAGGTGCTCGTCGTCGACAACGCCTCCACCGACGGGTCGGTCGGCGCTGCCGAGGCCCACCCGCTGCATCCCGAGGTGATTGCGCTGCGCCACCGCCAGGGCAAGGCCGCGAGCGACCGTCTGCTCCTCGAGCGCGCTGCCGGCCGGTACGGGCTCCTCCTCAACGAGGACGCCGAGCTTCAGCCCGGTGCCCTCTCCACCCTCATCGCGGCGCTCGATCAGCATCCGCTCGCTGCGGCCGTGGGCGCGAAGCTGCTGCGGCCCGATGGCACACCGCAGGCGTCGGCGTGGGCGTTCCCGTCGGTGCGGGGCGCGCTCTGGGCGGCCGTCGGCCGGCCGGGGCGCGTGGTGCAGAGCACGGGCGACGAGCTGCGCAGCGTCGACTGGGCGCAGTCGGCGGCGCTGCTCGTGCGGGTGCAGGCGGCCCTCGGCGTCGACACGTTCGATCCCGAGTTCTTCGTCTACTCCGACGAGGTCGACTTCGAGCGCCGCCTGCGGGATGCTGGTCACGAGGTGCTGTGGGCGCCCGACGCCGTCGTCGTGCACCACGAGCAGCTCTCCACCGACCTCGAGCGCTCACAGCGACGCATCGTCGAGTTCCACCGCGGCCGCGACCGCTACCTGCGCAAGCACCACACCCGCACCTCGCGCATCCTGATCACCTGGCTCACCGCGTGGACCTACGCGCTTCGCGCCGCCGCCGCGACCGTGCTCCCCGGCCACGAGCCCGCCCGCTACGCCGCCCACGTCCGGGCAGCGCTGCATCCGGAGCGCGGCGAGGGCCTGAGCGAGGCCGCCGAGGCGTTCAACGCCAACCGGCGGTAGCGGATCGGTGGACCCACTGGCGCCTTCGCCGGCGGCGCGCCGTCGGCCGCCGCCGCCACGAGCGTAGTCGCCGGCGCGGCTAGCCGCGTCGGCGTGAAGCTGCACGGCGGGCGCCGCGCTACTTTCGCCGCAGCTTCACGTTCGCGGTCTTGGAGAGCTTGGCGGTGGCCATCGGCTGCACGCGCGCCGTCACCTTCACCTTGATCTTCTTCTTGCCCGCGCGGCGGAGGATCTGCTTGCCCTTGGCGTTGAGCTTGATGTTCACGCCGAGGCTGCGCACGTTCGCCTTCTTGTTGGCTCGCTTGCCGGTGCCGATCGTGACGGTCTTCTTGCCAACCTTCACGGTGAGCTTGACGACGCACACCTTCACCGAGTCGGCGCTGAGCTTGCAGAGGAACGAGGCACGGTTCGTCGCGCCGACCTTCCCGCCGCGCGACACGCGGATCGAGAACACCGGCTTGAGACGGCTGCCGCCGAGCGGGTCGTTCGTCGTCGTGCCCTCGAGCGTGGTGGTGCCCGTGGACGTCGGCGTCGAGCCGCCGGCCGAGCCGGAGCCGCTCAGCGTCGTGCCGGGCTGACCCGACGGGGCGGGCGTCGGCGCGGCCGGCGTGCGCGTCGGCGTCGGGGCTGCCGTCGGGCTCGGGGTACGAGTCGGGGTCGGTGCGCCGGTCGGAGTCGGCGTGGCCGTGGCCACCGGGCTCGGCGTCGGCGTGGCTGTGGCCACCGGGCTCGGCGTCGGCGTGGCCGTGACGACCGGGGTAGACGTGACGGACGGGACCGGCGTGGCCGTCGGTTCAGGCGTCGGCGTCGCGGTGACGACCGGGGTCGGCGTCGGGGGACCGATCGGCGTCGGCGTCACGACAGGGGTCGAGGTTGGTTCGGGCGTTGCCGTGGGATCGGGCGTCGCAGTCGGCGTGACCAGCGGCGTCGGCGTCGGCGTCACCGAGGGCGTCGGCGTCGGCGGGCCGATCGGCGTCGGAGTCGGCGTGACAACCGGCGTCGGCGTGACGGTCGGGTCGGGTGTCGGAGTCGGCGTTGGCGTCACCGGGGGCGTCGGCGTCGGAGTCGGCGGGCCGATCGGCGTCGGACTCGGCGTGACTACCGGGGACGGCGTGGGCGTGACCACCGGGGACGGCGTGGGCGTCGGGTCGGATGTCGGGGTAGCCGTCGGAGTCGGCGTGACCACCGGCGTCGGCGTAGGCGTAGCCGTCGGGCTCGGCGTGACCACCGGGGACGGCGTGGGCGTTGCCGTCGGGCTCGGCGTGACCACCGGGGACGGAGTGGGCGTTGCCGTCGGCGTAGGCGTTGCCACCGGGGACGGCGTGGGCGTTGCCGTCGGCGTAGGCGTTGCCACCGGCGTCGGCGTAGGCGTAGCCGTCGGAGTCGGCGTCACCACCGGCGTCGGCGTCGGCGTAGCCGTCGGCGCCGGGGTCACCACCGGCGTCGGGGTGGCCGGGGTGCGGTCGACGGTCCAGCCGTAGAGCTCGGTGGTCGGGTCGGCGTTGCCGGCACGGTCGCGGGCGCGCACCTCGAACCAGTGCACGCCGTCGGGCAGTCCGGAGTAGACGGCCGGCGAGGTGCACGGCGCCCACGGGCCCTGATCGAAGCTGCACTGGAACTCGGCGACGCCGACACCATCGTCGCCGTCGTCGCCGCTGAAGGTGAACGTGGCATCGGCGGCGGTCTGCGTGGCCGGCGGGCGGAGGTTGAGCACCGTGTCCGGATTGACCGTGTCGGTCACCCACTCCGCGGAAGCGCCAGGCGACTCCACGTTGCCGGCGCCGTCGGTGGCGCGCACGACGATGCCGTGCGGACCGTCGGCCAGGCCGTCCAACGCGATCGGCGAGGTGCACGGCTCCCACCCGGCGCCGTCGATGTCGCACTCGAGCGAAGCCGCGCCGGTACCGCCGGCGTCGTCGGTGGTGACGGCGATGGCGAGGTCAGACTGGTTCGAGTAGTCGACGGGCGCGCCCACGAGGATGCTGTGCGGCGCGGTCGCGTCGACGGTCCACGTAGCGCTGGCGGGCGCCGGATCGGGGTTGCCGGCGGCATCGACCGCGCGGATGCGCAAATTGTGCGAGCCGTCGGCGAGGTTGTCGTAGGTGACGGGGCTCGAGCAGGCCGCAAACGCGACGCCATCCAGCGAGCACTCGAACGCGATCTGGCCGCCGCCGGTATCGCTGCCGGAGAACTCGGCCGTCACGCTGCGCGACGTCGTCACCGACGGCGGGGCCACGGAGACCGTGGTGGTCGGTGCCGTCGCGTCGAGGGTCCAGGTGGCGGTGGCGGGCGACGGATCAGCGAGGCCGCCGGAGATCGCGCGGACCGAGAACGTGTGGGCGCCGTCGCCCGTGACGGTGCGATTGGCCGGCGAGGTGCAGGCCGCCCAGGCACCCGTGTCGATCTTGCACTCGTAGGTGGGGCTCGGGGAGGTCGTCGAGAAGCCGAAGCTCACGTTCGTCGTCTTCACGGTGCCGGAGGGTGCGGCCGAGAGCACCGTCACCGGGTAGCCGCTCACGGTGAGCGAATCGGCGGAGGCCGAGCCGGCGGCGTTGGTCGCGGTCTGGCGCACCGCGAGGGTGGTGCCGCGATCGGCGGCCACGAGCGTGTAGGTGGTGCCCGTCGCACCGGGGATCACGACGCAGTTCGCACCCTGAGCGTTGCACCGCATCCACTGCAGCGCGCTGGTGGTGTTGCCGCCGCGGGCGGTGGCCATCACCGCCGTGGCGGTGCCGTTGCCGGCCATCGTCACGGTCGGCTTGCTGGCGCCGAACTCGGGCGTGAGATCGGTCGTGTCGGTGGCGCTGTTGTCGGCCGGGACAAGGTCGCCGCTGTCGCCCGTCGGATCGGCGCGGAAGGTGAGCTGGGCGTAATCGGTGCCGGAAGCCGGGGTGGCGGTGATCGCGTAGGTGAGCGTGCTGCCGACGGGCATCGCGCCCGCGGTCACGTTCGGGAGGCCCGTGCCGCTCGCGGTGCCGCACGAGGCGCCGCCGGCCGGGAGGCAGGTCCACGTGACGCCCGTGAGCGACTGGCTGCCGGTCGTGGCCCGGACCTGCTCGCCGGTGGTGGCGTTGGGGCCAGCGTTCGTGACGGTGGCGGTCCACGTGCGCTGCTGGGCGCGCGGGGCCGACGTGGCGCCGTCGGTGAGGCCGCTCACCTGCAGGTCGGTGGGCTTGAGGGCCGCGCTGCTGTGGATCTCGTGGATGTTGGTGCTGCCGCCCGTGGAGGCCGCGTAGCCGAGCTTGAGCGTCGACGGCGGCGCCGGGAGCTGCAGGCCGCTCACGGCGTTCTGCACCGTGCCATCCGGGAACCGCAGCGTGACCGAGAGCTTGCCGGCCGGCGTGAGCGAGAGGGTCACGTGGCGGGCGTTGGCGCGGGTGGCCTGGATGCCCTTGGGGACGGCAGCGCTCGCGAGGAGCCGGTAGCTGTTGCCCTGCGAGCCGCGCACCGCAACCGTGTTCGGCGCGAAGCTCGTGCCGTCCATGCCGGAGCAGAGGTTGGCGAGGTTCGTGAAGTTGCCGTACTCGTCGAGGCCGACGCCGACGTAGGCGTTCTTGAGGCCCGGGGTGGCGCCGCACGACGTGTAGCCGAGCTCGCCGCCGAACGCGCCGATCTGGAACTGCGAGGCGGTGGTGGTGCCGTCGTAGAGGAAGAACGTGATGCCGTCGGCGCCCGTGCCGCCGTAGGAGGCGTAGTCGAAGTCGACGACGACGCCCTCGTTCGATGCGAACGGCTGGTCGTAGAAGGCGTAACCCGAATGGCTCGTGGTGGCCGTGGTGAGCCGCAGCCAGCCGTTGCCCGCGCCATCGGCGCCGTTGGCGGTGAGGGTGGCGGCGCCGCCAAGGGTCCATCCGGGCGCCGTGGTGCCCGTGAACGGCTCGATGACGGGGAACGTGCCGGCCGAGGCCGAGGGCACGGCGATCGAGACGCCCGCCGCGAGGGTGACGGCGATACCGGCCAGCGCGCTCAGCAGTCGGCGCCGGCGCTTGGACGTGGGAACGTGATCGAGGGAACGTGCGGTGGGGACGGGCACCTTCCCGAGTTCGGCCGCGCGCGTGAGAAGCGGGAGCACGGAACGGCGGAAATAGACAACAAGCGCGCCCACGCGCCACAATCGGGCGTGCCCGGTCTGGTGGTTGGACCGGTTGGCGGTCGATCGGGCGCCGCTGTCGTTCGGTCATGCGCTTCCCCGGACGCTCTTGAGCGGCGCATGCCAGAACCGCCCAGCCTGGGGCAGCGTTGTGCCTGGAATCAGCCCGGCGGGCGGGCGTACGATGCGCGCATGGCTGCGTCGACCACCTTGCTCACGGAGGACGAGCTCGGCCCGATCCTCTCGCTCCTGCCGGAGTGGACCCGATCGTCGGCTGGCACGTCGCTGTCGCGCACCATCGAGTTCGCCGACTTCGCCGCGGCGTTTTCGTTCCTCGCCGCCGTGGCCCTCCACGCGCAGCGCGTGAACCACCACCCCGACTTCTCGCAATCGTGGGCGACGATCACCTTCACGCTGTGCACCCACGCGGTCGGCGGCCTCACGACCGGCGACACCGATCTCGCCACCGTCATCGACCGGCTGATCGACGCCCACGGTGGCGACGAGCCGGCTGAAGCCGCCCACTGACGATCCCGCGGGGACCCGCAGGACGATGCCGCCGGGACCGCAGGTGGAGGCCGGGAACCGCAGGCGGATGCCCGGGACCTGAGCTCAGGCCGGGCGGGTACGGCGCGCGATGCGTCGCGCGAGGCCGATCGCCTCGGCGCGCTCGTCCGGGAGGACCGCAAACTTCCAGAGCGCGACGACCATCGCGGTGAAGATCAGGAGGCGGATGCCGGCGGGGCCCCAGCCGAGCTCGGGGGCGTCGGCGAGCGGGCCAGCGAGCAGGCAGGCGGCGGCCGAGCAGGCGATCGCGATGCCGATGCGCGGCCAGTCGAAGCTGACCGGGAACCACTTGCGGGTGAGGCGGTCGAGCACCACCAGCAGCACGATGTAGGCAACGACGAGCGCGATCGCCGCGCCGTGCGCGCCGTACGCGGGGACGAGCAGCGCGAGGCCGGCCGCGTTGACGGCGAGCGCGACGACGGCCGCGGGCACCGTGAGCTTGGTGGCTCCGAGGCGCCCGGCGATCGTCGTCATCACCGGCACGATTCCCCACAGCGCCCAGGCGGCGGCCAGCAGCGGGAGCACCTCGGTCACGCCGGCGCGCACATCGGGCTCGCCCGCTTTCACGCCGACGAGCACGTGCACCGTCCAGGGAGCGCAGAGCGCGACGCCCGCCACGGTGCCGCCGAGCAGCACGGCGTAGCCGCGGACCGCCGAGGCGTAGATCCGGCTCGCCTGCTGTGGATCGCGGATCGAATAGGCCAGCGGCGGGAAGGCGAGCTGGAACGCGCGGGCGACGAGGATCACGCCGACGGCGATCTTCGAGGCGGCGCTGAACGCGCCGAAGGCGAACGCGCTGCCGATCGCGTTGAGGATCGTGCGGTCGAGCAGGTTGAAGCCGTAGATGGCGGCATCCGACGGCACGGTCGGCAGGCCGAAGCGCAGCAGGGCGCGGCGTTCGCCACGGCTCGCGGCGCGCGTCTGCTCGGGCGACTCGGGAATCTCCCCGAGATCGACGGGGCCGGCGAGGGCGGTGTGGTCGAGGGTCTCGTCGGCACCATGCGGCTCGCTCGCGATGTGGTGGTGCGGGGCGGCGGGCGACGGTTCAGCGTCGCGCGACTCGCCAAGCTCCACGAACGCCGGCCCCTCGCCGACGTGCGCGGGCTGGCTCGCACGGCGGCCCAACCACACCGGTAGCTCTCGGCTCCATAGCGCGGCGAGGATCACGGCCGAGGCCGCGTAGTTGCCGACGAGGTAGCCGCGCGCGCCGCCGTCGTTCCAGACGACGAGGGTCATCGTCAGCGCCACCGTGAGGATCACGTTGCTCACCGAGGCGGCCAGGTAGGCACGGCGGTCGTCGCGGGCCCGCAGCAGCGCCTGGGCGAGATCGAGGTTGCAGTAGATGAACAGAGCGGCGCCTGCGATGCGCACGAGCCCGGCGTCGTGACCGTGCTTGAGGCCGCCGGCGATCTGCGGCGCGAGGGCGATGACGATCACGCCGAGCACGGCGCTCACGAGCGCGACGGTGCCCTGGATCGTGCGCTGGAGCTGCGGCCGCTCGGTCGCCTCGGCGGTGTACCAGTGCCGCAGCAGCGCCTCACCGAATCCGAGCCGGGCGAAGATCGAGAGGAAGATCAGCCACGAGAGGATGAGATCCGCGTTCGCGATCCCCACCGGGCCGACGGCCGTGGTGTAGGCCTTGTAGGTGACGATGCCGAGCAGCGCCGAGAGGAACGCCGCCGCCTGATAGGCGAGCCCGCTGCGCACGATCCGTTCGAGGGGCCCAGCCATCGGTGCGCCACCTTACCCGCGCCCGCAGGCGAGACACGCCGCCGGCCGGCCTCGCGGGCGCCGTCGGTTTCGCCCGTGGCAATGCATCGGATCCCGCGGCGACGTACCGTGAGCCTGTGCGTCGCCCCCTCCTGCTGCTCCCGCGACCGCTCGACGAGTTCATCAACCGCGAGCAGGCGCGTGAGCTCCTCACCGCCGGCGAAGGCGCCGTCGCCCTGCCTGGCCGGATCCCGTACGGCGCGCTCACCCGTGCGCCAGCGGCCGTGCGTGGCGGCGTCGCAAGCTCGATCGCCTGGGGCCTTGCGCGGCAGATCCCGTCGGCGTGGCGCCCGAGCGAGACGGTGGTGGTCGCCTACCACGCGATCCAGTGGCCGGCGATCGCTGCGCTCATGGCCCGCGGGGTGGCCGAGGAGCTCTGGTACTTCCGGTGGGATCAGTACGAGGAGGCCCACGACGTCGGCCGGATGCGCACGCTGCTGCACGACTGGAACGCCCGCATCGCCGAGGTGAGTGCGCTCACCTTCTGCGTGAGCGACAAGCTCGTCGATCTCGAACACGAGGCCGGCCGCCAAGCGATCTTCGTCGGCCTGGCCGCCGACGCCTTCCCGGACGGCCCGCTGGCGCCGACACCGCGCGGGGCTGAGCTGATCGCGGCAGCCCGCGACTCGCATGCTGGTGGGCCCGCAGGCTCGCGGCCCGATGCCGACAGCTCCGCATCGGTTGTCGGCGACGGGCCGGTGGCCGTGTCGCTCGGCCACCTCGGGCGCCGCACCGACTGGGCCTGGCTGCGCGGGGCCGTCGAGCGCGTGCCCGAGCTGACGCTGCTGCTGATCGGGCGCTGGTACGAGGACGAGGTCGGCCACGACCCCGACTACCGCTGGCTCCGCGAGGCACCGCAGGCCGTATGGCTCGGCGGCCTCGACGATGCCGACGCCGCCGAGGTGATCGCCCAGGCCGACGTGGGCCTCGTGCCCTTCACCGTCGACCCCTTCAACGAGGCCGGGCTCCCGACGCGCATCCTCAAGTACGCCCGCCTCGGCCGCCGCACGATCTCCCCACCGCTCGCCGGCACCCGCACGTGGGCGCACACCACCACCTTCGTCGACTCGCCCGAGGCATTCGCGGCCGCGCTGCGCGAGGCAGCCGGCGCGCGCCACCACCCCGACGCCCCGCTCCGCGCCTGGGCGCTCGAGCAGACGGCCGCGAAGATGAACGCGCCGCTCCACGCCCGCCTGCGGGCGGACTAGGGCGGACGGGCGACGGATCCGCCCTCCCGAGACTGATCCGTCGCCGGACTCGGCGGCGGCGCCTACGGGCAGCGCGTGGTGGCGTAGAACGGGCCGCTGCGGGCGACGAACGCGTAGCCCGGGGGCACGGCGTTGGTGGTGTGCGGCACGCCGGCGGCTTCCCCGAGGCGGGTGCGGGCGGCCTTCGAGCCCGTGATCGTGAGCGCGACGCCGCCCTCCTGCGGGCCCGCACCGCCGAGCTCGGTGGCGCGCGAGACGATCTCGCCGGGGCGCAGCCCCGTGGCGAGGAGCATCTCGGAGACGAACCGGTACGTGGGCAGCGTGACTGGGCCGCATCGGCGAGCGGCGCGCAGCGCGGGCTGCTCGAGGAGGGCCGTGCCCTCGCGCTGCCACTGCGCCTCGCGGAGCACGCCGTCGGCGAGCACCCGGAACGACGACGCTTTCAGCGCGAGGTAGCCGCCGACGCCCACGTTGGCGACGACGAGCAGCAGCACTCCGGCCAACCGCAAGGCGGTGCTCGGCGCTCCCGCCGCCACCGAACCGCCCGCGGCCGGCGCCATGTCACCCGCGTCACCATCGTTGGCCGCCACGCGGCCCGCACCGAGCGCTCCGGGCAGCGGCCGGCCGAGCGCCGTCGCGAGGATCGCCGCGGCCGCGATGCCGGCGAACACGCCGAGCAGCGCCGCCGGCACGAGGAGGTAGCGCTGCAGCAGCGGGAGGCCGAGCGCACCGACGAGCAGGAAGCCGATCACGCCGGCGACGAGCGGAGCCAGCGGCACCACGAGCGGCCGCCACCCGATCCGCCAGACGGCGAGCGCGGCACCGAGCAGGCCCGCGGCCGCGACCGGCGGCCGGGTCAGATCCCCAAGCTGTTTGACGAGCTCAATCGGCGCGTTGCCGAGCCCGGTCTTGCGGCCGAGCGCCTCGGCGAGCTGCTGGGTGCCGGTGAGCGAGTAGAGCGGATCACCCGAGAGGACGAGGTCGGTGAGTGCCCAGATGATCGGGGCAGCCAGCACGAGCGCCGCCGCCGGCACGAGCGACACCAGCCGCGCTCCGCGCCACCAGCGCAGCGCCAGGAACAACAGCCCCAGCCCCCACGCTTCCGGTCGCAGCAGCCCGGCGACGAGGAACAGCCCGGGGACGAGCAGATCACTCGCCGCCGCACGCACCTCAGCCGCGGCGGCATCGACCGAGAGCGGCGCTGAACCGCTGATTTCTCCGACTCCGCTCTGGGAAATCAGCGGTTCGGCGCCGCTGGCCGGACGCCAGTCGCGCTCGAGCACCACGGCGAGCAGCGCGAGCGCGAGGAACGGGAGGTCGACGTAGGCCTTGAACGCCAGCAGGAGGAGCGCGAAGCTCGACCCCACCGCCAGCGCCGCCACGGCTCCCGCGACGAAGCCCGCCACATCGGCCGCGAGCCGCCACACGCATGCGATCACGAGCCCGAGCGAGAGCAGATCGAGGAGCTGCAGGAGTGAGGCGCCCGCGCCGGTCGGCTCGGCGGGCAGGCTGAGCAGTAGCCACAACGGGTGCATCGTCGGCGCGGCGAGGGCGGTGGTGTCCGGCGCCCGGCCCGCGAGGATCTCGCGCGCCCAGACGAGGTGGGTGGCGGTGTCGTAGCCGGGTGCGGTGGGCAGGACGATCCACGCGGCCACGGCCGCCGCGATGAGCAGCAGACCGGCCGCCCGGCCCACCGGCCAGGGGAATCCGCCCGGGCTCACTTGCCCTCGGGCGGCGGCGCAGCGCCGCGGTGCTCGGCCGGCGTGCCAGGCAACGCGCCCGACTCGCCGACGAACCGGCCCGGCCCGTCGCCCTCACCAACGCCCACGTATACGGGCTCGCCGACCACGTCGTGCGGGGTGTGCCCGGCTGGGGTCTCGACCACCGTCGTCGACCCGTCACCCGGATCGCTCCCACCAACGGCGCGCCGCTCCCGGATCCCGCCCGCGCCGAGGCTCACGCCCACGGCGAGCAGCGCCCACGTCAGCGGGTCCTCCAGGAAGGCCGCGTAGAACCACGAGTGCAGCACCATCGCGAGATAGGCGGCCGCGACCGCTGCGGCCGCTGCCGAATTCCGCGCACCGCGCAGGAGCGCCACGATCGATGCCACGAGCAGCCCGAGGTAGATGAGCAGTCCAACGGTGCCCTCTTCCGCGGCGACCGTGATCGGGATCGTGTGGGAGGCGGCGACGGCGCGCACCTCGCTCGTGCCCGTCTGCTCGCGGTAGGCGCGGCGGTACGAGCCCGAGCCCCAACCGAAGACGGGCCGGTCGCCGTAGAGCTCGAGGCCGCCCTTCACGAGATCCACGCGGCCGGCGCTCGACACGTTGAGCCCCTCCGACGACGACACGTTGATCCGCAGCGTGCCGGCGAGCGCGACGAGCGCGATCAGCGCCACCAGTCCGACGGTGCCGGCGGCCAGCGCCGCCTTGCCGCTCCCGAAGCGCACGCCGAGCAGAACGATCGCGCCAACGATCAGGCCCAGCATCGACGACTGCGAGAAGCTCACGAGCAGCCCGGCCCAGAGCAGCAGGAAGAGCACGGCGAGCCCGACCGCCCGGGCACCGCGCGCTCCCCACGAGAGCGCCGCGAGAAGGCCGAGCAGCACGACCATCAGGAAGCGCCCGTAGATGTTGGGGTCGAAGAACAGCGAGTTCACGCGCACGGTGCTGCTGAGGCTGTTGGCGTCGATGATCTTCTGGTTCCAGAGCACCTGGCCCGTCGCGTACTCGTAGCCGCCGAGGGCCGCCGCCACGAGCGCCAGGAGCACGAGCGCACCGCCGACGCGCCGCAGCACGGCCGTCGTCCACTCGATCTCGCGAAGCACGACGTAGAGCACCGTGAACGGCACGAGGAAGAAGCAGAGGGTCTGCACGCCACGGTCGGGGTCTTCGCTGAACGGCACGCGCAGGCCGTAGAGCAACACGGAGGCCGCGAGCAGGATCGGAACCAGCGCAGCTGCCCCGGAGAGCGTGCGGGCCGTGAATGCCTCACGCACCACTGCGGCCGGCGGCGGCCCGCTGCGGAGATCCCAGGAGTCGGCCTTGTCGCGCCCGACCCGCCGCGCACGGATCGCCGCGCCCAGCGCCCCGGCCCCGATCAGGCCGTACAGCGGCAGCAGGAGGTTGACGCTCTCGCCACCGATGCTCAGCGGCAGCCGCAGCGGGATCGCCACGGCGAGCAGCGGCGGCAGCGCCTGCGGCCATCGCACGAGCACCGCGGCGGCGACGAGCACGCCGACCAATCCAGCGACGCCACCCGCGAGCAGCAGGACCGGGTGATCGAAGAGACGCGTCGCGCGGTCGTCGTCGAGCACCGTGCCGGCGAGCAGCAGCGGCGCGATCAGCAGGGCGGCGATCACGGCCGTCCATCGCGCCGCGGGGGCGCGGAGCACGAGCGCACCGGCGGCGAGCGCGGCGACGAGCACGCTCGTGAGATCACGCATTGGCGCCGCGATCACGGCCCCGGCGGGCGCGTGCGCGAGGCCGCCAGCAGCCTGCACCAAGGACATCGGATCCAGCGCCATCGTCACCCGCCCCTCAGGAAGCTCCACAGGCGGCGAAGGAACTCGCGCGCATCCGGGTCGCGCAGGCTCTGCGCACCGAAGCCCTCGATGCCGGTGCGCACGACGGTGCCCCGGCCGATCTGCACGGCCTGGAGCACGGGCTTGCCGCCGCCCGGCGTCGTGCCCTCGCTCACCTTCGTGCCATCCGTCGGCGAACGCAGGATCGGCTCCACCATCAACGGGCCCTCGAAGCGGCCGTCGGTGCCGCGCCACAGGTGCGCGCGGTCGCTGAGCTGCTCCACCTGACGCACCCGCTCGAGCGGCTCGAGCTCGAACCCGAACGGATCCAGCTGCGACGCCTGCGTAGGGCTGGTCGCCTGCGACGCCGTCACCTTCACGCTGCGCAGCAGTGACCCGGGCTCGCTCACCCAGAGCCGCCCGCCGCGCTCGACCCACTGCGCCAGCTGGTCCTGCACGCCCTGGTCGACGAACTCCGCCCGGCCCGCCAGCACCACTCCGGAATGCCCGCGCAGCTTCGGCCCGGTGCCGCGCGCCAGCGCGAGATCGGTGGTGAGGTCGTAGCGGCGGTCCTTGCGATCGAGCGAGCGCAGCAGCGGCGCGATGTGGTCGGTGAGGTCGGCCGGGAGGGTGGCGTCGACGGGCACGCGGCCGGTCTGCACGCTCACGCCGCGGGTGAGCGTGTCGGGCGCGCCGTCGCCGTCGTCGTCCACCTGCGCGGCGCCGACGAGCGACGTCTGCGGGATCACCACGAGCACCGGCTCCGTGCGCCGGCCGGTGGTGAGGATCGTCGAGGTGGAGCGGTGCTCCTTGGTGCGGAGGTCGAGTAGGTACAGGCCGCTCGCGCCGCTCGGCACCTTCGGCCGGAGGTACGCCCGCTTGGAGCGGCCCTCGGAGGCCACGCGCTGCTCGCCGGCGCGCCGGATGCTCCAGCGGTAGGCGCCCTCGGGCGAGATGATCCCGATCCCGGCCCGCTCGCCGGCCGGCACCGGTGCCTCGGACGACTGCGCCGCCAGGTAACGCACGACCACTCCCCCGCGGCCGTCGAACGTGCCGCCGTAGGGCGCGACCGGCTGGCTGCTGCCCGTCGACCATCCCTCGTTGCCGACGAGGTCCTTCGCGTGCACCGCGACGAGGTAGGTGCCCGCGGCGACCGGCTTGCCGTCGACCTTGCCGTCCCAGGTCCACTGGCCGTCGCCCTCGCCGACGGGCTCCTCGAGGATGACGCGCGGCCGCGCGAGATCGGTGCGGAACACGGTGATGCCCGTCGAGCGGCCGGCGACGCGGTAACGCACGCGGATCGGCTTACCGTCGGCACGCGGCAGGAGCTCCGGTCGCGCCTGGCCCTCAGGGTCCTTCTCGGGCCCGATCGAGAGCAGCTTGGGCGTCGGTGCCTGCGTGTCCTTCTCGAGCGTCACGCCCGGCAGGAGGACCGCGCGGCCGGCGTCGCGGAACGCGACCTGCACCTTGTAGTCGCCGTCGGGCGCGAGCTTGCCGTTGTCGCGAGCGCCGTTCCAGGTGCCGAAGAAGCGCTTGCCGCGGCCGAGCTCGCGGTCCTTGACGATCCGGCGGATCGGGTCGCCGTCCGGCGTGACGATCGTGACCGTCGCCGTGTCGGCCTGGTTCATCTTGAACTGGAACCGGGCCCGCGCGGTGCCTTCGACGCCGGGTGCGAAGAGCTGCACGGCTTGCACCGACTGCACGTCGATGATCGGCGCCGCGCGCTTGAGCCGCTGCGCCGCGCCGAACGAGACCGTCGTCAGCGCGATCACGCCGACGAGCGCCACGGCGGCGACGCGCGGCGCGGGCAACCCGGCCACCTCGCGCGGCATGCTTCCCTCGCTCACCGGGCCTCCGAGCAGGTGCGGTGGGTGCGGCGGATGGTCACAGCGCGATGGCCTCGCCGTTGTGCGCCGCACCGGGCTCCCGCACGGGGTAGCCGGCGGCGCGCAGGGCGCTGCGGATCACCCCGCCGTGGCAGACGAGCAGCACGGTCGGGGCGCAGGCGCGGGCGTCCTCGAGCGCCGATTGCACGCGCTCGGTCACCTGCAGCAGCGATTCGCCGCCGGGGAACTCGTGGCGCGGATCGCCGTCGACCCAGGCGTTGAAGCCAGCGGGATCGGCCTGCTGCACCTCGGCGTACGTGAGCCCGGCCCAGTCGCCCACGTTGCTCTCGGCGATGCGCTCGTCGGTCCGCACGGGCAGCGCGAGGCGCTCGGCGATGATCGCCGCCGTCTCCTGTGCGCGCTGGTAGGGGCTCACCCAGATCTCGCGGATCGGGCCGACGGGGCCATCGATCCCGTGGTGGCCGGCGCGCACGGCACCCCCGCCGACGAGGTCGCCCGCGTCCACGGCCGCGGCAAGCGCGAGGGCCTCGCCGAGCGCGGCGGCCTGGTCGCGGCCGCGCGCATTGAGCGCCGGGTCGCGGTAGCCCTGGAAGCGCATGGCAGCGTTGTCGTCGGTCTCGCCGTGGCGGGCGAGCACGACCGCAGTGGCGGTGGCGGGCAGAACGACGTCGGCGCCCGCACGACGGATCGCGCGGCCGGAATCCATCTCGCTACCCGGTGGTGCCGCTCGTGGCGCCGGCGAGATCCTGGCCCGTGAGGACGACCACGTCGGCCGTCTCCGGGGCTGCGGCACTCACGTTCGCGTCGATCGGCTGCACGACGGTCGACTCGAGACCGAGCGATTCGGCGATCTGCTTCGCCTTCGCCTCGTTGCCGGTCCCTGCGCGGTATTCCACGATGCTCGTCGCGACCGTACTGTCGGAGCTGTACGAGTTCGGCTGGCCGGTCGTGTAGTTCGCGGCGGCGAGGCGGTCGGTGATCTTGGCCGCCAGACCGTTCACCTTGGTGCCGTTGAGGACGGTGACGCGGATCGTCGACGGTTCGATCTCGGTGGGCGTGGTGGGCTTCTTGGTGTCGCCGGTGTCTTCGTTCCCGCCGCCGGAGCCTTCGTTCTGAGTGGTGTTGCCCTGTGGGCCCGAGCCGGAGTTCGTGTCGTCCCCACCGCCACCGAAGAGCACGAAACCGGCGATCACGATGCCTGCGACGAGCGCCGCCGCACCGACGCCGAACAGCGCGCGGTTGCCGCGCGGCTCATCGAGGTGTTCGTCGTCGTAGTCGTACGGGTCGTCGGCGTAGCCGGAGCCGAAGCCGCCGGCGGCCGGGGTCGACGCCGCCAGCGGGTCGTACTCGCCGGGGACGGTGTCGGAGAGCTGCGTGTCCTGGCCGGGATCCAGCGGCGGCGGCACGGAGAGATCCTCGGCGAGCGGCTCGGAGCCGTTGTCGCTCGGCTCGTCGTCACCATCGGCGCCAGCGGGCGTGAGCGGGGCGAACACCGGGGGCTCGCCCGGCGAGTCTCCGCCGCCCGGCGGGGGCACGGAGCCGCCCTCGGGCAGCACCTCGGTCGCGGCGCCGCTCGCGGTGTCGGTGGCCTTCGCGGCGGCGACGGCGCGGGCCTCGGGCGTGGCGCCCAGCGTGCCCGGAGCCGGCGGCACCTGGCGCGGCTGGCCGGGGACGACCGGCACCCCGGCGGCCTGGGCGGCGCGGCGTTCGCGGGCGGCAGCGATCCGCCGCTGCACCTCGGCGATGACGCGCTGGGCCGTTTCGGCCTGGCGCTCGGGCTCAGCGTCGATCCACTCCCGCATCGCTCGGATCTGCCGTGATTGCGCGGCCACCAGAAGGATCATCAGGCCAACGCCGATGAAGCTGATGATGCCGCCGATGGCACCGATCTTGGAGAGGGAGTCGACTAGTGAGGCGACGACCATGGCGGCTCATCCTACGGGGCGAGGTGGCGCCGTGACCCCGCCGCGTCGGTGACCTTCGTCCGGGGCGTCCGGCGAGCAGTCGAGACGCGGCGTCGCACGCGCCCCGGCCCGCTGCGATCAGACGTGGGCGGGGGTGCCGAGCGAGCCGTCGCCACGGGCGGCTTCGATGAGCGCAGCCACCTCGTGGGCGAGCCCGGCGGCGTCGCCCTCGAGCACGAGGAGGTTGATGCGGTCGAAGGCCTCGTCGACGGTCTGCGCGCTGATCGGCGGGCGGTCGGCGCGCAGGATCCGCTCGGCGTCGGTAGGCACGCCGCGCTCGTGGCCGCCGAAGAGTTCCTCGTGGATCTTCTCGCCAGGGCGCGGGCCGACGATGTCGATGGCGACGTCGACGTCGGGCTCCAGGCCGCTGAGCTCGATCATCGTGCGGGCGAGGTCGAGGATCCGCACCGGCTCGCCCATCTCGAGCACGAACACCTCGCCACCCTCGCCCAGCGTGGCCGCGCGGATCACGAGCTGCACGGCTTCCGGGATGGTCATGAAGTAGCGGGTCATCTCGGGATCGGTGACGGTGACCGGCCCGCCGTGCGCGATCTGGCGGCGGAAGATCGGCACCACCGAGCCGCTGGAGCCGAGCACGTTGCCGAAGCGAACGGCCGCGTACTGGGTGTTCGAGAACCGCTGCTGCTCGGCTTCGACGGCCCACTCGGCGAGCGCCTTGCTGGCGCCCATCACGGTGGCGGGGTCGACGGCCTTGTCGGTGGAGATCAGCACGAACCGCTCCACGGCGAACTCGCCCGCGAGTCGCGCCACGAGCCGCGTGGCGAGCGAGTTGTTGCGCACGGCCTCGACGGGGTTCTCCTCCATGAGGCCGACATGCTTGTAGGCCGCGGCGTGGAAGACGGTCGTCGGCTGGTGGTCGCCGAACACCTCCCGCATGCGGTCCTCCTCGCGGCAGTCGGCGAGCACGGCGATGGCGACGTCGCGGCCCACGTGGCGGTCGCCGGTGAGCTCGCGGTGGATCTCGAAGAGGTTGTCCTCGGCGTGGTCGACGAGCACGAGCTTGCGCGGTCCCACGCGGGCGATCTGGCGGCAGAGCTCGCTACCGATCGAGCCGCCGGCGCCGGTGACCATCACCACCTGCCCGCGCAGGTAGTTGCCGACGCGGTCAAGCTCCATCTTCACGGGCGCGCGGCCGAGGATGTCCTCCACCTGCACGTCACGCACCTGCCGCACGTACGTGCCTGCACGGCCCTGCAGCAGTTCGAACACCGTCGGGAGCGTCCGCACCGGGATCCCCCGCTGACGGCAGTCGCGCACCACCTGCGCGCGCACCGTGCCCGGGGCCGACGGAATCGCGATGGTCACCTCGTCGGGTTCCACGTCGTCGAGGTAGCGGGCCAGCTCGCTCGTCGGGCCGAGCACGCGCACGCCGTCGATCCGCAGGCCCTTCTTGCCGGGGTCGTCGTCGACGAATCCCACCGGCCGCAGCCCGAGCGCCGGGTTGCGCACGATCTCGCGCAGCACGAGCCGGCCGCCGTCGCCGGCGCCGACGATCAGCACGCTGCGGGCATTGCGGCCGTGCGCGTGGCCGAAGCTGCCGCGATCGTGCAGGAAGCGGGCGACGAGCCGGCTGCCTGCCATGAAGCCCAAGAGCAGCAGGAAGAAGAAGGCGACAACGCTGATCGGGATCGTCGCGACCCGGTCTAGCCGGTCGTGCACCGACTCCGAGATCCCCTCGACGCTGCCGAACCGCTTCGGGTCGGCGTAGAACGCTTCGTCGGAAGGTGTGAGGAACTTGATCGGCCGGACGATCGCGACATAGCCGACGGCCGCAATCGTGCCCACCACGGATCCGTTGATGATCGCGATGAGGTCGCGGACGCTGGCGAACCGCGCCGACCGCAGGTAGACGCGGAACAAGACGAACGCGATGAGGCAGAGCGCCACGATCGGCCCGACCGATGCCCAGAACAGCCGGCGGTAGTGGTCAGGCAGCGGATCACTGAAGAACCCGAACCGCAGGCGGTACGCGAGGTAGTAGGCGACGAAGACGCCGAGCCCGTCGAAGATCACCTGCGGGATCGCGTTACGGCGCACGGGCACGAGCACGGATCGCAGTGAACGACGACGCATCAGAGCGGAATTCTACGTGCGGCCCCCATCGCCGGGGGCGCCTATGGCGGATTCGCCTGCACGCTCGGCAAACGAACGGGGTCCGTCCGCCCGGCGCGCTGCTCGGTCACGTCAGCGCGGCGCCGGGGCTGAGCGGGACATAACTGGGGCGGGAGCAACAGTTATCTCCCGCTCAGGTCCCGGCCGTCAGTGGACGGTGACGTGCACCTCTTCGACGCCCCGCAGCGACGCGAGACGCAGCGCCTCTTCTTCCACGGCGCCCTTCTTCAGGCGGGTGAACGGCTCGATGTCGAAGTCGATCTCCTGGCGCTTCGCGCGCGCCCGCCACGAGCCGACGAGCTTGCCGTCGACGATCATGGCGCCGGGGCTGCCAGCGGGCCGAAAGAGCTTGTTGCGCACGGATTCGTCGCGAGCGAGCAGCTTGCGGTTGGGCTTCCAGAGATAGGGGTCGCCCGGGGGCAAGAGGCGCACGCCCTCGGCCGGCGGCGGGTCGTTGAACTCCTCCATGTCTTCGCCGAGGAGCCAGACGGCACGGCCGTCGGGGTCCTCGATCTCGACCAGCTCATCCTCGATCTGCTCCCACAACCGACGGCCATGGGACGGTGCCACGCCGGCCCACTCGCTGAACTCGCCGGGGGTCGCCGGGCCGTACCAGCGCAGGAATCGGTGAGCCGCCTCATGGGCCGGCGGCGGATCGGCAGGCTGCGCCACGCGGTAGCGACGCTGCGAATCGAGCCGCACGCCCGCCATCGCGGTCGCGAACCGCCACAGGAGCGGCGGCACGTGGTGACTGCGGCAGCGCTCGCACCAGGGCAACAGCTCGTCGCGCACGTGGTGGCGCATCTGCTCGTGGAGCTCGTCCCGGCTGAGCTGGCGCTCGCTCGCGAGCGCCTTGCGCACGGCCTCGGTCACCTCGGCCAGCGCGTCGGTCGGGTGGATCTTCTCGTCCTCGCACAGGTGCGCGAGCTGCGGACCGAGCTGGCGGGCGAGGTCGTCGTCGTGGTCGGCGATGAGCGACGCGCCGAAGAGCGTGTGATCCTCGGGGGCGACGACGTGGAGCGAGCCGCGGATCGCATGCGCCATCACCAGGGAGCCGCGGTCGATCGCGCGTTCGAACGCCGCGCGCTTGATGCCGTCGGCGCGAGCGGCGATCGCGATCAGGGCCGCGTCGCGGTCGCGATCGGACGTGGGGCAGTCGACGGCGCTCGCGAGATCGGTCCGATCGCGGGCGTCGAGACCCGAGCGGGAGAACCGGAACGCCAAGATCTGATCAGAACGCACCCTGTCTCCTCTCTCCGTGGTCGAAAGCCGGGGTGTATACAAAGCTACGGCCACCGGCCCCGAATCTGGAGCGGCTGGCCCGGGTGAGCCTGGGCAGGGCTGTTCCGCGCGGAACGGGATCGACGTTCGGCTCCGCCGCGGTCGTTTCGGCGCCTTGCTCGAACAAACCCCTGGCTCGTCATGGGACACCGCGACTGGCAGATCGCGTCGCCCGAACAAAGCCCGAACCGGACGGGACAGCACTCCAGCGCGCCGTTGCGGCGAGCGGTGTGCCGTGCGTGGTGCGACACCGCTGGGGAGCTGCGGTCTCGCCGCTTACTCGAGCGCGGTGAGCAGCAGATCGGTCAGGATCTTCGGGTCGCGCCGGATCCGGTCGGCGGAGGTGCCGTCGCCAGCGCGCTGGCGCTTCTCCAGGACGACCTCGTCGGCGTTCGTGAGCTGCCGGAGGCGCCCCTCCGCGATGAGTCCCTCGTCAACTGCACCCATTACGCCGGCGAACGTCGTGTAGACGGGAGTGCCGAGCGCGACCGCCTCGCGGTTCATCGTGCCGCCGCCCGAGACGACGACGTCGGCGAACGCGATCAGGCTCGGCGCGTCGATCGCCTGCTCGGGCACGATGAAGCCGCCCGCCTCGACGATCTCGACCCGCTGCTCGGGCGTGCGCGGGAGCACCACTGCCTGCTCGCCCTGGAACTTCTTCAGCACCTCGGCGAACTGGTTCACCTGCTCGTTGGGGTGGCGGTGGTAGAGGCTCACGTCCGGGGCCGTGCGGATCACCGCGATGGGCTTCGTGGGGTCGAGGCCGAGCTCGTCGAGCACGCCGGCGTCGGGCTCGAGATCCGCGAGGTAGTACTCCTCCTTGAGCCCCTCGTACGGGCGGATCTTGCCCTTCGCCCCGTAACGGTCGAGGCGCTCCGGCGGGATCGCGGCGGGGATCACGACCGAGCGCGCGAGGCGGCAGTTCACGTTGTGCTGCACCGTCGCGAACTCGTAGTCGAACATCGTCGCGCTCGGGATCCGCAGCAGCTTCGCGGCGACGGTGATGTCGTTGCTGCCATGGCCCAGCGCCACATCGAAGTTGCGCCCGCGCGCCCAGCGCCAGAGGGCCGTCGAGCGGCTCGCGAGTCCGATCGCTTTCTTGCCGAGCTCCTCGCCGCGGTGGTGCCCGATCACGGTCGCGTTCAGCCCGTGGCGCTCGGCCAGCGCCACCGTCTGCGCGAAGTCACGCGCCGTGACTTCCACCTCGTGCCCCCGCGCCCGCAGGTCCTCCACCACCGGCCGCAGCACGAGCACGTGCGGGCTGTTGGTGAGGTCGATCCAGACGCGCATAGCCGCCGCGCATCATGCCGCCTCGCCCGGCCAGAGCGCCCTCCGGGCTCGTGTATGACGTGCATCGCGCACAGGACGAGCGCTTCGCGCGTCATACACGGGCGCCGGAGGCGGAGGCGGCGGGTGCGTGGGAGACTCTCGGGCCGATGGAGCGATTCACCACGAGCGACGGCGTCGCGATCGCCTACGACTACGACGACTCGGCGCCCGACGGGCTGCCGCCGGTGGTGCTCCTGCACGGCTTCGGGGTCGACTCGCAGATCAACTGGGGTACCCCGGGCATCGTCGACGGGCTGGCCGACGCCGATCGCAAGACCGTGATCCTCGACGCCCGCGGCCACGGCGAATCCGGCAAGCCGGCAGACGCCCCGCGCGAGCCAGCGGCTGGCGAACCCGCCGACGCCCCGAACGAGCCGGCCGCCGGCATCTACGGTGAGCCGCGAATGGCGCTCGACGTGCGCGAGCTCGTCGACGAGCTGGGGGTCGAGTCGTACGACCTCGTCGGCTACTCGATGGGCGCGATCACCGCGCTGCTGATCGCCGCGGCCGACCCGCGGGTGCGGCGGCTCGTGGTCGGGGGCGTCGGCGCAGGCGTGATCGAGGTCGGCGGCCTCGACACCCGCGAGCTCCCGCCGGAGCTGATCGTCCCCGCGCTGCTCGCCGACGACCCCACCGCCGCGGGCCTGCACCCGCTCGGCGTGGCCTGGCGCTCATTCCTCGACACGGCGGGCGCCGACCGGGTTGCCCTCGCCGCGCAGCTCCAGGCCGCGCACAAGGGCGGCGTCGACCTCAACGCGATCACGGTGCCGACGATGGTGCTCGTCGGCGACAGCGACAACCTCGCCCGCAACCCCGAGCTGCTCGCCGACGCCCTACCCGACGGGCGCGTCTACCGACTCCCCGCCGCCGACCACCTCGGCGCCCCGAGCCACCCGCGCTTCCTGACGGCGATCAGCGACTTCCTCGCCGGCTAGCGCCAGCGGCGCTCCCCGGTCGGTCGCTGGCGGCGACTCAGCCCGTTGCGCGGAGGTATTCGAGCACGGCCAGCACGCGGCGGTGATCGCCGGCGGTGGCGGGCAGATCGAGCTTGGTGAAGATCTGACTGATGTGCTTCTCGACGGCGCCGTGGGTGACGACCATCGCCTCGGCGATCGCGGCGTTGGTGCGGCCCTCGGCCATGAGCGCGAGCACTTCGCGTTCGCGTGGCGTGAGCTCGTCGATGGTGGATCCGCCCGCGGCCGAGCGATCTCGCACGAGCTCGGCGACGACCTCACGATCGAGCGCGGTGCCGCCGCCGGCGACCCGCTGCACAGCATCGAGGAACCCGCGCACGTCGCCGACGCGCTCCTTGAGCAGGTAGCCGACCCCGCCGGTGCCCTCGGCCGCGAGCAGCTCGCTGGTGTAGACCGGCTCGACGTACTGAGAGAGGACGAGCAGCCCGAGCGCTGGGAGGCGCTTGCGGGCCTCGAGCGCCGCGCGGATGCCTTCGTCGGTGAACGAGGGCGGCAGCCGGACGTCACAAATGGCGAGCTCAGGCTCGTGGGCGGTGACGACCCGCAGGAACTCCTCGGCGTCGGCGGCCTGGCCGACGACTTCGATGTCGTTCTCGCGCAGCAGCGCGACGATGCCCTCCCGCAGGAGCGCGTGGTCTTCGACGATCACGACCCGCATGGCGAGCCTCCCGCGCTGGCAGTCGCTTGCTTTTCGATCACGATCCGCATGGCAGCTCCGCGACGACGGTGGTGCCCGAACCGGCGGCGCCCATCACGGCGAGCCGGCCGTCGAGCGCCTCGACCCGGCCGCGCAGCCCGGCGAGGCCGCTGCCTTCGGGGTCGGCGCCGCCCGGGCCGTCATCGGCGACCGTGAGCCGCAGCCACGGCCCGTCGATCGCCATCGTGATCCGCACGGCCGCACCCGCACCCGCACCCGCATGCTTGGCGGCGTTCGTGAGCGCCTCGCTGGCGACGAAGTACGCGGCCGACTCGACCACCGTCGGCAGCCGCCGATCCACGCCGGCGGCATCGACGTGCACCTCGAGCGGCGAACGCTGCGCCTGCGCCTCGACGGCCGCGACGAGCCCGCGGTCGACGAGCAGCGGCGGCGCGATCCCGCGCGAGAGGTCGCGCAGTTCGGCGATCGCCTGCCGCGCCTCCTCCTGGGCGCCCTTGATGAGAGCGATCGTGTCGGCATCCGCATCGTCGCCGAGGCGCTGCTCGGCGCGCCCCAGCTGCATCGACAGCGCGACGAGCCGCGCCTGCGCACCGTCGTGGAGATCCCGCTCGATGCGCCGGAGCTCGGCAGCCTGCACGTCGAGCACGCCGCTCCTCGTGCGGGTGAGCTCGTCGACGCGCGCCGCGAGTTGCTCCTTGCGCCCGAACACCTCGGACGGCGTGAGCAGGGCGTGTCCGAGGAGGACGAGACCCAGCCAGAACAGCGGCCACGACGGCCAGAACGCGCCGGCGCCTGCGAGCACCCACACCGCGATGAGCACGGCGGCAGTGAACACCGTCAGCCAGAGGTGGAGCGCGAACGCCTTCGCCGGCTGGTCGGGCTCGTCGAGACCGCGCGCGATCGCGGCATCGAACCCGAACGCGCACGCGAACCCGAACAACACCCAGATCGGCCAGAACTCGCCGCCACCGTCCGCGCCCCAGACGAGCACGCACGCGCCGAGCACGACCACGGCGAGGAATCGCAGCAGGATGATCTTTTGGTCGAGCATCGACGGCGCAGCGCGCAGCGCCCCGATCAATTCGCCCGAAGACGGCGGGGGCGGGAGGTGCGGCAGCGGCGGCAGCCCGTGGCGGCGGCTCGCCTCGGGAGCATCCGGCGCCGACGCGGGCGGCGCACCCGCGGGACCGCCCGGCGGCGGCGCCGCGCCGTGAAGCCGCCGGAGCAGCTCCTCGGCGCGGCGGATCGCGCGGTCGGTCACCGACTCATCAGCGAGCTTGGCCGACTCATCAGCGAGCTTCGCCGACTCATCAGCGAGCTTGGCCGACTCGCTCGCCGGCTGCTGAGCCTCGCCGGGCTCAGTCATCGCGGTCTCCCGCGAGGGCGCGATGGTCGGCCATGGCCGCATCGTCCCACGCGCCGTCGGCGGGGCGAAACCGGCTCGTCGCCACCTCCGGGCCGGTCGCCGCGAACGCGCCGACGGCCGACTGCGCCCCGGCAGTCGCGTGACCCTCGAACGGATCGCCGTGGCCGGCCTTTCGCACGTCATTCCGGCGGGCCGCGATCCGCGCTTCGCGGGCGGCAGCAGGGAAAGCCCGGTCGCCGAGCAGCGCGACGGCGGCCGGCAGCGCGATGGCGCGCACGATCGTCGCGTCGACGAGGATCGCGGTCGCGAGGCCGACGCCGAGCTGCTTCATCTCCAGGAGCCGCAGCATCGCGAAGATCGAGAACACCGCGACCATCACGATCGCCGCACTCGTCACCGTGCCGGCCGTGGCCGCCACGCCCTGGGCCGCCGCCTCCCGCGGAGCCAGACCCTTCGCCCGCAGCTCGCGGATCCGCTCGAGCACGAGGATCGAGTAGTCCATCGAGAGCCCGAACAGGATCACGAAGGCCAGCAGCGGCAGCCAGGTGGTGACCGAGCCGTTTGACGTGAACCCGAGCGCGCTCTCCGCCCAGGTGTTCTGGAACACCGCGGTGATCACGCCGTACGCGGCCGCCACCGAGAGGAGGTTGAGCCCCACGACGGTGAACGCCAGCGGCAGCGAGCGGAACGTGGACAGCAGGAGCAGCAGCGCGAGGCCGAGCACGAACGCGGCGACGAGCGGCATGGCCCCGACGACCTTGTCGCGGAAGTCGAGCCCGCTCGCGGCGTCGCCACCGACGAGCACGCGGTCGGCACCAGGCACCAAGTCGGCACCGACCGGAGCGAGCGCGGCACGCAGGTCGCGGGCGAGATGCTGAGCATCCCCAGGCGACTGCTCCGGCATCGGGATCGACAGCACCGCGGTGCGGCCGTCGTCGCTCACGGCGATCGGAGCGAACCCGCGAACGCCAGTCGTCTTCGCGGCCTCCCGAGCGAGGGCCTTCATCCCGGCGGCCGCAGCCGGCGAGCCGAGGTCGCGCCCCTGGAGGACGAGGTCGGCGTCGGCGGAGCCGCCACCAAATTCCTCGTCGATCTGGGCGACGGCCTTCACGGCCGCAACGTCCTGCGGCAGCGAGTTGATGCCGCCCTGGCCGAGGCGCATGCCCGTCGCCGGGTAGGCCAGGGCGACGAGCAGGAGGAGCGCGACGCCGAACGCGGGCGCCGGGCGGTGCGCGACGGCGCTCACGAACCGTGCGAGGAGCGACGCGCGCGCCGGGGGCAGCGGGGTGCCGGCGGCGAGGGCCGCGCGCTCGCGCTTCGCTTTGCGGCGGCCGATCAGGCGGCCCGCATCGACGCGATCGCCGAGCAGCGCGAGCATGGCCGGGAGCACAGTGAGCGAGCCGAGCACGGCGATGGCGACGACGACGACGATCGTGCCGGCGGCCATCGACTGGAACGGCGCGAAGCCCGAGAGGAACAGGCCGCCGAGCGAAGCCATCACGATCGAGCCGGCGACGATGATCGCCCGTCCGACGCTGGCCGCCGCTCGCTCGAGCGCCTCGTGCGCCGAGGCGCCCTTGCGGCGCTCCTCGCGTTCACGGCGCACGTAGAACAGCGAGTAGTCGACCCCCACGGCTAGGCCGATCAGCACGACGAGCGAGGCGGTCGAGTCGTCGTTGGGCACGAGCTGGGAGATGACGCCGAGCGCACCCATGGCGCCGGCAACGGCCGTGATGCCGAGCGCAAGCGGCACGCTGGCCGCCACGATCGCGCCGAACGCGAGCAGCAGCACGATCAGCGTGACGGGCAGCGAGAGCATCTCGGCGCGCGCGAGGTCGTCGCCGACGATGTCGTCGATCGCCGCGTCCATGCTGCCTTCGCCGGTCTGCGCGACCGTCGCCCCGGGGTGTTCGGCGCGCGTGGCATCGACCACCTTGGTGACGGCCTCGGAGGCCTTGGCGTCGGCGTCGTCGTCGCCGCCACGCAGCTCGACGCGCATCAGCACTGCCTCGCCGTCCTCGCCGCGCAGCGCGCTCGTGGAGCCACCCTCGGCGTACGGGCTGGTCACGTCACTCACGCTGGAGAGGGCAGCGAGCTCACGCCCGAGCGGCCGCGCGATCGCGTCGGTCTTCGCGGCCGAGCCGGTGCGGATCATCACGTTCTCGGTCGGGCGCCCGTCGAGGCCGGCGGCCGTGCGCGCGATATCGGCGCGGCCCGAGTCGCCGGCAGCGGTGTCGGCATCGGTGATCTCCTTCATGCCCGCCGCCGCGCCGCCGTACACGCACGCGGCGATCAGCACGAACCACAGCAGGATCACCGTCTTCGGGAAGCGGGCCGCGACGCGCGTCGAGCGCACCGCCACCCCGCCGAGTCCTTTGGGGGGTGGCCCGAGCGACGTGCGTACGCGACGCTTGCGGCGACCTCGGCGGCGGCGCTCATCGGTCGGGCGCGAGGCGCCGTCGCGCGGCGCTCCCTGGGTGGAGTCGGGCGGGATGCTGGGCATGCATCGCACGCTCCCGCGATCCGCCTCCTCTAGCCATGGGGCCTCGGGGCGTCTGCTCGAGCGAGCACCCCCGAGCGCTTGGTGGGGTTAACCCCACCACGGCCGCCACGCAGCCGCTGAACCGCTGATTTCCCCGATCCGGCTCGGGGAAGTTCGCGGCTCAGTTGCCTCACCGCTCACGGCTGCAGCCGCCGCCAGGTCCAACCGCCGTCCGCGAGGGTGTACTCGAGCCGGCGGTGCAGGCGATCGGGGCTGCCGTGCCAGAACTCGATCCGGTCAACGACGAGCCGGTACCCGCCCCAGTCGGCGGGACGCTCCAGCGGCTCGGAGCCGTTGGTCGCGGCGCGCGCGGCTCGCGCGAGCGCCGGCTCGTCGTCGAGCGGCTCCGACTGGTGAGAGGCGAGCGTCGTGGCTTGCGCGGCCCGGGGGCGCTCGGCGAAGAGCGCGTCCGACTCGGCCTCCGGCAGCCGCTCGACCCGCCCGGCGAGGTTCACCTGCTGCCGCGTCTCACGCCAGTAGAGCGATCCGGCCGCGCGGGGTTGCTGCTCGAGCTCGCGCCCCTTGCGGCTGCCGTGGTGGCTCGAGAAGACGAGCCCGATGAGGTCGACGTCCCTGACGAGCACGACGCGCGTGGACGGCGTGCCGTCAGCTCCGGTCGTTGCGAGGGTGAGGGCCAGCGGCTCGGCGACGCGGTGCTGCTCCGCCGACGCGATCCAGTCGGCGAGCAGGCGCATCGGCTGCTCGGGCGGCGCGTCGAACTCGGTCACCGGCACCTCGATCCCGACACTGAAGGCGCGCTCGCTCGCGTCGGCAGCCCGCTTCGCCATCGCCGCCAGCGCAGGCACGGCGATCGGGCCGTCGACGTAGCCGTCGTAGCGCCCGTCGGGGTCGCGCCACCACGGCTGGCCCGACGGGTTCCACAGCGCCGCCATTCCGAGTGCCCAGAGCCCGAGGGCAGCCTCCATCACGTGCTCCGTCGAGTGCGGCGGGAACGCGGTCATGCCGTCCATGAAGGCCGCGAAGCCAGCGATGATCACCAACCACCGGAAGCGCAGGTACTTGTCGTGCAGGCCGCCCCAGCGCATCAGCGAGAAGGCGATGACGAACGAGCGCCGCACGTCGCGGGCGTCGTCGCCGAACGTGCGTGGATGCTCATCGGACATGTCCCCGCAACGGTACGGATCGAGCGCCGCAGCGCCAATCAGACGTTTAGCCAGATCGGTGAACCGCTGATTTTCCCGGTCCCACTCTGGAAAATCAGCGGCTCAGCCCCGCTCGGCGCTCGCGTTGATCGCCGCGAGCAGCGCTTCGGCGGAGTGCGGCCCGTCGTAGCGCTCACCGTCGATGAACACCGTCGGGGTGCCGGGGACGCCGCTGCGCGCCGCCGAGTCGACGTCGGCGGCGACTGCCGCGCTGCGCACGTGCTGGCGGAGGTCGTCGGCGATGCGGTCGAGGTCGAGGCCGGCGTCGCGGGCCTGGTCGAGGAGGTCGGCCGGCCCGAGGTTGTCGCCGAGCGGGTGCGCGAGGAGCTCGTCGTGCATCGGCCAGAAGCGCTCCTGCGCCGCCGCCGCGAGCGCCGCCTCACTGGCGAGCGTCGTCCCGGGGAAGCGCGCCTCGTTCGGCAGCTGGCGCCACCCGATGCGCACCGCACCCTCGGCCTGCTCGAGCACGCGCGCGAGCTCGGGGGCCAGCCGCCGGGTATAGGGGCACTCGTAGTCGCCGAAGACGACGAGCGTGTGCGGCGCCTCGGCGGGGCCGCGGAAGCGATCCCACTGGGGATCGAACTCAGGCGTCAGGGGCAGCGGCCGGCCTTCGCCGGTGTTCACCGGCCGGGGACGGCCGGCGAGGATCGAGAGGCCCGCGACCGCCGCGATCAGCGAGGCCGCGAGCACGCCGATCTTCGCCTGATCTCGCAGGGCCTCGTGCTCGAAGGCGAGATCCGTGACGAAGAGGCTCACGGTGAACCCGATGCCGGCCAGCGTCGCCGCACCACCGACGTGCCCGCGCCCGACGCCCGTCGGCAGCGGGCCGACCCGCAGCCGGACGGCCGTGAGGGTCGCGGCGCTCACGCCGATCGCTTTGCCGAGCACGAGGCCGGCGATCACGGCCAAGGTGACGGTGGAGCTGAGCGCATCACCGAGCCCGCCGAGCGGCACGCCGGCGTTGGCGATCGCGAAGATCGGGATGACGACGTAGCTCGTGTAGGGGTGGATCGAATGCTGGAACCGCTCGTTCGCGGAGATCGAGTTGCCGATCTGAAGCACCGCTTCACGGCCGGTCTCGGGCGACGGCGAGCGCCGGAAGAGCCTGGTGAGGCTGGCCGCACGCTCCACCTCAGCCCGCGTGGGCGGGGTCACGGCGGTGAGGAAGCCCATCACCACTCCGGCAATCGTCGGGTGGATGCCGGATTCGAGCGTCGCGAACCACAGCAGCAGCGCGGCGACGAAGTAGGCCGGGCCGCGCCACACCGGCCCGAATCGCAACAGCGCGGCGTAGATCGCGATGAGCGCGATCGCCACACCGAACCACCCGGCGGAGAATCCGTGGGAGTAGAAGATCGCGATCACGGCGATGGCGCCGAGGTCGTCGACGATCGCGAGCGTGAGCAGGAAGACGCGAACGCCCGGCGGGATACGGTTGCCGAGCAACGCGAGGGTGCCGAGCACGAACGCGATGTCGGTGGCCATCACGATGCCCCACCCGCGCGCGCCCTCGCCGCCGCCGATGATGAGCGTGTAGACGAGCGCCGGCCCGACCATGCCCGCGAGCGCGGCGATCGCAGGGATCGCCGCGGCCCGTTTGTCGCGCAGTTCGCCGAGCACGAGTTCGCGCCGGATCTCGAGGCCGACGACGTAGAAGAAGAGCGCCATCAGCCCGTCGTTCACCCAATGCTGCAGGTCGAGGTCGATCGCTCCCACCCCGCCGAGCGCCACCCGCAGATCGGTGTGCCACACGTCGGCGTAGCTCTCGCTCCACGGCGAGTTTGCCCACACGAGCGCGAACACCGTCGCCGCGAGGAGCAGCCCGGCGCTCCCGGTCTCGGTCGCGAGGAACTCGCGCACCGTCCGCGATTCGCGCACCGTCCACTGCGTGCGCAGTGTCGAGCTGTTGGGCGTGCTGGGGGCGTCGGCGGAGGCGCGGCTCATGGGGTCGCAATCTGGGCAGGCGTCATCAAAACCGCCGACCAGACTTCCCGGCACACCTCGCCTCTGACCCTACAGGGCGCCCTCCGCCAACTCAGACAAACCGCCAACCCCCAAGGGCCGACCAGCCGCCAGCGCGCATCAACTCCACGCACGACCCCAGCGCGCATCGCGAGCCGCCAGGCGAGCGCCATGCGCGCCTCCGAAGACAACCGTGAAGGGACCAACTCCTTCCCGAGCCAACCACTCCCGAGCGGACCAGCCGACTGAACCAGCCCACGAGACGTCGGTCACGCGCGCAGACCCGACGAACGCCACGGGCGGCCGCCGACTCCTGGAGCACCGGCGCGCTCAACGAGGTGGGGCCGGGGTGCGCCCGAAGGCGAATTCGAGCGGCCGGTCGATCAGCGAGCCGCCAGGCGAGCGATCGGGCCGGCCCAGCGGTGCATCAGCAAGCCCCAGGGCGCAGCGATGCACCGCTGCAGCGACCATGAGCCGCAGGGAGCACCCCGGCCCCACCGGCGACCCGAACCCCGGCTACTTGACGGAACCCGCCAAGAGCCCGTTCGCAAACGACTTTTGGAAGGCGAAGAAGACGACGAGCGGGATGATCATCGACAGGAACGACGCGGGAGCGATCAGCTCGATGTTGGTGCCGAACTGCCGCAGCTGACTGAAGATCTCGACCGTGATCGGCTTCGTGTCGCGGGCGAACGTGAGGGCGACGATGAGGTCGTTCCAGGTCCAGAGGAATTGGAAGATCGCGAGGGAGGCGATGGCCGGGAGTGCCAGCGGGAGCATGAGCTTGAAGAAGATCGTGATCTCGCTGGCGCCGTCGATGCGGGCGCTCTCCAGAAGGTCTTTCGGGATGCCCACGAAGAAGTTGCGCATGAGGAAGATCCCGAACGGCAGGCCGAAGGCGACGTGGAAGAGGATCAGCCCGAGCACGGTGTCGAAGAGGTGGGCGTCGTTGTAGATGCTGAAGATGGGGATCAGCGCGACCTGCAGCGGCACGACGAGGAGGCCGATCACGACGACGAAGAGCGCGTCGCGCCCCGGGAACTCGAGCCAGGCGAAGGCGTAGCCGGCGAGTGCGGCGACGAGCACGAGCAGCACGGTGTTGCCGACCGCGATCTGCAGGGTCACCCACAGGCTGCTCACGAGCGCCTCGTTGTCGAACACCGCGCGGTAGTTCGCGAACGTCGCGACGCTCGGGTCGCTCACCACCTTCCACCAGCCCTCCTGACTGATCAGGTCGGCGGGGAGCAGCGAGGTGAAGAAGAGGCCGAGCGTGGGGACGAGCCACGCGAGCGCAACGAGCATCAGGAAGATCTGCAGCGGCGCGCGGCGCGTCCACCGGCCGATCTTCGTCGCGAACCCGTCCTTCTTCGGAGCGGCGGCGGCCGGCGCCGGCTTCGTGCTCGGGACAGGCTGATCGGCAGAGGCAGTGGTCATCGCGATCTCTTACTGCTCGCGCTTGAAGCGTCGGACGTTGAGGGCCAGCGCCGGCAGCACCAGCACGAGGAGGAGGACGGCGATGGCGGAGCCGAGGCCGAAGTCGTTGACGCCGCCGAACGACGTGCGCCACATCGCCAGCGCGATCACGTTGGCGTCGTCCTGGGACGACGCCGGCGCCACGGAGAGCACGATGTCGAACACCTTCAGGACGTTGATGAGCATCGTGATGAAGACGACCGAGAGCACCGGCGCGAGCATCGGCGCGGTGACCCGCCTGAAGACCTGCCATTCGGTGGCGCCGTCGGTGCGCGCGGCCTCGAGCACCTCCCGCGAGATCGCGGCGAGGCCGGCGGCGATGATCACCATCGCGAAGCCCGCCCACACCCAGATGTAGGCGATCATCACGGCCGGGTTGATGAGTTTGGAGCCGAGCCAACTCACGCCGGCATACGGTGGCCCGAAGCTGTCTTTCGAGGCACCGACGGTGAAGTCTCCGCTGCCGACATCCTTGAAGGTGAAGGCGCCGGCGTCGTCGGTCTTGGCGGTCTGAATCGCCGCAGTGCTGCCGCTCTTGCGCAGCTCCACCGTCGCCCCGGGCACGCCGAGCTCCTCGGGCTCGACCTGGCCCGGGGTGCCGCCGCCGGGCTTGAAGTCACGCCAGACGACGCCCGTGATCGTGCCGGGTGCGGCCGCGGGGGCCGCGGCCTGCTTGGCCGACGCGGGCAGGGCCGTGGGCGCGATGCCGGTGAGGCCGATCAGCGCTTGGCCGCCGGCCTGCACGGGCGCCTTGACGTAGAAGCCGGTCTGCAGGGAGCCGGTGAGGCCCTCCGTGGAGGGCACGGCGTTGGGGAGCACGCTCCCGCTGCCGCCGAGCGCATCCCGCACCGCGCCGATCGACGCGTTGAGGGTGCCCTGGCTCGGGTCCTTCTCGTCCATGATCCGCCAGATCACTCCCGCGGCGAACAGCGAGATCGCCATCGGCATGAACAGCGCGAGCCGGAACGCGACCTGCCAGCGGATCCGCTCCGTGAGCACCGCGAGGACGAGTCCGATCGCGGTGACGAGTGCCGGGACGACGGCGACCCAGAGCACGTTGTTCTGGAGCGCCTTCACGAGCGTGTCGGTCGTGAAGATCGCCTTGTAGTTCGACAGCCAGACGAACTCGTCGCCGCTGCGGTCGAAGAGGCTGCGCCAGACGGTGGCGACCGTCGGGTAGACGAGCCAGATGATCAGGAAGAACGCCGCAGGGGCGAGGAACGCTGCCGTCGTGAGACGGCGCCGGCGCGCCTCGGCGCGCAGCCCATCAGGCTGCGCGCCGCCAGGCGCCCCGTCGTTCCTCGCCACCTGCGTCATTCGGAGTGCCTAGTTCTTGTAGGCCTTGGCCGCGAGCTTCTCGAGCTCGGCCGCGGTGCCGTCGACGTCGTCGGGCTTCTGGAGGAAGTCCTGGAGGGCCTTCCACTCACCCTGGCCGGCGGTGCCACCGAAGGCGGCCGGAGCCAGGTCGCTCATGTCGAAGCGGAACGTGTCCGCGCTGGCGATCGCCGTGGCCGTGGCCTTCGTGAGGGCGTCGGGGTACACGTCGGCCGCGACCTTCGTGTTCGGCGACGAGTAGCCGCCGCGCTTCGCCCACACCGTCTGCGCCTCGGCCGAAGCGAGGAACTCGACGAGGGCCTGGCCGGCTTCGCTGTCCTTGAAGAGGACGATCGAGTCGCCACCACCGACGACGGCCGGGCCGCTGCCGTTGATCGACGGGAACGGGAACTGGTTGTAGCCCGTCTCCGGCTTGAGCTTGGTCTTCGACGCCGCGACGCCCGGGACGAAGTCACCCTCCATCACCTGAGCGCCCTTCGCCGGATCGACGAAGACGTTCTCGACCGAGCCGGGGAACTCCGTCTCGAGGGCACCCGAGGTGCCGCCGACGATGTTCTTCGTGTCGGAGAAGATCTGGCCCATCGCGGTGAGGGCGTCCTTCACCGACTGGTCGGTCCACGCGATCTCGTGGTTGGTCAGCTGGTCGTACTTGTCGGCGCCGGCCTGACGGAGGTAGATGTTCTCGAAGAGATCCGTGAGGGTCCAGCCGTCCGCACCGCCGATGGAGTAGGCGGGCGTGCCGGAGGCACCGATCGTCTTGGCGTTCTCGAGGAACGCGTCCCAGTCCGAAGGCGCCTCGACGCCCGCGTTCTTGAAGGCGGCGACGTTGTACCAGACGGTCGACTTGTTGGCCGCCTTGAAGACGAACGAGTAGAGCTTGCCGTCGATGTCGCCGAGCTTGGCGAGCGACTCGGGGTACTCGGCGTCGATGGTGTCCTTGGCGAAGTCGAGCGGCTGCAGCGCGTCCTTCTCCTGGAACTCCTTCACGAGGCCGGGCTGGCCGACGGCGGCGACGTCCGGCGGGTTGCCACCTTCGACCGCGGTCGAGAGCACGGTCGCGGTGTTGTCACCGGCCGAGGTGTACTTCACCTTGACGTTCGGGTACTTCGCCTCGAAGGCGTCGAGCACGGCCTGGAACGACTTCTGCTCGTCGCCGGACCAGATGCCCGTCATCGAGACGGAGCCGCTGACGTCGGTGGATGCGGTGGTCGGGGCAGCCGACTCGCTGGAGCCGGAGTCCTTGTTGTCGTCGCTGCCGCAGGCGGCGAGCCCGCCGGCGAGCGTCGCGGCCGCGAACACGGCCGCGACGCGCTTGGAGGTACGAGTCATGAGTTGGCTCCTTCAGGTTGGGACACGGAGTCATCGCCAGCGGCCTGGGTAGCCGCCGGCTGGGCGGGAGGATGGTCCGCGGGCGGGCGCTCGTAGATGCCCAGGCCGTTGGTTGGGTCGAAGAAGTGGAGGTTGCGCGTGTCGACGCGCATCTCGACGGTCTGGCCGAGCTCGACCTTCGAGCGCGGGCTGAACCGCGCGACGAGCGTGGCTACGCGCGTGTCATCGCTGCCGAGGGCGGAGAGACCGAGGTCGGCCTCGAGTTCGGCGGAATCATCGGTGCGGCCGGGCGTCGCCTCGATCTCGAGGTGGGCCATGATCTCGCTGCCGAGCGCTTCGCGAAGCTTGAGCACGCCACGCAGGCGGCGGTCGGCCGGAGCCGCAGGGTCGATCGCGGCGTCCTCGATCTCCTCGGGCCGGATGCCGAGGATCAGCGGCTTGCCGATGTAGGCCCCGAGGCCCGTACGCGCAGCGACGAGTTCAGGGTCGAGGGTGAGCGACTGGCCGCCGAGGTCCGCGCGCAAGCTGCCGTCGGCTTCCTTGCGCAGCGTCGCCTCGAACATGTTCATCGAGGGGCTGCCGATGAAGCCGCCGACGAAGAGGTTCACCGGCCGGTCGTAGAGCTCCTGCGGCGGCGCGACCTGCTGGAGCTCGCCCTTCTTCATCACGGCGACGCGGTCGCCCATGGTGAGCGCCTCGACCTGGTCGTGCGTGACGTAGATCGTCGTCGTCGCGAGCTCGCGCTGGAGCCGGGCGATCTCGGCGCGGGTCTGCACGCGCAGCTTCGCGTCGAGGTTCGAGAGCGGCTCGTCCATCAGGAACGCCGCGGGCTGGCGGACGATCGCGCGCCCCATGGCGACGCGCTGGCGCTGGCCGCCGGAGAGCGCGCGCGGCTTGCGTTCGAGGAAGTCGATGAGGTCGAGCGACTTCGCGGCGGTGCGCACGCGGCGGTCGATCTCGTCCTTCGGGGCCTTGCGGAGCTTGAGGCCGAACGCGATGTTGTCGTAGACGCTGAGGTGCGGGTAGAGCGCGTAGCTCTGGAACACCATCGCGATGTCGCGATCGCGCGAGGGGACGTGGTTGACGACCCGGTCGCCGATCTTGAGCTCGCCGCCGGTGATGTCTTCCAGCCCGGCGATCATCCGCAGCGCGGTGGTCTTGCCGCAGCCCGACGGCCCGACGAGCACGAGGAACTCGCCGTCGGCGATGTCGAGCGAAAGGTCGCTCACGGCGCGCTGATCGCCGGAGTAGACCTTCGTGATGCGGTCGAGCGTGACGCCCGCCATGCGGCTCCCTTCTCGCCGGCCCGCTGGTGCGCGTGGGGACCCCGGCGTCCTGTGACCCTAGTCACGTATCCGGCGAGATGCGGTGCGGTGGTAACTCCGGTTTCCGGTGCAAACCGCGATGTTCTGCGATTTCGTTGCTACGTGGCGTGTTGCCGCTCAATCGACCGGATCTGGCCGGTCGTCGCCCGAACGAACCCCGCCGAACGCGGCCCCCCGACGGGAGGTTTCCCCGATATCGCCGAGGGAAATTGCCCGTCCAAACCTCGCGGAGACGAGGGTCGCGCGCGCCTCCCGCCCGCGGCTCAGGCTGAACGGGTTCCTAGACGAGCTGGTGGAGCGCGTCGCCGATGCGGGCGATCTGCTCGTCGGTGATCGCCGCGCTCATCGGAAGGGCGAGGTGCTGGGCGGCGAGCAGATCGGTGGCCGGGAGCGGAGCGACCCCACCCCGCGTGAACGGCTCCATCGCCGGCTGCAGATGGACCGGGCGGCGGTAGTAGGCACGTGCTTCGATGCCGCGGTCGGCCAGGCCCTCGGCGAGGCGGTCGGCCTCGGGGTGGGTGATCACCCAGAGGTTCCAGGCCGGATCGGTGCCCGGGCCGGGCACAGGCTGACCGACGGCCTCGGGGAGTGCCTCGAGGTAGCGCGCGCCGGCGGCGCGCCGGTGGGCGAGCCATGCGGGCAGATGCGGGAGCTGCACGCCGAGAATCGCCGCCTGGATCGCGTCGAGACGCGAGTTGTAGCCCACCTCGAGGTAGGTGTCCTTGGCGTGCGAGCCGTGGAGCCGCAGGATGCGCACCTGCTCGGCGATCGCCGCGTCGTCGGTGACGATCGCGCCGCCGTCGCCGAAGGCGCCGAGGTTCTTCGACGGGTAGAAGCTGAAGGTGCCGATGGTGCCGAGCGTGCCCGCCTGCCCCGGAGTGCCGTCGGCGCGCGGGCCGGTGGCGCCGGTCGCCTGGGCAGCATCCTCGAGCACGGGGACGCCGAGCGCCTCGATCTCGGCGATCGGCGCGACGTTGCCGAAGAGGTGCACGGCCACGACGGCCTTCGTGCGCGGCGTCATCACGGCCTTCACGGTCTCGGCGGTGACGCACCGGGTGGCCTCGTCGACATCGCAGAACACCGGCGTGGCGCCCGTCGGCGGGATCGCCTCAGCGCTGGCGTAGAACGTGAACGACGGCACGATCACCTCGTCGCCGGGGCCGACACCGAGCGCGCGGAGGGCGATCGTGATCGCCTCGGTGCCGTTGGCGACGCCGATCGCGTGCTGCGTGCCGACGGATGCGGCGAAGGCCTCCTCGAACGCGGACACCTCGGGGCCGAGCACGAACGCTCCCGAATCGAGCACGCGTGCCACGGCGGCGTCGATCTCTTCGCGGAGCGGCAGCACCGGGGTGCGCGTATCGAACACCGGGATCTTCGTGGGCGTCGTCATCGCCTCGCAGCGTACCGCTGCGCCTGGGCACGCCAGACGCCGAGGGGCCGGGCTGGTGGCCGCTGGCGGTGAACATCGTCCGGATGTGCGACGCACCGATTCGTCTGGGAGACTTTGGCGCGTGACCGTTCCTCCCACAGGCGGGATTCCGGGGATTCCCGGTGGCACGGGCTGGGCTGGCCCGCAACAGCCCGCGGGCGCGCCGCCCGTGTTCGTGAGCCCGCAGCCGACGTACGCGTCGACCGAGCAGTTCGAGCTCGCCGGCTGGGGGTCGCGGTTCGGCGCGTTCCTGGTCGACTGGTTCCTGCGCGTGCTGATCGCGGTCGTCGTCCCGCTCGTCCTCTTCGCACTGATCGCCGACGATCCGTTCAGCATCCCGGCCGGCTGGGACGAGTCCGACGACATGTTCCTGGCGGGCACCACAGCGGGCGACTACAACCTGTTCTGGCTCCTGGGGACCATGGTGCTCGGCTACGTCGTCGCCGGCATCTTCTACGCCCCGCTCTTCATGGATCGGTGGCGCGGCGCGACGCCCGGCAAGAAGCTCGTCGGCATCCGCGTGGTCCACGAGGGCGGCGCCGATCTCACGCTCGGCCAGGCGTTCGTGCGCGAACCGCTGGTGAAGGGCCTGCTGATCAACACGATCGGCGGTTCGTTCGGGCTCGTGCCGCTCGTGAGCTACCTGTGGCCGCTCTGGGACCGCGAGTGCCGCGCCGGGCACGACTTCATCGTGAAGACGCGCGTCGTGCGCGCCCGCTGAGCCCTCCGGGGTCCCGGCGGCATCCACCTGCGGGTCCCCTCGGGATCGTTCAGGGTCCCGGCGGCATCTACCTGCGGGTCCCCTCGGGATCGTGGGCTCGCGCCCGACCGCCCGCTGCGGCAGGATTGAGCGCGGCGCCCCACGCCGCACCACAATGCACGCATTCCAGGCCCTGAACCTCACGCTCCTCAACGCTCCCGACGAGGGCGGCGGCTTCCCCGGCATTCCCGGGGGCGGGCCGAGCGGTGGCAGTGGCGGTGGCCTGCCCGGGATCCCGGGCGGTGGGCCGAGCGGCATTCCCGGCGGCGGCAGCTCGAGCTCCGGTGGATCGCAGAGCTGGGGCGCGCCCGCACCGATGCCGGGCCAGGAGACGCCGCAGCAGGCCCAGCCGCAGGCGGCGCAGTTCTCCCAGCCTGAGCCGCCGACCGCGGGTGGGGGCGGTCAGGTGTTCGAGCTCGCCGGCTGGGGCGCGCGGTTCGGGGCGTGGCTCGTCGATCTGATCCTGATCTGGGTGATCCTGCTCCCGCTCTTCGGGATCGCCGGCGCGCTCGGCCTCGACACCGGGAGCTCGAGCTCGTCCGGAAGTGGCGCCTCGTTCTCGGCCGCCGACGGCCAGGTGCTCGGCATCATGCTGCTGTGGGTGATCGCCGTGATCCTCTACGCCCCGACGACGATGGCGCTGATGCAGGGCTCGACGCCGGGCAAGCGCGTCCTCGGCATCCGCGTGGTGCGCGCCGACGGCTCACCGGTCACGTTCGGGTTCGCGTTCCTGCGCGAGGTCGTGGTGAAGGGGATCGTGGTGCAGTCGGCCAGCATCGTGACCTTCGGGCTCGGCGCGCTCGTGAACTACTTGTGGCCGCTGTGGGATTCCGAGAACCGCGCGGTGCACGACCTCGTCGTGCGATCGCGCGTCGTGCGACGCTGATGGGCCGATGACCCAGCCGCCCACCCCGGAGCCGAAGCCGTCGATCTACACGCGGCTCGACGGCTCGCCGCTCTACCAGCCCCAACAGCCCTTCCCGACTGGGTTCCCGCAGCCCGCGGGCGGAGCGGTCGATGTCACCGTCGGCGCGCCCGCTGTGCCCACGCCCTTCCCGGGCTCGCCGATTCCGCCCGTCGCGGTCGCCCGCCAGGAGTTCGTGCTCGCGACGTGGGGCTCGCGGCTCGGCGCCTACCTGATCGACGCGTTCCTCTTCGGCATCCTCGCGTGGATCGTCCTCGTGCCGGTGGGGGTCGCCCTCGGCCTCACGGTGAACGAGTCGGCCGAGTTCTTCGCGCGCCTCTCACCGCTGCCGGAGAGCATCGCGGAGCCCACGCCCTTCTACGTCGCCGTCGCTTTCCAGGCGCTGATCCCCGGCATCGCGCTCGCGATGGCGTTGCTGCGCCTGGATGGCCAGTCGCCCGGCAAGCGCGCGGTAGGCATCCGCGTCGTCCGCGCCGACGGCCTCCCGCTCGACTCCCGCACCGCTTTCCGCCGCGAGCTCGCCGCCAAGACGATCCTCATGGCGCTCGTGTTGATCTTCACCCTCGGCCTCGGCTGGCTGCTCAACTACCTCTGGCCGCTTTGGGACAAGGAGCACCGCGCCGGCCACGACATGCTCGTGGGCACGCGGGTGGTGCAGGCGCCGAAGGTGCGCTGAGGGCGCGGGCAGCCCTCTCGCACCGCCGGCATACCGCAACGCCACCGACCTCGGGTCACCGTTCGTCGTCCCTCCACGCCCAGACCGCTCGTGTGGTGTCACACTTGCGGGTACACAAACCGCGCCAACGCCCGATACCCCAACCGCTGGCACCCTCACGGGGTGCCAGGCGTCGGGTGATCCCGCATCAGCGTGCCCCCGAAGTCGACACCGCCCGACGGGCGCCAGGGCTCAGCCCGCCGGCGCCTCAGCCCGAGACGATCTGGTCGCCGCGCACGCTGGCGACGCCCGCCTGATCGGTGACGCGACCGATCACGGCAGTGCCGGGGTGGTGGGCGCCGAGGATGGCGACGGCCGGCTCGGCCTGGGCCTCGGGGACGACCGCGACGAGGCCGCAGCCCATGTTGAAGACCTCCCACATCTCCCGCTCGCTCACCTGGCCGGTGCGCTGGACGAGGGGGAACACGCCGGGCACGGGCAGCGGCGTGTCGATGGCGTAGCCGATGCCGCGCCCGAGGCGGAGGAGGTTGGCGACGCCGCCGCCGGTGATGTGCGAGAGGCCGTGGACATCGACCTCGGCGCTACGAATGAGTTCGAGCGCGGCGCGCACGTAGATCACGGTCGGCTCGAGGAGGGCGTCGGCGACGGTGGCTCCGCCGAGCTCCTCCGGCGTGTCGTCGAACCCGTAGCCGCCCTGCTCGAGGATCGCGCGGCGCGCAAGGGTGTAGCCGTTGCTGTGGAGACCGCTGCTGGGCACGCCGACGAGCACGTCGCCGGCGGTGATGAGCTCGCCGGTGATGATGCCGTCGAGGGCGACGGTGCCGACGGCGGCGCCGCAGAGATCGAAGCCGGTGGGTGACGGATGGCCCTTGATCAGCTCGGGCAGCACTGCCACCTCGCCGCCGGGCACCTCGATGTTCGCCTGGCGCGCGCCCTCGGCGATGCCCTTGGCGATGGCGCCGAGGTGGTCGGGGTCGCTCTGCTCGACGGCGATGTAGTCGACCATCGCGATCGGCTCAGCGCCGACGCAGACGAGGTCGTTCACGTTCATCGCGACGCAGTCGATGCCCACGGTGTCGATGCGGCCCGTCTGCTCGGCGACGACGAGCTTGCTGCCGACGCCATCGGTGGCGATCGCGAGGCCGAGGCCCGGTGCGATCTGCAGCACGCTGGCATAGTGGCCGGGCAGCGGCACCACGCGCGAGCCGCCGTCAGGACGCGCGCCGGAGAGCTCCCCGACGATCGCCTTCACGGCGCGGTCGGCCTCGTCGGTGTCCACCCCGGCCGCTGCGTACGCCTCGCTCATGCCGCCCATGGTGACGGATCGCGCGTGACGAGGGGCGGCGCCGCATCTCGAAGACCGCACGGAGCGCCGACTGGCACGCCGAGCGCGCGCCTGCGTGTCGCCCTCCGCCGTCAGTGCCGGGCGGCGCGGCGCAGGCTTGCGGAAGAGATGCGCACGAGCGCCGAGGCCGCGGCTGAGGTGGCAGCGCTCACGACCACATCCCCGCGTAGGCCGTAGCCACGGCGGATATCCACCCCAGCACCATGCCGCGCCACGTCCAGTCCCGCGGTCGCAGGCCACGGCCGGCGCGGGCAAGATCGGCGAGCCCCTCGCCGAGGAGGTAGCCCCCGCCCGCCGCGCCACCGCAGCCGAGGAGCGTCCTCGCCACATCACCAAAGGTGAGCCAGTCTCGGTTGGTAGCGACGAACCCCAAGCTCCCGAGCAGGATCGCGACTCCCAGTATGAGCGCGGTGATGCCGTCGATCCGCGCCTGCTTGCGCTGCTCGGCGTCGAGCGGCTCAGGCACGGGTCGCGCTGGGCGGCCATCCGGGTCGTGCTCGAAGTGCATGCCTGGGCTCTCGGCACGCGACGCCGCGGAGCGTAACCCCGTCGACGAGCGGTTGAGGACTTCGCGGCGGCGTGCGAGCGTGAGCGCGGCGAGGGCGAGCCGCCAGGCGGCCCAGGCGAGCGCGGGCCAGCGGCGCGTGCGATCCGGGAGGGCCGCGGTGGCGACGCCCGCAGCAGCGCTGGCCGCGGCGCCTGCCGCGACGGTGGGGGCGGCGTCACGGAGCGCCGCTCGATCGCGGTAGCCCTGCCACGTGGTGGCGCCGACGAGCGTCGGGAGGCCCGCCGACCAGGAGAGCGCGCTCGCCTCGGCCGCACCGAGCCCGATGGCACGGCCCGCCGCGAGCGTCGCCGCGCGGCGCGAGACGCCCGGCCAGATCGCCGCGCCCTGCGCGAGCCCGAGCACCGCCACATCTCCGGGGCGGAGATCCGCGAGCGCCCGCTGCGCGGCGCCAGGAGCGGCCCGGCGCTCGGTGGCCACCAGCGCGGCCGACCCCAGCACCAGCCCGAACGCCACCGCCCGGGGCCCGCTAAAGCGCTCCTCGACCACCGGCCCGAGGGTCGCGCCGATCACGCTCGTGATGGCCGTCGCGCCGACACCCGCGCCAAGCAGACGGGCCTGCGAGGCCACCCCGGCCTGCGCCCGCACATCCGCGAGCACCCGCAGCCCGAGCGGCAGCAGCGAGCCGGTGTGCAGCGCCACCTCGAGCGTGCGCAGGGCCCGCGCGTTCGTCGCGTCGGCCTCGGGCCAGCCCGCGGCGTCGACGAGCAGCGCCACATGGCCGGACGAGCTCACGGGGAGCCACTCGAGCACGCCATGCGCGGCGCCGGCGAGCGCGGCGCGGATCGGTGCGGGCGGCATGCCAGACAGTCTGACGCCCGCGGCAGCTCGCTAGAGGGCGGGCTCGTTGGCGTTGGGCTCGACGCTGGCGTCGGCGGTGAGGCCGACGTCTTCGGCGACGGCTGCATCGATCTGGCCCTGGCCGCGCCCCTTCCACCACCGCAGGAACAGCCAGATCGCGACGCCGACGATCACCACGGCGACGAGGTAGTCGACGTAATGGAGCTTGTCCTGGAGGTCCTTCCAGTTCTCGCCCACCTTGCGGCCGAGGTAGGTGAGTCCGAGCATCCAGAGGAAGCAGCCGGCCGCGGTGTAGGCGGTGAACTTGCCGAGCGGCATCCGCGCGGCGCCGGCGGGCACCGAGCTGAAGGTGCGCACGATCGGCAGCAGGCGCGTGACGAACACGGTGATGCCGCCGTGCTCGCGGAACCACTTCTCGTTGCGGGCGAGCTGCTTGGCATCGAGGTGGATCCACTTGTGCTTCTCAAGCGCCTCGACCCGGCCGTAGTAGCCGATCGCGTAACCGATCCAGGAGCCGATCACGTTGGCGACCGTGGCCACGAGGACGATCGCCATGAAGGCCATGTCGCCGCGGGCGGAGGCGAAGCCGGCCGCGAGCATCGTCGGCTCGCTCGGGAACGGGATGCACGCGCTCTCGACCGTCATCGCGAAGAAGATGCCGACGAGGCCGACCTCGTTCACGATCTTCTCGGCGAGGTTGACCAACGGCTCGGTCAGCGAGGCCAGGGTGAGATACGGCGTCAACATCGCCGCGCAGCGTACCGGTGGCGAGCCACCCCGCGTAGCGTTCCGCCCGCGAGGACTGAGGGCCGCTCAGCCCATCAGCTCGTCGGCGGGTACGTCGCCGACCACCCGCGCCGGCACGCCGTAGGCACGCGTGCGGGACGGCACATCGCGCGTGACGACGGCTCCGGCGCCGATGAACGCCTCGGCCCCGACGACCACGCCGGGCGTGAGCGTGACGTTGCCGCCGACTCGCGCACCGCGCTCGATCCGCGGCCCGCGCAGCACGTCGCCCTCGGCGGGGCGGCCGACCGCGTCGTCGTTGGTGGTGGTCGCGCACGGCCCGATGAACACGTCGTCCTCGACGATCGTCCCGGCCGTCACGTACACCTGCGACTGGATCCGTACGCGGCGCCCGATCGTCACCTCGGGGTCGACGCCGGTGCCGCGACCGATCACGCTGCGCTCGCCGATCACGGCCCGCTCGCGGATGTAGGACTGATCGCCGACGATCACTTCGTCGGCGACCGCGGCGCCGGCGAAGAGCACGGCGGCCGCGCCGACGGTCACCTCGCGGCCGAGCACGAGGGGCGGCAGCGGTGTGCTGCTGCGGAGGCTGGAGGTGCGCGCGAGCGCGGGCTGCTTGCCGAGCACGGCGCCGTCTTGGATCAGGCAGCTCGGGCCGATCTCGGTGCCCTCGTGAAGCACGACGTTGGCGCCGAGCGTGGTGCCAGCGCCGACGATCACGGCCGCACCGACGACGCTGCCGTGACCGAGCGTGACGCCCGCCTCGATCCGCGCGCCCGCGCCGATCACGACGCCATGGCCGAGCGCCGCATCGGCCGCGATCTCGGCGGTCTCATCGATGGCGAGAGCAGGGCGCGGCGGCATCCGTCGGTAGCCTACCCCGCGATGCCCGTGCCCCCCGCCGCGCCGTCGGTGCCAGTCGTCGACCGTCCGTATCGCGCGAGCGTGGTCGCGCTCGGCAAGATCGGCCTTCCGCTCGCCGTCCAGATCGCCGCGGCCGGCCACACGGTGGTGGGCGTCGACATCGATCCGCGCATCGTCGAGCTGGTGAACGCCGGCCGGGTGCCGTTCCCGGGTGAGGCTGGGCTCGAGGAGGCGCTGCGCGAGGTCGTGGCCGCCGGCCGGCTCCGCGCCACCACCGATGCCGCGGATGCGGTTCCGGGCACGCAGCTCGTGATCGCCGTCCCGCCGCTCGTCGTCGACGACCAGGGCGTGCCGGACTGGCGGGCGATCGATGCCGTCGTCGAGGCGATCGGCCCGCACCTCACCGATGGCGTGTGCTTCTCGCTGGAGACCACCGTGCCGGTCGGCACCACGCGCGAGCGCATCGCTCCGCGCCTGGAGGAGCTGAGCGGCCTGGAGCTGGGCGTCGAGCTCAACGTGGCGTTCAGCCCGGAGCGCGTGTTCAGCGGCCGGATCTTCGCCGACCTCGCGAACTACCCGAAGCTCGTCGGCGGCGTCACCCTCGCGTGCGAGCGCCGGACGGCGCAGCTCTACCGCGAGTTCCTCACCGCCGACGTGCGCGAGATGGGGAGCGCGGAGGCGGCGGAGCTCACGAAGCTCGTCGAGACCACCTACCGCGAGGTCAACATCGCCCTCGCGAACGAGTTCGCTCGCTACGCCGATCGTGCCGGCATCGATCTCGGCCCGGTGATCGAGGCCGCGAACTCGCAGCCGTTCAGCCACGTGCACCGGCCGGGGGTCGCCGTCGGCGGCCACTGCATCCCCGTCTACCCGCGCTTCTACCTCCAGGGCGACCCGGATGCCCAGCTCGTCGCCGCCGCGCGCGTGGTGAACGAGACGATGCCCGAGCACGCGATCGATCTCCTCGCGCGCGACATCGAACTCGCGGGCGCACGCGTCCTGATCCTCGGCGCGGCCTACCGCGGCGGCGTGCGCGAGACGGCCTTCTCCGGCGTCTTCCCCCTCGTGACCGGCCTGCGAGCCCGCGGCGCCGAGCCGTTCGTCGTCGACCCGCTCTACGACGACGACGCCCTTGCCACCCTCGGCCTCCCCGCGTGGGACGGAGCCCCGGTGAGCGGCGCCATCCTCCAGGCCGACCACGCGGAGTACCGCAACCTCCTCCCCACCCAGGTGCCCGGCGCCACCTCCGTGATCGACGGCCGAGGCACCCTCGACGCCCAGGCCCTCGGCAACGCAGGCATCCGAGTCCGCCGCATCGGCGGCGGCTGAGCCGGCGGCCGGGTCGGCCGGCCGCAGATTTGCGAACGCGCCGCCCCAAGGAGCGCGCCGAACCACCAGCCGACCTACCCCGGCCAACGAGCAGCCGCCAGCTGCTCGCAGCCGCCCTGGCGCAAACCCCTCAGCGCACTCGGGCCAGCCACGGCACCAGGCGGGTCAGGGGTGCTCGCGAAGGCGAGCTCGAGCGGGTGGGGCATTAGCGAGCGCTGCGAGCAATGCACCAGCCCGGCGACGTGAGCCGGAGCGAGCACCCCCGACCCGCCGGAGACCCCAAGCACCCGAGCCACTGCGGAGAGGCAGCCACGCCGGCCGCGAGAAGCGGGCGAGCCCCTCGCGGCCGGCGCAACCGGCCTCGGCGCCTCCCCAAGCGCCGTGGCTGGGGACTCGGCCGTCACGCTCCCCCTGTTGCTCGTGACGACCGAGCAATCAGCGACGAGTCACGCCGCCGCTGCACCCCCTGTGCCCGTCGTTGTACCACCCTGCGGCGTGACTGCCACACGGCTGGCTCGGGGGTTGTGGCCGTGCAGAGTCAAATGCCTTGAGTTTCTTGACGATTGACAAGGCCTCGGCCTTTCATGTGACGCTCGCCCTGGACGGATGTATGAGCAGGTGCCGAACAGCCGGTCGGTAGTTGTGAATACCGAACGCCCGTAGGAACGGGCCGTTCGGGGGACGGTATGTGTCCCCCAACACGGTAAGCTCGCTTCCGTGTGTCGCATTGACGCTCGTATTGGTGCGTTTGCGATGCACTGCGAAGTCGATACGTCGGACGGCTGAGTCACCGCGGGCGAGGCGGCTCGAGAGGGTCCTTGCGGCAGCGCTCACGTAGGGTGCGCGGGGTGCGGATTGTCACCGTGATCGGGAACCGGCCCCAGTTCGTGAAGGCGGCGGCCGTGAGCCCGCTGCTGCGTGAGCGTCACGACGAGGTGCTCGTGCACACCGGCCAGCATCACGACGATGCGCTCAGCCAGGTGTTCGTCGATCAGCTGGGGGCACCGCAGCCCGAGCACCAGCTCCATATCCACGGCGGCACCAATACCGCGCAGACGGGCCGCATGATCGCGGCGCTCGAGCCGCTCTTCGACGAGCTGCAGCCCGATGCGGTGCTCGTCTACGGAGACACCAACTCCACCCTGGCGGGCGGACTCGTCGCCGCGCAGCAACGCATCCCGCTCGTGCACGTCGAGGCGGGCCTACGTTCGTTCGATCGCGCGATGCCGGAGGAGCTCAACCGCGTCCTCGTCGATCATGCTGCCGATCTCCTGCTGCCGCCCACCGAGGTCGCGGCCGCGCAGCTCCGCAAGGAATCGGTCGCGGGCCGCATCGAGGTCGTGGGTGACGTGATGATCGATGTCGCGCATCGCACCCGCCCGGCCGCCCTCGAGGCCGGCAAACGCATGCTCGCATCCATGGGCGGCCTGACCCCTGGCTCCTACGCCCTCTGCACCCTGCACCGCGCCGGCAACGTCGACACTCCCGAGCGCCTCACCGCCGCGCTCGATCTCCTCACGGGCATCGGCGTCCCCGTGCTCCTGCCCGTCCACCCACGCACCGAGGCGCGCCTCAAGGAGTTCGGCCTCGCCGACCGCGCCGCCGCCGAGCTCACGCTCCTCCCACCCCTCGGCTACCTCGAGTTCTCCGGCCTCCTCGCCTCGGCCACCGCGATGCTCACCGACTCCGGCGGCGTCCAGAAGGAGGCCTACGTCGCCGGCGTCCCTTGCATCACCCTCCGCGACACCACCGAGTGGACCGAGACCATCACCGCCGGCTGGAACACCCTCGTCGATCTCAACCTCCAAGCCGCCAAAGCCGCCCTCGCCACCACACCCCCCACGGCCCGCCCCGACCTCTACGGCGACGGCCACGCGGCCGAGCGAGTGGTGGCAGCCGTGGAGTCGCTGGGTTAAGCGGCCTCGAGCTGGTCGCGGGCGCAGTCGCGGTCTGCCACGACCGTCACGTCGACGATCCGAGCAGGCGGTGAACAGACTTCCTCTGCACCCAGAGCTACAGAGAAAGTCTGTTCGGCGCCGGACCCGAGCACGGCCGAACGACAACGGCCCGCCTCAGAGAGACGGGCCGCTGAAGAGTGCCCCCCGAAGGAATCGAACCTTCAACCTTTGGATTAAGAGTCCACTGCTCTAACCAATTGAGCTAGAGGGGCGTGGGCTGGGAAATAGTAGCGAGCCCGCGCGAGCGGCGCGTCGTCGGTGGACGCTTACCGCGGAAGGGGCCACGATGCGCGCGCCCAGGCCGCGTTGGTGGCCGCGGCGCCGGCCCCTGCCGGGGCCGGCCGGCCCCGGCGGTGGTTACTGGCCGAGGCCGCCGGTGGAGACGCCGCCGAGGTTCGGCAGGCTCTTGAGCGGCGGGGTGGTGCTCTTGGAGTCGCCGGCCTTGGCGGATTCCTTCGCCTGCTTCGCCTGGGCGGCGATGGCGTCCTTGACCTGCTTCTCGTAGTCGTCGAGCTGCTCGGCGATGCCGTCGCGGCGCTCCTTGCTGTCGGCGAGCGAGAGCGACTTCGCGCGGGCGGTCTTGTAGGCGGCGTTGTCGCCGGCGGCGAGCTTGTAGAGCGCGAGCTGGGCGTAGAGGCCGGCGCTCTCCTTGCGGGTGACCAACACGGCCTCGAGGGCGCGGGCGGCCTTGGCGTAGTCGGTGGCGCCGGGCGTGATGTAGAAGGTGACGTACTGGAACGCGACCTTCGCATCAGGCTTGGCGGGGCCGAGCTTGAGGTAGTTGGTCCAGGAGGCGTCGGCGGCGTTCAGGAGCGGCTGGCCGTCCTTCGTGACGTTGCCCTTGGCGTCGAATGCCTTGTTGGCGGCGATCTGGAGGTTCGCGAAGGCGAGATCGGCGGCGGCCTGCTCGTCCTTGGGGTTGGCGGCGAGCTTCTCCTGCGCGGACTTCTGCTTCTTCTCGGCTTCCTTGGCGGGGTCGATCGTGCCCCCGTTGGCGATGTCAGCGATGCCGCCGCCGGACTGGTTGCTGCCGATGCCGAACAGCACGAGGCCGCCGCCCATGAGGATGGCGAGGAAGGCGAAGGTGACTTGAACGGCCCGGCGCCTGCGGGGACTGTGCGTATCGAAGAGCATGGTGTTGGTGAGGTTTCCTCGGGGAGCAGGCGATCAGTCGTCGTCGTCCAGTGGAAGGGGTGCGTACGACTCGAGATCGTCGAGAGCGCCGTGGTCTGGTTCGGGGTCGAGTGGCCGCACCCGTTCCAGCCAGGACGCGAGCATGATACTTAGCTCATACAGCACGACGAGTGGGGCCAACGCCAGCAGCATGGTGCCGGGATCGGGTGTTGGCGTGAGCACAGCCGCGAGGACGGCGAACAGGATGGTCGCGTATCCGCGGAACGAGCGAAGCTGCTTGATCGTGACGATCCCCGATCGGGCGACGGCCAGCACGCCGACGGGCAGCTGGAACATGAGCCCGATGGCGATCAGGAACGAGGTGACGAACTTCACCGCCTCGCGGCCCTGAACCTGAATGTCGAACTCGCCGCTGTTGAAGTTCAGGAGGAACCGCGTGGTCTGCGGGAGCACGAGGAAGTACGCGAAGGCGACGCCGCCGATGAACAGCACCGGGATCATCAGCATGAGCGGCACGGCCACCTGCTTCTCGCGCGGGGTGAACGCGGGCAGGACGAACGCGTACACCTGGTAGAGCAGGAACGGCAATGCGAGGAGCAAGGCCGCGTACAGCGACGACGTGATCGTGGTGACGAACGGTTCGGTGACACCGAGGGTGATCGGGCGACGGTCGATCGGCGGTGCGGTGAGGTCGAGCTTGTCGATGGTCTTCTGCCGCGCGGCGATCTCTTTCTGGAGCTTGGCCACCTGCGCCTTCACGGCTGAGTCCTTGATGCCGCCGGCGCTCTGGAGCTGCTCGGTCACCTCGGCCAAGGCGACCGTGTCGGCGCGCAGCGCCTTCACGGCGACGCTGATCCGGGCCTGGTAGTTGGCCTGCACCTCGTCGGAGTCGTTGGCCTTCGCCGTCGACGAGCCGTGCGTGCTCAGCGCCTGGTCGACGGGATGGGTGATCACCGAGAGGACGCGATCGCTCTGCCAGAACGTGACGCCGAAGACGACGGCGACGAACAAGAGCGAAGAGACGATCCGGCTGCGGAGCTCGTCGAGGTGGTCGACGAGGGTGAGCTGCTCCTCGTGCCCGATCGGGGCGATGCGGCGCGCCATGCGGCGGCGCTACTCCTCGGTGCGCGGTGCGGCGGCCGGAGCGTCGGGATCCGGGTGGGCGCCCGGGGCGGCATCCGGCGTCTCCACACGGGCGACCGGCGAGGCGGGCTGCGCGGGGGCACCCGTCGGGGAGGACGGCGTCGACGCGATCTGCTGCGGCGACTTGGCGTCGTCGCCGGAGATGCCCTCCTTGAACTCGCGCATGCCCGATCCGAGGCCCTTGCCGAGCTCAGGGAGCTTCTTGGCGCCGAAGATGACCAGGAAGATCACGAGGACGATTGCGATTTCGGGCAGGCCGATTCCCATGCGGCCACCTTATCGGGCTCCACGGCTGGGGTCGCCCGGAGGATGAACGAAGAATGAAGACCCCCCGTTGGAGAGCGGTATGGCCCCATTTCTCGGGCGTTTCCGACGATGCACCGGACCTGTCGTCGATCAAGCGTCGAGAGGTCGCGTCAAGCGCTGGGAGATGGGGACCGACTCATGGGCTGTCACGGAAGACAAATCATGGCTCAACCCGCACCCCACACCCACATCATCAAGCGCGTCACCCTCCCCTCCGGGAAGCAGGTCGACGTCGTGAGCTACGTCGCAGCCGGCACGGATGTCGCGCGTCCCAACGCTCCGCAGCAGCCGCTTGCGTGCTGCCCGAGCTGTGGGCACGATCGCGTGCAGCCGACGGGCTGGAGCGAGGTCGGTACCTCGCACTGGCACGTGACGCTGCGCTGCCCGGATTGCGAGGAGCGCCGCGAGGCGATCTTCGGTCAGTCCGAGCTCGACGAGTTCGATGTGGCACTGGATGAGGGCACGCGTTCCGTGGCGGCCGACCTCGACCTGCTCGCCCGCGCGAACATGGCCGACGACATCGATCGCTTCATCAAGGCGCTCGGTGGCGACCACATCGTGCCCGAGGACTTCTAGGCCCTCTCAGAGACTTCTCCCACCCGGCCTCGCGCCGGGATCCACTCCTCCCGGTCCCGCGGTTCTCTCTCCCGCAGATCGGACAGGTCAGGCGGCAGGCACCAGAGCGGGGTGCCTGCCGCTTCTTTTTGTAGGAGGGCCATGCGCGACTCGGGGGAGGCGCGCATGGCAACCTCCGCTCTCCGCCGGCGATCACCCGATGCCTGGCCCTCTGCCAGGGTGCCAGCGGTCGGGGGATGCCCCTCCGGGCGCGGCCTAGGCGCTGCGGTCGACGAGGGCGCGCGCAGCCAGCGCCAGGGCCTGGCGGCGGCCCTCCGGCCCGGGGAGGGCCGCAATGGCGGCCTGCGCGACCTCGACGCGCCCGAGGGCGCTCGCGCGCACCTCGTCGCACGTGCCGCTGGCGATGAGGCGGTCGCAGAGCTCGGCGGCAGCCGGCTCGTCGAGCTCGCGGAGCTTCACCGCCGCGAACTCGGGATCGCGCGCCGCGGCGAGCGCCAGCGGAAGCGTGACGGTGCCGTCGAGCAGATCGGTGCCGCGCGCCTTGCCGGTGACGGCTGGATCGCCCTCGATGTCGAGGAGGTCGTCGAGCAGCTGGAACGCGATGCCGAGGTCGCGTCCGATCGACCCGGCCAGCTCGGCGTCGACGCCGCCGTGGATCGCGCCGAGGCGGCACGCGGCCTCGAAGAGCGCGGCGGTCTTGCCGATCACGCGCTGCTCGTAACGCTCGACCGTGATGTCGAGGCGGAACGCGTCGGCGCGCTGCATCAGTTCGCCGGCGGCGAGACTCGAGGCGGCGGTGGCGAGGATCGCACTCACCTCGGGTCGGGCGTCTCGGCTCACGGCCTCGAAGGCGGCCGCCAGCAGGGCGTCACCGGTGGCGACGGCCGCCTCCGCTCCATCGGTCGACCAGATCGTCGGCACGCCACGGCGCGTGGGTGCGCGATCGAGCACGTCGTCGTGCGCGAGCGTCGCCACGTGGATCAGCTCGGTCGCTGCGGCCGCGACGCGCAGCGAGCGCTCGCCGGCCTCGTCCGCGGCGGCGGGGCCGTCACCGGCGAGCAGGAGGGTGAGCAGCGGCCGGAGCCGCTTGCCACCGGAGGCGACGAGCCCGGCGGCACGAACGCCAGCCGGGCCGTCGATCGCCCCCGCCAGAACGGCAACGAGCGCATCGACTGCTGCGACGCGCTCGGCCAGGCGGGGGCCGCCGGCGCCGAGGACGCCAGCGACGGGGGTGGCGCTACTCGCCGCCACCCTCCACCGGGTTCTCCTCGTTCTCCTTCGTGAGGTGACCGAGGTAGGTGACGACCGCCTTGAACTTCTCAGGCTCGAGCGACTGGTACGACGGCATCGGAGCGGTCGGGTTGCGGAGCGTCTGAGCGATGCCGGCCTCGGGGAGGCGATCGGCGATGTCGGTGAGCTTCGGCCCCGGGCCGTGGTTGCCGTTCTCACCGATCTGGTGGCAGGCGAGGCAGCCCAGCGAGGGCAGCTCTTCGCGGCCCTTGAGGTACAGCTCGACCGTCTCCGGATCTTCCTTGTTGACGACGTTCGCCGACGGCGGCATCGCGATCTCGGTCGGAGCGCCGGCCTCAGCACCCATCCACGTGAGGTAGCCCGTCACGAGGATGGTGAGCACGCCTGCGGTCGTCGCGATCGGGCGACGGAGCGGGTGGCGCTCCGGGCCGCGGTCGTAGAACGGCAGCAGGAGCAGCAGGATGAGGCAGACCGTCGGGATGCCGACGGTGGCGAGCGGCGTGATCGCGGCGGGCTTCACCACACGCAGGAGCTCGAAGACGAAGTAGTAGTACCACTCCGGTCGAGGCACGACGGTGGTGGAGGTCGGGTCGGCCTTGGCGGCGATGGTGCCGCCCAGGAGGTACGACATCGTGAGGATGATCCCGATGACGATCATCACCATCGCGCCGTCCTTGGCGATGACGTAGGGGAAGAACGGCTTCCCCTTCGCCTTCAGGACCGCGTATTCGCGGAGGTACTGCTCTTTTTCGCGGCGGTTCACGGCTAGGCCTCCGACTTGCGCAGGTCTTCGTCGATCTCGGCCTCGATCCACGGGGGCGCCGTGGTGCCGTGCTTGATCACGAGGTACAGGTGGGCTGCGATGAGGCCGCCGATGAGACCCGGCAGCAGCAGCATGTGGATGGCGTAGAACCTCGACAACGTCGTGGCTCCGAACTCTGGGCCTGCGCGCAGGAAGTCACCGAGGTACGGGCCGGCGATCGGTGCGGACGCGAACACGTTCACACCCACGGCCGTGGCCCAGTAGGACCGCTGATCCCACGGGAGGAGGTAGCCGGTGAGGGCCATGATCATCGTGAGGAGCACGAGGATCACGCCGATCACCCAGTTCAGCTCGCGCGGATACTTGTAGGCGCCGAAGAAGAACGTGCGGCCCATGTGCAGGAAGATGAGGACCACCATCGTGGTGGCGCCCCAGCGGTGCATGCCGTGCACGAACTGGCCGAGGAACACGTCGTTGTTGATGTGACGCATCGACTCGTACGCGTTGTTCGGCGACGGGTCGTAGTACATCGCGAGGAACACGCCGGTAACGACTTGGCTGAGGAACGCCATCATCGTCGAGGTACCCAGGGTGTAGAACCAGTTGGTGCCCTTGGGCACCTTGCGGAACATCACCCAGCGGGCGGTGCCGGAGATGGCGGTGCGCTCGTCGAGCCAGCCGAGGGCCGAGATGGCCGCTTCGCTGGCGTTGTCCTTGAGCGAGGCGGGCTCAGCAGCGGGAGTGCCCGGGCGCGGCGGAGCGCCACCGGGAACGGAAGGCAGTTTCAGCATGCGCTAGGTCCCCGGGATCTTGCGGATGGTGGGGCGGCTCGGGAAGAGGTACTGACCGAGGGCGTCGAGGTCCTGGGCCGGGTCGCGCGGCGAGAAGCGCTTGAGCTCCGAGTTCACCGAGAAGCGGGGGCCGAGCTCGACGAGCCCGTCCTTGACGCGCGTGTAGAAGCGGTCGAGGGGACGCACCGGCGGGCCGCCCTGCACCTCACCGAGGAAGTCGTAGACACCGCCGTGGCACGGGCAGATGAACCGCTGCGAGGCCGGCACGTACCGCACCGGGCAACCCAGGTGCATGCAGCGCGTCGAGATGGCGATGTACTGGTTGTACTCGTCCTCGGGCTCGTGATCGATGTCGGGGTTGCGCTCACGGAGGTAGACCGTGGTCTTGCCCGTCTCGCCGGCACCTGCGACGACCGTGATCGTGCGCGAGATGTACTCGGTCGGGGAGAACTCGTCGGGACGGCCGACGGCCTCCCAGCGCTCCTCGAGCTTCTTGAAGTTCGGGCCGAGCGCGAAGCCGATGGCCGGCAGCGCGATCATGCCCACCGCGATGCCGTTCGTGGCATGCGCGGCGCCGGTCATGAACCGGCGGCGGGTGACAGTCTCGCCTTCGAACGCGCCCGGGATATTCCGGTCCGCGGTGTACGGCGACGTGTTCTTTGAGGTATCAGGCACGAGAGAGGATCGAGGGGGCAGCTCGGGAGGCGACCAATCTATCGCGGGACAGCTTACGGAGGGAGCCTGGCGGAGTCACGCCCGTCCCTCTCATGCGATTCCGCCGCCGGGCAGGCCGCTAAGGGGCCGTCAGGAGCAGGCCATTCTTCGGCTCGCTTCTCCCCAGATCTCGGCGAGTTCATCGCCACGAGCGGGGACGCCGTTCGCGCCGGAGGAGCCGTGATCGATCGCATTCGAGAGGAGGGCGATCGCTTGCAGGTCTCCCTCGCGGGCGACCGCACCGAGCGCATGCGCGAAGCACCAGTCGCCCACGAGGAGGGCAACGTCGGGGTCGGCAGCGGCCAGGAGACCCACCTCGCCCGCGTGAAGGCGGGCTCCCGTCCACGCGGCGAGCAACGCGAGTCCACGCGCTGGCGCGAGTCCGTCGACCGCAGGAGCGCCCGCGAGGGCCCCTGGGTCGGCGCCGACGACCGTGCCGCCGGCATCGGCCAGCAGCGCGGCGTGCAGCGACTCGGGAGTCGCCGCGGCGGATTCGGTGCGCGTCATCAGCCCGCGAAGGCGGCGTCGAGCGCGACAGCGGCCGCCTCGAGCGTGCGATCCACGTGCTCGGGCGTGTGCGCGAGCGACGGGAACCAGCCCTCGAACTGCGACGGCGGCGCGTACACCCCGCGCGCGAGAAGCCCGCGGCAGAACCGGCCGTAGGCCTCGAGGTCGCAGGCCTTGGCCTCCTCGTAGTTCGTCACCGGCGTCTCGCTGAAGAACAGCGTCACGAGACCGGGCACGCTCTGCACCGTGAGCGGGCGACCGTTGATCAGGTCGCGTAGGCCGCTCGCGAGGGCGTCGGTGGTCGCGGCGAGCTTGAGGTAGGCGGAGTCGTCGAGCAGGCGCACGCAGGCGAGGCCGGCGGCCACCGCGAGCGGGCTCCCTGCGAGCGTGCCGGCCTGGTACACGTCGCCGACGGGCGCGATCCGTTCCATCAGCTCGCGCGATCCGCCGAACGCTGCGGCCGGAAGGCCGCCGCCGACGATCTTGCCGAGGATCGTGAGATCGGGCAGCACGCCGGTGAGCTCCTGGGCGCCGCCGCGGGCGACGCGCAGGCCGGAGATCACCTCGTCGAACACGAGCAGCGCGCCGTTGGCGCTCGCCTGCTCGCGGAGGAGCTCGAGAAACCCTTCGGCCGGCGGGACGACGCCCATGTTGCCGGGGAACGGCTCGACGAGGATCGCGGCGAACTCGTACTTCTCGCACGCGGCGCGCACGGCGATGTCGTCGTTCCACGGCACGACGATCGTCTGCGCGGCGGCCTCGGGAAGCACGCCCGGCGAGGCGGGGAGGCCTTGCGTGGCAAGGCCCGAGCCGGCGTCGGCGAGAAGCCCGTCGACGTGCCCATGGTAGGCGCCGGCGAACTTCAGCAGGTAGGTGCGGCCGGTGGCGGCGCGCGCGAGGCGGATCGCGCTCATCGACGCCTCGGTGCCGGAGGTGGTCATGCGGAGCATCTCGACCGACGGGATGCGTCGCGAGAGTTCAGCGGCGAGATCCACCTCACCGACGGTGGCTGCGCCGAACGTGGTGCCGCGAGCAGCCTGCTCGGTGATCGCGGCGACGATCTCGGGGTGGGCGTGGCCGTGGATGAGCGGGCCCCAGGAGCAGACCCAGTCGACGTAGTGGTTGCCGTCGATGTCGACGATCTCTGCGCCGCTGCCGCGCTCGATGAACACCGGGGTGCGGCCGATCGAGCGCATCGCGCGCACCGGCGAGTTCACGCCGCCGGGCAGGTATTTCACCGCGCGTTCGTACTGCTCGGCTGATCGCGCGTCGCGCAAGGAGATGGGCATGGTGGGCAGGCGTCCTTCGGGGGGCGGCGCGCGGCCTTAACGGGTTTGGGCGAGCAGCCAGGCGGCTGCGTCCTTGGCGTGGTAGGTGATGATCGCGTCGGCTCCGCCGCGGCGCAGGCCGGTGAGCGTCTCGAGAACGGCCGTCTGCTCGTCGAGGAAGCCGGCGTAGGCGGCGGCCTTGATCATCGAGTACTCGCCGCTCACGTGGTAGGCCATCGTCGGCACGGCCGTGGCGGTCTTCACGCGGTGGAGGATGTCGAGGTAGGGCAGCGCCGGCTTGACGATCAGCATGTCGGCGCCCTCCTGCAGATCGGTCTGCGCCTCGCGCAGCGCCTCGTCGGCGTTGCGCGGATCCATCTGGTAGCCGCGGCGGTCGCCGAACGCGGGTGTCGAGTCGGCGGCGTCGCGGAACGGGCCGTAGAACGCCGACGCGTACTTCACGGCGTAGCTGGCGATCGGCGTCTGGGTGAGGCCGGCCTTGTCGAGGTCGTGGCGGATCGCCGCGACGCGCCCGTCCATCATGTCGCTGGGCGCGACGATGTCGGCGCCGGCCTGCGCCAGCGATTTGGCGGTGCGAGCGATCAGCGGGAGCGAGGCGTCGTTGTCGACCTCGGAGCCGTCGAGCACGCCGCAGTGGCCGTGGCTCGTGTACTCGCAGAGGCACACGTCGGCCATCACCAGCAGCTCGGGCACGGCGCGCTTGAGCTCGCCGATGGCCTGCTGCACGATCCCGCGGTCGTCGTAGGCGCCGGTGCCCTTGAGGTCTTTGCGCTCGGGAATGCCGAAGAGCAGCAGCCCTCCGAGGCCCAGCGCGGCCGCCACCTCGGCCTCGCGACCGAGCTCGTCGAGGCCGACGCGATCGACGCCCGGCATCGCCTCGATCGGCCGGCGCCCCGAGAGGCCCTCCTCGATGAAGAGCGGCAGGATGAGCTGGCCCGGGGCGAGGCTCGTCTCGGCGACGAGGTCGCGGAGCGCCGGCGTGCGGCGCAGCCGGCGGGGGCGCTGATCGGGGAAGGCCACGGCAGAGCAGCCTACCGGTGGTCAGAAGCCGGGCTCACAGCCAGGCTGACAGCCGCGAACGACCTAGCCCGTCACCCAGGGCATCCAGCCCTCGGCACCGAGATCGGTGAGACGGCCCGCTTGCACGCCGATGTCAGACATCGTGAACACGCGCGAGCCAACGACGACGGAGCGCACGATCTGCGGATGATCCCACTCGGGGCCGTGGTAGGCGCTGCCCACGTCGGTGAGGCCGCTCGCGCGGTCGACCCGCACGCCCGAGGCGATCCCACCGGAGATCGCGCCGCCCGCCGGGTTGCCGAACGAGAGCGTCGGCACGAGCGCGAGCTTGGTGGGCGCCCACCAGAGGAACGCGTGCGGATCGTCCTCCACCGCGCTGCGGCTGTACTGCGCGAACTGCTTGCGGGCAAGGAGCTTCGGCGCCCTGGCATCGGCGACGTCGAACAGCGAGATCGCCGCGCCCTGGGTCCGGCCCTGCTCGGAGGCGTCCTGGCCGATGCCGAGCAGCAGGCCGTCGCCAACCGGATGCAGGTAGGCCGAGTAGCCGGTGATCTTGAGCTCGCCCGCCACCTTCGGCTTCGAGGGATCGGAGAGGTCGAGCGTGTAGAGCGGGTCGGTCTGGCGGAAGGTGACGAGGTAGCCCACGTCGCCGATGAACCGTGCGGCGTAGATTCGCTCCGTCTTGCCGAGGCCCGTCACCTGGCCCACCTGCGCGAGCTTGCCGGCGTCGGGCTTCAGGACGGTCACCGAGCTCTGGCTCTCGTTCGCCTCGGCGTTCGCGGCGGTGCGCACCCACGACGGCTCCTCCGTGGAGGCCACGCGGAGCGCGCCCTTGTGCTCGCCAAGCGAGTACTGGCCCAGCACGTAGCCGGGCACGCTGCCCGACTCGGCGTAGGTGGTCTGATCGCGAACGCTCGTGTCGAAGCGGTGGATCTGCGTGCGCGGACGGGCCGGCACATCGGCGGGCGTCTGGACATCCGCGTCGGCCGAGCTCGCGACGTAGAGCGCGCCGGCCGAGGCGTAGACCACCTGCGCGGAGCCGAGGATCGCGTCGCGGTCGATGTTGAAGAGGCCCTTGCGCAGATCGACCGAGAGCACGGTGAGCAGGTCGGTGCCGGCGGGCACGACGGGGTGCCGCACCTCGGGGCAGCGGACGAGGGAGCGCCGGAACGTACGGCCGGTGACGTTGCTCGTCAGCTTCGTCCGCGGGACGAACGAGCTGGTCCGGAGCTTGCGGGCGGCCTTGGCCGAGATGCCGTCGACCGGCGTGGCGACCGCGGCGGTGCCCGCGGCGGAGCCCTCGAGGCCGGCCGCGCTGTTGAAGACGATGCGGGCGGTGCCGTCGGTGAGGCGCGCCGTGACGAGATCGCCCGGCACCTCCATCGTGCGCAGCAGCTTCATCGCTGCGGGATCGGTGAGGTCGACCTCTGTGAGGCGGCTCGGCCCGCTCGGCGCGACCATGATGGCGACGTCGGCGCGGGGCCCGCTCCCGACATCCGGCCGCACCGACGGCGCGGCGTACTGGCGGGGGAACATCACGAGCGCGCGGTTGCCCTCGATCAGCAGGGTGCCTCCGGTAGCGCCGAGATCGAGCTTGCCGAGCACGCGCGTGGTGGGACCGGTCGCGTCGAGCGCCCAGAGCTCCTTGCCGGCGATCACGAAGAGCTTGCCGCCGACGGCCTTCACGAGATCGGGCTCGTCGATCCCGGCCTCCTGCACGTTGGTGGTCGACGATTCCACGTCCGAGGAGCCGGTCGCGCTGTCACTGACCGACCCGGACACGGCCGTCGCCGCCTCCGGAAACGCGAGCTTGCTCTCGTCGGGCTTCGCGTATTCGGCGCGCGGCGAGAGCACGCTGCTGCCGGCGCCCATCATCGGTCCGCGGAACGGGACCGGAGCGTCCTGCGCCTCGTCGCGCGCCTCGTCGACGAGCGCGCCGCACGTCTTGAACGGCACGAGGCCCTGCCGCCGAGCGGCGTCGGCAGCGTCGGCGGTGGCGACCAGCACGGTGGTCGCGATCAGCGGCACGGCGAGCAGACGGCGCATGGCCAGAGCCTCCCACGCGCTACGGACCGGTGCAACGGCCGGTCGACGGATCGCGCCGCCCGGGGCGCCTTGGTGCCGGCGACAAACCGGCCCTGCCAGGACGCATCCGTCGCCGGTTCGCCAACGGGCGACAAACCGGCCCCGCCAGGACGCATCCGTCGCCCGCTGGTCTGGTCGGCGCCGACCTCAGGCGCGCGCACGGCGCACGAGCACGCCCGCGGCGACGGCGTAGAAGGCGCACTGCGCGAGCAGCTGCCCGCCGGCGCCGGCGTTCACCTGCGCCGCGACGGCACCATCGAGCAGTTCGCGGGCAGGCTGGAACGGGAGCACGGCCGAGAGGGCGTCGAGCGCGGATCCCAGCGCGCCGCTCACGGCCTGGTCGGGGATGAGCGCGATCACCGCGATCGGCACGGCGAGGAGGATCGCGGCGAGCGTGGCGGCGCGGGCATCGCGCAGTCCTGCGCCGAGCAGCACGCCGAACGCCGCAAACGCCGCGCCCGCGAGCAGGAGCGCGGGGATCCAGAGCGGCGCGCCCGCCCAGCTCGCTGCGCCGGCGATCGCGATCCCGAGCAGGAGCAGAAGGCCCGAGCCGGCAGCGACGATGCCGCCGCCGAGGAGCTTGGCGACGGTGAGACGCCACGCGCCGTGGCCGCCACGGAGGAGTCGACGCATGGTGCCCTCCTCCCGCTCGCTCGCCAGCAGCCCCGCGCCGAGCGTCATCGCGACGAGCATCACCGAGAGCGCCGCGGCCACGCCGACGGCGAAGCCCTTGAGGGTCTTGCTGCCGCTCTGCTCGCCGATCGCCGTCTCCTTCACGTTCAGCGGCTTGGCGACCGTGCGGAGGATGTCGTCGGAGAGATCGAGGTTCTGGCGGGCGAGTCTCGCGAACTCGGCCGCGGCATCGAGCCCGCTGCGCTTGCTCTCCGGGAGCTGCGACGCACCCGCGGTCACCACCGCCTCGGCCGACTTCAGGCCGAGCACGTCGATGCTCTGCCCGAGGATCTCGATCTTGCCGCCGTCGCGCAGGATCCCGAGGAAGCCGGTCGCCACGCGGACGATCTCGCCCGCGAGCACCCGCTCGGCCGAGCGCAGGCGGGCCGCGACGAGCGCCCGTACGAGCGTGCCGTCGAGTGGGCCGCTGGAGCGGTAGAGCACCTCGAGCTCGGGTCCGGCGCTCACGCCGCCGGAGGTGAGCTCGTTGGCGAGCGTCGTGGCCGCATCAGCCGGGATCACGAGCGCGCCGTCGATCGTCCCCGCCTTGAGCATCGCCACGGCCTTCTCACGGCTGGCGACGTCGACGGTCTTGACGTCCCTGCCTGCGAGCGAGCCCTGGAGATCGGCCAGCGAGAGCTTCTGCCCGCTGATCGTCACGGTGCCCGCGCCGTCCTTCGGCAGCAGGTTGACGACGGCCACCGTCGGCGGCTCGGGCTCGCGGGTGAGCGCGATGCCGAGCCCGACGGCGATCAGCAGCGGGTAGAGGATCACCAGCGCCAGCAGCGCAGGGGAGCGGCGGAGCACGCGCAGGTCTTTCGCGAGCACGGCGCGGATCATGCGCCCGCCTTCGTGGAAGGCGATGCGGTGCCGGCGACGATCCGCGCGAACGCCAGATCGAGATCGGCGTGGTCGCCGCCGAGGGCGCGGAGCTCGTCGGTGCTGCCTTCGAACGCGATCCGCCCGCCGGACAGGACGACGACGCGATCGGCGTGGCGCTCGGCGGAGTGCAGCTCGTGCGTGGTGATGACCACGCCGTGGCCGTCGTCGGCGAGGCGGTCGATCAGGCCCCAGAGCTCGATGCGCTGCGGCGGATCGAGCGCGGTGTGCGGCTCGTCGAGCAGGAGGCACCGCGGGTCGCCGATGAGGCCGATGGCGAGGCTCACGCGTTGACGCCAGCCGCCGGAGAGCCGATCGAGTCGCTGGTCGGCCCGCTCGCGCAGATCGGCGAAGTCGAGGGCGCGCTCGGTGGCGGCGGCCGCATCCGTCACGCCCGGCGCCAGGCCCGCGAAGAGGCGGAGGTTCTCGGTGATCGTCAGCCGCTCGTAGAGCGCCGGGCGCTGCGGCACCCAGCCCAGCGCATCGAGCTCTGGGGCCTGATCGACCGCCTCGCCGACGACGGCCACGG
>JAGIBJ010000063.1 GCA_017744415.1 Solirubrobacteraceae bacterium
CCTTGGTGCCGTTGAGCGTGAGCTTGTCGCCCGAGATCGTGCCGGTGGTCTTCGGCGCGAGCGCGTCGAAGAGCGGCTGCGGCTCCTGAATGGCGATGGCGGCGTGCGGCGCGACCTCGTCCTCCGTGAAGGCCGGCAGGTACGTCGCCTGCTGATCGGCGTCGCCGTAGTTCGCGATCGCCGTCGCGACAGCGGCCGGAGCGAGCAGCGCGGCCGCGAGGCCGACATCGCCGTGGGCGAGCGCCTCGGTGACGAGCACGCCGGTGACCGCCGAGCGCTCCTCGGCGATACCGCCGAGCGCATCCGGCACGCCGAGCAGCGTGAGGCCGAGCTCGGCGGCCTGCTCCTTGACGGCGTCCGGGACGACGCGTGCGGCGTCGGCATCCTGCGCGGCGGGGCGGAGCACCGTCGCGGCGAGTTCGCGCGCGGCCTCCTGGATCATCTGCTGGTCGTCGGTCGGCGTGAGGTCGAAGACCTGCTTCGGCTTCGTCGTCTTCGCGCGCGCTGGCGTGCCGCCGCCGCTCACCTTCTTGAAGGTGCGGCGGGCAGCGGTCTCGGCACGGAGGCCGTTTCGGGTGCCGTTGTAGAGGAACTTCTCGACGCGCTTGCGGACCTTCGGGTCCGACATCACCGGGAGGGCGCTGGCGGCGTTGAGGAGGCGCAGGCCGAGCACGGTGGCTCGGTCGGCCGGGGTCTGGCGTGTTTGCTGCTTGGTCACGGGTGCTCCGTAGATGGGGCGCGGAGGCGTCGGGTAGGCGGGGGTTAGAGCGCTGCCGGGCCTTCGCTCAGGCGGGCACGCGCGTGGATGCGCGAGCCGTCCTTGCTGAGGACCAGGAGGTCGGTGGAGGAACCGTTCGTCCAGCGGGCGAGCTGCACGGAGGTCGGAAGGAGGATCGGCTTCTCGAAGCGCACGCCGAGGCTGCACGCGTCCGGGAGGTCGTCACCGAAGGCGGCGGCGATGCGGCTCGCCGTCCACATGCCGTGGGCGATCGCGCGCGGGAATCCGAACGCCTTCGCCGAGATCGGGTGGAGGTGGATCGGGTTGCGATCACCGGACACCGCGCCATAGATACGGCCGAGGTTCTCCGGGAGCTCCCAGGTCTCGGTGGTGGAGGCCGACGGCGCGGCATCCTGGTCCGGAACGGTGAGCGCGGGCAGCTCGGCGGCGGTGCCCGGCACCTTCGCGCCGATCCGCAGCATCGTCGAGCGCTCGCGCCACACGAGCTCGCCGGCGCTCGTCGCCGTCGTCTCGATGACGAACGTCGCGCCCTTGCGATGCGGGTACGGGCCGATGAAGCGCACGTCGACGTTGAGCTGTTCGTCCGCAGCGATCGGACGGGTGCGCTCGACGAGGTTGTCGAGGTGGACCGTGCCGATCGCGGGGTACGGGAACGCGCCGTCGGTCATGCCCTGCATGTGCAGCGGGAACGCCAGCAGGTGCGGGGCGAGGAGCGGGAGCGAGGCGCCGTGGTCCTCGGTCACGTCGCGCAGGGCCTGGAGCTCTTCGGGCTCCAGGCGCGCCGTCGTTCGGCGCAGCACGCGCGAGGGGAGCGGGCCGCCCCCACCGGGCAGGAACGGGATCTTCCCGGCCATCGGGATGGCCGCGAGGGCGGCCTTCCCGTAGGAGCCGAGGAGGCCGGGAACCTTGGTGGGGGCGCTGCTCATGTCTGGGTCCTCTTGGGGTTAGGCGCCGAGGAGGCTCTGGCCGCAGACGCGGACGGTGGTGCCGTTCACGCCGGCGCTACCGGGGCTCGCGAACCAGGCGATCGTTTCGGCGACGTCGACGGGCAGGCCGCCCTGCGACACGCTGTTCATGCGGCGGCCGGCCTCGCGGATCGTGAACGGGATCGCGGCCGTCATCTGCGTCTCGATGAAGCCCGGGGCGACGGCGTTCGCCGTGCCGCCGACCTTCTCCAGCGCGGCGCCGTAAGCCTCGATGAAGCCGATCATGCCGGCCTTCGAAGCGCCGTAGTTGGTCTGGCCGTTGTTGCCGGCGATGCCGGCGATCGAGGCCAGGCCGATGATGCGCGAGCCGTCGCCGAGGAGCTTCGCCTTGAGCAGCGCGTCGGTGAGGCGCTGCGGGGCGACGAGGTTGACGCCCAGCACCTTCTCCCAACGCTCCGGCTTCATGCGGGCGAGGGTGCGGTCCTGGGTGATGCCGGCGTTGTGGACGACGATGTCGACCTTGCCGCCGAGCTCCTTGATCTGCTTGACGAGCTCGTCCGGCGCATCTGCGGCGGTCACGTCGAGGGTGATCGACTGGCCGCCGAGCGGAGCGAGCGTGACGCCGAGGTCGTCGGCGAGCGGCGGGATGTCGAGGCCGATGATCTGCGCGCCGTCGCGGTGGAGCGTGGCGGCGATCGCGGCGCCGATGCCGCGGGCGGCACCGGTGACGAGCGCGACCTTGCCCTCGAGCGGTCGGTCCCAGTTGGCGGGAGCGGTGCTCTTGCCGACGGGCTTGCCGACGATCGCGACCTGGCCTGACACGTAGGCCGAGCGAGCCGACGCGAAGAAGCGGATGGTCGACTCGAGCGCGACCTCGCCACCCGGCTGCACGAGCACGAGGTTGACGGTGCGGCCCTTGCCGATCTCCTTGCCGAGCGAGCGCGTGAAGCCCTCGAGCGCGCGCTGCGCGATGTGGGCCGACGGATCGGCGACCGTGGCGGGATCCTTGCCGACGACGATGATGCGGCCCGACGACTTCACCGACTTGGCCGTCGGGTGGAGCGCGTTCCACAGCGCCTTGAGGCCCTCGGAGTCGGTGATGCCGGTGGCGTCGACGATGATCGAGCCGGGCTTCTCGCCGTCCTTGGTCCAGAGCGTGGAGCTGGCGGTGAAGGCCGGGTCGCCCGGAATGCCGAGCAGCTTGGCGCCGGCGCCGCTGACGATGCCGGAGATGGTGTCGAGGAGCGGGCCCTCGGCACCGCCGCTCGTGAGGAGCACGGGGCCGGTGATGGCCGGGCTGCCGGGGCTCCAGCGGTCGAGGACGAGCGGCTGGGGCAGACCGGCGGCGTCGGCGACGCGCTTGCCGATCGGGCTGCGGACGAGGGTGGCGTAACGATCGCTCATCACTTGCTCCCGAGGGTCGGATCGGTCGAGACGAGGGCGACGACACCGAGGCCGCCGGCCGCGCACACGGAGAGGAGGCCGGTGCCGCCGCCGCGGGCGTGCAGCTCCTTGGCCAGGCCGGCGATGAGGCGGCCGCCGGTGGCCGCGAACGGGTGCCCGGCGGCGAGCGAGCCGCCGTTGACGTTCAGCTTCTCGCGCGGCACGGCGCCGAGCGCGCCCTTGAGGCCGAGGTGCGTCTTGCAGAACTCCGGGTCTTCCCAGGCCTTCAGCGTCGCGAGCGTCTGCGCCGCGAACGCCTCGTGGATCTCGAAGAGGTCGATGTCCTTGAAGCCGAGGCCGTTGCGCTCGAGCAGGCGCGGCACCGCGTAGATCGGCGCGAGGAGGAGGCCCTCCTTGCCGCTCACGTAGTCCACGGCGGCGGTCTCGCCGTCGATGAAGTAGGCGAGCACCTCGAGGCCGTGCTCCTTCGCCCACGCGTCGTTGCCCATGAGCACGACCGAGGCGCCATCGGAGAGCGGCGTTGAGTTGGCGGCGGTCATCGTGCCCTCGGGGCCACCGAACACCGGCTTGAGCTTGCCGAGCTTCTCGAGCGTGCTGCCCGGGCGCAGGTTGGCGTCGCGCTCGAGGCCCTTGTAGGGGGTGATGAGGTCGTCGAAGAAGCCGCGCTCGTAGGCGGCGGCGAGCTTGTCGTGGCTCTCGATCGTGAGCTGGTCCTGGTCCTCGCGGGTGATGCCCCACTTGGCGGCGGTGTCGGCGGTGTGGCCGCCCATCGACTTGCCCGTGCGCGGCTCCTTGTTGGCCGGCGCGTCGATCGAGATGTCGGCCGGGCGGATCTTCGCGAGGGCGGCGAGCTTGCTCTTGGTGTCCTTCTGGCGGTTCACCTCGAGGAGCTTCTTGCGGAGCTTGGGGCCGATGGCGATCGGCGCGTCCGACGTGGTGTCGACGCCGCCGGCGATGCCGCTCTGGATCTGGCCGAGGCGGATCTTGTTGGCGACGAGGATCGCGGCCTCGAGACCGGTGCCGCAGGCCTGCTGGATGTCGTAGGCGGGCGTCTCGGGAGCGAGGCGGCTACCGAGCACGACCTCGCGGACGAGGTTCCAGTCGCGGGAGTGCTTGAGCACGGCGCCGGCGACGACCTCGCCGATCACCTCGCCCTGCAGCTTGTAGCGGTCGATCAGGCCGTCGAGCGCGGCCGACAGCATGTCGTAGTTCGACTCGTGGACGTACTTGTTGTTCGAGCGGTCGAACGGGATGCGGTTGCCGCCGAGGATGGCGGCGGGGCGGGGAAGATCCGGCATGGCGGGCAGGAGGATAGCTACGCCGGGGTAACTTCGCCACCTCCCCAGCTGACGGGGCGTCGGTACGCGCCGGGACCCGTCCTTCGGGTGTGTTTGTGACCCGTTTTAGGCCTGGACGGGGCCGCCGGCGACGCCGAACGGTCCACCGGTTGGCCAGACCATGTCGTGGGCCGCGAACGCCTCGAGGCGCTCGGGCGTCCAACGGCCGGGATCGGCGAGGAGAAGCTGGGCGTAGCGCTCGGTCGAGGCGATGAGCGCTTCCACCAGCGCTTCCACGTCGACCTTGGTGCCATCGGGTCGTTCCGTGGGGAGGGCCTGCTCGCAGAGGCGGGTGCAGCCCTCGACGGCCCAGCGGCGCCCGTCTCGCACGCGGCGAGCGAGATCGGAGGGGAGCGCACCGCTCGGCATCAGCACGAGCCGCCAGGGCTCCGGCCGCTCGGCCACGCTGCGCAGGAAGGCGCCGAGCGCGATGGGCATGACCTCGGCGGGGGAGAGTTCAGGGCGCACGGCCGCGGTGAGCGCGTCGCGGATCTGGGCGAGGCACCGCAGCTGCTCGCGCTCGATCAGCGCGTCGCCGAGTTCCTTGAAGTTCGGGAAGACGGCGTAGATCACCGGCTTGGTGAGGCCGAGCTCGCGGGCCACGGCCGTCATCGTCGCCGCGCGGTAGCCGTCGCGGACGATGAGCCGCATCGCTGCGTCGAGCACCTCGTCGCGGCGTTCGTGCGGCGGGCGCCGCGGGGCACGGCGGCGACCATTGCCCCGGGAGGCGCGCTTGGGGGATGGGGTCGTGGCACCGTCCATCGCGGACCGACCGTACTACAGCCGCGCCAAGACGCCCGCTCCGGGGCGGCGCACGTGAGAGCCGACTTCGACATACTGCCGCCCCATGTCCCGTGTGACCCGAAGCACGTTCCGTTCGGCCGCTGCGACCACCCTCGCCCTGGCTGCGACCCTGGGCCTCGCGTCGTGCGGTGGCAGCGACGAGAAGAAGCCCGAGCGCGCCGGCGCGACGACGCCGGTGCCGACCCGCCCGCCGCAGAAGCCGCTGCCCGACGTGATCAAGTCCGACGTCGCGGTCACCGAGGAAGGTGCGAAGGCGATCGCCGACGCCAGCACCAAGAAAGTCGGCCCGGCGCAGGTGAAGTCGGAGGCAAGCGAGATCCTCAAGGCCATCAAGGCGGCTGGCATCAGCGCGTCGCGCAGCTCCGGCAGCTCCGGCGGGCCGACGGTGATCCAGGCCGGCAGCACGACCGTGATGGTCTACCCGTCCGAGCAGCTCGCCGCGACGCAGGCCGCCAGCTTCGTGCGCGTGATCGACACCGCGAAGACCGACGGCCGGATCGCCCGCTACGACCGCGTCGTGATCGCCACGTCGGCAGTCGACGGGATGACCAAGAAGCTGAGGTCCGAGTTCAAGAAGATCCAGAAGGCCGTCAAGAGCAAGACGGTCTAGCCGCCCTCGGTGGGGATGCGTACGCTCGGTGGCGTGCGCATCGCTCTTTCCGCCGATGAACGAACCGGCATCTCCGATCTGATCGAGCCGGCATTGCGGCGGCGCGGGCATTCCGTTCAGCCGTTCGGCGCGCTGGCCGACGGCGATCGCACCGACTGGGCGTGGTGCAGCGATGCCGCCGCCCGCGCCGTGGCCGACGGCGACGCAGACATGGCGATCGTCTGCTGCTGGACCGGCACGGGCGCTTCGATCGCCGCGAACAAGGTGCCCAGCGTCCGCGCGGCGCTCTGCACGGATGCCGCGACGGCGGCCGGCGCCCGGCGATGGAACGACGCGAACGTGCTGGCACTCTCATTGCGCCTGACGAGTGCGGCGGTACTTGCCGAGATCCTCGATGCATGGTTCGCTACCGGGCCGAGTGAGGATCCGAGCGACCTCACGAACATCGCCCGCGTCAGCGGCGCCTGACACCCCCACGGAGCCCGATGCGTCCCCAAGCCCGCGCCCTCATCGCGGCCGCGCTGCTGCTCACCGCAGCGCCGGCGGCCACCCACGCCGCGATCATCGTCGGTACTCCCGGGCCGGACCGCCTGCTCGGCAAGAGCCCCTCGGGCGACGTGCTGTTCGGGGGTGGCGGCGCCGACACGCTCGTCGGTGGTCCGGGCAACGACGTCCTCTACGGCGTTCGTGCTGGCAACACGATCGACGCGGGCGGCGGCGACAACTACGTCGAAGGCGGCGCGGGCGACGACAAGATCACCGCGGCTGACGGTCGCAACACCGTCTACGGCGGCACCGGCCACGACACGATCACGCTCGGCAACGGCGACAACTACGTCGATCCGGGCGGCGCCGACGACGCGATCACGCTGGGCAACGGCAACAACGTCGTGAACGGCAACTCGGGTGGCATGCAGCTCCGGGCCGGCTCGGGCAACAACACCGTCTACCACCTGTCGGGTCCCGACACGATCGTGCTGGGCGGGGGCGTCAACCACGTCTACCTGGCCGGCGTCTTCAACTACGTGAAGGTCGACTGCGGCGGCAACCCGCAGAGCGTGCTGCACGTGAATGCCGCCGTCGATCCGACGCTCAAGTACGCGAACCGCGGCATCGGTGAAGGCAAGATCGTCGGCTGCCCGAACGTCGTCAACTTCCAGGGGCCGACCGCGATCCAGTCGATCCGGGCCGGCACCTGGGAGGTGTTCAAGCTGCAGGGCGGCGATGGCCCCGACAAGCTCTTCGGCGGGCATGGCGGCGGCTCGATCGACGGTGGCGGCGGCGACAACGTGCTGTGGGCCGACTGGTTGCACGACACCGGCGGCGCGCAGGCCAAGGTTCTTACCACGCGCATCACGGCCGGCGACGGCAACAACATCGTCTACGGCGGCCGGGGCACCAACGTGATCACGCTCGGCAACGGGCGCAACTTCGTGCGCGCAGGGGCGTCGAACAACACGATCGCCGTCGGAAGCGGCTCCAACAGGATCCGCCTGCAGGGCTACGGCCGGAACCAGGTGAAGCTCCGTGGCGGCTCGGCGTACGTCGAGTCGTTCGCGCGCGGGCCCAAACCGCACATCCGCTGCCTCAACGGCGCGCACGGCATCGTCGTTTACGGCGAGAAGAAGCCGCTGACGAACTGCAAGACCATGGCGGGGGCGCGCACCGCCGTCGGCAAGCGGCTGCAGGTGGCCGGCGTCGAACCGATCCCGGATGCCGATCCCGTCGTGTTCCCGGCGCCGGTACCCGGCGACGCGGCCGGGGTGCCGCGGCCCGATCCGACGAAGCTCGTCGCGGCGAACGGCTCGGCAGGCTCCTGAGCCGCTCGAGCCGCCTCGCTCAGGTGCGGATGAAGCCGACGACGCCGTCGCTCACGACGGCTTCGGCGACGAGTCCGCGCTCCTCGAGCAGGTCGAGGTGGCCGACCACCTCGGAATGGGTGAGGGAGGGCTGCACCATCACGACGCCCTTCCACATCCTCGTCGCGAGCTCGTACACCGTCTGCGGTTCGCTGGCGTCGAGCATCTCGAGGAACTTGTCGGCGCGCTTCTCGTGGAACGCGAGGCGCTCCCCGATGAGTTCCGCCGGCGGGCCGACGAGCGGGCCGTGGCCCGGCAGCACGAGCATGAGGTCGTCCTCGGCCGTGCGCTTCATCGACTCGACGAAGAGCTGGAGCGAGCGAAGCCGTTCCGTCGTCACGTCGGGGGCTGGGATCTCCAGCGGCGGCGAGAGGATCGGATTCGAGCTGGTGCCGCCGAGCACGTGATCGCCGGAGATCGCGGTCCTGGAGCCGCGGTCGATGAAGACGAGGTCGGACGGCGAGTGCCCTGGACGGTGGTGCACCTCCCAGTTGCGTGAGCCGGCCCGGATGACGTCGCCGGGACGCAGCGCCACGTCGACCACCGGCCGGGAGCCGAGCGCGAGCATCAGGTGGAACGCCGGCTGCGCGCCCATCACGAGCTCGCGCGGGTATCCGTGGCGCTCGAGCTGGGCAACGCCCCACGCCATGCGCGAGCCGATGATCTGGGCGGGATCCTGCTCGGGATCCCAGAGGGCCTGAAGCGGTGCGTAGGCGGCGACGGGGCAATCCGCGCGCGCGGCGATCACCGTCGAGAGGCCGACGTGATCGACGTGCTCGTGGGTGAGCAGCAGCAGCTCGATGTCTTCGATCGCGTGGCCGAGATCGGCCAGCACCTGTTCGAGGAGATCGAGCGAGGTGCCCGTGTTCACACCGGTGTCGACCAGCGTGAGCGGATCGCCCTCGAGCAGGTAGATGTTCACCCGCCCGATCGGGAACGGCGTCGGCAGCGCGATGCGGTGGATGCCCTCGGGCAGCGCGCCCGCATCTGACGCGTGGGTCGCGAGGGCGCGTTCGCTGTGATCGGGCATCTCGCCCTGAGGCTAACCGCGGATGAGCGCCAGCACCTCGTCGCGGCGCTGCTCCATGTCGGCCTCGGAGACGAGCGACTCGAGCGTCAGGCGCAGCAGCGGCTCGGTGTTGCTCTTGCGCACGTTGAAGTGCCAGTCGTCGTAGTCGACCGACACGCCGTCGACGTAGGTGATCTTCGCGTCGGCGTACTTCTCCTCGATCGCGGCGATCTTGCTGTCGGCGTCGTCGACCTTGCTGTTGATCTCGCCCGAGATGAAGTACTTGGAACGCAGCGGCGCGAGCAGCTCGGTGAGCTTCTGGCCCTTCTCGGACAGCAGCTCGAGGATGAGCAGCGCCGGGATGGTGCCCGAATCCGCGCAGTAGAAGTCGCGGAAGTAGTAGTGGCCGCTCACCTCGCCGCCGAAGAGGCCGCCCTCCTTGCGCATGCGCGTCTTGAAGAACGCATGGCCGACGCGGTTGATGTGCGGCACGCCGCCGTTGATCAGCACCACGTCAGCGACGGCACGGCTCGCGCGGGCGTCGTAAAGGATGTCGGAGCCCGGCGACTTGCTGAGGAGGCTCTCGGCGAGGAGCGCGGTGAGGAAGTCGCCGTCGACGAAGTTGCCCTGGTCGTCGATGAAGAAGCAGCGGTCGGCGTCGCCGTCCCACGCGATGCCCAGATCGGCACCCTCCTCGACCACCTTGTTCATGATGAACTCGCGGTTCTCGGGGAGGAGCGGGTTGGGCTCGTGACCCGGGAACTCGCCGTTCGGCACCCAGTAGTGGGCCGAGACCTCGATGCCGAGCTCCTCGAAGATCGGCCCGACCATCTCGCCGGCCATGCCGTTGCCGCCGTCGACGACGATCTTGAGGTTGCGGTCGATCTTGTTGGTGTCGACGAAGGCCTTCGCGGCCTCGCGGAACTCGGCGGCGATGTCGACCTGCTCGATCGAGCCGGCGGCGGCCGGGTCCGGAGCGGGCAGCTCGGACTGCGCGTAGCGGCGCACCTCCTGGATGCCCGAGTCGCCGGAGAGCGCGAGCGCACCTTCGCCGACGAGCTTCGCTCCCGTGTAGGCCTTCGGGTTGTGCGAGGCGGTGCACATCAGGCCGCCGTCGAGGTTGCGCGAGCCGACAAGGAAGTAGAGCTGCTCGGTGCCGACCTGGCCGGCGTCGAACACCTGCGCGCCCTCGGCCACCATGCCGGCGGCATAGCGCGCGGCGAGCTCGGGAGCGGTGAGGCGCATGTCGCGGCCGAGCCCGAGGCGCAGCTCGGTGGTCGGCTTGCCGCTGAGGTCGGCGATCGTGCGGGCGAAGCCGCGGCCGATGAGCTCGGCCCCGTCCGGGGTGATCTCGTCGCCGTAGAGGCCACGGACGTCGTAGGCCTTGAAGATGCTGTCCGGAACGTTCGTCGCACTCATCGCGGCGGATCGTAGTGGGCGCGCGCCTCCGGCGGCAGGCTCGCCAGGCATCGTTCACACACCGTCAGCAGGGGGTACCCGCAGGTCCGTCAGCCGCGGTGCCTCAGCGCGGCGCGGCCGCTGGGCAGGCCGTGCCATTGATCTAGGGTGCGAGCCATGCCGGACGCCACCATCAGCCCCCGCGGCATCCCGCCGATCCGCACCGATTGGATCGCCGACGTGGCCTGGCGGCTCGCCGCCGCCGGCCTCGAACGGCTCGGCGAGCTCGGCGAGGACGACACCATCAGCGTCACCGACCAAGTCGACGGCGCGCAGTGGCGGATCGAGGCATTCCGCATCTCCGAGCCCGCGAGCTGGGTGGAGTTCGACGGCGATCTCTTCCTGCCGACCGACCGCGACAGGGCGACGATGCGGGTCGCCCTCGCGTTCGTCCCGAGCTGGGATGCAGCTGCGGGCACCCGCGTGATCGAGACGCGGGTCGAGGTCGGACCGCGCGGCGCCGTCACGTTCGACCCGGAGAACTGGATGCTCCGGATCCCCGATCCGGTCAGCGAGCCGCCCGCCATCGAAGGCGTGGTGCCCGGTGCCTGGCAGGGGCTTCCGACGGCCGGCCTCCAGCCCGTCGCCGTGGAGGCCCTCGCCGGGCGCTCGATGGCATTCGGCGAGGTCGTCGAGGTGGCCGAGGGCGCGACGACGTGGATCGTCTCACTGCCCATCTACGGTAAGCCCGCCAAGCAGGGCTTCCTCGCGCGCCTGCGCGGCGAGCCGTCGCTCGGCGACCCCGAGGCCATGCTCGTGGTCGAGGCTGACGGACCGCTCACCGTCGACCCCGCCGCGCTCCTCGCCGGAGAGGACTTCCCGGACCACGGCACCGTCGATCTCGTGGAGGCCGAGGTCGATACCGTCAAGCTCTCGGGCACCGACCTCGAGGCGGCGGGCGGCTGGATCGGCATCGCGGGCCCGGGCATTCGCGTGTCGGCGCACGCGCTCGGCGCCACCTGATCGGTCGTCGCCGCGGCGCCCTGGCATCATGCCCGAACCTATGGCAACCCCCAGCCTCGATCCCGCGACCCCGGTCGGCATCCTCTGCGGTGGCCGCGGCTTGCGCCTCGGCGCCCACGACGCTCCCAAACCGCTGGTCCCCATTGGCGGGCGCCCCGTGATGGGCCACGTGATCGACATCTACGCCAGCCAGGGTGCGCGGCGATTCGTGCTCCTCGCGGGCCACCGGGTCGACGAGGTGCGCGCATGGGTCGAGAGCGAGCGGTTCGGGCCGACCCTCGATGTGCAGGTGCTCGACACGGGGGAGGACACCCCGACCGGCGGGCGCGTGCTCGCTGCGGCCGAATCGCTCACGTCAGGTCCCGGCGGACGCTTCCACCTCACCTACGCCGACGGCGTCGCCGACCTCGACCTTCCCGCGGTGGTGCGCCGCCACGAGGCGACCGGCGCCACGCTCACCGTCACGGTCGTGCGGCCTGAGCTGAACTTCGGCGTCGCCGACCTCGACGACGAGGGAATGATCTCCGGTTTCCGCGAGAAGCCCGTCGCGGAGTTCGCGGTGAACGGCGGCTTCATGGTCGCGAGCCCGGAACTGCTCGACGAGCTCGGCCCCATGAGCGTGCTCGAGCGCGAGCCCTTCGAGGCGCTCGCCGCCGCTGGCCTGCTCGCCGGCGCTCCGCACGCAGGCTTCTGGGCCTGCATGGACACTCCGAAGGATCTCGCGGTGCTCGAAGACCAATGGAGCAAGGGCGCTCCTTGGGTGCGCGAGCTGCCCGAGGGGCCCGTGGAGGCAGCGCGGTGAGCGCACGCCGCACGTTCATCACCGGCGCCACCGGCGTGCTCGGCGGCGCGCTCGTCCCGATGCTGCTCGAGCGTGGTGACCACGTGGTCGTGCTCGTCCGCGACGAGCTGCGGGGCAACGCGCTCGCACGCGCCGGCCTCCTCGCCGACTGCGACGTCGTCCACGGCGACCTCCTCGATCCGGCGCTCCTGGATCGTGCCATCGGCGAGCACGAGATCGATTCGGTGTTCCACCTCGCCGCGCAGACGATCGTCGGGATCGCCCGCCGCTCGCCGGTGTCGACCTACGAGGCGAACGTGCGCGGCACCTGGCTGCTGCTCGACGCCTGCCGCGTGCACGAGGTGGAGCGCGTCGTCGTCGCCGCCTCCGACAAGGCGTACGGCGCCAGCGATGTGCTGCCGTACACCGAAGACCTCCCGCTGAACGCGACGGCTCCCTACGACGTGAGCAAGGCCGCGACCGACCTGATCACGCGCTCCTACGCGCACACGTACGGCGTGCCCGCCGCCACGACCCGCTTCGCCAACCTCTACGGGCCCGGCGATCTCAACCCGTCTCGGCTCATCCCCGAAGTGATCGTCGCCGCGCTGGAGGGCCGGCCGGCGATCATCCGGTCCGACGGATCGCCCGAGCGCGACCTGCTCTACGTCGACGATGCGGCCCGCGCCTACCTGGCGATCGCCGACCTGATCGACACCAATCCCGCGGCGGCCGTGGGGGAGGCGTTCAACGCTGGCACCGGCCGTGGCACGAGCGTGCGCGAGATCGTCGACACGATCATCGCCATCGTCGGCGGCGATGCCAGCGCCGACTACCGCGGCGCGGGCGTGCCCGAGGGCGAGATCGACCGGCAGTCCGTCGACCCGTCGAAGCTCACGGGCCTCACGGGCTGGTCGGCGCAGGTCGGGCTGGAAGAGGGCCTGCGGCGCACGATCGACTGGTACCGCGGCCGCTGAGCCGGCCCTGTGCGCCGAGTGCTGACTAGACATCCGTTGGGCGTCGCTGCGTAGCGCCAGCCCGCGGCCGACCGAGTGGGCATGAGCCTTCCCTCCGATCGACGCGGCCGCTTGCGCGGCGCGCTGCTCGCCGCCGCGCTCGGCACCGTCTCGCTCGCCGGACTCCCCACCGCCGCGAGCGCCAAGACGTTCGTCGCGTCGTTCGAAGACCGCACCGGCGACGGCAAGCCCGACGCTCGCGACGTCGTCGAGGGGCGGATCGCCTACAACCGCAAGTCGGGCGCCCTCTCCGCCACCGTACGAATGAACGCCGACATCCTCGACGAAGAGGACGACGCGATCGTCTTCGTGATCGTCTCGGATCTGCGCAACGGCAAGTGCTACCGCGCGATCTTCACCATCGGCACCGTGATCTCGGACCCGTCGGTGCCGGTCGCCTGGAAGGGGGGTCTCGACGCCGCCAAGCCAAAGCAGAAGTACGGCTCGGGCAGCATCGAGGGCGACACCATCAAGATGCGCGTGAAGGCGAAGTCGCACGGCGGCCAGACGCCCGGGTGCACCGCGATCGTCGTCGTCTCCCGCGGAGACTCTCCGAAGATCATCGACGAGACGCCGATCGAGAACGGCTTCGCCTGAGCCCGTGTACCGCGGCTGAGGGCGGCCCCACCGTCGCCGGCCCGCGGAACGGTCCTCCTACGCGCGGCCGCTCGGCGTGTCCGCGCGCCCGGCCGTAGACTGGAATCCATGGCCGGTCACTCCAAGTGGGCATCGATCAAGCACAAGAAGGCGATCGTCGACTCTCGCCGCGGGCAGCAGTTCACGAAGCTCGCGCGCGCCATCACGGTGGCCGCCAAGGACGGTGGCGGCGACCCGGCCGCCAACGCCGCGCTCACCCTGGCCATCCAGAAGGCCAAGGACGCGTCGATGCCGAAGGACAACATCGAGCGCGCCATCGCCCGCGGTACCGGTGAAGGTGCTGATGCGGCCGCGATCGAGACGGTCCTCTATGAGGGCTACGGCCCGGGTGGCGTGGCGCTGCTCGTCGAGGCCCTCACCGACAACCGCAACCGCACCAGCGCCAACGTGCGCCACCTCTTCAGCAAGGGCGGCGGTTCCCTCGGCGAGCCCGGCTCGGTCGCTTACCTCTTCGACAAGAAGGGCGTCGCGATCGTTGACGGCGAGCAGTACTCCGAGGACGACCTGCTGTCGGCGATCGAGGCCGGGGCGGAAGACGTCGTCGCCGACGGCGAAGTGATCGAGGTGATCACCGAGCCCGCCACGCTCACCGAGGTGCGCGCCGCGATCGAGGCCGAGGGGGTCGAGGTGCGCAGCTCCGAGGTGCTCTACCGCCCGAAGGTGCGCACGCAGGTGGACGAGGCCCAGGCCCGCACGCTCCTCAAGCTGATCGATCTCCTCGAGGGCGACGACGACGTGAGCGAAGTCCACGCGAACTTCGACATCGACGACGAGATCCTCGAGCGCGTCTTCGCCTAGCGAGCGCTCTCGGCCTGCGCCGCCGGGCTACTTCGCGGCGCGGTCGGCGGCGTCAGCGGCCTGCGCGGCCACTTTCTCGCCAAAGCCTTCGAGGCCGAGCCAAGCGCCGTCGAGCGCCCAGTCGACGATGGTGTCGCGGTCGACGAGATCCATGTTGTCGACCCACCAGTTGCCGAGCCAGTGCATCGAGCCGGTGATCATCTGCGCGGCGACGCGCAGGCGCACCTTGCCCTCCACGGTGCTGGAGATCGGCGCGGCCTCGGGCGCTTCGGCGAGCACGGCGGCGATGCCGTTCACGAACGTGGGCTCGACGGCGAGCATCGTCTGCGTGGCCTCGCGCCCGACGCCCTCGCGGAAGAGCATGTGCCAGGTGGCCGCGCGCTGCTCGATGAAGCGGAAGTAGACGTCGATGCCGGCGCGCAGCCGGGCGCGGCTGTCGATGTCGGCGGGCGTCCCGGCGACGGCCACGGCGACGTCCTGGAAGAGATCCGAGACGAGCTCGCGGATGACGGTCTGCTGCAGCTCCGTCTTGCTCGCGAAGTGCTCGTAGATCAACGCCTTGCTCACGCCCGCCGCCTGAGCGACTTGGTCGATCGCCGTCTGATGGAAGCCGTGGCGGGCGAACACCTCCGTCGCAGCCTCCAAGATCACCTCGCGGCGCTGGGTCGCCGACATGCGGCGGCGGCGGTTGCCGGGCGTCGGTTCGGCGGAGGAGGTCACGCGGACGATCCTACCCGCGGGCGCGCCGAGTCCGGACTAGCTGCAGGCGATCATCCGGCGCCGTCCGGTCGATCCGCCACCATGCGAACACATGATCCCCTCCGATCCGTCGAGCCCACGGCCCCGCAGCCGCACGGCGCGCTCCGCGCAGGGTCGCCGATGATCGTCCTCGGCATCGACCCCGGCATCGCCAACACCGGCTGGGGCGTCGTCGAAGGCGGTCCGCGGCCGCGCGCGCTCGCGCACGGCACGGTGAAGACCTCGCCGCGCAGCGCCCCGGAGCAGCGGCTGGCCGAGATCCACGCGGTGATCGACGAGGTGCTCAGCGGCCACGAGATCGCCGCGATGGCGCTCGAGGAGCTCTACTTCGGCCGCAACACCAGCAGCGCGGTGGCCGTCGGCCAGGCACGCGGCGTTTCGCTCGTGCTTGCGGGTCTGCGCGGCATCCCGTGCCACTCCTATACGCCCCAGCACGTCAAGCAGGCCGTCTGCGGGCGAGGCTCGGCCGACAAGTCCCAGGTGCAGCGCATGGTCGGCGCGCTTCTCGGGGTGCAGCCCTCTACCGACCACGCCGCCGACGCCCTCGCCGTCGCGCTGTGTCACGTCCAGCGGGCTCCGCTCGCCTCAGCCCTCAAGGCGGCCTCATGATCGATCGCGTCCGCGGCACCCTCGTCGATCTCTCACAGGGACAGGTGGTGATCGAGGTCGGCGGCGTCGGCCTCCAGCTCGCCGTCTCGTCGAACACCATCGGGAGCCTGCCGCCGCTCGGCGAGCCGGTGATGCTCCTCTCGTACCTCGCCGTCCGCGAGGATGCGCTCCAGCTGTACGGCTTCGGCTCGCCGGCCGAGCGCGAGCTCTTCACGCTGCTGCTGGGCGTGCAATCGGTCGGCCCCAAGCTCGCGCTGGCGGTGCTCTCAGGCGGCGATCCCGCCCACATCGCCTCGGCCATCGCGACCGGCGATGCGGCGCGCCTCACGGCCACGCCCGGTGTCGGCAAGCGCACGGCCGAGCGCATCGTCGTCGAGCTCCGCGACAAGATCGCCCCAGGCCTCTCCAGCGCCGCGTCGGTCGGTTCGGCCGCGCTCGCCACGGCGGCAGCTGCCGCCGATCCGCGCATCGAGGCCCGCCTCGCGCTCGAGGGCCTCGGCTTTGCGCCCGGCGAGCTCGATGCCATGCTGGCCGAGTCGGAGGGCGACACCGTGCAGGAGCTCGTGTCGGGCGCGCTCAAGCGAGCACGCGGATGATGGATCACGTCCGCCTGCAGGATGCGGCCGCCGGCTCCGACGAGGAACTCGCGATCGAGACGAGCCTGCGCCCACGCCGGCTCGACGACTTCGTCGGCCAGGACGCCGTGCGCGAGCAGCTCGCAGTGGCGCTGGATGCCGCGAAGGGGCGAGGGGAGGCGCTCGATCACGTGCTGTTGTCAGGTCCGCCCGGCCTCGGCAAGACGAGCCTCGCCAACATCGTCGCCGAGGAGCTCGACGCCCCGTTCGTCCTCACGGCCGGCCCCGCGTTGGAGCGAAAGGGCGATGTGGCAGCGCTGCTCACTGCGCTGGAGCCGGGCTCCGTGTTCTTCGTCGACGAGCTCCACCGCCTCCCGCGCGCGCTCGAAGAGGCCTTCTACCCGGCCATGGAGGACTTCCAGCTCCCCATCACCATCGGGCAGGGTCCCGGCGCGCGGGTCGTGACGATCGATCTTCCGCGGTTCACGCTCGTCGGCGCCACGACCCGCTCGGGCCTGCTCTCGACGCCCCTCCGCGACCGCTTCGGGATCCAGTTCCGGCTCGATCCGTACGGCGCCGACGAGCTTGCGCGAATCGTCGAGCGCTCGGCGTCGATCCTCGGCGTCGAGATCGCCCCGAGCGGCGCATACGCGATCGCCTCGCGCTCGCGCGGCACACCGCGCGTGGCCAACCGCCTGCTCAAGCGCGTGCGCGACTGGGTGCAGGTGCGCGGGGAGGGCGTGATCGACGACGCCGCCGCCGCCAAGGCGCTCGAGCACCTCGAGATCGACAAGGAAGGGCTCGATCGCCTCGACCGTGAGGTGCTGCGCACGATCTGCGAGCTGTTCGCCGGCGGGCCGGTTGGGCTCTCGACGCTCGCCGCCGCCGTGGGTGAGGAGTCCGACACGCTCGAAGACGTCTACGAGCCGTACCTGCTCCAGCGTGGCTTCCTCCAGCGCACGCCGCGTGGCCGGGTCGCCACCGCCCGGGCATTCCGGCACCTGAACCTGGCCACGCCCGGCGGCTCCGCCGAACTCTTCGACTAGCGCCCTCAGCTCAAGCGCGCCGGTCCGTAGCCGAGGGCTAGGGGGACCCCAGACGGCACTGACGTCCAATTGACATCGGTGGCGGCATCATTCCCCCGCACATCTGGGTATCTTCCTCGCTCCGTGTCCGCCATCACGTTCATCTGCCCGCATTGCGGCCACCGGTCCGTTCTGCGTGACCGGGTGCGTGGACTCCGGGGCAAGCCCCTCACCTGCGAGCGCTGTGGCGCGGGCATGCTCTTCGAGCTGCTCGACGACTACTACCCGGCACCGCAGGCCGCCATGTTCGTCCTCGACCAGGGCGGGCGCGTGCTCGGCTGTGGTCGCGGGAGCTTCGAGCTCACCGGTCTCAAGGACGAGCGCGCGATCGGGCGCGACGCCAAGGATCTCCTTGGGCTCGTGACCGATGACGGAGCCGACGTGATCGGCACCGTCCGCGAATGGGGCGTCCGCCAACTCAACAAACCCGCGACCATCGAGGCTGAGGGCGACCTGCCCGCCCGCGTCACCGTCGATTGCTTCCCTGCATACGACGACGACGGGGGCGTACTGCTCGTCCTCACGCCCTCCGAGTAGTCTCCGCCACCAGTGTCCGAACGCCGCCGAAATCTCTTCATCCTGCTCTTCGTCGCGGGCCTCGCGATCGCGTCGCTCGTCGTCGTGAACGCCAAGAGCGCGCGCCTCGGCCTCGATCTTCGAGGCGGCGTCGAGCTCGTCTACAAGGCCACGCCGGCCGTCGGCACGGGCGCCGTCGATCCCGACTCGCTGGATCGCGCCATCGAGGTCATGCGCAAGCGCGTCGACCCGACCGGCACGCTCGAGCCCGAGATCCAGACCGCGGGCGACAGCCAGATCACGATCGCGCTCCCCGGTTACCAGAACCCGAAGAAGGCCCAGGACCTGGTTGGCCGCACCGCGCGCCTGTACTTCTACGACTGGGAGCCGAACGTTGTCGGGCCCGAGGGCACGCCGGCGCCTGAGGATCCGGCCGTCACCGGTGCCACGGATCCGGGCGGCCCGACCGCTGCGCTCACGAAGTTCGACGCGGTGATCCGCGCGAGCAAGCGCCCCGCAAAGACGTACGCGCAGCGCTCGCACAACGAGACCTACTACCTCGTCAACGACAAGGAGCGGAAGGTCCTCGTGGGCCCGACGACCGTCGCCGACGACCTCTACAGCGAGGATCCGGCCGAGGCCGCCAAGCAGAAGGAGGGCACGCGCGTCGTGAAGGTGCCGACCGGCACCACGCTCCTTCAGGCCACCGCGCCGACCGCGAAGTCGGGCTCGGGCAAGGCCAACGCGCGCCCCGACAAGTGGTTCGTGGTGCAGGACGATGTCGCCCTGCAGGGTTCCGACATCCGTGACCCCGTTCAGAGCCAGGATCAGCTCGGCCAGCCGGCCGTCGCCTTCCAGTTCAGCGACAAGGGCAAGAAGATCTGGCAGGACGTCACCCGCGCGATCGCCGAGCGCGGTCAGGAGCAGGCCATCGGCGGCACGGGCAACCAGCACTTCGCCGTGGCACTCGACAACCAGCTCCTCACGGTCCCGTACATCGACGCCCAGCGGAACCCCGACGGCATCTCCGGCGACACCGGTGCCGAGATCTCGGGCAGCCTCACGCTCTCCGAGGCCCGCGAGCTCGCAGACCTTCTCCGCAGCGGCGCCCTGCCGGTCAACCTCCAGCAGCTCTCGCAGTCGCAGGTGTCGGCCACGCTCGGCCAGAAAGCCCTCGACAAGGCGGTCGTCGCCGGCCTCGTCGGCTTCGCCGTCGTCGCGCTGTTCCTGCTCGTCTTCTACCGCGTGCTCGGCGTCCTCGCGATCTCTGGCCTCGCGCTCTACACGCTGTTCTTCTACGCGCTCGTGAAGGCGATCCCGATCACGCTGACGCTGCCAGGCATCGCCGGTCTGATCCTCACGATCGGTGTGGCCGCGGACGCGAACATCGTCATCTTCGAACGCATCAAGGAAGAGCTACGCGCGGGCAGATCCGTGTCCGCGGCTATCTCGGCGGGCTACAAACGAGGCCTCACGGCAATCGCCGACGCCAACGTCGTCACGTTCATGGTCGCGTTCATCCTGTTCACCCTGGCGACCGGCGGCATCAAGGGCTTCGCGTTCACGCTCGGCGTCGGCACGCTCGTGTCGTTCTTCACGGCCGTCGTCTACACGCAGGCGGTGCTCGGCATGATCGGCACCTCGCGCGTCTTCACCAGCCGCGCCGCGTTCGGTGCGGGGGAGAAGACTCGCCCCCCGCGCCGGTTCGACTTCATGGGCCGCTCGAAGGTGTTCTTCTCGCTGTCTGGCGTGATCCTGCTCATCGGCGCGTTCGCCATCGGCACCAACGGCGTGCCGCTCGGCAACGACTTCTCAGGCGGCACGAAGATCGGCGTGGAGCTTGGCCGCAGCGCCACGGAAGCGCAGGTGCGCGAGTCGCTCGCCGCTGACGGCTTCGAGGCGGAGAAGGTGCAGCGCGAGACCGGCAGCGACGTGGCCGCGAACAGCTTCCAGATCACCATCAAGAAGCTCGCACCGGACCGCGTGCCGGCCGTCCGTGCCTCGCTCGAGGACTCGTACGGCATCGGGCAGAACTACGAGGTCCAGTCCGTCGGCCCGACGTTCGGCAAGCAGATCGCCAACACCGCGATCATCGCGATCATCGCGTCGCTCCTGGTGATCTCGGCCTATATCGCACTGCGGTTCGAGTGGAAGTACGCCGTGCCGGTGCTCATCGCCCTCTCGCACGACATCCTGATCGTCGCGGGCGTGTACGCCCTGATCGGGGCCGAGGTGACGAGCGCGACGGTGGCCGCACTGCTCACCATCCTCGGTTACTCGCTCTACGACACGATCATCGTGTTCGACCGCATCCGCGAGAACGTTCCACGAATGCCGAGAGCCACGTTCGGTCAGATCGTGAACTCGTCGATGAGCGAGGTGCTCACCCGGTCTCTGGCGACCTCGTTCTGCACCCTGCTGCCGGTCACCGCGCTCTACTTCCTGGGCGGCGAGACCCTCCAGGACTTCGCCCTCGCGCTGATCATCGGCACGCTCTCCGGCGCCTACTCGTCGATCTTCATCGCGGCTCCGGTGCTCGTGCACTGGAAGGAGCGCGAGACGGTGTGGAAGCGCCGCTTCCAGACCGTCGCCGCGGAGCACGGTGGCAAGGTGCCGTCGTACGCAGATGGCCCCAAGTCGGCGCTGGCCACTCAGGAGCGCACCGGCCCGGTCCGGCTGAGCTCTGATCAGGCTCCCGACCAGGTGAGCGAGGAAGAGTTCAACGAGATGGTCCGCGACCTCGGCATCGAGCCCGAGAAGAAGGCGGCGCCCGCGAAGGCGCAGCCGAAGCCGCAGTCCGCTCCGTCGGCCACGGCGACCGCCGAGATCGATCCGAACGACCCGGCCGCTGTACGCCGGGCCGAGGCACAGCGCCGCCGCGAAGCGCGCCAGAACCGCACCAAGGGAGATTCCTGATGGCGATCCTCTCGTGGGTCATGATGGGCCTGGCGATCTGGCACTTCATGATCTGGCTCCCGGACCGGGTCGTCGGCGGCATCGTCGGCGCCTTCCTGATCGCTGCGGGCGGCGCCGTGCTCGGCGGCCTGGCGCTGAACGGCTTCGAGGTGCCCGGCCGGGCTGACCTTGAAACCATCGTGGCGCTCGACGGCATCCCGGGCGCGATCATCGCCCTCGGGCTCGGCTACGCCCTCGGGTCGTGGCGCGAGTCGAAGGCTGCCTGATCACAGCGCCACATCGGGCGGTTCCGTCCCACCGGCCCCGTACCGTGGGGTAGTGGCCACGGTGACCTCGCCCGATTCTGCGACCCCGCTCACGCCGCCTGCTCCGGTGGGCCCGGCGGACGGTGAGCCGCGCGCCGAGGTCCACCCGGCCGCGGATCCGCGGCCGGTCGCGGCCGCGGTCGACGCGGCCGCGTTGCGCGAGCTGATGGGCGCGCTCAGCGTCGGCCACGTCACAGCCCAGGCGCTCCTGCGCCGCGGGCTCTCCGATCCGGCCGAGGCGAGCCGCTGGCTCGGCGGCCGCGCGGATGCCGCCACGGAGCTCCCGGGGCTCGACGCCGCCGTCGCGCTCGTCCTGCACCACGTGCAGGCCGGCAGCCGGATCCTGATCCACGGCGATTACGACGTCGACGGCGTTTGCGCGTCCGCGATCCTCCTCGACACCCTCGAGCTCCTCGGCAGCCGTGCCGCCTGGCACCTGCCCAAGCGCGGCGTCGACGGCTACGGCCTCACCGCCGCCAGCCTGGAGCGCATCGGTCGGCTCGGCGCCGAGCTCGTCATCACCGTCGACTGCGGCATTACCGCTGTCGACGAGTCGAGGCAGCTCCGCGAGGCCGGGGTTGACGTCCTCATCACCGACCATCACCTCGCCCGCGACGACGGGCAGCTGCCGCCGGTCACGATCCTCCACCCGGCCGTACGCGGCGGGGAACTCGTCGAGCCCGCCACGGCACCGTGTGGTGCCGGCGTCGCCGCCCACCTCGCGCGGGCGCTGCTCGCCGAGGCCGGCCAGAGCGCCGCGGCCCTGCAGGACGGCATCGCCGAGCTCACCGCCCTGGCCACGATCGCCGACTGCGTCCCGCTCACCGGCGAGAACCGCCAGCTCGTGCGCGACGGCCTCGCGGCCCTCGCCCGTACGCGCCGCCCCGGATTGCGCGCGCTGCTGCGCTCGGCGCGCGTCGACGCCGCCACGCTCGACGGCCAAGCCGTCGGCTTCCGGCTCGCACCGCGTCTCAACGCGGCCGGTCGCGTCGCTCGCGCGGATCTGGCCCTCGCGCTGCTGCGCACCGGCTCCGACGAGGAGGCCGCCCGCCTCGTCGAGGAGATCGAGCGCTGCAACCTGCGTCGTCGCGAGGCGGAGCTCGAGGTGCGCCGCGCCGCCGAGCAGCAGGTGCGCGCCCTCGGGCCGCGCTCCGGCTACGTGCTCGCCGGCGAAGGCTGGCCCGCCGGCGTCGTCGGCATCACCGCCTCGCGGATCGCCGAAGACACCGATCGCCCGACCGTCGTCGTCGGCATGAACGGCGAGATCGGCAGCGGTTCGGCCCGCAGCGCCCGCGGCCTCGATCTCGCGGCCCTGCTCGGGGAGTGCCGCGGTGAGCTCGAGAAGTTCGGCGGCCACGCCGCCGCTGCCGGTTGCGAGGTCCGTGCCGAAAAGCTTGAAGCGTTCGCCGCCGCCTTTGACGCCGCCGCGGCCCGCGCGCTCGAGTCGGCCGCCGAGACGCCGCCGCCGAGCGTCGACGCCGTGGCCGAGGTCCGTGACCTCACCCTCGACCTTGCCGAGGAGCTCGCTGCCTTCGAGCCGACCGGCGAGGGCAACCCGGCGGTGCGCCTGCTGCTGCCATCGGTGCGGGTGATCGAGGAGAGCCCCATGGGCAGCGGCAACGAGCACCGCCGCGCCGTGATCGCCTCCGGCGGCGCACGCACGAACGCCGTTGCGTTCTCGTCGCCGCCGATCCCGATGGGCGTGCCTCTTGATCTCGTCGTCCACTTGGAGCGCTCCTCGTATGGGGGCACGGTCGAGGCGCGCGTGGTCGTTCAGTCGGTCCACGAGCTCGAGCGCGCTAGTGCGAGCAGCGCGGCCGGTGTCGGCCGCGATGCCACCGCACTCGCGGCGCTGCTGGCCGGCTACCAGGAGCCTTTGCCGGCCTCGGTGCTGCCGCCGCGGCCGTCGGTCGACCGGCGCGGCTGCTCCGTCGCGGCAGCGCTGCGGGTCGCCGCAGCCTGCGGGCGTGAGCCGATCGCCTACGTCGCCGACACCGGGCGGCGCGCCCCGCAGCTCCGCGCCCTGGGGTTCACCGGCACCATCGCCGGGCCGGCGGCGCTGCCGCGCGCGCTCGCCGTGGCCGACCCCGATCGCTCGCTCGTGATCTGCGTCGATCCGCCGCTCGATCCGCGCGCCGCCGCGGCGCTCGCGTCCACCGACGTCGAAGCCTGGTGGAGCTGGACCGAGGCTGAGCTAACCTATTCCCTCCATGTTCTGGAGCGGGAGTTCGCCTTGCGGCCTCTCATGGTCGCGCTCTACCGAGGCCTGCGTGATGCAGGTGCGCCGCTCCACGCCCTCGGACTCCTCGCGCTGCTGCCCGAAGGTCACGCGCCGGCCGGGCTCGGTCGCGCCGTCCGCGTGCTCGAGGATCTCGGGCTCGTCACCGTGGGCGAGGCGCTCGGAAGCGTCGAGCTCATCTCGCAGGAGCGCGCCGAGCTGGAGCGCTCGGCGATCTTCACGCAGTCCGCAGCACTGGTCGAGGAGGCACGGGCATGGAGCCTGAGTCCTCAGTCGGCCTGACCCACGCCGCCGAGCTCTCGCGCCACCTCGTCGACGAGGCACCGCCGCCGACCGGCAACGGTGGTGCGGCCGTCGAGCGCATCGCGGGCCACGACCTCACCGGCAACGAGCGGCGCCTGATCGCGGATCTCCGCGCGGTGATCGCGGAGCACGCTCAGCCGGGCCGCGCCCCGGTCGACCTGGCCGAGGTGGAGCGGGCGTTCGCGTTCGCTGCCAAGGCGCACGTCGGTCAGCAGCGCAAGAGCGGCGAGGACTTCATCGCGCACCCCGTGGGCGTCGCGAAGATCTGCGCCGGCCTCGGTCTCGATACCGAGACGCTCTGCGCCGCGCTGCTTCACGACACCGTCGAGGACACGTCCGCGTCGCTCGAGGTTGTCACGACGCAGTTCGGCGAGACCGTCGCCGCGCTCGTCGACGGCGTCACCAAGCTCACCGGCATCTCGTTCCAGTCCCGCGACGATCAGCAGGCGGAGAACTACCGCAAGATGATCGTCGCGATGGCCCAGGACGTGCGGGTCATCCTCATCAAGCTCGCCGATCGCCTGCACAACATGCGCACGATCGGGGCGATGACGAAGCAGAAGCAGATCGAGAAGAGCCGCGAGACGCTCGAGATCTTCGCTCCGCTTGCGCATCGCCTCGGTATCCACGCGATCAAGTGGGAGCTCGAGGATCTCGCGTTCCAGGCACTGCACCCGCGCAAGTACACCGAGATCAAGATGCTCGTCAACCAGCAGCGGCAGGACCGCGAGCGGTACGTCGAGCATGCCGGCAACTACCTGATCGAGGAGCTCGACAAGGTCGGCATCGCCGCCGACATCTCGGGCCGCGCGAAGCACTTCTACTCGATCTACACGAAGATGGCTCGCAAGGGCCGCGAGTTCAACGAGATCTACGACCTCACCGCGATGCGCGTGATCGTCGCCGGCACCAACGAGTGTTACGGCGCGCTCGGCGTGGTGCACGCGCTCTGGAAGCCGCTGCCCGGGCGCTTCAAGGACTACATCGCCATGCCCAAGGCGAACCTCTACCAGTCGCTCCATACGACGGTGGTGGGTCCCGAGGGCCGGCCGCTCGAGATCCAGATCCGCACCGCGGAGATGCACGCCCGTGCCGAGTTCGGTGTTGCCGCGCACTGGGCCTACAAGGCCGACGGCACCGGCGGCAGGAGCGGCATGCTCGGCGATCTCGCGGAGGTCCACCACGACCACCAGGATCCGCGCGAGTTCATGGAGTCGCTCAAGCGCAGCCTGTTCGGCTCCGAGGTGTTCATCTTCACGCCCAAGGGCGATGTGAAGAGCCTCGAGCAGGGCGCCACGCCGCTCGACTTCGCCTACGAGGTGCACACCGAGATCGGCCACCGCACGGTCGGCGCGAAGGTCAACCAGCGCCTGGTGCCGCTGCACTACGAGCTCAAGAACGGCGACATCGTCGAGATCCTCACGAGCAAGCAGGATCGCGGCCCGTCTCGCGACTGGCTGAAGGTGGTGCGCACGAGCCGCGCGCGCAACAAGATCAAGCACTTCTTCAAGCAGGAGTCGCGCCACGACAGCGAGCACCGTGGCCGTGAGGTGCTGCAGGTGCAGCTCAAGCGTGCTGGCCTACCGTCGCAGAAGATCGTCGCCAGCGCGATGCTCGCCGACGTGTCCCGCGAGCTCGGCTTCGAGAAGGCCGAGGACTTCTACCTGGCGCTCGGCAACGAGCAGATCTCGCCGCAGGTCGCGGTGAACAAACTGATCGACCGCTTCAAGGGCGACACCGCAGAGCCGGAGACGCCGGAGACGACGTTCGACGAGCTGATCCATCGCCAGCGCCGCCGCACGCAGCGCGGCAGCAAGGTCGGCATCCGCGTCGAGGGCGTCGACGACGTGATGGTGCGGCTCGCAAAGTGCTGCCGTCCGGTGCCCGGCGACGAGATCACGGGCTATATCTCCCTCGGCCGCGGGATCACGATCCACCGCGACGACTGTCCCAACGCGATGGCCCTCCGCAAGAACGCGGAGCGGTTCGTCACCGTCACCTGGGAGGGCGAGAACGAGACCGCCTTCCTCGTCGAGATCGAGGTGAACGGATGGGACCGCCACCGGCTCCTTGAAGACCTTTCGCGCACCTTCTCGGAGCATGGCGTCAACATCATCGAAGCGCGCTGCACCACCACCGACGGCATGACCGCCAACCGGTTCGTCGTCGAGGTCCCCGATCCCCAGACGTTGAAGAACGCGATCAACAAGCTGCGGCAGATCGACAGCGTGTTCGACGCCTACCGGATCATCCCCGGCCAGAACCAGTAGCCGGCTCGCCGAGCCGGTTCGGCAGACCAGCGTGGCGGCGCTAGGCTCGCGCCATGGACAGCTTCCGGCGCGGCCCCTACACCTTCGATGTGATCGACCGCGGCCCCGCCGATGGCGAGGCGATCGTGCTGCTTCACGGTTTCCCGCAGGACGCGCAATCGTTCGACGGCATGCTCCCGGCGCTGCACGCTGCCGGCTACCGCACGCTCGCTCCGCTGCAGCGCGGGTATTCGCCAGGCGCTCGCCCGACGGAGCGCAGCGCCTACAAGGGCGGCGAACTCGCCGACGACATCATCGCGCTGCTCGACGGCGCTGGCCTGAAGTCGGCGCACATCGTCGGCCACGACTGGGGCGGAGGCGTCGCCTGGGGCCTCGCCTACCGCCGCCCGGAGCGCGTGCGGAGCCTCGTCTCGATCTCGACGCCGCACCCGCAGGCGCTGGTGAAGGCCGCTCCCAAGGGCCAGATTTTTCGGAGCTGGTACATGTTCGCGTTCCAGCTGCCGTGGGCGCCTGAGGCGTTCATCGGCCTCGGCGCCCGCCGCGGCGAGCTGGCCAAGAACCTCGAGAAGCAGGGCGTGCCCGCGGAGGCTGCCGCCAGGTACCAGGAGCGGATGCTCGATCCGCTCACCCGCCGCGGCTCGATCAACTGGTATCGCGGCCTGCCGCTCAGTCTCAAGGAGCCTGTCGGCCGGATTACCGTGCCGACCACGTACATCTGGAGCAACGGCGACACGTTCCTCGGCCGCGCCGCTGCGGAGCTCACCGCGCGGTACGTCAGCGCCGACTACCGCTTCGCCGAGATCGACGGCGGCCACTTCCTCCCGGACGACCAACCCGACCTCATGGCCGAACTGGTGCTCGAACGGGTGAGAAGCGCGGCGCCTGTCAGGGCCTGACGGCAGTGAGTGGCCGCCGGAGACTCGAAGCCTGACGGACCAACGAAGACCATCAGCCTTCACGTCCCCCGCCTGACAGCGCCGGACGACCGAGCTCGCGCTGACGATCCCCGACGGCCCGCCACCCAGCGAAGTCCGCCCATGGCCTCAGCGTCTGCGCCTGAGAGCGCCCGCAGGCGCGAGCAGCAGTGCCACGGCGAGGCCGACCGACAGGCCGGCGAGCACGTCGGTGGGGGAGTGGACGCTCAGGACCACGCGGCTGAGCGCGACGAGCACAGCGACCGAGGCCCCACCGGCGAGCAGCGCGGCGCGGTGCCGGGGCCAACGCGCCGCCAGCGCGAACGCGAGCGCCATCCACGCGGCGGCAGCCTGTGCCGAATGGCCCGACGGGTAGCCGCTGCCCGGCGCCCAGCTCGCCCACAGGTCCTCAGGAGGGCGGGCCCGCCCGACGTGCTCCTTGATCCAGCTGTTGAGGTTTGCCGCGATGAGGAGCGAGGCGAGCGGCCGCCACGCGAGGCGCCATGCGCCGGCTCCGAGCAGGAACGCGCCGGCGAGGATGGTTGCCGTGAGCGGCCAGCGGAACTGCCCGAAGTGCGTCGCGAACCGCATGAAGTCGACGAGCCAGTCCGGCCGGTGGGCGGCGATCCAAGCGATGATGTCGGCGTCGATCCCCGGCAGGAACGACGTCGACGTGACGATCCAGGCGCCCGCCGCCACCAGCACGAGAAGCCCGGCGGGGAGCCGGACCCTGTCGATCACGGCCTGCACAGGTCAGGCGATGACGGTGAGCGCTCGCGGACGCACCGAGAAGCGCGCCTCGGTGAGGTCGGTCCAGTAGTCGCCGTCGAGCTGAATCGGCATCGGCCGGTCGCAGTGCACCGTCACCTCGGTCGAGGCCGGCAGGGTCCGGATCCGGGGGTGCCGGTCGGCGTCGGCTTTGGAGAGCGTGCGGTAGGTGAGCGCCGGCACGTCGATCCAGCGCAGCCCCTGTTGAAGCGCCGTGGCCTGGAGCGTGTGGCTCTCGAGGGTCACGTCGCGACCGATCGTCAGCGGACGCGGCCCGGCATAGGTGTAGGCCTCGGCGTTCTGGATGATCGCCGTGATCGCCCGCGCCTCCTCGGTGCCCGACCTCACCGTGATCGACGCCTCCGCCCCGAAGTACTGGCTGCGAGCCGTACTCACGGCCTCGAGCCAAAACGCCGTCCACCGCAGCCGCTGCTTGCGCTCCACGTCGCCGTCGACGAGCTTCACGACCGCAGCATCAAGCCCAATGCCCGCCGTGAAGGCGAAGGGGCGGCCATTCACGTCGCCGAGATCGATCTGACGGCGCCGCCGGGCCGGATCGACGACGCGCCGGGCTGCCGCCGGGCCGCTGCCGCCCATCCCGAGGATCCGCGCGAGCACGCTGGCGCTCCCGCCGGGAAGATGTGCGAGGGCGACGTCGGTGCCCGCGATCGCCTGGATCGCCTCGTTCGTCGTCCCGTCGCCGGCGTACACCGCGACGAGTCCGACCCCGGCATCTACCGCCTCCTGAGCGAGGGTGGTCGCGTGGCCGCGCGCCTCGGTGATGCGGACGTCGACGGCGAACCGCTCGCCGAGGATCCGCTCGATCTCGCCGATGTGCTTCTGGTTGACCGTCGTGGCGATCGGATTGACGATCAGCATCGCCTGATCGGTGTGGAGCTCGGGCGAAGGCGCCTCGGGCTGGGCGACAGGATCAGATCCGGTCTCCCCGACAACAGCACTCGGAGGGTCGATCTCGTCGACGCCGCCGCCGCTCTGCACCGGCCCGGAGCCCGGGATCACAACCACCCGCGCCTGCGGAAGATGCGGATCATCCCGACGAGCAGCACCACCATCACGCCCACGATCACGTAGAACGCCGTGATCGACTGCTCGCCCGGGAGCCCCGTGTTCATGCCGAAGATCGACGCGACGAGGGTGAGCGGGAGGACGATCACCGAGATCGAGGTGAGCACGAGGAGCACGTCGTTCGTGCGATGCGAGCTCACGGCCTCGTTGGTGCGCTCGAGTGCTTCGGCCACCTCTTTGAAGTTCTCGAGCATGTCCCAGATCCGCTCCGACGCATCGTTGATGTCGTCGAAGTAGATGTCCATCTCACCGGTGACGTAGCGCTTGGTGCGCTCCAGGTCCTTCAGCGCGAGCCGCTGCGGCCGCACCACCTTGCGGAAGTTGATGATCTCCTGCTTGGCGTTGCTGATGTCTCGGACCGTGTCGGTGGAAGGGCCGTCGAAGATGTCCTCCTCGACCCGCTCGAGCTTGTTGCCGATCTTGCGCAGCATTGGGAACGAGGCATCGACGCAGGCATCGACGAGCTTGTAGAGCAGGAAGCCCGGGCCGCGGCCCATGAGGTCGTGGCGGGCCGTGTCCTTCCGCTGGCAGCGGTCGAACAGGTAGCTCAGCGGCTGGATCGGATCGTTCGGCAGCGTGATCACGTAGTCGGGCCCGATGAACATGTCGAGCTCGACGGCGTTCAGCCGGCCGACCGTCTTGTCGTACTGCGGGAAGTGCAGGACGATGAAGAGGTAGTCGTCGTACTCGTCGACCTTCGGGCGCTGGTTGCGCGAGTAGATGTCCTCGTAGTCCAGCGCGTGGAACTGCGGAAAACGTTCCTCGAGCCACGCACGATCCGCCGACGTCGGCTTCTCGATGTGGATCCAGCGCAGACCGTCGCTCTCGACGATCTCAGCGCGTGCGGTGAGCTCCTCAGGCGGAGGTGACGGCGTGACGATGCGCCCGCGCGTGCGACGCGGCAGCGTGGGCCGCGTCGTGGGAATCAGGCTGCGGGCCATGACTAGGAGGCTCGTCGGTCGTCGGGAGTGCCATCGGAGGTGACGCAGGTGAACGGCACCTGTGTGAGATGGAGTCTACCGGGGGTTTCGGCAGCCGAGGATGCATGGACGAGCGGAGCACCTTTGCTAGGGTCAACCGCAGCGGTCCACGTGACCGCGCAGACACATCCAGAGGAGTGGAGGGACTGGCCCTATGAAGCTCCGGCAACCGCCGCCCCGCGCGGAGTAGGTGCCAATTCCAGAGAGATGTGGCGCAGGACTCTCACCCGGGAACCCCGCCACGAAGTCGGACGGAGGAACCCATATGAACGCGAAGAGCCTGACCTGCCGCGAGTGCGGCTTCGAATACCCCCTCGAGGCGCGTTACGTCTGCGAGAAGTGCTTCGGCCCCGTCGAGGTCGCCTATGACTTCTCCGCCTTGGCGAGCGGCGACAGCGAGTCGCTCAAGCGCCGCATCCAGGCCGGCCCGCAGAACATCTGGCGTTACGCCGACTTCCTCCCGGTCGACGCCCTCCCGCAGGGCCCGCACGCCGGCCTGCCCGTCGGCTCCACTCCGCTCGTGAAGGCCGACCGCCTCGCCGAGCGCCTCGGCATCGACGGCGAGGTGTGGGTCAAGAACGACGCCCACAACCCCACGCACTCCTTCAAGGACCGCGTCGTGGCCGTCGCCTCCGCCCGCGCGCGTGAGCTCGGGATGACGACCCTCGCGTGCGCGTCGACCGGCAACCTCGCCGGCGCCGTCGCCGCGCAGGCGGCCGCGCTCGGTCTCGAGAGCTACGTCTTCATCCCCAGCGACCTCGAGGAGCAGAAGATCCTCTCCACGGGGATCTACGGCACCAAGCTCGTGCGGGTGAAGGGCAACTACGACGACGTCAACCGCCTCTGCACCGAGCTCTCGGGGGAGCGCGACTGGGCGTTCGTGAACGTCAACGTCCGCCCGTACTACGCCGAGGGCTCCAAGACGCTCGCCTACGAGATCGCCGAGCAGCTCGATTGGCAATTGCCCGACCGGGTCGTCGCGCCGATCGCCTCCGGCTCGCTCTTCACCAAGCTCAAGAAGGGCTTCGGCGAGTGGATCGAGCTCGGCCTCATCGAGGGTGAGCAGCCCGCGATGTTCGGTGCCCAGGCCGCCGGCTGCTCGCCGGTCGCCACCGCCTACGCCGAGGGCAAGAACTTCATCAAACCGGTGAAGCCCGACACGATCGCCAAGAGCCTCGCCATCGGCAACCCTGCCGACGGGCCCTACGCCATCGACGTCGCCAAGAACTCCGACGGCTCGATCGAGGCCGTCACCGACGACGAGATCCGCGCGGGCATCAAGCTCCTCGCGGAAACCACCGGCATCTTCACCGAGACGGCCGGTGGCGTCACCACCGCCACCCTCGCCAAGCTCGCCGCAGCCGGCAAGATCCCCGCCGGTGGCCGCACCGTCATCGTGATCACCGGCGACGGCCTCAAGACCCTCGACGCCGTCCGCGGCTCGTTCGAGAGCTACGAGGTCGAGCCGAAGCTCAGCGACTTCATCACCCACGTCGAGAACGAGGTCCTCGTCCCGTGAGCACCATCAAGCTGCCCACCCAGCTCCGCGACGTCGCCGGCGGCAACGCCGAAGTCAGCGTCGAAGGCGACACCGTCGGCGCCGCCCTCGAGTCGCTCTTCGCCGAGTACGAGGAGCTCCGCGGCCGGATCACCGAGGACGGCGAGCTGCGCCGCTTCGTGAACGTCTACCTCGCTGGCGAAGACATCCGCTACCTCGACGGCCTCGAGACCCCGCTCCCCGCGGGCGCCGAGCTCACCATTCTCCCGGCGGTTGCGGGAGGCTGACACCGACTGAGCGTCCTATCGCGCCGCAGATTCGCCGCCGTGGCTAGCGGGATAGGCCCTCTGGGGCCAGACCCCGAACAGAGGTGGCGAAGATGTAAGCGAGAGGATGCTCAGCTAGCCCAGGCCGCGAGCCAAGCGGTAGTGGTCGAGGATCTCTGCCGCCCCGAGTGAGCGGGCGTAGAGGGCGCCCTCGTCGATGGTGCCCGTGAGGTAGGTGCCGGACTCGTGTCCGCGGCCCCACCAGACGGTCGTCTGGCCGGTGAGCGTGTTGGTGGAGCAGCCGGTGCCGGTGGCGACGGAAGCCCCGTCGAGGTAGAGCGCGGTCGCGCCGGTGGCGCGCACGCGCGTAAACACGACGTGGTGCCAGTTGCCGTCGGTGAGCGCGCCGGCCGAGCTCCGCAGCACGGTGCCGGTGCCGCAGCCGGCGACGATACGGCCGGTCGCGTCGACGGCGACGCCCCAGTCGCGGGTGCTGGCGGTGTTGCCGCTGTCGACGAGGCCGGCGCTGTCGGTCCAGCTCGTGCCGGCGCCCGAACCGCTCGTGGCGGAGCCCTTCACCCAGATCTCGGCAGACATGTCGGACGTGATCGCAGCAAGGCGGGCCGTGGTGACGTAGTCGGTGCCGCCGCCCAGCTGCACCGCGGTGTCGGTGGAGCCGATCAGCGCGCCTGCGACCTGCTTGGTCGGGGTGCCCGTGTAGGTGCCGGTGGCGGTGCCGCCAGAGCCCAGGTTCGGGGCGGTCGTGCCGGCGTCGTTGAAGCGGTAGTACTGCGAGAGGTTGGCCGTGGCCGCGCCACCGAACTCGCCGCGCAGGAGCCCGACGTACGACCGGATGTTGTAGCTGAGGCCCGAGAGGGTGGTCGCGTCGCCGGTCGAGTTGGTGGCTCGCACCGACCACGCGCCGCTGGTGCCGGTCTCGAGCGGCACGTTCGCCGTTCGCGCCGCGGTGCGGTAGGCGAAGCCTGACCAAGGGCCGCCGCCGGTGAAGAGCGGGGCGGCCGAGGCGTTCTCGACACCGGTGAGATCCGCGGTGACGCTGGCGATGCCGGCCGTATCGGTCACCGACTGCACGCATGCGTAGTAGGTGGTGCCCTGGCGGATCGTCTCCGCTGGTGTCGCAGCCGAGCAATCGCTGTTGGTCGTGATGCGCGTGCCGGTGATCACCGGGCGCGAGGCGACCGCGCGTGTGGTGAACGAGCTCGGGCCGTTGGAGGTGCTGGAGACGAACGCGGCGACGGCGGAGCCGGCGACGCAGCCGAGCAGCGCGAGCGCGACGAGGACGATCCGGGACTTGCGGGTCGCCATCGGTTGGGCCGCGCGGGAGCGAGGGGTCATCGGCTGCGGCCCTCCCAGGTGAAGGTGGCGGTGCCGCTCGAGCTCGCGGCGGCAGGGCTCTCGTCGACGGTCACGTCGATGCGGTACCAGTGCGAGTCGCCCTGCTGCCAGTCCGCGGGCGCGCTGACGGCGTCGTGGATGGCGGCGATCTCGTCGGCGCCGAGGGCGCGTGCCCAGACCCCGACCTGGTCGGTCTGGCCGGCGGAGTACGACGCGTCCGTGCCGTCGCGCATCACGATGAAGGGCGAGGTGGGGGCGGTGGTGTTCGCGGCGGTGCCGGTGAACACGAGGCGGCCGTCGAGGTAGTACTGCACCGCGGTGCCGTTGCGCACGAGCGCGTGGTGGTGCCAGGTGCCGCGAAGCGAAGCGAACGGGATCCCGGTGTCGAACACCTCGTCACTGCTGCGGAACTTCAGCGTGCCGGAGCCGTCGTCGAACCCGAGCGACCACCCGGTCGCCGCACCCGTCGTGGAGTCGCGCAGGGTGACGCTGCCGCTCGTGATCTTGAACCAGCCGGCGATCGTGGCCGCCGTCGTGAGGCCGGTCGCGGGGAGGGAGAGGGCCTGCGACGTGCCGTTGAAGGAGACGCCCCACTGCTCGTCCGTCGGCGACGGATGGGCACCCGCCGTGACGACAGGCCCGCCGATCGCCGTCGCCGCGGTGCCCGTCGAGGCGACGGTCGACGCCTGGTTTGGCTGGTAGGAGCGGAAGTTGTCGAGGTGCACGCCGGCGCCGTCATCCTGCGGCCCGACGCCGACGAGCCGCACACCGGTGCGGCCGGTGCTGGCGATCGTGCCGTCGGTGATGTTCATGCGCAGCACGCCGTCGATCGAGACCTGCAGCGAGGTGCCGCTCTGCGAGATCGCGAGGCGAGCCGTGCCGCCGGTCGGGATAGCGCCCGCCCACGAGTCGAGTTGCGCGAACGTGCCCGCGTTCATCGTGCCGGCCTGCCACGTGCCCGTGCTCGCGACGTAACGGATGAGGTAGCCGGTGTCGCCCGTGGTGGGCATGCGCGTGAGGATGCCTGCTTCACCGGTCGCCGAGCGCACGGTCACGTCGGCGGTGATCACCTCGGCAGCGTTCGCTGTCGTCTGGCGGTAGATCGCGGTGCCCGGCTCCTGGTTGCGGATGCGGCCCGAGGCGGTGAACACTGCGTTCGTCGTGCTCACGGCCTGGCGGGTCCACGCGGCGCCGTAGAGCTCGGCACGACTCGTCAGCAGCGCGCCAGGGGTACCGGAGAAGTCGTCGGCGCGGCGCGTGCGCTCGCCCATCTCCCAAAGCCCGAGGAGGCTCGTGCGGGCGGCGAGGAGCGGGGAGACCGACGTCGCGAATCGCGCGTCCGACGGATCCTGGATCGCCGAGGAGTACACGGTGGGCATGTCGCTGAGCCGGCCGTCGTAGACGACGCCGTTGCCGAGGCCGTAGTAGTCGCGAGAGTCGGCGACGAACCCGGTGCAGTCGTCGAAGCCGGCGGCGCCGCTGCCGCGCACCACCTTCACGAGGAGGTGGCTGGCCAGCGTGCCCGTCGAGCTCGCGGTCATCCGGACGGCCGTCGCGAGGCTCCCGTTCGAGGTCACGCGGATGCAGCTGCGGTCCGACGCGCCCGAGCCGGCGTTCGTCAGGCCGAGCATGGCGCTCCCGCCGTCGTTGTCGGTGAGGTTCACCGAACCGGCCTGAACCTGGTTGTTCGTGTTGCCCGTCGTCGCCGTGTAGGCGGCGACGGTGCCGGCCGAAAGGACGCAGGCGAGGCCGAACACGGCGATCGGGGTGACCAGGAGGCGGCGCGGGAACACGTACCCTGCACATCGCCCCCGCGCGCGTAGGCATTGCGCCGGTTGGACGGATGGTCGATGCACCACTACCCCGTCTGGTCGGAAACCGGTGAAAGTGGACAAATGGTCCCAGCGCGCCACCAAGGGGCTCAAGGCGTCCGGGGGAAACCCGATGAATGGACGGAGAAGCGGCTGCTTTCCCTGCCGCAACCCTTCCTGACCGAGACCCTGAAGGACCAATGCCCCGTTCCCGCAAGATCCTGCTGACGACCCTTGTCGTCGGCGCGACCTCCACCGTCGCCGGTATGGGTGTGTTCGCGGCCTTCACCGCGACCACCGACAACCCGAACAACTCCATCGCCTCGGGTACCGTCGCGATCAGCGACAACGACGCAACCAACACGTCGATGTACGTGCTGCCGAACCAGGGCCCTGGCTCGTCGACGCAGCGCTGCATCCGCGTCACCTACGGCGGCACCCTGCCCGCCACGGTGAAGCTCTACCGCTCGAACACGCTGACCAACGGCACCGCGTTCAACCTCCAGATCGAGCGCGGCTCGGGCGTCACCGGCGCCTTCCCGTCCTGCACCGGCTTCACGTCGGCGGCCACGATCTACACCGGCACCCTTGCCGGCCTGGGCACCGGTTACGCTGGCGGCGTCGACGCCCGCGGTGCCGCCTGGAACCAGACGGACTTCGTCGACTACCGCTTCACGGTCACCGTTGTCGATGATCCGACTCCGAACACCCACTCCTCCACCGTCAGCTCCGGCGTCCACGCGTTTACGTGGGAGGCGCAGAACAACTAGCCAAGGCGGCCGGCGCCCTCGCCGGTCTCGGTCTTGCCATCGCGGCGGCATCCCCATTCACGGGGGTGCCGCCGCGAGGTGTTTCCGGAACGCTCGCGCCCGCGCAGCTCGAGCTGAAGATGCTCCCGGCCGGTGAGTTCACGATCTCACCGCTCGGCACCGTGATGAAGGCGACGGCCTTCCCCGCCGTCGGCGAGCGCGGCGGTCCGACCGTTGCGATCAGCCTCCGCAACATCACCGGCAGCCCGCTGCGGATCAGCGTGCGGCTCGTCGCGTTCGCGCCCGAGCTCGACAAGGTCGCGACGGTGCGTGGCAGCGTCGCCGGCGCCGTCGTGCTCCGCGGCGGCATCGAGACCACCGGTAAGTGGACGCGGCCGATGGGTCTCGTACGATCCGGCGAGAGCACCACGCTCCGCCTCCGGTTCAAGCTGAAAACCGGCATCGACCCTGATCAGTACGCCGGGCGTCTCGACATCCGGCAGATCGAGGTCAAGGGCACTGCGCCCGGGATGAAGTTCGACGTCCCCAGTGACGAGCCGAAGATCGTGCCCGGCACCGAGGGCACGACGCCCGCCACCACGCCGCTCCCCCCGAACGTCAGCCCGACCCCGGTGCCCTCGCCGAAGCCCACCGCCACGGCGACCCCCGACCCGAACGCCCCGAAGCGCCGCGCGCCGGACGAGGGGTGAGGCATGAACCAAGGAATCCGCCTCGCACGCGCGTTCGTCGTCGCGCTCCTCGCCGGCCTGCTCGCCGGCATCGTGCTCCTCGTGATGGTGCCCGTTGCCATGGGCTGGCGGCCGTACACCGTCCTCACCGGCTCGATGCGACCCAACATCCAGCCCGGCGACGTCGTCATGGACCAGCCGATCCGCGCCCCCGAGATCCACGTCGGCGACGTCGTCACCTTCAGCGACCCCAGCCGGCAAGGACGACTCGTCACCCACCGCGTGCGGTCGGTCGCACACAGCGAGATCTTCACCACCGTCGAGACCCGCGGTGATGCCAACAACACCTCCGAGCGCTGGCAGGTGCAGACCAAGGACCGCGTCGGGCGCGTCGTCTTCGTGCTCCCGAAGGTCGGGCACGTCGCCAACCTCGTCCGCAACCCCGCCGGCGTGCTCATCCTCGTCGTGCTGCCCGTCCTCGGCCTCGGATTCCTCGCTCTGCGCTCGATCTGGCGAGACGACGAGGACGACGACGAGCCAGACCCGGACGCCGAGCCCGACGACCAGCCGGAGCTCCCCTTCGACGCCCAACCCGACCCGGTGAGCGCGGAGCACGGCGTGGCGGATGCAGCCGCCCGGCCGGGTCGGTAGCCTGAGCCCTTCCAGCGCCCGTAGCTCAGTGGATAGAGCGCCTGCCTCCGGAGCAGGAAGTCGGAAGTTCGAATCTTCCCGGGCGCGCTGGTGCTTCGGCGACATCGCCGAGGGGTGCGTTCCGTCCGAGGCCCGCACGCCCACCCCCGGTCACCTGCTCACAACCCCTGCATCCCGGAGCCTTGTCCCATGGCTGACGAGCCCAAGCTTTCCGCACCCGATCGCGATCTGTTCGACCTCTCGCTGCGCACGCAGCCAGACCCGTACCTGAGCGACCTCGTCGAGCTCGCCCACCACGGCACCGAGCTCGCCGTCGGCCTCCTCGTCAACGGCATGGTCATCATCGGCCGCCTCAACCGCCAGGAGGCGATCGCCGCCGCGCTCAGCTCGATGCGCCGCGTGCTCATCGACTCGTCGCCCAAGCCCGACGACCAGACCGACGAGCAGTGGGAGCAGGTGCGCGAGCAGTTCTCGAACGCCCCGCTGCTGTACTCGCAGGACCGCGCCGAACAGGAAGCCGCCGTCTACGAGGCCATCGGCGAGTACGTCGTCGACGGCTCCGTTGACGTGAACGACCTCCCCGAGGACCTCGCCCGTCAAGTCCGCGAGGTGAGCGCCCGCCCGCACCTCACCCTCACCGACGCCCGCATCGCCGCCCCCGGCCAGCAGGGCATGACGTCGCTCCCGGTCATCCGCGTCGCCGCTGCCCAGGTCTCCGCATGGTGGTTCGCCATGCCCGAAGCCGACGGCACCTCCAACATCGAGCTCTGGAACGACTAAACGTGGGGCGCTGAGCGGCGCCTCGCACGCACGCGGAGCCGCCGCTGCTCCTCGATGGAGCAGGGCTACACCTGCGTCTCATCGGCGGCCAGCGTGGGCGCTCGCCGCTTCGCGCCGAAGGCCCATCGCACGCACGATCCACCACTCTTCACCCCACGTTGGGAGCGGGCTATTCGCCGGGGCGGAGTGGCGCGAGTCGCTCGGCTCCGCTCACGGTGAGGTGGCGCACGATGGCGTGCGCCGCGAGCACTGCAGCGGAGAGCTCGACGGCGAGGAGCCCGACGAGGACGAGCAGCTGGACCCGCGCTGCTTCGGCCGGGTGCGCGCCGCCGAGCACCAGACCGACGAAGGTGCCCGGCAGGGCGATCAGGCCCACGGTGCGGGTCTGATCGAGTGCGGGCACCAGTCCGCTCACGATCGCGTGACGCACCGCCTCGCCGCTCGCCTCGCGCACCCGTTGACCGAGGCAGAGGCGGGCCTCGATCCGCGGCAGATCGCGGTTGAGCTCGCGCACCAGCGCGCGGCCCGTCAGCGACGTGGCGCTCATGGCGCCGCCGATCAGGATCCCGATGGTCGCGATCGCCGCGATCACCGATCCCGGCACCGCACCGGCCGCGAGCAGGGCGGCCGCCGCCAGCCCGGCCGGGATCGCGATCGCAACGACCACCTCGGGCACCATCCCGGGCACGCCGATCCGCCCGCGCGCCGTGAGCGTCGCGGTCGTCAGCATCACCGCGACGAACACGGCGGCGAGCCACTCGTGGTCGAGGACCACCGTGAGCACGGCGCCGACGGCGAGCAACTGCACCGTCGCGCGGCCCGCCGCGCGCCCAAGTGCTCCCGCGAGGCCCACTCCGGCGACGCGCGCAATCGTGATCGCGATCGCAGCGAATCCGACGACGAGCGCCAGCTGGGTGCCGGCCTGGCCGCTCATCCGGCCATCCCGGAGAGGAAGTCGTGGCCGCGAGCACCCGTCGCCTCGAGCAGGTGCGGGTCGTGCGTGACGAGGAGGATCGCAAGGCCGCCAGCGGTCCGCCGGCGCAGCGCATTTGCGACTCGGTCGGTGGCCTCGGCGTCGAGCGCCGCCGATGGCTCGTCGAGGAGGAGCACGTCGGGCTCGGCGAGGAGCGCGCGAGCAAGCGCCACCCGGGCCTGCTCGCCGCCGGACAGCACCGAGCTGTTGCGAGCCAGCAGCGCGGGGGAGAGCCCGACCTCCTCGAGCGCCGCACGAGCCGTCCGCTCGGCCACCGGCGCGCCCGCCCCGGCCGCGAGGTCGTCGGCCACCGTCGGCCCGAGCATGGCCGGCTGCTGCGCGACGAGTCCGATGCGGCGGCGCAGCGCGGGCCCTTCGATCCCCGCGATCGCCGCCCCGGAGAGGAGGATCTCGCCGCCGGTTGTCTCGCCGAGGCGGACGATGGCGCGAAGGGCCGTCGTCTTGCCGCTGCCGGATGGGCCGGTGAGCGCGACGATCTCGCCGTCGCCGACGGTGAACGAGAGCCCGTGCACCGGCGGTGCGTCGCCGGGCGCGAGGCTCACCCCGCGCAGCTCGAGCGGAGGCGCGGCGACGGTCATCGGATCGGCCGGTCGAACCGGCCGCCGCATGCCGCCCACACGCCGCGCCGCGCTCGTTTCGCCTCGGCGGCGATCTCGCGGTAGCTCCGGGCGTACTCGAACGGTGACCGCGCGTAGACGTAGACCCTCGCCCAGCCGGCCCGCAGGAGACGCACCTGCAGCGCGTCCTCGGCCGTCCCGCCCTGAACGCGGTCGGGGGCGACGTAGCCGAGCAGACGACCGAAGCGGTCGCGCTCGTCCTGCGTCGGATCGGTCGAGAAGCGCACGCGGGTGCCGCGCGGTGCCCAGCGCTCGAGCTCGTCGCGTGCCTCTTGGCCGCCGCACTCCGCGTAACCGGTTCGAGTGGTCGAGAGTTCAGGCGCATCGATCCCGATCAGGCGCACACGCTCGGTGCGGCCGGCCGACGTGCGCACCGTGAGCGTGTCGCCGTCGGCGATGTGGTCGACGGTGCCGAGCACAGCGCCGGTCTGTTCGGTGAGGTTCGGTTCGCGCCGCTCGTCGATGGTGGGGTCGACGCTCATGAATCCGGCGACGAGGGCCGCGATCGCCACGACCACGGCCCCAGCGAGCTTGACCGTCGTCGATTGCCCCCGGGCCACCGGGCCAGTCTACGAAGCCGCCGAGACGGCGGATGCGGGCAGATGCCGCCTGCGCGCTACCCTCGGCCGGTGGATCTCTCGGTGTTCTTCGCCGGTACCGGCGCATCGGCGCCGTCCGCCCGACGCGGCCTCTCCGCGACGCTCCTGCGCGCAGGGGGCGACCGCCTGCTCGTCGACTGCGGAGAGGGCACCCAGCGCCAGCTCGTGCGCAGCGTCGGCCTCCCGGAGCTCGACGTCATCCTCATCACCCACCTTCACGCCGATCATTGGTTTGGCCTGCCGGGGCTCCTGAAGACCTTCGACCTCCGCGATCGGCAGACGCCGCTCGAGCTCTTCGGCCCGCCTGGGCTCAAAGGCCTGCTCGAGCGCATCGCCCCCACCTTCGGGAAGGTCGGCTACCCGCTCGACGTCGAGGAGCTCGACATCGACGAGTCGCTCCGCTTCGACGGCTACCGCGTGCAGACGTTCGCGACCCGCCACCGCGGGCCGTCGCTCGGCTACGTGTTCGTCGAGGACGACCGCCCGGGCCGGTTCGACGCCGAGCGCGCGACCGAGCTCGGCGCCCAGCCCGGCCCGGAGTTCGGGCAGCTCCAGCGGGGTGAGCGCGTGCGCGGGATCGACCCCTCCGACGTGATGGGTCCTCCGCGAGCCGGCCGCCGGATCGTGTTCACCGGAGATACCCGGCCCAGCGACTCGACCGTCGTCGCGGCCACTGGCGCCGATCTGCTCGTCCACGAAGGCACCTTCGCGGATGCCGAGCGCGAGCGGGCGGGGGAAACCGCCCACTCGACCGGCGTGCAGGCCGCCGAAGTCGCGCGCGATGCTGACGTACGCCTGCTCGCCGTCAACCACATCGCCGCGCGCGTGCACGCCGGCGAGATGGAGCGGGAGGTGCGGGCGGTGTTCGAGCGCTCGGTGGTCGTCCGCGACTTCGACGAGATCGAGCTCCCGCTGCGCGACCGCGGCGACCCCGTCCACCGCCGCTGGAGCGAGCGGACCCCCGCCGACCGGGCCGCGACCACCAAGGAATCCGCCGCTGAGCAGGAGGACTCGGGGGCGGTCGGATCGCACACCTGACCCGCCCGCGCGAACTGCTAGGTTTGCGGCGTCCTTTAACCCGGTCCCGTGAGGCCAGGAAGGAGCCCGACATCACTCCCAAGACCGTCCTCGACGGCGACTCCGTCCGGCGCGCGCTCACCCGCATCGCCCATGAGATCGCAGAGCGCGATGCGCGCCATGGACCGATCGTGATCGTCGGCATCCACCGCCGGGGCGTACCGCTCGCGATGCGCCTCGCCCCTGAGGTGAGTGCGCTTGTCGGCGCGCCCGTGCCCACCGGCTCTCTCGACATCGCCCTCTACCGCGACGACCTCGGTACGCGCACCGCGACGCCCGTCGTCCACGCGACGGAGGTCGACGTCGACCTCACCGGCAAGACGGTCGTCCTCGTCGACGACGTGCTCTACACCGGCCGCACCACGCGCGCCGCGATCGACGCACTCTTCGACCTCGGCAGGCCCGCCCGCGTGCGCCTCGCGGTGCTCGTCGACCGCGGCCACCGCGAGCTGCCGATCCGCCCGGACTTCGTCGGCAAGAACCTCCCGACCAGCAGCGACGAGCGCGTGCACGTGCGCGTCGCCGAGATCGACGGCGACGACGAGGTCACCGTGGAACAGGCGGTCACCGCATGAAGCACTGCATCTCCATCGCCGACATGACGCGCGACGAGGTCGAGCTCGTCCTCGAGCGCGCCGCCTCCTTCCAGGGCATCTCCGACCGCGAGATCAAGAAGGTGCCGGCCCTGCGCGGCCGCACCATCCTCACGCTCTTCTACGAGGCCTCGACGCGCACGCGCAGCTCGTTCGAGCTCGCCGCCACGCGCCTCTCGGCCGACACCGTGAGCTTCGCCGCCAGCGGCAGCTCCGTGGAGAAGGGCGAGTCGCTCAAGGACACCGTCCTCACGCTCGCCGCCCACTCGCCAGACGCCATCGTCGTCCGCGCACCGTGGGCCGGCACGCCGGATCTCATCACCCAGTGGACCGACGCCGCGATCGTCAACGCCGGCGACGGCAAGCGCGAGCACCCGACCCAGGCGCTCCTGGATCTCTTCACCATGCGCCAGCAGCTCGGCGCCGACCTCGAGGGCCGCTCGGTGTGGATCGTCGGCGACGTCGCCCACTCGCGCGTCGCCCGCTCGCTGATCCGGATCCTCGTCCTCACTGGCGTGCACGTGACCGTGTGCGGCCCACCGACGCTGATCCCGCACGACATCGGCGCGCTCGGCTGCGACGTGACCTTCGACATGAGCGGCATCGCCGACGCCGACGTGGTCTACACGCTCCGCCTCCAGCACGAGCGCATGACCGCCGCGGGCCTGCTCCCCAGCCTCGGTGAGTACGCCGCCCGCTACCAGATCAACCACGCCCGCCTGTCGCCCAACCAGGTGGTGATGCACCCCGGCCCCGTCAACCGCGGCGTCGAGATGAGTGGCGAGGTGGTCGACGATCCGCAGGCCGTGATCACGATGCAGGTGAAGGCCGGCGTCGTCGTCCGGATGGCGGTGCTCTACGAGCTGCTCGCGGGTGCGCGCGCGGGCTCCCCGTCCACCCCGATCGAGATGGCCGCATGATCGTCCGCGCCGAACGCCCCACCACCGATCTCTTCATCCGCGACGTGTACGCCGTCGACGTGCGCGCCGGGCTCGACGGACCCGTCGACGTGCTCGTGACGAACGGCGAGATCACCCGCATCGCCCCGGCCGGCCAGCTCGACATCGAGGAGCTCGACGGCCTCACGCTCGTCAATGGCGAGGGGCTCCATCTCTTCCCGGGCTTCTTCGACCCGCACGTGCACCTGCGCATCCCCGGCCAGGGCTACAAGGAGACGATCGCCACGGGCACCGCCTCCGCCGCGGCTGGTGGCTTCACGGGCATCGTCGCGATGCCCAACACGAACCCCGTGATCGATTCCACCGCCGTGCTCGCCGGTGCCCTGGAGACGGCTCGCAAGGAGGCCGTGATCGGCGTCGGTTTCACCGCCTGCATCACCAAGGGCATGAGCGGCTCCGAGCTGAGCGAGATGGCGGCGCTCAAGGACCTCGGCGCGGTCGCCTTCACCGACGACGGCAAACCCGTCGCCGATGCCCAGGTCTTCCGGATGGCCTGCCGCTACCAGCGGCTCACCGACATGGTGCTGATGCTCCACGAGGAGGAGCCCTCGCTCTCCGGCGGCGGCGCGATGAACGAGGGTGCCGTGAGCGCGGCCCTCGGGATCTCCGGCCAGCCCAACATCGCCGAGTCGACCCTGATCGCCCGCGATGCCGCGATCGCCGGCTACGAGGGCGCGCGCGTGCACGTTCAACACCTCTCGGCGCGCGAGTCGCTCGACGCCGTGCGCACCGCGCGCAGCCAGGGGATCCAGATCACGTGCGAGGCGAGCCCGCACCACCTGCTCCTCACCGACGAGGCGTGCCGCACGCTCGACACGCACACGAAGATGAACCCGCCGCTGCGCACCGAGACCGATCGTCAAGCGCTGATCGCGGCGGTGCTCGACGGCACGATCGACTGCATCGCGACCGATCACGCCCCGCACTCGCGCGACGAGAAGGCCTTGCCCTTCGAGCAGGCCCCGTTCGGCGTGACGGGCCTCGAGACGTCATTCGCTGCCTGCTACACCGAGCTCGTGCTGAAGCACGGCCTCGAGCTCTCCCGGCTCGTCGAGCTGATGGCCGCCGGCGCGGCGCTCGTTGGCCTCGAGCCGCCGGTGCTCGCCGAGGGCCGGCCCGCCGACCTCTGCCTCGTCGACCTGCAGCGCACCTGGACGGTGGGCGAAGGCGGCTACGTGAGCAAGAGCGCGAACTGCGCGTTCGACGGCATGGAGCTGCAGAGCAAGGTCGTCCTCACCGTCTCGCACGGGTCGATCGCGCACGCCGACCCGTCCCTGAGCCTCGATTCCACCTCCGACCCCGAGCCCACGAACGCATGACCCCAGACGCTTACCTCCTGCTCGAGGACGGCACCCGCTTCGACGGCCGAGCCGTCGGCGCCCCCGGCCACGTGACGGGCGAGGTCGTGTTCACCACGGGCATGGCGGGCTACCAGGAGTCGGTCACCGATCCCTCGTTCGCCGGTCAGCTCCTCACGTTCACCTACCCGCACATCGGGAACTACGGCGTAAGCGGCGAGGCGATGGAATCCGACCGCATCTGGGCGCGCGGCGTGATCATGCGCTCCGCCACGAACGGCGAGGACGCCCCGACCGCCGAGGGCGGCTGGCTCGACTGGCTCGTCGACTGCGGCGTGGTCGCGATCGACGAGCTCGACACCCGCGCGCTGGTGAAGCACCTGCGCGACAAGGGCTCGATGCGCGGCGGCATCTTCCCGGCCAGCATCCGCGAGTCGGAGGCGCGCGCCATCGTCGAGGCCGAGCCGCCGATGGCCGGCCAGGATCTCGTCAAGGAGGTCAGCCCGACCGCGATGAGTGAGCACGGCGTCGGCAACAGCGGCCCGCTGATCGCGGCGCTCGACACCGGCATCAAGGGGTCGATCGTTCGGAACTTCGTCGAGCGTGGGGCTCGGCTCAACCTCTACCCGGCCCGCACCGACGCGCAGGTGCTGCTCGACTCCGGCGCCGACGCGATCTTCCTCGCGAACGGCCCCGGCGATCCGGCGGCCCTCGACGACATCGTCGACACGCTGCGCACGGTGATCGGCAAGAAGCCGACGTTCGGAATCTGCCTGGGCCACCAGCTGATGAGCCGCGCGCTGGGCCTGGAGACCTTCAAGCTCCCGTTCGGGCACCGCGGCGGCAACCACCCGGTGAAGGACCTCGCCACCGGGCGGGTCGAGATCACCTCCCAGAACCACGGCTTCGCGGTCGTCGGCCCGGGCGGCGTGCGCCACCTGGAGACCAACGAGCCGGTGCGGTGGGAGACCGACCTCGGTACCGCCGAGCTCAGCCACCTGAACCTCTACGACCGCACGGTCGAGGGGCTCACCCTGCTCGACGTGCCCGGCGGCACGGTGCAGTACCACCCCGAGGCGGGCCCCGGCCCGAACGACGCCCTCTACCTCTTCGACCGTTTCCTGGAGCAGATCAATGCCGCGTCGTGACGACCTCAAGCGGATCATGATCCTGGGCTCCGGCCCGATCGTGATCGGGCAGGCCGCCGAGTTCGACTACTCCGGCGCGCAGGCCTGCAAGATCCTCAAGGAGGAGGGCTACGAGGTCATCCTCGTGAACTCCAACCCGGCGACGATCATGACCGACCCGGAGTTCGCCGACGCGACGTACGTCGAGCCGCTGCTCCCGAGCGTCGTCGCGCAGATCATCGACAAGGAGCGGCCCGACGCGATCCTGCCGACCCTCGGCGGCCAGACGGCCCTGAACCTCGCCAAGTCACTCCAGGAGGACGGCACCCTCGACAAGTACGGCGTGGAGCTGATCGGCGCCGACTACGACGCGATCCACCGCGCCGAGGACCGCGAGGCATTCGCCGAGACGATGGCTGCGGCGGGGCTGAAGATGCCGGTCGCCGACATTGCCGAAGCGCCCCTCAAGGACGACGGCCACCGCGACATCGACGCCGGCTTCGCGCAGGCGCTCACCGTGCTCGAGCGCACCGGCCTCCCCGCCATCATCCGTCCGGCATTCACGCTCGGCGGCCGCGGCGGCGGCATCGCCTACACGCCCGAGGACTTCGAGCGGATCGTGCGCCAGGGTCTCGACGCCTCGCCCATCGGGCAGATCCTGATCGACCAGTCGGTGATCGGCTGGGGCGAGTTCGAGCTCGAGGTGATGCGTGACCACGGCGACAACGTCGTGATCGTCTGCTCGATCGAGAACATCGACCCGATGGGCGTGCACACCGGCGACTCCGTCACCGTCGCACCGCAGCAGACCCTCACCGACCGGCTTTACCAGAAGCTCCGCGACCAGGCCATTGCCGTGATCCGCGCCGTCGGCGTCGAGACCGGTGGCTCCAACGTGCAGTTCGCGGTGAATCCGGCGACCGAGGAGATCCTCGTCATCGAGATGAACCCGCGCGTGAGCCGCTCCTCAGCGCTCGCCTCGAAGGCCACCGGGTTCCCCATCGCCAAGATCGCCGCGCGCCTCGCCGTCGGCTACCTCCTCGAGGAGATCGACAACGACATCACCGGCGCCACGCCCGCCGCGTTCGAGCCGACCATCGACTACGTGGTCGTGAAGTGGCCCCGGTTCGCGTTCGAGAAGTTCCAGGGCGCCGACCCGACGCTCACCACCCACATGAAGTCGGTGGGCGAGGCGATGGCCCTCGGGCGCAACTTCAAGCAGGCGTTCGCCAAGGCGATGCGCTCGCGCGAGCTCGACACGACGCCGGATGTCGACCAGCCCGTCGAGGCGCTCCTCGAGCGCCTGAAGACGCCGAACGCCGAGCGTTACGACGTGCTCTTCGCCGCGGCGCGTGCTGGTGCGACGGTCGACCAGATCCACGCCGTCACCAGCATCGACCCGTGGTATCTGCGCGAGCTCGTCGCGCTGGCCCTCGATCCGGAGCTCGGCAGCAACGGCACCCGCACCTACCGGTCGGTCGACACCTGCGCCGCCGAGTTCCCGGCCCGCACGCCGTACTTCTACTC